>NZ_JAELTT010000027.1 GCF_016428975.1 Dyella sp. ASV21
CCCCCCCCCCCCCCCCCCCCCCCCCCCCCCCCCCCCCCCCCCCCCCCCCCCCCCCCCCCCCCCCCCCCCCCCCCCCCCCCCCCCCCCCCCCCCCCCCCCCCCTTCTACTGCCCCGGCGACCACCGAGATCTACACCCGAACGTTGTCGTCGGCAGCGTCAGATGTGTATAAGAGACAGGTGTTGCGTTGACCGTCTGAAGTCGCAGCCTTGAGTTGTTCATTCGGATCGCGAAACACCAGGGGCTGCAACCGTCGCATTACCAGACGAAAGGTAGGAACCGCTTCACCCGTGCTGCGTACGGTCGATAGTCGGGGAAGGCACCGTTGAGCGCGTTCTCTTCTACATGGATGCGATAGAGAAACCCGGGCAGGGTGAACACCGTGAGCAGGATCATCGCGATCCCGTTGCCCAGCGCCAGACCCAGCCCGACAAAGCCCAGCCAGCCGCCGAAGTAACCGGGGTGCCGCACGAAGCGATACGGCCCCGCGATCACCAGCCGGTGATCGCTCTGCACCGCCACGTTGGCCGAAAAGAATTTCCGCAGCGTCCACATGCCGGCCCAGCGGATGCAAAAGCCCGTAAGCATCACGGCGATGCCGAAGATTTTCAGTGCAGGTGTAAATGCCAGCGCGCCGATGCCCAGGAAATAGAGGGCTATGGACAGCCAAGAAATGATCATATTGCTGCCGGCCAGCAAGGCGAGCGAGCGGTCATCCACGTTCTTGCCGCTGCGGTCACGTGCCGTGCGGAGGATCAAGGGTTCGGAAAAGAACCAGAGAGCAAAAAGCGCCACCGCAACGGTTTCGATCTTCATGGCATCCCCTTTACGCGCTAACTATGCACCGTACTTGAATACATAGTGTGTGCCGATGGTTCACGGCACACACAAACTGAGACGCCCTGGAAGGCTCGAACTTTGGAGTTCCGTCCAGTGTCGGCTTGGGCCGAAGCACCCGGCCCGCGCCAAGCCATGGGTGGCGCACACCGGCGAAGCAGCATCCTATTGACTCTAAAAGGTTGTGAATCAACAATTATTACATGAATACAACCATTGCCGACTCCGGTCGAAGCGCAACGCATCCGAACCTCATTCTGGGCATCTGCTGCCTGAGCCTGCTGATGGTCGCCATGGACGCGACCATCGTTAACGTTGCGCTGCCATCGATCCGACGCGATCTGGTCGCCTCGATATCGGGACTTCAGTGGGTGATCGATGCGTACACCATGGTGGTGGCAAGCCTGCTGATGTTGGCCGGATCGATGGCCGACCGCTTCGGCCGACGCCGCGTGTTCCAGACCGGCATGGCGCTGTTCATGCTGGGCTCGCTGCTATGCAGTATCGCCCCCAACATCCAGGGCCTGGTGGCGTTTCGCATCGTGCAGGCGCTGGGTGCGACGATGCTTAATCCGGTGGCCATGTCGATCATCGCCAACACGTTCCACGAGCCGAAAGCACGCGCACGCGCCATCGGCGTGTGGGGCGCGGTCGCCGGTGTCTCGATGGCGCTGGGGCCGGTGATCGGCGGCGTGCTGACCGAAAGCATCGGCTGGCGCTCGATCTTCTGGGTGAATCTGCCGGTGGGCGCCGCCGCGATGTTGTTGGCAGCACGCTACATCCCCGAGTCCAAGGCACCGCACCCGCGACGCGTGGATGCCGTGGGGCAGTTGCTGGTGTTCGTGATCCTGGCCACGGTGACGTATGCGGTGATCGAGGGTCCTCACGCCGGCTGGCGCTCGCCGACGATCATGGGCCTGTTCAGCGCCTCCGCGCTCGCACTGATCGCCTTGCTGATCTACGAACCTCGACGCCATGAACCGCTGATCGACATTCGCTTCTTCCGCAGCGCGCCCTTCAGCAGCGCCACCTTGATCGCCGTATGCAGCTTCTCGGCGTTCTCCGGCTTTCTGTTTCTCAATGCACTGTACCTGCAGGAAGTACGCGGTCTGTCGGCCTTTCAAACCGGCCTATGCACGCTGCCGCTCGCCCTCGCCACCATTCTTTGCTCGCCGCTCTCCGGGCGACTGGTCGGCACGTACGGCACGCGTCCCTCACTGATGGCCTCCGGCGTCGCCACCATCACCAGCGCGTTGCTGATGACGCAGTTGACCGCCACCACACCGCTGCCCTGGTTGTTGTTGACCTATGTGATCTTCGGAGTCGGCTTCGGCATGGTGAATGCGCCCATCACCAATACCGCCGTATCGGGCATGCCCAAGGCCCAGGCGGGTCTTGCTGCAGCGGTGGCGTCCACCAGCAGGCAGATCGGTGCGTCACTGGGTGTCGCGCTGGCAGGCACCATTCTGGGCACACACATGCATCATGGATTCGCCGAAGCCTCTCATCCGTTCTGGTGGCTGGTGACCGGCGGCGGCGCGACCGTGCTGTTGTTGGCGTGGCTTTCCAATACACGCTGGGCACACGAGACGACGCGGCATGCGGCGCATTTGCTGGAAGAAGCCCCCGCGGGAGCGGCGGCATGACTGGACACGCCCCCAACGGCAGCGCTGCCGATAGCGTGTGGCAGATGCTGGTCAGCCTGGTGTGGGAAACCCGCGGTGAATGGCGTCGCAAGGTGAGCGATGCCACCGGCCTGCCTTTCAGCCGCGTGCGTATCCTGCGACGACTGCTCGACGCGCCGCTAACCTTGAGTCAACTGGCCGAGATGACCGGCAGCGATGCGCCAGCCACTACTGTCGCGGTGAACGATCTGGAAGATCGTGGCCTGGTTGAACGCCGACCGCACCCGGAGAATCGCCGCGCAAAACTGGTGTCGCTCACGTCCGCAGGCCGCCAGCTCGTGGAGCTGGCCCAACGCACGGTTCATGACGATGCACCGCTGGCCGTCCAGCGACTATCCGCAACCGATCTCGCTCACCTTCGTCGGATTCTGCAGCAGATAAGCCAGCACGAGCAGTAGGCGGCACACAGGATCGCGCCGGGTGCTTCACCTCACTTACCTCAGTCGCGCTCATGGGCGCTCCACTGCAAGCGGCCGTTATGACGTGGCGGCAGAGTGTGGAACCACGCTCGCCATGGGCAACGTGGGAGCAATGCTGTTGCGTCGCTTCAGAGGCGGCGATAGGTCAGCGCTTCAGCGAGGTGCGAGCGATCGAGCAGGGCGGCGCCGCCATCCAGATCGGCGATAGTGCGGGCCACACGCAGGGTACGGTGATAGGCGCGTGCCGACAGGCCCAGGCGCTCCAGCGCAGCATCGAACCAGCGGCGCTCGGCCGGCCCCAGCGCACAGTCGCGCTCCAGTTCGCGGGTGCTGATTTCCGCGTTGGAGCGCCCCGCACGCATCAACCCGTGATGCCGCGCCTTGATCACGCGTGCGCGAACGGTAGCGGAGTCCTCGTCATGCGGCCCGCGCAATGCACCCAGCTCGCCCAGTGGCACGCGCGGCACGTCCACCGCCAAATCGATGCGATCGAGCAACGGGCCGGAGATGCGGGCGCGATAGCGCCGCACCTGATCGGGTGTGCATTGGCAGCACTGGCGCGGATCACCGGCATAGCCACAGGGACATGGGTTCATCGCCCCGACCAACTGGAACTGCGCGGGAAAGGTGGATTGCCGGGCGGCTCGGGAAATCACGATGTGCCCGGACTCCAACGGCTCGCGCAGCACATCCAGCACGTGGCGACCGAATTCGGGCAACTCGTCGAGGAACAACACGCCGTTGTGCGCCAGCGAGATTTCGCCGGGCCGGGGCAGCGCGCCCCCGCCCACCAAGGCCACCGCCGAGCTGGTGTGGTGCGGCGCCCGGAACGGGCGGCGACGCCACCGGGCAGGATCTACCGACTGGCCCGCCACCGAAAGTACCGCGCAGGTCTCCAGTGCTTCGGACTCAGTGAGAGGCGGCAGGATGCCGGGCAGGCGCTCGGCCAGCATGGTCTTGCCGGTACCCGGCGGCCCCATCAGCAGCATGTGGTGACCGCCGGTGGCGGCAATCTCCAGCGCACGCCGCGCTTGCAGCTGGCCGCGCACGTCCAGCAGATCCGGCGCGCCTGTTTCGGTGATCTGCGTCGACGCCTCGCCCGGCATGGCCAACTCCTGCGCACCGCGCAGCCAGCCGCATACTTCGGCCAGGGAGTCGGCGACCAGGACATCGGCATCGGAAACGAGCGCGGCCTCGGCGGCATTGGCCCGCGGCACGACCACCCGCCGCCCGCGCGCCCGCGCCCGCAACAAGGCCGGCAGCACGCCGGATACGGCGCGCAACGCACCGGACAGCGCCAGTTCGCCGAGAAATTCGCAGTCGTCGAGCTTTTCGCGCGGTACCTGGCCGCCTGCCGCAAGGATACCCAGGGCGATAGCCAGGTCGAACCGGCCACCGTCCTTGGGTAGCTCGGCCGGGGCCAGGTTCACCGTGACCTTGCGATTGGGGTATTCGAAGGCGGTGTTCTGGATGGCGACACGCACGCGATCGCGCGCCTCGCGCACGGCAGCTTCAGGCAAGCCGACAATATTGGTCCCGGGCAGGCCGCCGGACAGATGCACTTCCACCATGACCTGGGGTGCCGCCACACCTTCCTGGGCACGACTGAGCGTGACCGCGAGACTCATGGGGCCGACGCTGAATGACCAAGCCGAATGCGGCTAGCGGATTCAGACATGGAGCGGTTCCCTCGCGCGGCCTGCATGAAAATAGCCGCCCCCGACCGTTCTCGGGGTGAGGGTGACAAATCGGGGGCGGCTCCCGGGACGTGGGCCCGCGCTGCGCCCCCTTAGGTGGCAGCACCGGCCTCGAGTTCGGCGATTCGTTTCTCCAGGGCCTCCACCTTGGCGCGGGTGCGCGCCAGGAGTTGAACCTGGACATCAAACTCTTCGCGTGTGACTAGGTCGAGGCGACGCAATCCTTGCGCCAGGACATCGCTGAAGTTGGTGCGCAAATCCTGGTGCGCCTGAGCCAATCCTGATGGAACCAACGAAACAAGACGCTGGGCAAGCTGATCAATACCCTGCCTATCCATCATGGATAGCACCTCGAACTCGTCGAAAGTAAGTGTAGATTCATAAAGTGAAATGCCACTATCGGCATGCTCCGTCACGTGTTGTAGGTATTTTCCTACACGAGGGGGTCCCAGGCGACAGCTCCGGGGTCGCGCAGGCAAAATGGCGGTCTGGCGGCACGCGTGCCGGGACCCAACGATTGGAAGGAAAGCTCATGAAGCTGGTGGTGGCGGTCATCAAGCCGTTCAAGTTGGATGATGTGCGCGAAGCCCTGGCCGAAGTGGGCGTGCAGGGCATCACCGTAACCGAAGTGAAGGGCTTTGGCCGTCAGAAAGGCCATACCGAGCTCTATCGCGGCGCGGAGTATGTGGTGGATTTCCTGCCCAAGATCAAGCTGGAAGTGGCGGTAGCCGACGAGCAACTGGACCGCGTGGTGGAAGCCATCCAGCAATCGGCACGCACTGGCAAGATCGGCGACGGCAAGATCTTCGTCACCCCTCTGGAGCAGGTCATCCGCATCCGCACGGGCGAGATGGACAGCGACGCCCTGTGAGCACCAGGCCTCAGGCTACCGCCTGGGCCTGTTCGAAACGCCGGTGATGCACCAGCAAGCCGGCGTTGTAGCAAATGTAGTAGCCAATCATCAGCCCGAAGATCGCCAGGGTCAGCGGGCTGTTGCCCATGGCCGGCCCCGAATGCGTCACGGACGGATCTTGCAGCTGAGGCATCACGACCAGGAAGCGCCAGGCCAGACGGGCCACCAGCAACACAGTGAGCAGGCCGCCGATCCAGGCATTGGGAATGTACAAATCCGCGCCATCGGCGCGACGCTCGAAGCGGGTCAAGCGCAAGCCGACGGTGCCCAGCGCGGCACCGGCAAACACGCCGCCCAACAGGCCTTCCAGCAGCTTGAGGTTGTGCAGTCCGCTCACCGCCAGCAGCACGCCGATCACGGCGAAAATGACGATGCGCGCCATCATGCGCTTGCGCCGGATCGGCTGACGGCCAAAGCTGCCGCGCACGCGGCGCCAAATGGCAAACACCATCAGCGGAATCATGAGGGCGTAGATCATGTTCGGGGTCATGGCGGCGCTTCGCGTGGAAAGTGTGCGCAAGCTTAGCGGCGGACCCGCGGCGTGGCGATTGACGCGCCATAGCCATCGCGGGTGACGTCTGTCACCCGCGAGGTCGTCTCCTGGCTTACTTGGCCTTGCCCTGGTTGGCTACGGCGGCCATCTTGGCGGCGATGGCGGCGGCGTCGCCCAGGTAGTAATGACGGATCGGCTTGAGGTTGGCGTCGAACTCGTACACCAGCGGCACGCCGTTGGGGATGTTGAGTTCCACGATTTCCTCCTCTGACATCTGATCGAGGTACTTCACCAAGGCACGCAGCGAGTTGCCGTGAGCGGCCACCACCACACGCTGACCGGAACGGATGGCCGGCGCCAGTACGTCATGCCAGTAGGGCAGCACGCGATCGACGGTGTCCTTCAGGCACTCGGTATCGGGAATCATCGAGGCATCCAGCCCGGCGTAGCGCGGGTCGGTCACGGCTTCGTTGCTGGCGCGATCGAGCGGCGGCGGGGGAATGTCGTAGCTGCGACGCCACACCTTCACCTGGTCCTCACCGTACTTGGCCGCCGTCTCGGCCTTGTTGAGGCCGGTAAGGCCGCCGTAGTGGCGCTCGTTGAGGCGCCAGTCGGTCACCACCGGCAGCCACATCTGGTCCACCCCATCCAGCACGCCCCACAGGGTGCGCACGGCGCGCTTGAGCACCGAGGTATGGGCCACGTCGAAGGCATAGCCTTCGGCCTTGAGCAGGCGACCGGCTTCGGCAGCCTCGGCCTTGCCCTGTTCGGTGAGGTCCACGTCGGCCCAGCCGCTGAAGCGGTTGTCGAGGTTCCACTGGGACTGGCCGTGACGGATGAGTACGAGCTTGTACATGGCGGGAATCGGTGGCGGGAAACCTGAAATGGTGAGGCCCGGCCCCAGGCGCGTCAAATGGAGGCCGGCCCCGTGTCGAAGGTCATGCTAAACCCGGCGCCGCGCGGGTGCATCCTAGCCAGGTCATTTCTATTCTTTGGGGAGCCCTGTCATGCGCCGTACTCTTATCGCCCTCGCTTTTGCCCTGGCCTTGCCCGTAGCGGCCCACGCCTGGGACAACGACGTCAGCAAGGTCAATGGCACCGTCCGCGTGGACTCGGGCCAGCAGGCCGGCAATGTCAGTACCGTCAACGGCGCCGTGCACATCGGCGATAACGCCACGGTGCAGAAGGCGAGCACGGTCAATGGTTCGGTGGACATCGGCGACAAGTCGCAGGCGTCGCTGATCGACACCGTCAACGGCTCGGTCACACTGGGCGCCAACAGCCGTGTCACCAGCACCATCGGCACCACCAATGGCGGCGTGCGCCTGGGCGATCACGCGGAAGTGGCGGGCAAGGTGAGCACGGTCAACGGCACCATCAGCCTTGCTGCCGCGCACGTGGGTGACGGTATCCGCACGGTGAACGGCGATATCAACGTGGGCGCCAATTCGCATGTGGAAGGCGGCATCCTGGTCGACAAGCCCGGCGGCTGGTTTAACTGGAACAGCAATAGCCGCCTGCCGCATATCGTGATCGGCCCGCACGCCGTGGTGCAGGGCACGCTGGAGTTCCGCCGCGAGGTGGTGCTGCAGGTGAGCGACACCGCCCAGATCGGACCGGTGAAGGGCGCCACGCCGGTGAAGTTCAGTGGCGACGCGCCGAAGGAATAAGGCGACCTCTTCCAACCGAAGGGCGTGGCGGTCGTCATTCGCGGCAACGGGCCAATGACGACCAAGCCGTCGACCTCACACCCAGTCGCGCGGCTTGAGGTAGTCGGAAAGCCGCGCTTCGGCCGAATCCGGCTCGGGCTGATAGGCATACTCAAAACGCACCCGCGGCGGCAGGCTCATCAGGATGGATTCCGTGCGGCCGCCCGACTGCAGGCCAAACAGCGTGCCGCGATCGTAGACCAGATTGAATTCCACGTAGCGGCCGCGACGGTATAGCTGGAATTCGCGCTCGCGCTCGCCATATGGCGCGTCCTTGCGACGCGCCGCAATGGGCAGGTAGGCATCGAGGAAACCCTGGCCCACGTCGCGTGTGAACGCAAAGCAGCGCTCGAAGCCGCCTTCGTTCAAATCGTCATAGAACAGGCCACCCACGCCGCGTGTTTCACTGCGGTGCTTGAGATAGAAATAGTCGTCGCACCATTTCTTGTAGCGCGGGTAGACCTCTTCGCCGTACGGCGCGCACAGGTCGCGGGCCACGGTGTGCCAATGCACCACGTCCTCGTCGTGCGGATAAAACGGGGTGAGATCGAAGCCGCCCCCAAACCACCACACCGGCGCCACGCCTTCCTTGCTGGCCTCGAAATAGCGCACGTTGGCGTGCGTGGTCGGCACGTGCGGGTTGCGCGGATGCAGCACCAGCGACACCCCCGTGGCGACGAAGCTGCCGCCGGCCAGGTCCGGACGATGCGCGGTGGCGCTGGGCGGCAACTGATGGCCGTAGACGCGCGAGAAGTTCACCCCCGCCTGCTCGAAAAGGGCGCCATCGCGCAGTACGCGCGTGCGCCCGCCACCGCCAGCCGGACGCGTCCACGCGTCTTCCTCGAAACGGGCTTTGCCGTCGAGCTGCTCTACAGCGGCGCAGATGCGGTCTTGCAGCGCACGCAGGAAAAGTTCGGCTTGGTCGGCTTGCTGGCTCATCACGCGGTCCGTGGTCGTGGTCAAAACGCGCCAAGCTTAGCAAGCGCCGCCGCGCGCACCGATGCGGCCGGGCGTCGCGTCGGTGCGGCCCTAGCTCATTCGCTCCACGATGCGCCGATGGCCGATCAACCGCCCCCACCGCACGCCCACATCGATCCACATGAGATAACCCGACTCGGTCAGCAGGCGCAGCAGATTGCGGCGGTCAAGCCTGAACTCCGGCTCGGCCGCCACGGGTACGCTGTCAAAGCCCAGGCGGCGCGACAACAACAGGCAACGGGCCAGGTGATAGCGACTGGTGACCAGTGCCACCGGCGGCAAGCTGCGCATCAACGGACCATCTTCCTGCAACAGGCTGCGTGCGTGACGCAGGTTTTCCAGCGAATCGACCGACGCCTGCTCCAGTTGCAGAATCACCCCGGGCGGCAGCCCATGTTGGCTCAGCCAGGCCTGCCCGGCGGCGGCCTCACTGAGGCTGCCGCCGCTGCGACCGCCCAGCAGCAGGACATGCTCGGTCTGCTCGGCCCGCATCAACGCCAAGGCCCGTTGCAAGCGCTGCTGGTAGTCGCGCTCGGGCTGGTCGTCCACCAGCCGGCGCCCGAATACCAGCACGGTCATCGGCCGCGCCAGCGTAAGCGGGCTGCGCGCCGCCACGCGCCAGACGTGGATGAGATAGCCCACCCACAGCAGGCCCAGGCTCAACACCAACGCGAGCAGCGTTATCACGACCGCATGCAACACATCGCGATCGCTCAGGTAGCGCCAGGGACCACGTTTGAGGGGAGCAGTGAATGGCGACACGGCGGCAGGCAGGGCGGGGCGCGAAAGCGCCGATGGAGGAGTGTGCGCAGCGGGCCAGCTGGGCGCAATTGCCCCAGCGCAAAGATGAACGCTACCCGGTACGCGGACCGTCCGGGCATAGGCAATGGGGCGGTCGCTGGGTAGGCTGAACGGATGTCTGTTCCGTTCCAACCCTTGGCCGTCCGTACCTATACGGCCACCTCCGCCCTGGGCCGAGGGCTTGACGCACATTACGCCGCGCTGGTCGCCTCGCGCAGCGGGCTCCGCGCCAACGATTTCAGCAGCGCGCCGCTGGCGTGCTGGATCGGCCGCGTGGATGGCGTGGAAGACGCCGCGCTACCCGCCGCGCACGCCGCCTGGGATTGCCGCAACAACCGCCTGGCCTGGCTGGGCCTGCAGCAGGATCACTTTCTCGAACAGGCGCTGGACGCTCGCCTGCGCTATGGCGCGGCACGCGTAGCCCTGGTGCTGGGCACCTCCACCGCCAGCATCGGCGCCACCGAGGAGGGCTACCGTACGCTGGACGCGGACGGCCGCATACCGCCGGAACTGCGCCGGCCGTTGATCCACGCGCCGCATTCGCTGGCCGGCTTCGTGGCCGAGGCGCTGGGGCTGGAAGGCCCGTGCCTCACGGTTTCGACCGCCTGCTCCTCCAGCGCCAAGGTGTTCGCCCATGCCGAGCGGCTGATCCGCCTGGGCTTGGCCGATGCCGCCGTGGTCGGTGGCGTGGACACGCTATGCGACAGCGTACTGTTCGGCTTCAACGCACTGGAGCTGGTGTCGCCCGAACCCTGCCAACCGTTCGACCAGGCGCGCCGCGGCATCTCCATCGGCGAAGCCGCCGGTTTCGCCTTGCTGGAACGCCTTGATGCCGCGCCCCAAGCGCCTCGCTTGCTCGGCTATGGCGAATCCAGCGATGCCCATCACATGTCCACGCCGCCGCCCGATGGGCTCGGTGCCGAACTGGCGCTGCGCGCCGCCCTGTCCCGGGCCGGCCTGCGCGCCGAGCAGGTCGACTACATCAACCTGCACGGCACCGCCAGCCAGAAGAACGACGAGGTGGAGGCGGCGCTGATTGCACGTACGTTCCCCATCCACACCCGCGCCAGCTCTACCAAGGGCTTTACCGGCCACACGTTGGGCGCGGCGGGCATCCTGGAAGCGGCCCTTGCGCTACAGGCCATCGAGCGCGGCCTGATACCGGCCAACCTCGGCGCGCGGACCCCCGATGCCGTCTGCGGCCCGCAGTTCGCCTGGGAGAGCGAGCAGCGCCCCGTGCAGGTGGCGCTGAGCAATTCGTTCGGCTTTGGTGGCAACAACGCCTGCCTGGTCTTCGGTGGAGCGCCCGCATGAGCATGCTCACCGTGTATCTGGATGGCATCGGCCTGTGGTCACCGGCGCTGGCGGATTTCGCGGCGCTCAAGGCACAGTTGCACGGCCAGGACACGCCCGCACCGGCCGTGCGACCGCCCGCTGGCCTGCTGCCTGCCAACGAACGCCGACGTGCGCCGGAAAGCGTGCTGCTCGCGGTCGAAGTCGCCGGGCAAGCCGTGCAGATGAGCGGCTATGCAGCCGCCGATCTGCCGTGCGTCTTCAGCTCCGCCTATGGCGATCAGCTGATCTCCGACTACATGTGCGCCACGCTGGCACAGGCGCCCACCGAGCTGTCGCCCACGCGCTTTCACAACTCCGTGCACAACGCACCCGCCGGTTACTGGACCATCGCCACCGGCTGCCACGCCGCCTCCAGCGCCATCAGCGCCGGCCGCGCCAGTGTAGGCGCCGGCTTACTGGAGGCAGCGAGTCTGTGCATAGCGGAACAACGCCCGGTGTTGTTAGTCTGCAGCGACATCGCCGGCGCTGGCCCCTTGCTCGACATGAGCGCCACGCGCGTCAGCTTTGGCTGTGCCCTGGTAATGGCCCCGCAAGCCAGCGCGCATAGCATGTATCGCCTGTCACTCAGCCTGCATCCCCATGCTGGCGACCAGCTGCGCCCGGCGCCGCCCACCGGGGCGTGGTACGAAGACAACCCCATTTCCGCATCGGCATGGCCGCTGGTGCAAAATCTTGCTCGTGGCGCTGGAGAGAACATCCTCGCCGCGGCCGAAACCCTGGCTCTGCGAGTTGTCATGGAGACGCCTGCTTGAATACAACCGATGTCCGCTGGTGCGTGCTGATTCCCTGCCTCAACGAAGAGGCGGCGATCGGCCGTGTCGTGCAATCCGTGCTGGCACTCGGTGTTCCGGTGATCGTGGTGGACGATGGATCAGACGATCGCACGCCGGAGATCGTGAGTGCATTGCCGGTAACCCTGCTGCGCCACCCGCAGCGGCGCGGCAAAGGCGAAGGCCTGCGTACGGGCTTTCGCGAAGCGCTGCGCCAGGGCTACGACGCCGTGCTCACCATGGATGGCGACGGCCAACACCTGGCCAGCGATATTCCGCGCATCGCCGCGGCCGCACAGCGCTATCCCCACCACATCGTGATCGGTGCGCGTTTGCTCGATCGCGAGCAGCAACCCAAAAATCGGCGGCGCGCCAATGCCGTGGCGGATTGGGGCATCTCCTGGGCATGCGCCCAACCGGTAGCCGATACGCAGAGTGGCCAGCGCTGGTATCCGCGCGCCGCACTGGACCTGGTGGATTTGCCGGCCGAAAACTTTGTGTTCGAGGCGGCCATCCTTATCGCCGCCACGCGAGAGAAGGGGCTTGGCGTCGTATCGGTACCTATCGCCTCGCGCTATCAGGGCGAGTTCCGCCTGAGTCACTTCAGCCCGGTGCGCGACGTGGCACGCATCACGTTCTATACGGTGGGCCAGTTGGTCCGCCACGGCGATGTCGTGGCCAGCTATCGACGCTCCCGCGCCTCACGCCCGATCGTGTTCGACACCGCCGTCACCTGATCGCACACCGCGACGCCATGCGATGCAAGCCGGGCATCCGCGGTTAACCGCGGGTCGGATGGATCACCGCCGCGCGGCCGCTCACCAAGAGGCGGCCGCCCTGTTCTATGCGAAACGCATACTGTGCGCCGGCATCGTCCGCGTAGAGTGCGTGTGCATGGACGTCCAAACGCCCGAGCGACGCCTCCACGTACTCCACGGCAAGCGTCACCTCGCGCAGGCTCACCAGACGCCCCGGGCGTACGGCTTCACTGCCTCGATGGCGTGCCAGCAAGGCGCCATGCACGGCCATGGCCTGCGCACCGTATTCGGCCAGATGCACCGCATGCAGCCCTGATTCACCGCGCAAGGGCTGATCTTCGCGCGCGTGACTTTCGCTGATGGCGTGAATATCCGCCTCGTCCCAGGCCAGCACGGCGTCCAACAGACACATGCTGCCCTGGTGCGGAATCAGGTGAGCCCAATCAGTCTTGGCGAGCATGCGGAGCCATCAGGATGGAAAGACAGAAATGGAATGCCACACCCAGGCTCACGGTCAAGCCAATGGCGCGCAGCACCGGAATGGAACTCCAGGCCAGCATGCCAAACACCAGCAGCGCCGAGAGCACGCACACGAGGGTGGCATGCAGGGTGCGTCGCTGCTCGTTCAGGTCACCGGTATCGCGTTCGAAGAACAACGCGTAATGCAGTCCCAGGCCGGCAGCGAGAATCAAGGCTACTAGATGGAACAGCGATATCTCGACGCCCGCGATGCGCTCGACCGCCAGCACCAGAAATGTCGCCAGTGTCATGGGCGCCAATACATGCCAGGCGCGGCGCAGGCTGCGCAACGACAGCGTAATAGTCAACACGAGCAGCACCGTAGCCACCCACAAAGCCTGCAGAATACGAGCACGGTAGTCCACCACCAGCGATTCGGCGGCCGCCTTCAGGTCGAGCACGCGCACCGCATCGCCCTGGGCTTGGGCCCATTGCTGTAACGCGGCCACGTCATGCACGCCGCTCACCGTACCCAGACCCAACCAGCGCCCATCGCGTTGCTGCAACATGGCTGCCAGGCGTTGCCCCAGCGGCGAGCCCTCAACGCGTGCGGGCTCCAATAGCGGCAACCCACGCGCCTGCTCCACGTCGTTCACGAAGGGCGCAAACAATCCCGGCTGAAACGGCAACCCCTGCTCGGCGTCGGCCAGTGCCCGCTCCAGCGCGGCGCGATCCGGCAATGCCTGCTGACGCGCCCGCTGCACGGCGTCGCTGGGCAGATAGCGCGAGGGCAATTCGATGGCATCCACCACATGGCGGGCCTGCAGCGCAGTCGCCGATGTCTCCAGCGCTTCGGAGAGGCGCAGTACGTCCTGTTGGCTGGGTGCCTGCAGCACCAACAGATAGCGCACATCCGGCGCGCCCAAGGCGGCACGCAGGCGCGCGTCGCGTTGCAGCAGGTCACGTGGCAGCGGTGTCAGCGCCGATAGATCGTTCTGCCAGAACGGCGGCTGCGCCGCCACCAGCATGACTACCGTAGCCAGCGCTACGAATAGCGGCAGCCAACGTGGGCGCGGCAACGCATCCACCCACCGACGCGCGGTGACCAGCCAAGGCATGTGTGCCACGTCGCGTACGTGCGTGGGCAACAGATACGGCAGCAGATAGCGCGTACTGAAACCGGCGACCAGCAAACCCACCACGGTGAATACGGCGAGCTGGCGCAAGCCGTTCACACCCGATGCGTAGAACGCGAGGTAGGCAATGCATGCCGACATGATGGCGGTAAGCAGCAGCGGCCATAGATCGCGCACGCTCTGCACCGCATCTTCGCCAGCGCGGCGGTGGCTGAGCACGCGTATGGGATATTCCTGGGCTACGCCCAGCAAGGTAAAGCCAAACGCCAGGGTGATGCCATGCACCTGCGGATACAGCACGATCAGGGCCAGCATGCCCGCCAGCGCGGCGCTGGCGATGGGCAACGCCGATAGCAATAGCGACGCCACGCTACGGTAGGCAAGCAGCAAGAGCAGGATGAAACCCACGGTGGATACACGACCGATCCACTCGGCCTGTCCGCGTGTCTGCGCATTGGCGACCACGCTGAAATACCCCGGGCCGCTGAATGCCAGCGTTGCCCCCGCGCGCGCCGGCAACGCGTCGAAGGCGCGTTGGATACCGGCGACCGCATCAGCCTGCGCGCCGGGATCAAAGCCCGCCGCACGGGTCTGCACCACCAACAAGGCCTCACCTTGCGCGGAAAACCACACGCCCTCGCGCAGTTCCGGCGACGTGGCGGGGGTCCAGCGCTGGGCCAGTTGCAGCACCTCGAGCGTGGGATCACGCGGCAGCAAGCCCTTCAACAGACTGGCCGCGGGTGAGGAGAGATCCTCCAGTCGTTGCTCCAGCTGATCGCGCAGAAAGGGCGCGTCCAGCCGCTGTTGATCGAGCGTGGGCGAGAGCAGGTAGCGATAAGGCAGCAACGTATCATCCAATGCGGCCATGTCGAAGCTGCCATTGAGCACCTGGGTGTAGCGCGTATCGTGGCGCAGGGACTGCACCAAGCCTTGGCTCAACGTGGCCAGCGCGTCATCCGGGGCGCCGCCGATGGCCAGCAGCAGCAAGCGCGAGCCCGGACCTTCGCCCACTTGCTCCATCAACAAGCGCTGGTCAGCCGTGCTGGGTGCCGGCATGAAGCTGCGCAGATCGGTACTCACACGCAGTCGCTGTACCACCACCACGGCGAGAACGGCCAACAGCGCCAACCAACCCAGCAGCAGGAACCATCGACCGCCGCGCCGCATGCTCAACCGCCCTGACAAAGCGCCACCAATCCTTCGCGTGTAGGTGCGGCCGGCATCCTGGCCGCCAGTTCGCCCAGCAGGTCCACCGCGAGGTCGCCATCGGCTTCCTGCATACGCAGGCAGCGTGGCTCGTTGCCACGGCCATCGATCTCGATGCGACTGACCGTGCGCACCAACTTGGGATCGCGCGGAATCAAGGTGAGCGTCCAGTGGGTAGCGTCCGTGCCGCTACGTTGAATGGTGAACGCCTGCTCCAACCGCGCCGGATCGCCTCCAAGCAAGGCCACGAAGCTATCCAGCAGCGCCTGCAATTGCGGTGCGCGCTTGAGCGAGAAACGGCGGGGCTCGCGACCTTCGCGTTGCTGCGTCACTTCGCCATCGGCAATGGTCGATAGTTCACGGTGTGGTTGCAGCAGCTGGCGCTCCAGCCTGTCACCGCCGAGCCACGACAACTGGCCCGAAACCACCAATGGCTGGTCCAGCATCTTCATGAAGCGCGCCTCGGCAAACGGCGTGCGCGCGGGGGCGGGGCGGCCCAGCGCGCTGACCAGCTCGCGCGCGGTGGCGGCGTCCTCAGGCGCCGACGCGTTCGCGTACGGCGACAGCGTCAGGCTGCACAGGAGCACCCACGTCTTGCTGCCAGAAATCATAGAAGTTGAACCAGTTATAGGGAGCGACGTGGACAAAATGTTCCACGCGATGGGCGTAGCGAGCGAGCCATGCATCCAGGGCGCGCGCGCGATCGTGGCGCGGCACCTGCACTTCATCGGCGAAGGGCTCGAAGATCAGGCGATAGTGATTGCCGCCTTCGTACAGGCCAAAGCACAACATCACCGGCACACGCAGCGAGTGGGCGAGCAGCCAGGGACCCACGGGAAATGGCGCCGGCTCGCCCAGGAAGGGCGTGCGTCGCAGCACTTCGTGCTCGCGACCGCGGTCGGCGAGCAAGGCGACCATGGCGCCCTGGGCGCAGGCCTCGGACATCGCCAGCGTGATGGACGCGCCACCTTGCGAAGCATCGATCACGCTGGCACCGATATCGGGCGCCAGTGCTTCGAGCAACTCGGTCATGGCCGGCGTCTTTTGCTTGTCCAACACCACGCGCAGCGGAAGATCGGGACGTCGCGTGCTGAGCACACGCAGCGCCTCGAAGCTGCCTTGATGCGAGCCGATCAGCAACAAGCCACGCCCCTGCGCGATGCAGGTTTCCAGCGCATCCAGACCCTCGACCTGTATGTCGAAGCCACGCTCGCCATGCGCCAGCAGGTAGATGCGATCGAGCAGGGTGGCGGCGAAGCAATGAAGGTGTTTCATCACCTGCCAGGCGGATACCGGCCGGCCCAGCACGCGCTCAAGAAAGCGACGCGAGGCGATACGTTCGGGGCCGCGCCGCACGTAGAAGTAGAGCGTGATCGGATACAGCAACAGCCGACTCAGCGGACGACCGCCATGCAGCGCAATGCTGCGGATCAACCACAGCGCGCGGCGACCGCCGCCTTCCGGACGACGCTGCCAATGCTCGCTCATGCCGCCCCCACCACGCTGCCGCGCGCCAGCAGCTGGTCATCGCGGTGGACCTCGAAACGCACGCGTCCCTGCACGTCGCTCAGTACGATCCGGGCCGCTTGATCCGGCAGCAAAGGCGCTACGAACTTCGCCTCGACGATGCGGGCCAACCGTTCCCCCCGCCAGACGCGCAGCGCCTGCGCCACGTGGTCGAGCAGCACCACGCCCGGTACCAGCGGCGCGCCCGGGAAATGTCCCGGCAAGCTGGGATGCCCCGCACTCACGCAGAACGTGTGCTCGAACGTCGACGTACTCATGACGCACCCGGCTCCCGGCCACACCACGGTGCACCGGCAGATGACGCGGAAAGCGTTAGCCCGCGTGGCGATGTGGCTATCGGTGAAGAGGCGTCGGAGGACAACATGCGGGGCTCAACCTGTTCGCGGAACGTCGAATGACGGCGGCCGGTGAAGGCCGCACGCGAGACACATCATGCCCGATGCAAGTTAAACGGCACGATGCTGTTCGACGTGCGCCGACAGGGTGCTCAGGCTGGTGAAGATCTGACGGTTTTCCGGGTTGTCCGAGCGCAGCTGGAAGCCATAGCGCTTGGACACGGCCAGCGCGATCTCCAGTGCATCAATGGAGTCCAGGCCCAGATCTCCGCCGAAAAGGGGCGCATCGGGGTCGATCTGGTCCGCCGTGACCGAGTCCAGGTTGAGGCTCTCCACGATCAACAAAGCCAGTTCGTGTTGTGCGGCGGTCTGCTCAGCCATGCCTGATTCCGGACGATTGCATGCGCCTCTCCCCCAGAGGCAGCGGCCGGCGAGTGTAACATGACCCCCTCCTACCCCCGGCTTGATTCCATGGTTCAGGGTTGTGAAAACGTAAGGCTTGCGGGGCGCCGGGCACCCCTGGTGACCTATCGGGCAGGCGATCCGGTGACCTTGCTGGCCGAACCGGGCACGCTGGCGGCCCTGGGCTTTGGCTCGGGCGCACCGGCCAGCGCCGATTCACGCTGGCTGACCATCGCCCTGGAGAGTTTCCACGCCCCGGCGCCGGTCGAGGTGTGGCAGGTCGAGGGGCCCGTGAGCCACGGTCGCGACGGTGAACTACGGTGGTCCGCTGGCGCCGGCTGGTTGTTCGCCGCCATCGAACTGGATGAGGCCATGCACGGCGGCCCCCGCGATACCGCCGCCGCGGCTTACCGTGCGCTGGGTGCGTTTCTGCACGCGCGCCCGGAACGCCATGTACAGCGCATCTGGAACTACCTGGGCGCGATCAATCAGGGCGAGGGCGATGCGGAGCGCTACAAGGCGTTCTGCGAAGGGCGCGCAGCCGGCATGGGTGATGTCTTCGCCGATGGCTTTCCGGCCGCTACGGCCATTGGTCATCACGCTGGCCACGCGCATCTGCAGGTCTATCTACTGGCCTGTGACAAGGCCGGTCAGCGCGTGGAGAACCCGCGCCAGGTCAGCGCATGGCGTTACCCGCGCCAGTACGGTCGCACGCCACCCAGCTTCGCCCGCGCGATGGCGCTGCCCGGCGGCGATGCGCTGGCCATTTCCGGCACGGCGGCCGTGGTCGGCCACGCCTCCGCGCATCAGAACGACCTGCCCGCCCAACTGGACGAAACCCTCACCAACCTCGAAGCCCTGCTGACCAGTGCGGGCATGGCCGCTGGCTTTGACACCCAATCACCCCTCAAGGCCTATGTGCGCCACCCCGGCGATGCGGCGACCGTGCACGCTTTTTTGCAGCAACGCCTGCCTGGCGTGCCGGTGCTGATGCTGCATGGGGATATCTGCCGCAGTGAACTCCTGGTGGAGATCGACGGCTGGCGTTACGCCTGAAGCTCAGCCCGGCCACCCCTGCGGTGAATGGCAGGCAGGAAAGGCCTGCCGAAAACTATCGATCACGAACGCAGACAGATCGGGCTTGCCGCCCGGTAGCGCCGCGTAGACCGCAGCCACCGCAAGATCCCCCTTTGGGCTATCCAGCGCATTCACGGGGATACTGCTCAGCACCGCGGCCTGCACGGTGAGCCCGGCCGCGCGATAGCGGAACAACGCGGTGCAGTCATCCGGACGCGACTGCCAGCTCATCACCGGATTGGTTTGTCCAAGATTGGCGGCCGCCCCGCCGCTTACATCTGCCAGATGCTCACCGGCGCCCGGCAACAAACCATTCGCCACCTCGAGCATGCAGCCCAGGCAGGCAGGAACGACGGTGTAGGAGAGCCAGCCGGAGCTCGCTCCCGCAGCTGCGGCGAAGGTATACACCGCGCCACCGTCCACCCCGATCGCGGCGCGCTGTACGTGCCAGCCGGCGGGCACGGGCATCCAGCCCACGGTATTGCCGTAGAACCATTGCACGCGATCGTGCAGGGCAGCGGGCGCATCGAGCGGCAGCGTTGGAAGCTTGGCCGAATCAGGTCGCAGCCAATCACCGAGACCGGAGTTCACGTCGATCAGTGTCACCGTGTGCGCGCCGACCTGGGCGGTGCGCAGGGCGTAATCCTTGCCAAGCGCCGACGTAAGCTCAGGTGTCGAAGGCAATTCACGCACACCGGTTTCGGCATGCAGCAACGGCACGCATACAGCCAGCAGACCCGCGCCGAGCCACCGCAACCAAGGACAATCGAGCACACGCATGGCACGCTCCCAAGCGACCGCTGGGCGCAGCTTACACGCGCGCCCAGCGTGCGGAAGCGGTATAGGCCGTCAGGCCTAAGCCTGCATCAGGCGTGTCCCGTTGGCGCGGGAAACCTAGGCCTTTTTGGTCGGGCGCTTCCAACCGCCCAGCGTCAGTTGGCGCGCACGTGCCAGCGTCAGTTCACCGGGCGGCGCATCCTTGCCGATGACCGAACCGGCGCCGATGGTGGCCTGGGCGCCGATGGTCAGCGGAGCCACCAGGGCGCTATTGGAGCCGATGAACGCACCATCGCCGATGGTCGTGAGGTGCTTGTTCACGCCGTCGTAGTTGCAGGTGATGGTGCCTGCGCCGATGTTCACGCCGCTGCCGATCACCGCATCGCCGAGATAGCTCAGGTGGTTGGCTTTGCTGCCCTCGCCCAGGCGCGCCTTCTTGGTTTCCACGAAATTGCCTACGTGTACACCCGCCGCCAGTTCCGTGCCGGGGCGAAGACGCGCGAACGGACCGATGGTGCAGGGGCCATGCGTCACCACGCCATCCAGGTCGCAGTGCGCCTGCACCACGGTGCCGGCGGCCAGACTCACATCCTTGAGCCGCACGAAAGGGCCAATGCTTACGTCATCGCCCAGCGTCACCTGGCCTTCGAAGATCACATCGATATCGATCTCCACATCCATGCCGGCCTTTACGGTGCCGCGCACATCGATGCGCGCCGGATCGGCCATACGCACACCTTCCAAGGCGAGCGCTCGGGCGGCACGCAGGCGATATTGCTGCTCCAGCTCGGCGAGCTGCCAAGGATTGTTGGCACCGGCCGCCTCGTATTCATCCGCGCATTCCACACAGGCAGCCGCGCGATTCTCCTCGGCGGCCATCGCGAAGATATCGGTGAGGTAGTACTCACCTTGCACGTTGTTGCGATCGAGTTTGGACGTCCATCGCTTCAAGGCCTGCGCATCGGCCGCGACAATGCCGGTATTGATCAGATTGACCGCGCGCTGGGCGTCGTCCGCGTCCTTCTCCTCCACCACGGCGCGCACAAGGCCATTGCCGTCGCGCAACACACGGCCGTAGCCGAACGGCTGGGCGACACGCGTGGCGAGCAAGGCCACCGTACCCTCGGCCGCCACCAGACGCTGCAAGGTTTGCGCACGCGTGAGCGGCACATCGCCGTAGAGCACCAGTACGACTGCCTCGTCCGGTACATCCAGCAGCGCCTCGCGCACCGCGTGACCGGTGCCCAAACGCTGGGATTGCAGCACCCAACGCAGGTCTGCCTCGTGCTCGAAGGCCGCATGCACCTGGTCGCCGCAATGGCCGTACACCACATGGATCGCCTGTGGCTTCAGAGCGCGCGCCGCCTCCAGCACGTGTGCAAGCAAGGGGCGCCCGGCCAATGGCATCAGCACCTTGGCCTTCTTCGACTTCATGCGCTTGCCCTCACCAGCGGCGAGGACGATCACGTGCAGCGGGGCGGCGTTGTTCATGGAGATGCCTATAGCGAATCAGCGGCGGAGCATACCAGCCACGCCCGGGCGGGCTTCAGCCCCCCGAGTGGCCTAGGGCGGGCGTCTGGGGGAGGATGGCCGCGTCGGCGCCCGTCACCGGCTTACCGTCCTTCCAGGCGAAGCGGAACACCACGTCGAAACGGAAAGGCTGCGCCTGGCGGCCGACCTCATGGGTGTTGCCGTTGGCGTCGGCCGCCCATTGGCTCACCATCAGCGGCTCAAAGGTCCATTGCAGCGCCGCAGCGCGAATGGCGGCATCGAACGGGCTGCGCAGCGGATCGGCCGGATTCGCACCGTCGATGCACACCTCGCTGACCCGCCCCTGGGCGTCAACGATCAATCGGGCGCTGATTTCCTGCGGCGGCAGGCGGGCTTCGCGCAGAGCGACCGGATAGACCGGTGCCGGATGCTCGCGCGGTACGGCGCCCGTGGAAACCTGTCCGAGAGCGAGTTCGTAGTGGGCCACCTCGCCTCGATCCGCCGCGCGATGCGCGGCATCAACCTCGGTCGCCGGGCGCGGGGATGCGGTGTTAGACGGCGCACTGGCGCAGGCCGCCAACAGCACGGTGCTGGCAAGCCAACCGCCACGGCACCATGGCGAGCCACCGACGCGTTTGTCGTCCATGCCACCTCCTTCCCGGGGGTCGTGAGCCAGCATAAACAAAACGCCGGCATGAGGCCGGCGTTTGTCAGGCAATCCTGCGCGAAGCAGGGGGCAGCGCGAGACGTCAGTGCTTGAGCGTCTTGCGCATGCGCTCCAGCGCCTGCAACTGGGTAATGGCTTCGGCAAGCTTGGCCTGCGCCTCGGCGATTTCCACCGCGTCGGTGCGATTGGCCAGGGCGTCTTCGGCTTCCTGCTTGGCGCGCTGGGCGGCCTGCTCATCCAGGTCGGAAGCGCGGGCGGCCGTGTCGGCCAGCACGGTGACCACCTGCGGCTGCACTTCCAGGATGCCGCCAGACACCCAGAACTGCTGACGTTCGCCGTTGCTCAGCACCACATCCACGTGGCCCGGCTTCAGACGGGTGATCAGCGGCGCGTGGCGGGGCGCAATGCCCAGTTCGCCCATTTCGCCGGTGGCGACCACCAGCTGCGCATCACCCGAGAAGATCTCGGCTTCGGCGCTGACGATGTCGACACGGAGGGTATGACTCATGACGGTATTCCGATGCGTACGGTAAAAAGCAGACGAGGCTGGCTGAGACCAGCGAAGCGCGCCTTGCGTTGCGCTTCACCGTGGTACTTCACGCCGATCAGGCCGCCTTCTTGGCGCCCATTTCCTCGGCCTTCTTGATGGCCTCGTCGATGCCACCGACCATGTAGAACGCCTGCTCCGGCAGGTGGTCCACGTCGCCGTCCACGATCATCTTGAAGCCGCGGATGGTTTCCTTCAGCGGCACGTACTTGCCCGGCGAGCCGGTGAACACTTCGGCCACGTGGAACGGCTGTGAGAAGAAGCGCTCGATCTTGCGGGCGCGCGACACGGCCAGCTTGTCGTCTTCGGACAACTCGTCCATGCCCAGGATCGCGATGATGTCCTTGAGCTCCTTGTAGCGCTGCAGCGTGCCCTGCACGCGGCGGGCCACGTCGTAGTGCTCGGCGCCCACGATGCCCGGATCGAGCTGGCGGCTGGTGGAGTCCAGCGGATCCACGGCCGGGTAGATACCCAGCGAGGCAATGTTACGCGACAGCGTGACGGTGGAATCCAAGTGCGCGAAGGTGGTGGCCGGCGACGGGTCGGTCAAGTCATCGGCGGGCACGTACACGGCCTGGATGGAGGTGATCGAACCGGTCTTGGTGGAGGTGATGCGCTCCTGCAGCACGCCCATTTCCTCGGCCAGCGTCGGCTGGTAACCCACGGCGGACGGCATGCGGCCCAGCAGCGCGGATACTTCGGTACCGGCCAGCGTGTAGCGGTAGATGTTGTCCACGAACAGCAGCACGTCCTTGCCCTTGCCGTGCTCGTCCTTCTCGTCGCGGAAGTACTCGGCCATGGTCAGGCCGGTCAGCGCGACGCGCAGGCGGTTGCCCGGCGGCTCGTTCATCTGGCCGTACACCATGGCCACCTTGTCGAGCACGTTGGAGTCCTTCATCTCGTGGTAGAAGTCGTTGCCCTCACGGGTACGCTCACCCACGCCGGCGAACACGGACAGACCCGAGTGCGCCTTGGCGATGTTGTTGATCAGCTCCATCATGTTCACGGTCTTGCCCACGCCGGCGCCGCCGAACAGGCCGACCTTGCCGCCCTTGGCGAACGGGCAGATCAGGTCGATGACCTTGATGCCGGTTTCAAGCAAATCGTTCGAGCTGGCCTGGTCGGCGTAGCTCGGGGCTTCGCGATGGATGACCCAGCTGTCGTCGGCGGCGATCGGGCCGGCTTCGTCGATGGGGCTGCCCAGCACGTCCATGATGCGACCCAGGGTGGCCTTGCCGACCGGCACCTTGATGCCTTCGCCGGTATTGCGGGCCACCAGGCCGCGCTTGAGGCCGTCGGTGGAACCGAGGGCGATCGTACGGACGATGCCGTCGCCCAGCACCTGCTGGACTTCCAGCGTGATGGCGGTGCCGTCGATCTTCAGCGCGTCGTAAACCTGCGGCACCTGATCGCGCGCGAATTCCACGTCGATGACCGCGCCGATGATCTGTACAACTTTGCCCTGACTCATGGATGTGCTCCGGATGGATCTTTTAGTGTCTGTCGAGGCGCCGATGAACGTCGCCAAAAAATTAGGTTGGGTGGCCGCGAGGTTTAGACCGCCGCCGCGCCGCCCACGATTTCCGAGATTTCCTGGGTAATGGCGGCCTGACGGGCCTTGTTGTAGATCAACGTCAGTTCACCGATCACCTTGTTCGCGTTGTCCGACGCCGCCTTCATGGCGACCATGCGCGCGGCATGCTCGCTGGCGAGGTTTTCCAGCACGCCCTGGTACACCACCGACTCGATGTAACGCTGCAGCACGTGCTCGAGCACCGTGGCGGCATCGGGTTCGTAGATGTAGTCCCAGTCGTGCTTCTGTTCCAGCGTGAGGCCGGCCACCGGGAAATCCGGCGAGTTGGGCTTGCCTTCGCCGTGGACCATTTCCTCGGCCACCACCGGCAGCGGCAGCAGCGCGTGAATGGCCGGCTTCTGCGTCATGGTGTTGACGAAATCGTTGTACGCGAGGAACACGCGGTCCAGCTTGCCTTCCGTATAGGCGTCCAGCGCCACCTTGATGACGCCGACCAGGTCTTCCAGCTTGGGCTTTTCACCCAGGTGGGTGGCGCTGCCGATCAGGTTCACACCCTTCAGGCGACGGAAGAACGACACGGCCTTCTGGCCCACAGCCACCACGTCGACCTCCACGCCCTTGTCCTGCCACTCGCGGATGATCGGCAACAGGCGACGGAACAGGTTCGAGTTCAGGCCACCGCACAGGCCGCGGTCGGTGCTGACCACCAGGAAGCCGACGCGCTGCACCTTCTCGCGCGAGTGCAGGAACGGATGGCTGAAGTCGGTGCTGGCCTGGGCCACATGCGCGATCACCTTGCGCATGGAACGCGCATAGGGACGCGAGGCCTTCATCAGATCCTGCGCCTTGCGGATCTTCGAGGCCGAGACCATCTCGAGCGCGCGCGTGACCTTGCGCATGTTCTGCGTGCTCTTGATCTTGGTTTTGATTTCGCGTCCGCTTGCCACGTTTGCCTCAACCTTATGGGTTAGTGCCATCCCGGCCCGCTGGCCGGAGTGCGGTACGGCCGTATGGACGGCCGTACACCCTGTTTACTGCTTACCAGCTGCCGGTCTTCTTGTACTCGTCGAGCGAGGACTTGAAGGTGGCTTCGATGTCGTTGTTCCAGTCACCGGTGGCGACGATCTTCTTCATCAGCTCGCCGTGGTTCTGGTGCATGAAGGCGTGCAGGCCCTTCTCGAACGGCAGCACCTTGTTGACCGGCAGGTCATCGAGGTAGCCCTTTTCGGCGGCGTACACGGACAGGGCGAGCTCGGCGATGGACAGCGGCGCGTACTGCGACTGCTTCATCAGCTCGGTCACGCGCTGGCCGCGGTCCAGCTGGGCGCGGGTGGCCGGGTCCAGGTCCGAGGCGAACTGCGCGAACGCCGCCAGCTCGCGGAACTGCGCCAGGGCCAGCTTCACGCCGCCGGACAGCTTCTTGACGATCTTGGTCTGGGCGGCACCGCCCACGCGCGACACCGAGATACCGGCGTTCACGGCCGGACGGATGCCGGCGTTGAACAGGTCCGTTTCCAGGAAGATCTGGCCGTCGGTGATCGAGATCACGTTGGTCGGCACGAACGCGGACACGTCGCCGGCCTGCGTTTCAATGATGGGCAGCGCGGTGAGCGAACCGGTCTTGCCGGTCACTTCGCCGTTGGTGAACTTCTCCACGTACTCGGCCGACACGCGAGCCGCGCGCTCGAGCAGGCGCGAGTGGAGATAGAACACGTCGCCCGGGTAGGCTTCGCGGCCCGGCGGACGCTTGAGCAGCAGCGAGATCTGGCGGTAAGCCACGGCCTGCTTGGACAGATCGTCATAAACGATCAGCGCGTCCTGGCCGCGATCGCGGAAGTACTCGCCCATGGCGCAGCCGGAGTACGGCGCGATGTACTGCAGCGCGGCCGATTCAGAGGCCGAGGCCACGACGACGATGGTGTTGGCGAGCGCGCCGTTCTCTTCGAGCTTGCGCACCACGTTGGCGATCGACGAACGCTTCTGGCCGATGGCCACGTAGACGCACTTAATGCCGGAGTCTTTCTGGTTGATGATCGCGTCGATGGCCAGCGCGGTCTTGCCGGTCTGGCGGTCGCCGATGATCAGCTCGCGCTGGCCGCGGCCGATCGGGATCATCGAGTCGACCGACTTGTAGCCGGTCTGCACGGGCTCATCGACCGACTGGCGCCAGATCACGCCCGGCGCGACCTTTTCGATCGGCGAGCTGGTCTTGGCGTTGAGCGGACCCTTGCCGTCGATCGGGTTGCCCAGCGAATCGACCACGCGGCCCAGCAGCTCCGGGCCGGTCGGCACTTCGAGGATGCGACCGGTGGTCTTGGCGACATCGCCTTCGCGCAGGTGCTGGTATTCGCCCAGCACCACGGCGCCCACCGAGTCACGCTCGAGGTTCAGCGCCAGCGCATAAGCGTTGCCCGGCAGTTCGATCATTTCGCCCTGCATCACGTCGGCCAGGCCGTGGATGCGCACGATGCCGTCGGACACGCTGATGATCGTGCCTTCGTTGCGTGCTTCCGCGCCGAGCTTGAACTGCTCGATGCGAGTCTTGATCAGTTCGCTGATCTCGGACGGGTTCAAGGTGGAGCTGGACATGGGTCGATATCCTGAAATGTAAGCCGCTAAATACTTATGCCGTCAGCGCGCGGGTCATGCGCGCCAGACGCCCACGGGCAGAGCCGTCGATCACTTCGCTGCCGGTGTCGATCACCACGCCGCCAAGCAGCGATGCATCGACGCTGGTCTCCAGCTCGATCTCGCGCTTGAAGCGACGCTTGAGCGACGCCTTGAGCTGCTCGGCCTGCGTGGCATCCAGTGCAAACGCGCTGGTCACCTTGACCAGCAGCTGCGACTCGGAATCGCGCTTGTACTGTTCGTACAACGCGGCCACTTCCGGCAGCAGGTTCAGGCGACGATGCTCGGCCAACTCGCCAAGGAACTTGGCGAACGGCGCATCGGTGGCCATGCCCTGCGGCAGGTGCAGCGCCACCAACTGCTCGGGCTGCACGCGCGGATCGCTGGTGAGACCAGCTACGCGCGAGTCCTTCGCCACTTCGGCGGCGAACGCCAACGCATGCGACCACACACCCATCGAGCCGGCTTCGTGAGCCAGTTCGAAGGCAGCGCGCGCATACGGGCGGGCGAGGGTGATTGCCTGGGCCATGGTTTAGATCTCAGCCACGAGCTGGTCGAGCATGGCCTTGTGGGCCGAGGCGTCGACTTCGCGCTGGACGATCTTTTCCGCGCCCTGAATAGCCAGACGACCCACCCAACCACGCAGCTCTTCGCGCGCGCGCTGCTGCATGCTGACGATCTCGTCGGCGGCGGCAGCCTTCAGGCGGCTGGCCTCGGTCGTAGCTTCGGCGCGAGCCTTGTCCACGATCTGGTTGGCTTGGCTCTGGGCACGCTCGATGATCTCGTTGGCCTGTTGACGGGCCTGCTTGATCTCCAGCGCGACCTTGGCGTCGGCGTCCTTGAGCTCGGCGCGCGCCTTTTCGGCGGCCGCCAGGCCATCGGCAACCTTCTTCTGGCGCTCCTCAATCGCGTGATTGAGCTGCGGCCAGATGAACTTGGTGGTGAACCAGACCAGGATGGCGAACGAAACCATCTGGCCCAGGAAAGTCAGATTGATATCCATGAGCTTTCCAATTAACTCCCGAAGGCGTTGAAGCTGACGTGATGCCGCGGTTTTTCACCGCGGCACCACTTAACCCGCTCCGATTGGCCTTGCGGCCCGTCGAATGCTTAGTGCAGGGCGCTGATCAGGGGGTTCGAGAAGGCGAACAGCAGCGCCACGGCCAGACCGATAATGAACGCAGCGTCGATCAGGCCGGCGAGCAGGAACATGCGACCCTGCAGCAGCGGCACCAGCTCCGGCTGACGGGCAGCGGACTCAAGGAACTTGGAACCCATGATGGCGATACCCAAGCAAGCGCCCAGAGCGCCGAGGCCGATGATGATGCCGATGGCAATGGCGGTCAGGCCCTGCACGTGTGCGATGAGTTCCATGGTGTTCTCCTGTGAATCGATAACGGGTTGGTTAGAACAAGAAAGGTGAAGCGAAAATTGGAGCGAGTCGAAACTTAGTGATGCTCACGTGCCGTGGCGATGTACACGATCGTCAGCATCATGAAAATAAAGGCCTGCAGCAGGATGATCAGGATGTGGAAGATCGCCCATGCGGTGTTGAAGATCACACCCGGCAGGAAGCTGATCCAGCCTGCGAACAGGCCCGCAATCAGCATGAAAACGAGCTCACCGCCGTACATGTTGCCGAACAGTCGCATGGCCAGCGACACCGGCTTAGACAGGTATTCGACGACGTTGAGCAGGAAGTTGAACGGCACCAGGATGGCGACGACGATCGGGTTCTCCGCATGGAACGGAGCCGTCATCAATTCCTTGCCGAAGCCCAGCGCACCCTTGGCCTTCATGCCGTGCGCAATCACGATAAAAAACACAGCCAGGGCCAGGCCCACGGTGGTGTTGATATCGGCGGTCGGCACCCAGCGGAAGAAGGTGTGGTGCATCGCCTCGGTACCCGCCACGGACTTCACACCGAAGCTCGGGGCATCCAGCGGCAACAGGTCCATCGCATTAAGGAAGGCCACCCACATGAAGATGGACAGCGCCAGCGGGGTTACCGTGCGACGGTCGCCGTGGAAGGTGTCCTTTACCTGCGTGTCGACGAACTCGACGATCAGCTCGACCAGAGCCTGGCCCTTGGACGGTACGCCCGAGGTGGCCTTGCGAGCCTTGAGCCAGAACCACAGGCAGAACAGCGCGCCCAGCACGAAGGCCACCACGATCGAATCGAGATGGATCTTCATGAACGCGCCATCACCCAAGCTCACCGTATTGTGGTGAAGGTGATGCTGGATGTATTCGGTTAGTCCGCCCTGCGGCTCGCTCGCCATGTTCTTAACCCTTAAATCTGAACGCCAGCAGATTTATTGCGTACGCAGCCACCAGCCCCGTGATGGCGGCTAGAGGCGGCAGTTTCCAATGACCCAAGATCGTGACCAACCCTCCGAAGATCACGATCCACTTCAAGACCACGCCTGACAACACGCGCCACATGGTCATGCCGCCACCGTCCATCCCGGCAAAGGTACGCCACGCCAGTAGCGCGGTACCCAGCGCCACCGAAGTGGCACCCGCAGCGGCCGCCCATGCATCACGGGGACCCTGCGTCAGGAAGGCGAGGCCAACGATCACCGCCACGGCGAGTTGCAGCAAAATCATGCGCAACGCCAAACGACGACCGGAAGCAAGACTGTTGATCACGTGATGTTCCCGCGCGGCTTCGCTCAAGGCGGCACCGAACCAGCTACGGGCCACGGTCCAATCTGAAAAAGTATATCAGCGAGGCATTTACAGCGACAAGCCACGTCCGCTGCGACATCTTGTCAAGCCGACGATCCGTTCACGAATCCCGGGCCGTATTGGCGCAAGAAAAAGGGGCCGGACATCCGTCCGGCCCCTTGACGCAACTGGGGGGAAGAAGCGCTGCGCCGCTAAAGCACTGCTTACTTGACCGTCGCAGCCTTCTTGGCAGCAGCGACCGGCGCGGTTACCGCGTCATTGGCAGCCTGCTGCTGTTCCTGCACGAGCGCGTTCAGCGACTCGGCGGTCTTCTGGGTCACGGCGATGATTTCCTGGGTCACGGCGACCACATGCTCGGCATTCTCGCGACCGGCAGCGGTGGCCTTTTCCCACAAGGTGCGCAGGCCATCGATGTCACGCGTTTCCAGCGCGCCGCTGATGAACTCGGCGGCCGCTTCGGACTGCTTCTCCAAAGCCTTGATCTGCAGCTCGGCGACCTTTTCCAAACCCTTGAGTGCCAGCGACTGCGCCTTGAACGCGCTATCGGCAAGCTGCTTGGCGTAAGCAAAAACCTGAGTATTCAGTTGCTGCGTCATGACTTGGTCCCTCGAAGGGAGTGGGGGTAGTGGCAGCCACTCTACCAAATCAAATTGTGCAGTGCAATATATTTTTACCCGAAACGACGCATTGTCACGAATAATTCAATAAAAACGCAGAATTAAGTCAAAACCAAGAAATTTTGCGACGCATCAAAAGCTGTCACGGCTGCAGCTAGCGCCCGACGTGCAGGTCTCATGCACCACCACCTTATCCAGGCCCGGCAACGCGGGCTGCAGGCGGCGGAAGATCCAGCGCGCCAGCATTTCGCTGGTCGGGTTCTCCAGCCCCTCAATGTCGTTGAGGTAGTGATGATCGAGCTGGTCATACAACGGTGCGAAAGCAGCCTTGACGTCGGCAAAGTCCATCACCCAGCCCAACTGCGCATCCGGCTCGCCGGCCACGTGGATTTCCACACGGAACGAATGCCCGTGCAGGCGCGCGCATTTGTGCCCCGGCGGGACATGGGGCAGGCGGTGAGCCGCTTCGATATTGAATACTTTGAAAATATGCATGCACACATTCTACCGCCACCCGCGCAACGACACCGCGCACAGCCATCGCGCAGGGACGCCATGGCGATGACCGCCACACGCGCAAGCCGCCACGGAGTGGCACCTGGAATCGAATTGCTTCGGGGAGAGGCCCTGCAAACAAGGGCCTGAAGCGCGTCACATCAAACGGATGGACGCATGGTGGCTATGGGTGGACTCGAATAACTCCTGGCAACCCCAATTTTCACGCGGCTCTCAACAGAAGAACCATTAACGCCACTACCAGAGTTACCTTCAACGCTCAGCGCGGAGGTATACCCGACTACTGCAGCCCACCACGCCCCTTGAGTCTAGTGTCTGAGTCAGGCTAACAACCCTTCTCGGCCAGCTTGCGAGCCAAGATGAATACCTCGTCCAGTGATTTACCCAATTGTTCGGCAACGCGCTGCAGGGACTTCAGAGAGGGATTGCGCCGCCCCCTCTCAATCCCGCTAACGTAGGTACGGTCCAGCCCCGCACGGAAGGCTAGTTCCTCTTGACTGATCTCAGCACGCTCTCGCAGCTGCCTGAGCGCCGGTCCTACGTAGGGCGTGATATCCACACCGCCACAGTCACTTGCAGTCGACTATGAGACCACGGACTATAAGTCACGTTTCAGATTCTTACCTCGAACCCAAATCGCTGGCCAAGACTGCCCGGCACGTGTCTTCGGAGAGTTTTAATGGCACTTTTCAAGCGTACGGAGTGGCCAGCTTTAGCTGCCTTTGTGGCGCTATGTCGGCTGTCGATTTCGTCTAGGCATGGGTTTGCCGCAGCCGTAGCTATAACTCTCATGGCGGCAGCAGGCAGCTCAACTGCGCAATCAGAGCAGATGTCCTCGATCATTCAACTGCCATCATCCCCCTCGGGAGCGATGCTACCCACTATCCACCCAGGTGACACGCTGGACATTGACACGTCGAAACTCACCCCGCACCGTGGCGACATCATCGTATTTAACTTCCCGGGCTACCTCTGTGAGTCCGACGGGCGCCTAGGGCGTAGCGGCGATCAAACATGTGTTAACCCTAGACAACCCGTCGTCCCCCACCACTTTGTGATGCGTGTTGTAGGCATGCCAGGCGACCGTGTCGAACTGCACGACGACCAATTGATGATTGGCGAGAGGCGGGTGACGGAAGACATGGTCGGACCGTTCGACGGAGACCCCAAGAGTGAGCAGGAGCGCCTGCTGCTCGAAATGGGGGCAGTGATCTTCAAAGAGCATTTGCCCGGGAAAGATCACTTGATCGCACGTATGCCAAATTACTCGGCTCCCCCACCGATCCCGAATCCCCATGTATCCGCGGTGGTTCCCCAGGGCTGCTATTACGTGCTTGGGGACAGCCGGAACAACTCAACTGATTCACGTTGGTGGGCTTGCGTTCCTGCACAAAGTGTTCAGGGAATCGTCGTGAAGATAACGAGGCCTAAGCCTAAAAAACGGGAATCGACCCTGCGGAGCGATTCAAGCTTGGGTACGTAGCCTTCAAGGGGTGGGCGCGCTCTATTGCCACGTCACTGAAACTTGGAATTGCGCATGGATAAGCCAACTTAGGAAGGCCGACAAAGCGGTGTTCGGATAAGGATCATCCGCGACGAGACTCACCCATGCCGGAAGCCATTGAAAACAAAAAAGCCCCGCATCGCTGCGGAGCCTTCTGGTACACGCATGGTGGCTATGGGTGGAGTAGCACCTCACTCAGACGCATCCCATAAGCCATTGTTTCCAGGAGCAGCCGTCGCCCGCTGACAGTTCTAGCGTAGCAGATGATGGGAGGCCGCCTGTAGCAGACTGGGCAAGCAAACAAAGCACCCAAGCTCTCTGCCCATGAGGGCCGTCAGGGGTACTCACGCCAACTGTGTTTAACTTGATACAGTCTCACTGGAAGGGAATCCAATGGGAGAGCAGGGACAGTGCTGCCAGCGTTCACTTTGTCCGGCGTTCTACCGCCGTACCATCCGGATCTAGGAGCGGTCCAAAATCAGGTAGGTGGTCGCTCCCCGTATCAGATCACCCCTGAGGAACTGGTCGCAGCCTTTGCGACAAGCGAGGAGCGAAAATCCCTCCTCCGAGATCTATTTCAGTACCGGCAAACGCTGCGCGAGCTTGGGTTTCACGGATACCAGTGGATCGACGGCAGTTTTGTAGAGGATGTCGAGATGCAACGGGGGAGACCGCCTGGCGACATCGACCTGGTGACCTTCTTCTTTCGTCCCGCGGCATGTGAGGACGGAGCAGTGTGGGAAGAGTTCATCAACCAGAACTTCCCTGCCCTCGACGGCGAAGGCCTTGGAGTGCACTGTTTCTTCGTGGATCTGACCCTTCCACCACCGGTCGTGGTGCGGCAGTCCGTGTATTGGTTTGGACTGTTCTCCCACCAAAGAGAGACCGCCCTCTGGAAGGGCATCGTGCAGATTGAGTTGGACACTGACGATGCTGCCGCAGTTGCCTCGCTGGAAGGGGAAGCAGATGCCCACTAAGTTGCGACGCGAGGAAGTCTCCGCTGAACGGGTCACCGTGAGTGCACTGCTCGCCCAAGCCAACGAAGTTGGCGATCTGCTTGGCGCGAGGCAGTTCCAACGACGGTTGCAAAGACTCGACGATGAACTCAGGGTGCTTGGGCAGTTCGAAGAGAAGAGCGCCTCTGCAGCTTTGTTCTTCGGCGGCCCAAAAGTCGCGGGCTCAAGAGGCATAGAAGCCGACTTCGCCGGTGACGCTCTAGAGCGGTTTCAAGATCTCGTCTCTAAGACTTTCGCGAGGCGGGAGCTTGGAGCACTTGGTGCGCGAGGGCCCGTTGGGGTCAGACCAGAGTCAAAGCTCATGGTTACTGCGGTTACTCGCGGCTCTTTCGGCTTCGTACTCGAAGAGGTTGGCGATCAGGTCGAGGCTTTACGGACCCAGCTCAGTGAGGTGGTCGGCGACGTCGTCGATTTTGTTGCGCAGGTCGCCGATCCGGCTGAAGACGTCTTCCTAGAGGCCGTAGCGGATATAGATGCGCGACTTCTTACCTCCGCTCGCGGATTCTTCAAGTCGCTTTCCGGTGCGCAAGCGACGCTCAGGATCGTTGAAGGCGACCGCGAGATCTCCTTAGGCCGGGACGATGTCCAGCGCGCCAACGAGCGAACTGAAGGCCTGGAGGTCATCGAGCGCGAGGCCGTTCAGTTGAGTGGCCTACTATTCGGACTACTTCCTGCGCATCGACGGTTCGAGTTCGTGATCGAAGATACTGGCGAAAATATCTCTGGCCGCGTAACAGCAGATGCGAGCAGGGAGATTGGCGACCAAGTCTTGGGCGGCCTATTCAATCCCCTCGGACGTCGCTGGCTTGCGGAGTTCGACGTCAGGGAGGTATCTAGACCCGGCAGGCCGGATAGGCGCTTCTACACCCTAGTTCGTCTGATTCGCGAACTAGATGCCTAGCGGTGGACCCGAAACGAATCCTCCGCTTCAACCACCGAGCCAGCGTTGCCTAGTCCTCACGAGGCTCTCGGTGTCTCAACAGTGGGCGCTCCTGGGCACGTCGCTGTGGCGGCTCCCCCTAAATCACGCCCGTCGATACGCTAAGCGAACTGTAGGTGCCCCTGATGCTCCCGCTAGGCGCCCAGCCGGCGTAATCTTTACGGGTGGCGCAACTTAGCCTGAAATCAGGGGAAGGATATGGGACAGACAGGGCTTGTCAGGTTTAGCGACGTCTCGTGGGTGCATACGTCCACGGGAAAGGTGACTGGTTGCCGCATGGAGGTTTGGCACACCGGATTGAATGAGCATCGGTTGCTAAAAGCGCCCGACCCGGCAGTTCTCCAGAACAAGATGAATGCTCAGCTGGCGAGCTGGGCTGAGAAGTGGGAGAGACTGAGCGCAAAGCAGTTGGCCTCCTCCACCAAGGAGAAAGGCAAAGAGCAGGCCGACTCTGCGACTAATGAAGCCCAAAACGCGCTCAGGGATGCCGAGGGGCTCCTACTGGCGACGCTGGACATTGACGATGCCGTTGACTGGAGCACCCTAGAGGACCATTCACCCTTCCGAGGCTTTGACGGATCTTCGTTTCCAAGCGTTACGTTCGCAGATACTGGCTGGCCGATGGGGATCAAGGAAGCTATCGCACCCAAGGCGCCGGACCCAAAGTCAGCCAAATATCAGCCCGCCCTTGGGCTTCTGGACAAGCTCCTATCAGGACGTCGTGCCGCCAAAGTCGCAGCCTCAGAGCGGCTGTATGCCGCCGATCACGACGCGTGGGTAGAACAGCGGCGTTTGGCAGATGGCGCCAATGCGGCCTCGAACAAGCAACTTGATGCTGCGAAGGCCGCCTTTTTGAACGCTGAGAACACCTTTAAAGCGGCCCAGGAAGAAGGCAACGCCAAAGTCCAGGCCCTAGCTGCCCGATATCGTGCAGGAGAGAGCGACGCTGTATTGGCAAACGTTGAACTGATCCTCAATGCCTCGAAGTATCCAGATTGGATTAGAAAGGACTACACGACCCAGTACAACGCTCAGACGAAGCTCCTGATTGTCGACTTTCAGCTTCCCACCCATAGCGACATCCCCAGACTGACAAAGGTCGCCTACGTCGCTTCCAGAGACGAGCTTAAGGAGAGCTTCCTTTCCGACTCAGACTTCAATCGTCTATTCGACAGCGTGATCTATCAGCTGACGCTCCGAACCATCCATGAGCTGTTTGAGGGTGACACTGCAAACGTCGTCGATTCAGTGGTGTTCAACGGCTGGGTAACCGCTGTGAATCGCAGCACTGGGCGTGACGAGACCGCGTGCATTGTTTCCCTTCAGGCGACCAAGGCTGAGTTCTTGGCGTTTGATTTGCGCCGGGTGGACCCCAAGGCTTGCTTCAAACAACTCCGAGGAGTTGCCGCTTCCAAACTCAGCGGGCTCACGCCAGTTGCTCCGATCATTCAAATGGAACGGGACGACCCGCGTTTTGTTGCGAGCCACGAGGTGGCAGGGCGCCTAGAAGAGGGCACTAACCTGGCCGCTATCGACTGGGAAGACTTCGAACACCTCGTCCGCGAACTGTTCGAGCAGGAGTTCGCATCGGGCGGCGGAGAGGTAAAGGTGACTCGCGCGAGCGCCGACGGTGGCGTAGACGCCGTGATCTTCGATCCAGACCCAATCCGCGGAGGCAAGATCGTGGTTCAAGCAAAGCGCTACACCAATACGGTGGGCGTCTCCGCCGTTCGGGACCTTTACGGCACCATGATGAACGAGGGTGCGATGAAAGGGCTGCTAGTCACTACTAGTGACTACGGCCCAGACGCCTATACGTTCGCCACCGACAAGCCGATCACGCTCCTCAACGGTGGCAATCTCCTCCACCTTCTAGCCAAGCACGGGCACAAGGCTCGTATTGACCTTGCTGAAGCGAAAAGATTGCGCGAACAAAGGACTTAAGCGGGCAGCGTTTTCGGCAGAAAAATGCGAAGCCCTGTCAACGTGCACTGATCCCAGATCCCCCCCATACCCCCACGCGCCTTGGTCGCACTTAGAGTGCCGCCTTGCACCGGTCGATCACGCACTCAAGTGGCTGTGAACATCGGTGCGAGGTCACGATAAGATTCGAGACACTTAGAGAATCTCAAGCGTCGATAAGCTTCCTAAAGCGCCGCCGGTGAAGTCTGAGCTGACGCCTTATAGGTTGAGACTTGGCCTTTCGCTCAGCGAGCTTGACGTAGCTCAGGTAGCTCCTATGTCCAGGAGGCGCGTGTTCCGTATACATGCGCACGAGGCTCTTTCGACGCTGCTGGAGTATGGGAGTATCCCCGTCCGTCACCTTCGCCTCTTTGTGAAGCTTCACATTTGCGCGCATTTTCGCGTAATAGCGTGCAACGCCGGCCGGCCGCAAGAGAACCCGCGCGCCGTCAAAGGTTAGTCCCAAATATTGCAGCGGCTTGTCTGCCATGCCGTTGCTGAAGCGGCACTCAAGGGTCTTGGTTGGCTGCATCGACAACTTGAGCTGAGAGAGTTGATCTCGGACGAGATCCTTCATCTCAACCGCAAACTCGTCCGGAACTACAACAAGAATGTCATCGCAGTACCGTCGATAGAAGCCGCCGACGCTAAAGATCTTCGCTTTCAATACCTCGTCAAACGGGAGCATGTAGGCGTTAGAGAGTCCTGCGCTGATAGGAGAACCCTGGGGAATGCCTTTAGTGGCCTTGTTGACGTTTACCAAACCTCCGTCCCGTATCAGGGACCTGAACTCGTGAGCTTCGCAAAAGCGCTTCCTTCTACTTAACTCTTGGCGGCTGATCCCTAGAGCCTTGCGCGCAGCAATGAGCTCTACAGACGCGTGACGAGTGATCGATCTGAAGACGGCGTAGTGGTCGGGCGGCAGCTGAGGCACGCCAAGCAAGGACGCCCAGATCTCCTTGAGCACACCGTGGTCGAGTGAACCGAAGAAGTCCTGCACATCGAACCCGAGGGCGGTGCAGGGTTGGTGCGCATGAATCCACTCGAACGCCTCGACAGCAAAGTCTACGTTGGACTTCTTTAGTGCGCGAAAGGCTATCGTGACCTCACCTAGGTCCGCGGAGGCCAGCGCCGCCTCGTATCGTTCCGTCAGAAGATCGTTGTAGTACGCGTAGATCGCCGAGTCAGCGTGCGCGGCATATCGGATCTCTCGAATCTTAAGAGACTTTCGGAGTTTCCCCGGACCAAGTCTTTTGATTCGCGGACGGGTTTGGTCATGGCGAAGGAAGGGGTAGAAGGCGTGCCGCGCGACTGCGACTGGATCTAGAACGAGCTTTTCGCAGGTCTTCCGGGATAGGGGCAGATCGAAGTGGACATACCCACGACGACGTTGCGCCGCCTCAAGTCCAGGCACGGGGCTTTTCATCTCACTCACAGCACATTCCTTGCGCTTCTACAGGGCGGGGTAGGCTGCGGCGACCTTACCCCCCCCTGTTGCTACAGCACAGGCCCTGTCTAAAGGTGCCCTACCCATCCCAGCCGGTAGCCGGGACTTAGCCGCAAAAATGACAATGTTGTGTTGTGACCAACTGACTGAGGAACTGTTCGTGATCGCTGCCAAACTGACGTTGATCGCCGTGTCCGTCCTGGTCGGCCGGGTGGCATCCGCTAGCGGATGCTGCCCAGACGTGGTAACAGCGTCCCCATCCACTTACTGGATGGGCATAACCTTTCTATCACGTTCCTGAACACCCCTCAATCAATGGGAGGGCTGGACTTCCTTAGCCGCGCACTGTACACAACTGCCTAACGACCGTTACTCAGATCTGTACAGATGAAGTTCGTCGCCTATCTCCGAGTCTCGACCTCTCACCAGGGGCAATCTGGGCTCGGCCTAGAAGCTCAGCGCGCCGCCATTGCTGCCCTGATAGAACAGCGCCAGGGGGTTCTCCTGGAGTCGTTCTGTGAGGTCGAGAGTGGCTCCCTGAACTCACGCCCCGAGCTTGCCCAGGCCCTGCATCTGGCGAAGCTCACCGGGGCCACCCTGGTGATCGCGAAGCTGGACCGCTTGTCACGTAACGCGGCCTTCCTGCTGGCCTTGCAGGAAAGCGGGGCACGCTTTATCGCCGCGGACATGCCCGACGCTAATGAGCTGACCGTGGGAATCATGGCCTTGGTGGCCCAGCAGGAACGTCAGGCCATCTCGCGCCGCACCCGCGAGGCTCTTGCTGCGGCCAGGGCTCGCGGCCAGCGTCTGGGAAATCCGAATGGGGCAGCCGCCCTCAGGCGAGCAGATCGGGGCAATAGCGCTGCCGTCGCAGCAGTTAAGTCAATCGCAGCCGACAACTCTGAATCTCTACGCCCCCTTATCGACCAACTGCGCAGCGATGGCGTGGGGACACTCGCCGGGATTGCCAGCGAGCTCAATCGTCGGGGGATCCTCACGCCGCGACAGAAGACGTGGCATCGGTCCTCAGTATCGAACCTGCTGAAAAGACTGGCGGCAGCCTGAGCCTCGGCCCTGCCGGGATTGCCAGCGACTTAAGGCGCCCCTGAGGTCGCCGTAAGATCTTGCCTACGCCAACCCTTCTGATAGTCTTCCGCATCCCCACGGAGGGGTACGGGGTGTCGACTTTTGCAGCTGATGTACAGAACCACCGACGACACCAGCCCCAAGGACCGACCGTTCGACCCCTCGAAGACTCCAGCAAGCGACTCGATAGTCACCGCGGCGGATCTTCAGGTGGGCCATAGGTCCGCGTTGGCGTGGAGACATGCCAGGGAACTTCTTGGTCATATTCGCTGGCAACGAAATGATGGCCGAGCTGACGTCCCGCATGTCTTCCTTGCTCACGTCCACCATCTCGGGGTCGTCCAGCAGATTCACGAGCAAGGCGAGATATCCGCGGTGCTGCTTTTCGGTGCGCGCAGACCAGCTCTTCAGTGCCACCCTCTGGTCACCATAAATCTTCGCCAACTCGGAGATCCTATGGGCAGGCTTAGGGGGCTCCTGGGTTGCCCCTGAAGAGAGAGGTATGGCAAACGAGTCGACCCCGAATGGTGCACGCCAAGGCACGCCTGAGAACGCCTTTATTTCGGCCTTCAGCGCCTCAAGCTTCGCCTCCATCAGGCGGCGAGCAAGAATGCGCAACTCCTCATCTTCGCCATTGGGGAGCATGGACTTGGCCAAGACCATCCCCTTCTCGTAGTCGATGTGTGCGAGCCCAGCTGAAAGCCGCTCAGCTTCCTCTTTCAGCTCCCAACGCCGGACATCTATCGCAACCTCGTCCCAATCCAGGGCCAGGCGACTTTCAATCTCATCGAAGGTGGCCGACAGGTAGCGGGCAGCGAGTCGGTCAAGTTGTTCGCGGGTCATGCTAGTTCCGTGCAGGCGAGTCTTGGCAAAAAGCCCGCCTAAGTGCGTCTCCCACAATCGCAGGCGACGTAATGCTTCCATACGGTCGCCCGTACGGAGACTTCGGGTGATCTCAACTTTCCCCAAAAGGGGCTGCAAGGACACCGGGATGACGATTCGAGAGGTGTACCGGTTGCCGCGTCGCTGTAGCACTTTCTGTAGCACTCCCTGTAGCGCAGACGCTGCGGAGGCTTCGGAAACGCTTGCGAGGCTTGGCCTGTAAGGCCTTCTACGCGCATGGTGGCTATGGGTGGACTCGAACCACCGACCCCAGCATTATGAGTGCTGTGCTCTAACCGGCTGAGCTACATAGCCTTGGGTGCCGCCCGCCGCAGGCGATCAACTGGTGTCGATCAGGCGGGGCGCGGCAGTGTAGTCGCCCTGGCGCTTTGGTTCAAGTACTCGGCTTGCCGGCGCTTCACCCGCGTGCTTGAATCGTTTCGCGGGCACTGGCTTCCGCGACAGGCGCAGCACGTCGCCCGGCCGGCCCCAAGGAGGCGACATGATCGACGTTGATGGCTACCGTCCGAATGTGGGCATCGTGCTGCTGAATGCAGACGGCCGACTGTTCTGGGCGCGCCGCGTCAATCGTGACGGCTGGCAGTTCCCCCAGGGCGGCATGCGCAGCGATGAAACCCCGCTGGAAGCGATGTACCGCGAACTGGAAGAGGAAACCGGCCTCGCCCCGCATCATGTCGAAGTGATCGGCGCCACGCGTGGCTGGCTGCGCTACCGGCTGCCCAGCCGCTACGTGCGGCACCACCAGCGACCGACCTGTATCGGCCAGAAGCAAGTGTGGTTTCTGCTGCGCCTGGTCGGCGGCGAGGACGCACTGCGCCTGGATGCCTGCGAGAAACCCGAATTCGATCACTGGCGCTGGGTGGATTTCTGGTACCCGGCCTCGCATGTGGTCAACTTCAAACGACAGGTCTATGAGCGCGCCCTGCGCCATTTCGCCCCGTTGGTGGAATCCTTGCTGAGCGTCCAGCTGGGTGAGCTGCCGCACCAGCACGACCCCAATGACCGCCAGCGCAAGGGCGAAGCCGCCGCCTGAACGGACGCTCAAGGCGGGCTCGTCCAAATCGACATTCATTTGACAATCATTCGCATTTACGTTTCCATATGCAGCCATGTATATCTGCATGTGCAACGCCGTAACTGACAGTGACATCCGCCGCGCCGTGGCGGATGGCGTCAACCATTTCAGCGATTTGCAGGCGCGTACCGGCTGCTCCGATTGCTGCGGCTGTTGCGAACAGGATGCCCGCGCCACGCTGGACAAAGCGCTTTCGCAGATACAGGTGCCGCTGCCGATCACGGCCATGGCCTGAGCCGGCGCGATCGAAGTGACCACCGCCCAACGCGCAGCCCTGGCTGCGCGTTTTTGTATGCAAGCTCCAGCCACGATCCGCTGCACCGAGCACGCTCAAGTCATTCTCGTTTCGTCGTCCCCACGAACGAACACGTATAGTCGAGCGCTATAGCTGCCAGGAGACTTCCCATGAAGGGCGACGCCAAGGTCATCGAATTCCTCAACAAGGTGCTCTACAACGAGCTCACCGCGATCAACCAGTACTTTCTGCATTACCGCATGTTCAAGGACTGGGGCTATGGCGAACTGGCGGCGCACGAGTACAAGGAATCGATCGAGGAAATGAAGCATGCCGATCACCTGATCGAGCGCATCCTGTTCCTCGAAGGCCTGCCCAACCTGCAGCATCTGGGCAAACTGCGCATTGGTGAGAATCCGCTGGAATGCCTGCAGGGCGACCTCGACCTGGAAATGGCGGCAGTGAAGGACCTGCGCGAGGCCATTGCCCATAGCGAGGGCATTGCCGACTACATCAGCCGCGACCTGTTCAAGACCATCCTCCACGACGAGGAAGAGCACATCGACTGGCTGGAAACCCAATTCAGCCTGGTCAAGGACATCAGCGCCGAGCGCTACCTGCAATCCAAGATGGAAAGCTGAGCGACCCATCGGCCACCCATGCGCCACGTCGCCGGGGCGTGGCGCCGTTCCTTGACGCTCTCGCTCCAGCACGGCTATACCTGAGTTTTCCCCTGGACGCCCGCGCATGGCTTCACGCCCACCACCGCGCTTCGTGATACGCCCGCACGATGCCTCCGGCATGCGGCGGCGCGTGCTGTGGCTGGGTGCCGCGTGGCTGGCCAGCGTGGTGCTTACCGGCATCATCGTCGGGTCCTTGGTGCGCACGGTGACCCCGGCCGCCAACGATAAGCGTCAGCTGGCCGCACTCACCAAACAATATGACGACCTGCAGCAGCAGCTCGCCAACCTGCAGCGCGCCGGGCAAGTTTCGGACATCGCCACGCGCTCGCTGCGCCAGACGCTCTCCGAGCGCGAGGAAGAGATCAGCGGCTTGCGCGCGGACCTTGGCTTTTACGCCCGCCTCACTGGCGGCGATGCGCAGCGCGAAGGGCTTAAGGTGCAGGAGGTACGCCTGCAGCCAGTGAGCAACTCGCACGCCTGGAACCTCACGCTCAGCCTCACCCAGAACGCCAAGCGCGGCGACGACGTGACCGGCAATGTGACGGTCGGTGTGGAAGGTTTGCGCGGCGAGAAAGTGGTGCGCCTGGAGTGGAATGACCTGGGCGATAACGCCCAGGCCAACGGGCTGCCGTTCCGCTTCAAGTATTTCCAGCAGCTGCACGCCACCATCGTGCTGCCCGCCGACTTCCGGCCGACCCGCCTGGTTATCACCGCCCAACCCACCGGCGACGATGCGGTCAACCGCACGCTGGCCTGGAGCGATGCACTGGCGGGCCAACTGACCCCGACCCAAGGAGAACAGGATGCTCAACCGTAAGCGCGCCGAGCGCACGCCCAGCACCCCCGACACCAGCCTGATTGCGCGCGGCACCTGCATTCGCGGCGATGTGCGCTTCAGCGGCGCACTGCATCTGGACGGGCGCATCGAAGGCACCGTGCTGGCCGAGGAAGAGGGCGCGGTGTTCACCTTGAGCGAGCACGGTATCGTCGAGGGTGAGATTCGCGTGCCACACGCCATCATCAATGGACACGTGCTGGGTGACATCCATGCCGGGGATCGCCTGGAACTGGCGACCGAGGCCCGTATCACCGGCAACGTGCATTACCGCACCATCGAAATCGCCGCCGGCGCCCAGGTCAACGGCCGCATGAGCCATCACGGCTCCGAGCCGCCGCGTGAGTTGCCGGCCAGCCTGGATATTGCCGACGCCGTGCCGGCCTGATCGCGTTATCCTTGCACCCTAGCCGTATCGCCCCCACCTGAGCACCATGGATACTGTCGTCCCCCTCCCCATCATCCCTGACTACCGCAACGCCGGCGCCCCGCTGGTGTTCACCGAGGCCGCTGCCCACAAGGTGCGCGAGCTGATCGAGGAGGAGGGCAATCCGGAGCTGAAGCTGCGCGTGTACATCACCGGCGGCGGTTGCTCCGGCTTCCAGTACGGCTTCACCTTCGACGAGGCCCAGGCGGAAGACGATTTCGCGCTGGATCGCGAAGGCGTGACCTTGCTGGTCGACCCGCTGTCGCTGCAGTACCTCGGCGGGGCCGAGATCGATTACTCGGAAAGCCTGAGCGGCTCGCAGTTCGTCATCCGCAACCCCAACGCCAAGACGACCTGCGGCTGCGGCTCCTCCTTTTCCACCTGAGCGCCATCACGGCATGGAACGCACCCCCTTGCCGCGCCTCAATACGTTCGCGGGACTGAGCCATATCCTGGATCGCACCGCCGAACGGCGTGACGAATCGATCTGGGTGAGCGAACAGGCCGCCTCCGGCGAAGCGCGTTACCTGCTGCTCGACCCTCAAGGTCAGACCTACCTGCAAACCGGGCGTGACGCGCTGCGCTGGCTCGATGCGGGCGAACGCGAACGCTGGCTGGGCGAGCTCAAGGCCAGCTTCCTGGGCTTTGTCAACGACAAGCCGCATTTCCTGGTGGCGCTGGATGACGCCGAGCGCGCCGCCGAACTGGAAAGCACGCTGGACGCCCGCCGCGCTGACTTGCGCACGGCCGGCCTGCGCCTGCCAGCCGACGAAGCCGGCCTATTCGCCTATGGCAAGGGCCTGGCGCACTGGCAGCGGGAAACCCGTTACTGCGCGTACTGCGGTTCTCCGCTGGTGTTGGTCGCCTCGGGCCATCGCGCGCAATGCACCAACGATAGCTGCGGCCGCATGCATTTCCCGCGCACCGATGCGGCTGTCATCGTGATCGTGGAGCACGAAGGCGCGTGCCTGCTCGGACGCCAGGCGGGCTGGCCGCCGGGACGCTATTCCACGCTGGCCGGCTTCGTGGAGCCCGGCGAAGCCTTGGAAGACGCCGTGCGCCGTGAGGTCGCCGAGGAAGCAGGGGTGCAGGTAGGCGAGGTGCATTACCACTCCTCGCAACCCTGGCCGTTGCCGCAATCACTGATGGTGGGCTTTACCGCCAAGGCGGTGTCGCCGACGATCCGCCTGCGCGACCACGAGCTGGAAGAAGCACGCTGGTTCACGCCGCAGGACATCGTCCAAGGTCTCGCCGACGGCAGCTTCCTGCCATCGCCCAAGCTCTCGGTGTCCTATCACTTGCTGGCCCACTGGCTGCGCGAGCGTGCCGGCCTGGACCTGGATGTGCTGGTCGCGCAACACCGTCGTTGAGCAACGCCCGTCGCCGACGGGCTCACTGACATCATCCGCTCCAAGGCTTGGCCTACAATCGCGCCAACGACCGGGAGATTCGTTTTCATGGCTGTCAGCCTGCTCACTGCCCTTATTGCCCTTGGCCTGCTGCACATGGCGCCGCAACTCGCGCATTGGCGTGGCGACGGTGGCTTCCGCCGCTGGGTAGCCCAGCTCAACGACATCGCCGGCCCCGCACGCGTCGCGATCACACTGGGCGTGCCGGTGGTGGTGTGCCTGCTGGTGATGGGCCTGATCGGATGGATGCCCGGCAGCGACGTGCTGCGCCTGATCTTCTCGCTGGTAGTGCTGCTGTACTGCTTTGGCCCCCACGCGTTCGAGGCGGATCTGGAAGCCATCCTCAAGGCCGCCGATCAACCCGCGCGCGAGGCGGCCGCCCAGGCGCTGTCCGACGACGGCGACGCGGTGAGCTGGAATGCCATCGCCCTGGGCGAAGCCATAGCGTACGCCGCGTTGCGTCGCCGCTTTGGCGTGCTGCTGTGGTTTTTCCTGCTCGGCCCGGCGGGTGCCCTGCTGTATCGCCTGGCGCAGACGCTGGGGCGTGACCCCAGCCTGCGCCTGGATGCCCAAGGCCGCAGCGCCGCGCATGCCTTCGCCAACATCGCCGATTGGCTGCCCGCCCAACTGATGGTGTTCACGCTCGCCTTGGTGGGTCATTGGGATGCGGTGATCGGTGCCTGGAAGCGCTGGCATCAACAGCAGTCACCCCATGGCTGGTACGTGGAAGGCCCCGGCTTCCTCGGCGCCGCCGCACGCGCGGACGTCCAGGTGGATATCGAAGCCGGCGACGGTTACGCGGAAGAGCGCAGCGACCCCATCGCCGAGCTGATCCGCTTGCGCGGCACGCTGCTGCGCGCCCTGCTGGCGTGGCTCAGCCTAGTAGCAGTGATGCTGATTGCCGGCTGGATGAGCTGAGCCGGCTTTCCGCCAGGGATGCGCGGATGTACGCCATATCGGCGCGCGCATCCCTAGGCAAAGTCGCCGCGCAACGAGTGCACGCGCGCTTCCAGCAAGGCCATGCTGGCATCGGCGGGCGCGATCGGCGCACCGGCCACCAACTCCACGCGGGCACGGAAACGACGGGGCAAACGTGCGCGATGCAGCATCGAATCGCGCCGGCTCCACACGCTACCCCATAGTCCCCGCAACGCCAGCGGCACCACGGGTACCGGACGACGCTCCAGGATGCGCGCCACGCCAGGGCGAAAAGCGGCGATATCGCCATCACGCGTCAGGCCACCTTCGGGGAAGATGCACACCAGCTCGCCCGCCGCCAGCGCCGCATCCACCTCGTCATAGGCTCGCTCCAACACGGCGGGATCTTCCTTCTGACCTGCAATCGGAATGGCTCTGGCGGTGCGGAACACAAACTTCAGCACCGGGATATTGAAGATCTTGTAGTACATGACGAAGCGCGTCGGCCGGCGCAGGTTCGCCATCAGCAACAACGGGTCCATGAAGCTCACGTGGTTGCACACCAGGAGCGCGGGGCCTTCTTCCGGGATCTGCTCCAAACCTTCCACGCGCACGCGGTACAGCGTATTCACCAGCACCCAGGTGATGAAACGCATCAGGAACTCGGGCACCAGCGTGAAGATGTAAGTTGCCACGGCCACGTTGAGCAGTGCCGCCACCAGGAAGATCTGCACCGCGCTCAAACCCGCCGTCGCCAGAGCGAGACCCAGGCCTGAAGCGAGGCAGATCCACAACGCGTTGAGAATGTTGTTGCCCGCGATCACGCGGGAGAGATGACTGCGCGGCGTGCGTGCCTGCACATAGGCGAACAACGGCACTACGTAGAAACCGGCGAACACGCCGATCAAGGTGAGATCCAGGGCCACCCGCCAACTGCCCGCGCTGCGCAGAAAGCCCAGCCAGTCCAGCCCGTGCACGGTCGCCAAACCGGGGTGTGCGACATACAGGTCCACGCCGAAGGCGGTCAGTCCAAACGCGCCCAATGGCACCAGGCCCACTTCCACGCGGCGACCGGACATGCGCTCGCACAACAGCGACCCCACGCCCGTGCCCAGCGAAAACAGCGTGAGCACCAGCGTGTTCACCGTGCCATCGCCTCCCAGATTCATGCGCGTGTAGTTGGGCAATTGCGCCACCAACACGGTGCCAAAGAACCAGAACCAGGAAATACCCAGCACCGCGTTGAACACCTTGGGATCGCGCCGGGTGATGCCGAGCACGCGCACGGTTTCGGTCAGCGGATTCCAGTTGAACACCAGGTCCGGCGCCGTCGCGGGTGCCGGCGGAATGCGACGGCTGGCGAGGTAACCCACCAGCGCGACCAGAATGGTGGCGCCCGAAGCAGCGAGCGGCCCAAAACCGGCGATCAGCATGAGTGAGTTGCCCGCGATCATGCCGATCAGCATCGCCAGCTGCGTGCCCATTTCCACCAGCCCATTGCCGCCTACCAATTCCTCGGGCTTGAGCGCTTGCGGCAGGATGGCGTACTTGATCGGCCCGAAGGTGGTCGAGTGCACGCCCATAAGAAACAGCACCACCAGCAACAGCACCGTGTGATGCGTGTAAAAGCCGATCGCGGCAATCAGCATCGCGGCGATCTCGAACAGCTTTACGAAACGGATGATGCGCGATTTCTCGTACTTCTCCGCCAGCTGCCCAGCCGTGGCGGAGAACAGGAAGTAGGGCAGGATGAACAAGGCCGGCGCCAGATTGGTGTAGAGCGATACCGTCTTGTCGTCCAACCCCATTTGAAAGGCCACCAACATCACCAGCGCATTGCGAAAGGCGTTGTCGTTGAATGCACCCAGCGCCTGCGTCCAGAAGAACGGGGCGAAACGGCGGCTTCCAAGCAGGTTGAACTGGCTCATGCAGGGCCTTGATTGAAGGTCCGCGCAAGCCTAGCGCGAATCCAGCATGGCGACACGTCGTCCCCGATCGCCGCCACGCCGTGGCGTATTGCCGGACGGGACGCACCATGCACGATGGATCAAAGCCCTTCGATCATTCATCCCATCCAGCCGCCAACCTGCTAGCGTTTCGCCGGCAAGCCGTCATCCAGGGCGCTGGCCGCATGCCGATGCATCACGCAAGCCCCACGCCATACATGCCTGGAGATCACCATGCCACGTTTGCGCGCCCACAGTTTCTCGCTGTCTCTCGATGGTTACGGCGCCGGGCCGGATCAGGATCTGGCCAACCCATTGGGCGTTCGCGGACCCGAGCTCATGGAATGGCTCTTCCCCACCCGCGTGTGGCAGGCCATGCACGGCCCGGCCGACAGCGGCGAGACCGGCGTGGACAACGCCATGGCTGAGCGAGGTTTCGCGGGCATTGGCGCGTGGATTCTGGGACGCAACATGTTCGGCCCCGTGCGCGGCCCCTGGTCCGACGATGCATGGAAGGGCTGGTGGGGCGAGGAGCCGCCGTATCACACGCCGGTTTTCGTGCTGACCCACCATCCGCGCGCTTCCCTCACCATGGCGGGTGGCACCGTGTTCCATTTCGTCACCGAGGGCATCCATGCCGCCCTGGAGCAGGCGAGGAACGCCGCGGGCCCCCTCGATGTTCGCGTGGGCGGTGGCGTGGCAACGGTTCGCCAATACCTCCAGGCGGCATTGATCGATGAGTTGCATCTGGCGGTGCGGCCAGTCCTGCTTGGGCGCGGCGAGCCGCTGTTTCGCGATCTCGACCTGCCTGCGCTGGGCTATGCCTGTGCGGAATGCGTGCCCGGCGAGCGGGCCACGCACGTGACCATTCGCAAACAGGGACGCTGACCGACCCGCGTGTCGAAATCGCACGCATGCGTTCGTCGTATGCATGAGCACCCATCATCGGTGCCGTCCTTCCTCGCAGGAGAGTATTTGATGAGTACCGGCACCGTGACGCTGCACCGCATACTGCGCACGACACCCGAGAAGATCTATCGCGCGTTTCTCGACGCCGATGCGATGGCGCGCTGGCTGCCGCCACACGGCTTCACCGGACGCGTCCATCACATGGACGCCCGGATCGGCGGTAGCTACCAGATGTCTTTCACCCACTTCACCAGCGGACACGGCCATGCCTTCGGTGGCAGCTATCACGAGCTGGTGCCGCACGAACGCATCCGCTACAGCGCACGCTTCGACGATGCCAACCTGCCCGGGGAGATGTTCACCACGGTCACGCTGAGAAAGGTGTCCTGCGGTACGGAGTTGACCGTCGTGCAGGAAGGCATTCCCGCGCTCATTCCCACCGAGCAGTGTTATCTGGGCTGGCAGGAATCGCTGGTGCAGCTGGCCCAGCTGGTGGAGCCAGACATCCCGGGCTAAGCCATCGCATGGCGTCGATACGAAAAGCCCCGGACGAACCGGGGCTTTTTGCGGGGCGAGCGATGCAATGGTTCGAAGATCAGCCGCGGTGCAGCGCGCGATGCGCGATATCGCGACGACAAAACGCCCCTTCGTAATGCAGCTTGCCAACGGCCGCATAGGCGTTCTCGCGCGCGGCGGCAATATCCTTGCCCAGCGCGCACACGGTGAGCACGCGCCCACCGGCGGTGATTGCCTGGCCCTGCGCATTGAGCTGGGTACCGGCGTGGAACACCTTCACGTCGGGGCCAAAGTCGTTGTCCAGGCCGGTGATCACGTCGCCACTGCGCACCTTGCCCGGATAACCACCCGCTGCCATCACCACACCCAGCGAGGGGCGCGCGTCCCACTGCGCATGGGTGTGATGCAGCTCGCCGTCGAGCGCGGCCTCGATCAGATCGACCAGGTCCGACTTCAGGCGCAACATGATCGGCTGCGTTTCGGGGTCGCCAAAGCGCACGTTGAACTCGATGACCTTGGGCGTACCGCTCTTGTCGATCATCAGGCCGGCGTAGAGGAAACCGATGAAGGGCGCGCCTTCCATCGCCATGCCGCGCAGCGTGGGTTCGATCACTTCCTTGAGGATGCGCTTTTCCACTTCGGGGGTAACCACCGGCGCCGGCGAATAGGCGCCCATGCCACCGGTGTTGGGGCCGAGGTCGCCTTCGTCGCGTCGCTTGTGATCCTGGCTGCTGGCCATCGGCAACGCATGCTGACCATCGCTCATCACGATGTAGCTGGCTTCTTCGCCGTCGAGGAACTCCTCGATCACCACGCGGGCGGAGGCGTCGCCAAAGGCGTGCGCGCCCAGCATGTCGTGCAGCGCCTGCTCGGCGTCGGCGAGCGTGAGGGCCACCACCACACCCTTGCCGGCGGCGAGGCCATCGGCCTTGATGACGATGGGCGCGCCGTGCTGGCGCACATAGGCCAGCGCCGGGTTGAGTTCGGTGAACACGGCATAGCGTGCGGTGGGGATGTTGTGGCGGAGCAGGAAGTCCTTGGCGAACGCCTTGGAGCCTTCCAATTGGGCGGCAACCGCGCGCGGACCGAAGCAGCGCAGGCCGGCGGCGCGGAACTTGTCGACCACGCCAGCCACCAGCGGTACCTCGGGCCCCACCACGGTCAGCGCGATCTTTTCGTCCTTGGCCAGCTTGAGCAGGCCCTCCAGATCGGTCACGGCAATATCGACGTTGCGCAAGCCCTTTTCGTGCGCGGTACCCGCATTACCGGGCGCCACGATCACTTCGCTGACGCGCGGTGACTGCTTGAGTTTCCAGGCCAGCGCGTGTTCGCGCCCGCCACTGCCGATGACCAGGACTTTCATGCTTGCTCCACTGCCGGGGGATGCGCCGGAGGCTGGCGCAGCCCGTCATTGTAGAGGCAGGCTGCCACCCGTGCAGCGCAACACGTGGTTGGCTTCCGTCCGGAGCCGGCCGTTTGAGGCCCCCGCAGCGGCTTAGGCGCGGCTGTCCAGCAGGGCGAGCAGGGCGGCGCGGGGCAACTTGCCGGTCTCGTTGCGCGGCAAGGCCTCCACCCGCTTGAGCGGGCGCGGCAGGAATACCGGGTCCACCACGCGGCGCAGCGCCTCCAGGATGGCCGCCTCGGACAGGTCAGGCGCCACCGCCAACGCGGCGATGCGCTGCACGCCAAGGCCTTCGGCGCCGTCCAGCTGCAGCATCACCCCGTCCTTGACGCCGGGAATGGCCAGCAGCCGGCGGGTGAGATCGCCCAGCGACGCGCGCTTGCCGGCGATGTCGAGCAGATCCGCGTGGCGACCGCACAGGCGGAAGCGGCGACCGCCATCGTGCAGGGTGACCAGATCCGCCAGCGTGATCGGTTCATCCAGCTGCGGCGCGCGCACCGTGGTGCCGTCCGGCTGCGGATGCAGCTCGACGCCGTCGTACAGCGTCCACGGTTCGTCAGCGGCCGCGCGGCGACTGGCCACCACGCAGGTCTCGGTAGAGCCAAAGACTTCCAGCAGCGGCGCGCCAAAGGCGGTCTCGGCCGCCTGTGCCAGCTCGGCGGGCATCGGTGCGGTGGCCGAAACCAGGGCGGCAATGGGCGGCAGCCGCACCCCCGATTCCACCAGGGCACGCAGATGCACTGGCGTAATCACCAGCACGCGCGGCTCGGGCACCTCCGCCAGCGCGGTCGCCACGTCGGCAGGGAAGAACGGTCGGCCCGCGTGCACCGCCGCCTCGTCCAACAAGGGCAGCAGCACCGACATTTCCAGCCCGTACATGTGCTGCGGGGGCACCGTGGCGACGACATGGAAGCCACGCCCCACCTGGGCATGCAGCATGCGGCAGTTGCCGGCATTGCTGGCGTGGAAGTTGCCCCAGGTCTTGATGTTGCCCTTGGGTACTCCGGTAGAGCCGGAGGTGTAGCCAATCGCCACCACCTGGTCGGCGGGGAGGCAGGGCACCGGCTCATCCGCAGGGGTCGCGGGAACCTGCAGCAGGCTCGGCAGATGATGAAAATGCGCCGGCGCCACATCCGGCCGCCGCTCTCCCACCGCGTAGGCGCCCGCATGGGTCGCCATCACCTCGGCCACGGCCTGCGGCGCGCGCGAGGAAGGCAGCAGGTTCATCTGGCCGCGCAAGGCGATGGCGCAGAAGGCGACCAGAAAAGCGTAGCGGTCTTCGCACAGGTTCACCGCGCAGGGCGCGGGCGGCAGCTGCGCGGCCACCGCATATACATGAGCAAGAAAGTGCCCGGCACTGACCGGCGCGCCATCGCGCCAGACCACCGCGCGCTGCCATGGGCCAGCGGCCAGCAAGGGCAGCTCGAGAGCGGCCTGGTCCTGCGGGTGGTTGTCGAAAACGCTGACCAATTGGCTCTCCATGAAGGCACTACGCCGGACGACGATGGGCGGGTGCCGAATCGACGTACAGGCGATGGAAACGGTGTTCGGCGAGGCCCCATCCTCACGGCAGCCACTGAATCGTCCCCGACCGGGGCCGCGTGGCATGCATAAGCCGTTCATCCAGCCTCTCCCCGAGGCCGGTCATCAGGCTTCAATCAGGCCCGGATGATAGCGCCAGTAAGGACATCGCGGATGACCGAGGGTCGCTCCTGGTCGCCCAGCGGAGCGTCGAGCAGCCCATCCAGCGCGGCGCCGAAATAGGCATCCACGGTTGCCGCCGAACGCGCCGAGGGCTGGCCATGGGGGTTGGCGCTGGTCGATACCAGCGCGCCACCGAACGAACGACACAACGCAGCGGCGGGGGCGTGCGCGGTGATGCGCAGGGCAATACCTGCGTGCGCGCCAGCAACCCAGGCGGGCACGTCGGGCGAGCGCGGAAAGATCCAGGTGTTGGGGCCGGGCCAGCTGGCACGTGCCGCGGCAAGTGCGGCCGCCGGCACAGCAGCCTGGTCGATGTAGCGCTCGACTTGGGCGAAATCGGCGGCGATCAGCAGCACGCCCTGGGTGGGCGGGCGCTGCTTGAGTGCGAACAGCCGCTCGAACGCCACGCGATCGTGCGGGTCACAACCCAGCCCGAACACGGCCTCGGTGGGGTAGGCCAACACGCCACCGCGCCTTAGCAAGGCGGCGGCGGCGTCGAGCTGCCCCAGGGTAAAGCGCTCGCTCACTTAAGCGTCTGCCTTGGTCTTCTTGGCGGTGGCCTTTTTGGTCGCCGCCTTCTTGGCTGTCGTCTTCTTGGCGGTTGTCTTCTTCGCCGCGGCCTTCTTGGTCGCCGTTTTGGTGGCGGTTTTCGTAGCCGCTTTCTTCGCGGCCGGCTTCTTCTCCGTGGCAGCCTTCTTGGAGGCGGCCTTCTTGGCAGCCGTCTTCTTGAACGCGCCGCGCCCCTTCTTCACCGGCGCCGCCGCCAGCAGCTCCACGCATTGCGCCTCGGTCAGTTCCTTGGGGTCCTGATCCTTGGGAATGCGCGCGTTCTTCTCGCCGTCGGTGATGTACGGACCGAAACGGCCATTGAGCACCTGCACGCCGTTGCCGAAGTCCTGGATGATGCGATTGGCGATCATCTCCAGCTTTTCCTGCACGATCTGCAGGGCGCGCGGCAGCTCGATGGTGTACGGATCGTCCTCAGCCTTGAGCGAGGCATAGGTGCTGCCCTGCTTCACGAACGGTCCGAAGCGGCCCACACCCACCGACACCTCATCGCCATTCTCGGCCTGGCCGAGCTTGCGCGGGAGCTTGAACAGCTCCAGCGACTCTTCCAGCGTAATGGTGTGCATGCTCTGGCCCGGACGCAGGCTGGCGAACTGCAGCTTTTCATCGGTGTCCTTGTCACCGATCTGCGCATACGGCCCGTAGCGGCCCAGGCGCACCGATACCGGCTTGCCGCTCTTGGGATCGGTACCCAGCTCGCGCGCACCGGTGGCTTCGCTGCGATCGACCGACTCGGTCTTCTCGTCCACCTGCTGCTTGAACGGCTGCCAGAAGCGCTCCATCAGCGGCACCCAGGCTTCCTCGCCACGGCTCACCGCGTCCAGCTCGTCTTCGAGCTTGGCGGTGAAGTCGTAGTCGACGTAGCGGGTGAAATGCTGGGTGAGGAACTTGCTTACCGCACGGCCCACGTCGGTGGGCTTGAAGCGGCGGCTGTCCAGGAACACGTACTCACGGTTGAGCAGCACCTGGATGATGCTGGCGTAGGTCGACGGACGGCCAATGCCGTGCTCTTCCAGCGCCTTCACCAGGCTCGCCTCGGAGTAGCGGGGCGGCGGCTCGGTGAAGTGCTGGTCGGCCTCGATCTCCTGGATCGCCACGCGCTCACCCACATCGAGCTTGGGCAGGCGACGGCCTTCGTCGTCATCCTCGGCGGTCTTCTGGTCGCGGCCTTCCTCGTAGACCGCGAGGAACCCCGGGTCCACCACCGTGGTGCCGGTGGAACGGAAGGCGGCATCGCCACCGGCGACGTTCGGCACCGCAAAATCCACCGACACGGTATTGAGCGTGGCATGGATCATCTGGCACGCGACGGTGCGCTTCCAGATCAACTCGTACAGCTTGCGCTGCTCCTCGTTGAGGAAGGACGACACCTCGCGCGGCGTGCGCATGGCCGAGGTTGGACGAATCGCCTCATGCGCTTCCTGCGCGTTCTTGGACTTGGATTTGTATACCTGCGCGTGATCGGGCAATGCCTTGGCGCCGAAATCGCGCGTGATCAGCTGGCGCAGTTCGCCCACGGCGTCCTCGGACAAGGCCACCGAGTCGGTACGCATGTAGGTGATCAGACCGACGTTGCCCTCGTTGCCGATCGACACGCCTTCGTACAGGCCCTGCGCCACTTTCATGGTGCGGCTGGTGGAGAACCCCAGCTTGCGCGCGGCTTCCTGCTGCAGCGTGGAGGTGGTGAAGGGCGGTGCCGGACGGCGCTTGCGCTCCTTGCTGCCCACATCACTTACCGTGAGGTGGCCGTGCGCGGCCTCCTTAAGCGCATGGCGCGCGGTCAACGCATCGTGCTCGTTGGTCAGGTCGAACTGTTCGAACTTCTTGCCGTTGAGCTTGGTGAGCTTGGCCGTGAAGTCGCCTTCGGGGTGACGCAATGCCGCCTCGATGGTCCAGTACTCGCGGGCCTTGAAAGCTTCGATCTCTTCCTCGCGCTCCGCAATCATGCGCAGCGCGGGCGATTGCACGCGACCAGCAGACAGGCCGCGCTGCACCTTGCGCCATAGCACCGGCGACAGGTTGAAGCCCACCAGGTAATCCAATGCGCGGCGCGCCTGCTGGGCGTCGACCAGGTCATGGGAGAGCTGGCGCGGGCTGGCCACGGCCGCCTTGATCGCCTTGGGGGTGATTTCGGAGAACACCACGCGATGGAGCTGCTTGCCCTGGGTCAGGCCGCGCTCCTTGAGGATTTCGCTGATGTGCCAGGAAATTGCCTCACCTTCGCGATCCAAGTCGGTCGCGAGATAGATGTCGTCGGCCACCTTGGCCGCCTTGGCGATGGCGTCGACATGCTTCTCGTTGCGATCGATCACCTCGTAGGCCATGGCGAAGCCGTGGTCGGGGTCGACCGCGCCCTCCTTGGGCTTGAGGTCACGCACGTGACCATAGGAAGCGAGGACCTGGAAGTCCTTGCCGAGGTATTTGTTGATCGTCTTGGCCTTGGCCGGCGATTCGACGATAAGCAGGTTTTTTGCCATGAAGCTTGTTATCCGCCATCTATGGCCGCGCCCGACTGGGCCTGGCCGCTCTATATCTAGTTAAAGGCATGGCGGCACAACGCCGTCAAGCTCGGCCATGTGAAACCGCGTCCCAGGTCGGCTTTGACTCAGCCGTGCAGACGCTGATAACGGTTACCAGGCAAGGTTTCGACCTTGCCCGCCAATTCCAGCATCAACAACATCGACGACAGCGTCGCGACAGGCTGACCCGTGACCGATGCCAGCTCGTCCAGGGTCATCAAGCTATCGCCAAGGAGACCCAGCAACGCCTCGGACGCCGTATCGGTATCGGCGTCCTGGGGGCAGGCTGGAGTAACAAGGGTATCGAGCCGGCAAGCCAGTTCGCGCCCCAGGGCAATCGCCCCTGGCGTCAGCACTTCCACCATTTCGCTGGCCGTTTCCACCA
>NZ_JAELTT010000251.1 GCF_016428975.1 Dyella sp. ASV21
CCCCCCCCCCCCCCCCCCCCCCCCCCCCCCCCCCCCCCCCCCCCCCCCCCCCCCCCCCCCCCTCTTTAATGATCCGGCGACCCCCGCGATCTACACCCGAACGTTGTCGTCGGCAGCGTCAGATGTGTATAAGAGACTGGGACCGGTGGCGGTGTCGCCCAGTACGCGGCGGTCGGTGAGCGCGGCGCCAACGGTGTTGGCGATGCGCAGCGCACTGGCGGCGGCGCGGCTGGAACTGCCGCCCATGGGGCTGGGGGGGGGGGGGGGGGGGGGGGGGGGGAGACCCGTGACCGAATCGCGGATGCCGGGATCTGCGGGGACAGCGGGGGGGGGGGGGGGGGGGGGGGGGGGGGGGGGGGGGGGGGGGGGGGGGGGGGGGGGGGGGGGGGG
>NZ_JAELTT010000252.1 GCF_016428975.1 Dyella sp. ASV21
CCCCCCCCCCCCCCCCCCCCCCCCCCCCCCCCCCCCCCCCCCCCCCCCCCCCCCCCCCCCCTCTCTTACTGATACGGCCACCACCGAGATCTACACCCGAACGTTGTCGTCGGCAGCGTCAGATGTGTATAAGAGACAGCCACTGCCAAGCACCGCATCCACGGCGGCGATCAACGATGCGGGCGAGCGGCTGTCGCGCTTTTTCCTTTCCACGTTCTCGGTCAATTTCGGCGTGGGCGTGGCGGTCTGGGGGGGGTCTTATACACATCTCCGAGCCCACGAGACCCGTGACCGAATCTCGTTTGCCGGGTTGTGCGTGGAAAAGGGGGGGGGGGGGGGGGGGGGGGGGGGGGGGGGGGGGGGGGGGGGGGGGGGGGGGGGGGGGGGGGG
>NZ_JAELTT010000253.1 GCF_016428975.1 Dyella sp. ASV21
CCCCCCCCCCCCCCCCCCCCCCCCCCCCCCCCCCCCCCCCCCCCCCCCCCCCCCCCCCCCCCCCTCTTTCACACCCACAAGCCGCAACACGAGATTCGGTCACGGGTCTCGTGGGCTCGGAGATGTGTATAAGAGACAGGGGCTTGCCCGGCAAGGACGGCCTGGACGTGCTCACCGAAGCGCGCCACAACCATATCCGCACGCCGGTGCTGGCAGGCTTCATGATTCATAGTCATACGCTAGGCAAGGGGGGGGGGGTGATACACATCTGACGCTGCCGACGACAACGTTCGGGTGTAGATCTCGGGGGTCGCCGGGTCAGTGAGGGGGGGGGGGGGGGGGGGGGGGGGGGGGGGGGGGGGGGGGGGGGGGGGGGGGGGGGGGGGGGGG
>NZ_JAELTT010000254.1 GCF_016428975.1 Dyella sp. ASV21
CCCCCCCCCCCCCCCCCCCCCCCCCCCCCCCCCCCCCCCCCCCCCCCCCCCCCCCCCCCCCCTTTTCACTGATACGGCGACCCCCGCGATCTACACCCGACCGTTGTCGTCGGCAGCGTCAGATGTGTATAAGAGACAGGACCTTCGCGCTGAAGATCACCTTCCGCGAACTGATGGAGTCGTTCTCCTCTTTCGAGCGCCTCGCCATGCACATCGACCAACTCCTGCCGCCGGCCCGGCGGGCGATCGTGGGGGGGGGGGGGGGGGGGGGGGGGCCCACGAGACCCGTGACCGAATCTCGGTTTGCGGGGTGGGGGGGGAGAGAGGGGGGGGGGGGGGGGGGGGGGGGGGGGGGGGGGGGGGGGGGGGGGGGGGGGGGGGGGGGGGGGG
>NZ_JAELTT010000255.1 GCF_016428975.1 Dyella sp. ASV21
CCCCCCCCCCCCCCCCCCCCCCCCCCCCCCCCCCCCCCCCCCCCCCCCCCCCCCCCCCCCCTCTTCAATGACCCGCCCACCACCGAGATCTACACCCGAACGTTGTCGTCGGCAGCGTCAGATGTGTATAAGAGACAGGCCTGCCCCGAGTTCGACAAGATCATTCCCTGAGGTACTCATCAAGACATCATTGCCGCCGTCGAGCAAGCCGCGCAGAACAATCAGTGGATTTTGCTCGGGAGTAACGAAGGGGGGGGGGGGTACACATCTCCGAGCCCACGAGACCCGTGACCGAATCTCGTGTTGCGTCGTGTGGGGGGAAAGAGGGGGGGGGGGGGGGGGGGGGGGGGGGGGGGGGGGGGGGGGGGGGGGGGGGGGGGGGGGGGGGG
>NZ_JAELTT010000256.1 GCF_016428975.1 Dyella sp. ASV21
CCCCCCCCCCCCCCCCCCCCCCCCCCCCCCCCCCCCCCCCCCCCCCCCCCCCCCCCCCCCCTCTTTCATGACACGCCGACCACCGACATCTACACCCGAACGTTGTCGTCGGCAGCGTCAGATGTGTATAAGAGACAGCTCCTTCGCGGCTGCGGCCGAGCGGGCGACGCACGGCCTGGTCCAGCGCTGGCCACGCTCACCGGCCAGCGTGGTATCCGGCGACGCGCGGGCGGGCGTACGGCTGCGGGGGGGGGTCTCTTATACACATCTCCGAGCCCACGAGACCCGTGACCGAATCTCGTATGGCGTCTGGGGGGTGGAAAGGGGGGGGGGGGGGGGGGGGGGGGGGGGGGGGGGGGGGGGGGGGGGGGGGGGGGGGGGGGGGGGGG
>NZ_JAELTT010000257.1 GCF_016428975.1 Dyella sp. ASV21
CCCCCCCCCCCCCCCCCCCCCCCCCCCCCCCCCCCCCCCCCCCCCCCCCCCCCCCCCCCCCCTTATAATGATCCGGCCCCCACCGAGATCTACACCCGAACGTTGTCGTCGGCAGCGTCAGATGTGTATAAGAGACAGGTCCCGGGCTTCGACGTAGCGGGTCCGGATGCGCTCAACGGCCTCTTCCTGAGCGATGCGTTCCTGCAGCGGTTGATAACTGGCGCGGGATGTCCCCGCGAACGCCACCAGGGGGGGGGGGGGGGGGGGGCTCCGAGCCCACGAGACCCGTGACCGAATCTCGTATTGCGGATTAGGGTTTGAAAAAGGGGGGGGGGGGGGGGGGGGGGGGGGGGGGGGGGGGGGGGGGGGGGGGGGGGGGGGGGGGGGGG
>NZ_JAELTT010000258.1 GCF_016428975.1 Dyella sp. ASV21
CCCCCCCCCCCCCCCCCCCCCCCCCCCCCCCCCCCCCCCCCCCCCCCCCCCCCCCCCCCCCTCTCTAATGCCCCCCCGCCCACCGAGATCTACACCCGAACGTTGTCGTCGGCAGCGTCAGATGTGTATAAGAGACAGGAACTTGCTGCCGCTGCCACCCGTGCGCACCTTTTCGTGATGCCCCAGGCCGCGACCCAAGTCCAGGCGCAGCATCACGCCGCTGCGGCGGCTGTGCTCTTCCAGCAGCTGGGCTGTCTCTTATACACATCTCCGAGCCCACGAGACCCGTGACCGAATCTCGGATGGCGTCGTGTGCTTGTAAAGAGGGGGGGGGGGGGGGGGGGGGGGGGGGGGGGGGGGGGGGGGGGGGGGGGGGGGGGGGGGGGGGG
>NZ_JAELTT010000259.1 GCF_016428975.1 Dyella sp. ASV21
CCCCCCCCCCCCCCCCCCCCCCCCCCCCCCCCCCCCCCCCCCCCCCCCCCCCCCCCCCCCCCCCCTCACCACACCCCCACCACCGACATCTACACCCGAACGTTGTCGTCGGCAGCGTCAGATGTGTATAAGAGACAGCCAATACTCCGATGAGTCGACGCAGATCCCGGCGGCTGAGGGCACGATTTGGCTTGAGCCACATCGTTGCGCACGGCGAGCACGAGGACCACGACCAGCGCGCGCAGCAGGAAGGGGGGGGGGGGGACATCTCCGAGCCCACGAGACCCGTGACCGAATCGCGTTTGGGGGGTTGGGGGTGTTTTAGGGGGGGGGGGGGGGGGGGGGGGGGGGGGGGGGGGGGGGGGGGGGGGGGGGGGGGGGGGGGGGGG
>NZ_JAELTT010000028.1 GCF_016428975.1 Dyella sp. ASV21
CGCAGAAATAAACCGTGATGTCGGTGGCCAACGTGAAGCGCTGGTGTTGGGCCATCTCCGACCCTCTATCCCAAGTCAGCGATCGAAACAGCTCCTGCGGAAGTTTGCGTGCGTGTTTGATCAACTGGTCGGTCACCGTTTGGCTATCCCGACTATCCACCTGCACCAGCATGACGAAGCGTGAGTGCCTCTCGACCAGCGTGGCGATCTGGCTGTTCCTGCCGCCAAATAACAGATCGCCCTCCCAATGGCCTGGCACGGCCCGGTCCTCGACCTCGGCAGGACGCTCGCGGATCGAGATCGCATCGGTAATCTGCCCGTGGTCTGCCGTTTTCTGCGTATGGTGTCGCGAGCGGCGCATGGCTCGGGTGCGCCGCAAGTGCGCCAAAAGCTCTTTTTTCAGCGCTCCGCGTGCCTGGATGAAGAGACTCCGGTCGATCGTTTCGTGCGACACCTGACGCGCCTCATTGCCCGGATATCGATGTTTGAGCCAGCCGGCAATCTGTTCCGGCGCCCATTGTTGCCGCAGCTTAGCGGCTACCAGGCGTGCCAGGACGCGATGACGGACTAGCTTGCATGCCTTGGGGCGTCGGGCGCGATCCCAGGCCTGCTGGTCAGCGCGGCTGGCTCGATAGTGATCCTTCCCACCGTTGCGGCGGATCTCCCGGCTGATGGTCGACGGCGCCCGATTCAGTCGCGTGGCGACGGCACGGATCGACTGGCCTGCCATCAGCGCCCTGGATATCTCCTCGCGCTCGGCCAGCGTCAGCACTCGCGTCGAGCGGTGGCGCGCAGCGGGCCGGATGCCACCGGTTTCCGACAGAATCCGACGTACCGACGAATGGTGTCGATCGAACGACCGGGCGATCTGATGAAGTGACTCGCCCCGTTGCCATCGATCCCACATCATCCCTATCTGGGTTTCGGTGTAACGCATCTTCGGTCGCTGGGACATCTTGCAACACTCCCGCTGCTCGCGCAGTCTTTAGTGTGTTGCAACGACCGGCTGAAACCGCAGTCGGGAGCGGACCTTACACTGCTTGTTCTACGCCCAAGAATCTAGGGTCTTTCGCCAGAGCTTGCGCAAGGTCGGACCAAACCCCTTCAAACGCCGTTCCGTGGCTTTGAGCGCAGGTGTGTGCAGCGGAACGAGTGGCGGCAACGAAGGCCGAAAATGCCTCGACCGAGAGCTCCCGGAGATCGACGAACATCATGCCCTCATGGTCATAAGGGCGATATGCATTCGCGAATTCCGCGTCAGCAGGATTTGCCATGGACAGACGTATTTCTTCAACCAAATGGTCGAAGCTCGCCGAGCTCAACGGCAAACCTGCACCCTCTGAAATCAAGATCGTCCCGGCCATCTATCCCCCCTTCCTCAAGCCCGCAAGAATGTCCGCTTCGGGTCGGAAGTAGACATGTCGATCTATCACCAACTACCTGCCATCACGGGCTAGTGACTCTGATGAATTCGTCTCTGGGGCCCGCGTAGCCTCCACCAATCCGACTGGGCTGTCGGCGTAAAGCAGTACCCACCGACGCGCAGGCATGCGCGCTCGTCGGTTGCCTATTCTCACCACTCCGGACACGTCGTCCTTTAACTCCACAGCAACGTTTGGTGGGTCAAACCCACTTGCCAGAAGAACATCGCGACGACTTATTCCTTGTTCGCTCATCCATGCGGATCGGGAGACCCGCAAGTGTAAAGATCTTGCGATGGCGCTCTTTGGAATAACCCCTGAAATACGAACACATCCACCAATCCAAAGGGCATCACTACTGACCACATGGGGCATGGATCGCAGCGTGCTTCGAACAGCCACCGCCCAACCAAGACTCAACAGATAAGTCGCGACGATGACCGCATGAATGATCATGGGATGGTTCGCGTGGGACAAGGCCACAACGATGAAGGACAGCGGAACATCGCCGATAAGCCCAATGAGAAAGATAGGCACAAGAATGCTGGTTAACGGACCATTGGCGACCGAAAAGAATTTGCCTGCCGGGTAGCCCGCAGCAACTAGAGCGCTGGGCCGCCGTTTACGCATGAGGATGGCGGCGAGTTCTTGCCAGAGGCTCGGGATGTGGGGGCTTGGCTTCAAGTAAATGATGTCCCTATCAACTGTTCTATCCACTCAACGAGCGGAAAGGTCGGCTTCGGGTCGGAAGCGGACCTTGTCACAAGGCAATTAGACCGCACTCGCCTCCTTGCCGGTAATTGCATTGAAGGCCAAGCGCGCTCTGGACCTAAGATTCTCCTGACCGCTCCACGTCCTGATGAACTTTTCGATGGCCGGGACCGCATAAGTCGCGGGCGGGCCGATTTCTTCGAGCGCAAATAGGGCATTGAAGACCACGTCAGGTCTATCGGAGACCAGACGTTCAGCCAGTGCCGGCACCACTGAGGGCACAAGCTCTTTGGCGCGGTAGTAATCCCACATGCCTGCATCTTCCCAAACGAAGTCGGTATAGGCCCTGGTTACGTGGCTGCAATAGTTCATATACCGAGCATGGCTGTTGGTCGAACGCAGCAGGTCAAATCTCTCCCGGACTGCCCGAAGGACTTCAGGCCACCTAAGTTCACGCATGCAAAACGGAACCAGCTCTGGCGGCGATAGAAGGTCCCACGTAGCCATACGGACGAACTGCTCCTCGAAGAACTTTTGTTTCGCCGGGTGGTTCCGAACAAGCCCAAGTATTTGGACTAGCAGCGGCTCCATGGGGCGTACGTCGCCCAGGTGCTCGTCATCGGCTCGAATGACCGCCAGTCTTAGCGCCTCGAACTCATCTTCCACCGACATGCGAATCCCCCTGGAACGTGACTTCTGTAAGGTCTGCTACGGGTCGCAAGCGGACCTTTCAGCGAAGATATTTCCAGACTATCGGCGCACACACCAGATATAGCGGTAGGAACATATAGCCCCGCCCCTCGAATGAAAGATCAAAGAGCCTATGACCCACAAACGGCATTGCTACGAGGGCGACAAGCATCCAGAGCGCAAATCCCGCTGCCTGGCACGCGAAGACAAACTTGACGTACCACCACCAGCCCCGTCGGCTACCGGTTGTCATTTCCATTGTCTCTAAAATCTCCTTCTCTGCGGTCGGACAAGAGCCCTCGTGGTAGGCCTGCTTCGGGTTGCAATTTCAACCGGTCAACGCAACACCCCGACACTGTGTCAGCAGAAGGTGCGTTGCGCCGGCATCCAGGTTCAGATTCATCGCTCGCTGGCCAGCAGGCTGGAAGTACCTTAAATCCACGGGTAATCCGACCTATTGGCACAGCAGGATCGTTAGAGAGGTTGCCAAGAATGAGTAGAGTATTGATATTCCACGAAAAACGATTTCATTAAAGTGTTGCGTTGACCGGTTGAATCCGCAGTCGAAAGCAGACCTTGTCAGAATCATAGCCACACGCGCCTCTCGCACCCATGGTCAGCACCAGCTGGGGGCCAGCCCCTGCCGGAATCGATGTTCAACCCGACCGGAATCCGCAATGGGTGTGACCGCATCCCTTCCCCCGTTCTGGCGTGACCCAACACTGTCCGCCGTCAGCCGCACGCGGACATGAGCGAATGATCTAGCCACACAAAGTCACCCGTGTAGCCCAAACACTCGCCGCTCTATGGACAAGGTGAACTATGTGCGTGATGGGGCGTCTGGCCTGAGTCAGGGAACCATGGTCACGACGTAGCAACCACGCTCATTGCCGCTCGGCGCTCGAGGGCTCCCCTGGCGGTAACGGCTCGGCAGCCGCGCGCTTGGGCGTATCGAGAGGGCACCATGTCTTGAGGCGCTTGCCCGCACGATACAAATCGATGCATTCACGCATCTCGGCCTTGAAGGCGAGATCGGGCGTGTCGATCGGGCAGCCATACGGCAATGGGTTACCCTCCTTGTACTCACTGATACAGCGCGAGAGTGGCGGCGCCTTGGTGGTGTCCGGGTTACCGGCCAAGGGGGCCGGTGGCAGATTGAGGCGTTCGTCGCGATCCATGGGCGAAGCGGGCGGGGGTGGTGCACTGCATAGCGGGTTGGCCGCCGTGCTTTTCTTATCAGGGTCGCAGATGCTTTTGGCAATCGCCTTGATCGCATCGCCCACATGTCGCCCTACCGCACCACCGGCCGTTTCGTTCGGCGGCGGGAAGTACTTTTCGAAGCGGGTGGCCTTGTACTGCATCCGGTTGCTGTCGTGCTGCATGATCTGCCGATCGTCCGCCGACTTGGCTTGCCCGGCGACGGTGCTTGCTGACGCCGGCATCGAGGTTTCCGTCGAGGGCAGCCGGATCGAACCACCTTTCGAATACAAGTTCAGCGCGGAGGGCGTGGCGGCGGAGCTCGCAGGCGCAGGGGGTGCCTGGTGGTCTTGCACCACCATGGCGTCACGACGAGGCTTCTCCGGGGGCGCCGGGCTGGCGCGGGCCGTCAACACCTGTCGCGACGGCACCCGCTGACTCATCGGCGTCGGCGGCTGAGGTGGCACAGGTGGCTCAGGTGGATGTGCAGCGCGCGGCCCACTGGGGTGATCGATCAGACGCACGATCAAGGCGTGATCCCGATCGGTATCGGTATGCATCACCGCCGCAGACAGTGTCCCGGGCTGCATTTCGCGCCATAGCGCCACGGCGAACAGCGCATGCAGTATCACGACAAAAGCCAGTACCAGCGCCAGTACTGGCTGGGCTAACGGCGCCTGTCGCCAACGCCTGCGACCCAATGTTGCACGCGTCTCACTGTCGAGTAATGCCAGGCCACGCCCACCATCCCACTCGCTTCGATGCTGGACCTGCCCGGAACGCTCCATTACACCCCTGATTCAAACCAATACCCCAACGGAACATGCGCATATCGTCAGCGCACGTTACGACCAGCCTGAATAGACACGTACTTTCCATCAGGGTTCCCCTCATTCCAGGCCAGCGAAAATGGCGGAACGGACGCCGCCTGCGCCTTGACAGTGCCACGACGCGGCCCAGGGTCGCCGATTTGCGCAAGCAGACTCGGCAGTGCCGCTCGATACCGCCTTGGCTAGGGATCAGCGGAATCGGCGGCTGAAATAGCCGATGCCGCGACGTAGGCGGCGACGGCAAGCTGCGACATGACACTGCCAGCCACACGCGATGTCTCCTCGCCAGCAGCCGCAGTCAACTGGACCCGCGCCCGCTCCCAGACAGCCGTGGATTCGGCCATCAGCCGGCGCCCCGCACGGGTAAGAGCCAGGCGCTTACCCGCACGGCCCTGCCCGCCATCGTTGCGTACGAGCCCCCTCTGCTCGAGGCTCTTCACGCCGCGGCTGAGCGTGGTGGCGTCTACTCCGGCCCGCGCTGCCAGCTCAGCGATCGTTGGCTCGTGGCTGCCGCCAACACCCACCAAAAGGCTGAACTGCTCCGCAGTGATCCCCAAGGGCCGAAAGCAGGCGTTGTAGTAACGCGTAAGCGCACGCGCGGTGACCCGGGCCTGGAAGGCCGGGCATTCGGTTTCGATGCGGCGGTAGAGATCAGAAGCCTCGGTCATTGCGGGTCTCGACAAGCGCGAAACCGAATAATACTGTATATGCAGCATTAGTAGCGGGGCGCGTCATGACGGCCTATGTCCACGTCAATCTGCGTATAAAAGACCCAGCCAGGCAAGCCGCACTGGCGCCGCTTTTTCAGGCGGCGCTGCAGGCAGCAGGCGGACGCATCCTCCACTTCGGGCCCGTGGCCAAGGTATTGGAAGGGGACGTGGCACCCCTGCCCATGGCCGGCATCTTTGAATTCGCGACATTGGCCGACGCTCTGGCGTTCTATCAGTCACCGGAGTATGCGCCGATCAAACGGGAACGCGATGCGGCGCAGGAAGCACGCATGTTCATCGTCGACGCGGGCTGAGCGGCCCCAAGATCGCAATCGCCTGGATAGGGACGAAGCCCGCCGCGCTTGCGATCTTCCTACCGAGCATTGAAAAACCGGACCGAGAGCCTAGTGCCAACTCGCCGTCATTCAGTGCCATACCAGGTTCATTGCCACGCTAAGCCAGCGATTGCCGGCTTATGTTGATGGCCATTCGATTCGCTATGCGCGCTAAAACTAGAGAGCCGATAACGGCGCACCCTAGGGGACCAAGCGATACTGACCATCGTCAAATATCACCGGAATAAAAGCATAGCGGAGCGGAGCGCTATCGGGCGAAGGAGCAGAACCCACCCGATACCCCATGAGGATGTTGCGTAGCTTGTTCCCCAACCTGATATCCGGCGTTGCATCCAACAATAGGACCTCTTTCACGGTGCCTTCGGGCCCGAATCCCACGAGGTAATCGGCAAAGCCGGAAGACAGGGCGCCTGATGTCACATAGGTGGCTCCCGAGTGGCGAGGTATGTAGACGGGAACCATATCCGCGGCAACCTCGTTGGCGCTCGACGCGCCTGATCGTACCGAGCTGTCATAAGCCTCAATGAAGGCATGGAGATGATCGACTACGTCTTGAAGTTGCGCATTCTGGATACCCTGCGTTTCCAGTCGATGCTCCGTAGGCTGCGGTGTAATGGTCATCGCCTTAAGCTTGTCGAATGCTTCAAAGCGGAGCCAGACGCCCATGGGCACCACGACGGGTTCATGCGCGCCGAGAAAGAACCGCGCTTCCCGGCCATGTAACAGCAGCACAGCGGTGGTTGTTCCCTCCAACACCATGACCACTTCGTCGCCGTTGGGGTGACGCTCCCATTCGCTTGAGCCGGAGTGGTAGCTCACATACACCGCTCCACCGCGATACGGTGTGACCTCGACGAATGTCTCGCTTTCGTTCTGCCTAAACACCATTTCCGGTGATCGGTTCGGCAGGAGCTTCTGGCGCGAGACGCGCCAGACAGACGACGCCGACGTACGAGAAACCATCTCAAAAGTGCCCCAGACCGCCAGTCCTTGGCTTGCCGAACGGCGGGCGGCGCGGACCATCAAGGGCCTTACCACGCGAGCCAGCAGACACCCCGGCACGGAGCCGGTGCCTTTTCCGCCCATGTTGCGCCACGCCTTGACACCGGTGTCAATTACATTACACGCTGATAACGGTTCCGAGGCGAGGGGTGCGCTGGACGTGGCAATGGACCATCCGGATCGACTGGCAGGGGTGTCGACAACGCCGTTTCTGGCCGCGGATATTGGCGGCACGCATGGGCGTGTCGCGCTGATGCGCGCCTCGCGCAACGGGGCCGGCGCGGTGGAAATGCTCGCCTATCGCGTCTTTGCGTGCGCACAGTTCCCTACGTTGTCGCAGCTGTTGCAGGCCTTTGTCCAAGCCGAAGCAGCAACCCAGGTGACGCATTGCGTGCTGGCTTGCGCGGGTCAGGTCATGGGCGACGAGGTGGTGAACGACAACCTTCCCTGGCCCATCCACCTGGCGCAACTGCGCCACGCACTGGACCTGGACGAGGTAGCCGTACTCAACGACTTCGAAGCACTTGCCTACGCGCTCGATGGCCCGCTGGCAGGGGCCGGTCGCCACCTGTGCGGGCCCGCCACGCATGTCGAAGGGCCGACCCTGGTGATAGGGCCGGGCACCGGGCTTGGCGCGGCGGTACATGTTTCCCGCCCCGACGGCGGCTTTGTCATGGCTACCGAGGCGGGCCAGATGGATTTCGCACCGCATACGGTGCGCGAGCGCGAGGTTCTCGCGCACCTGGCGCCGCGCGGCGGCTATGTGCCGGTGGAACACATCGTGTCGGGCCCAGGCCTGCTGACGATCTACACCGCTTTGTGCGCGCTGCATGCCGCAACGCCCCGGCTTGCCACGCCCGAAGCAGTTACCGCGGCGGCCCTGACCCGCGGCGATGTGCACGCCGTGGAAGCCGTGGAGATGTTCTGCGCTTCGCTGGGAAGCTTGGCCGGCAGCCTCGCGATGGCTTTCATGGCCACGGGTGGTGTGTATCTGGCGGGTGGCTTTCTGTCGTCGATTTTTGCGCTGCTTGAGCAAAGCGACTTCGAGGAGCGGTTCCTGCACGGACGCAGCGCGCGAACACTGCTCTCGCAGGTGCCGGTGTGGGTAACCGAGCACGGACTTCATGGCGTACAGGGCGCAGCCCAGTGGTATCTCAGGCATCGCATGCGGGGCGCGGAACGATCGCCACAAACGGTGGCCGCCAAGGTGGATGCATGAGCATCATCGCGCGCTCAACCATGCTCCGCTGCCTGATCGCAGCCGGGCTGGCAGTGTCGGCACCGGTCGCGGCAACGCCTGCCGTGCCTGCATGGTCGTTGATGCCGCAACCGGCAAAAGCCAGCCCTACCGCATCGGGCGCGCTGGAGATCGCGGACGGCGCCTTGATCTCAGTGCGTGGCGCAGAACGGCAAACCCTGGATTCCATCGCGGCGCTATTCGCGCAACGCGTTGCCGATACCAACGGACTGCACCTGCGCATGGCATCCATGGGTGCCATGCATCCGGCGATGACCTTCGAGGTGGCTCCGGACGCCGATATGGCGGATGAATCCGGCTATCGCATTACAGTGGGTGACGACGGCATACGGGTCATCGCGCGCACGCCGCGTGGCGCGTACTACGGCAGCGTCACCCTATGGCAGTTGTTGACGCCACCGGGATGGAAGCGCGGCACGCCGGTCAAGATCGCGTATGGCGTTATCGACGATCACCCGCGCCTGGCCTGGCGCGCGCTGCTGCTGGATTCCGGTCGTCACTACCAGAGCGTGGCCGACATCAAGCAGTTGATCGACTGGATGTCACTCAACAAATTGAACGTATTGCTCTGGCACCTGACGGAAGACCAAGGCTGGCGCCTGGAAATCCCCAGGTATCCGGAGCTCACGAAAGTGGGCGCTTGCCGCAAGGCGATGGGTCTCGACAGCGAACTGACCGGTTCGGCCGAGCAGCCCTATTGCGGCTTCTACACGCAAGCCGAGACCCGCGACATCGTGCGCTACGCGGCCGAACGCTACGTGGAGGTGGTACCGGAGATCGATCTGCCCGGACACTCGCAAGCGGCCATCGCTGCCTATCCGTGGCTGGGCGTCACCGGCAAGCGTCCGGATGTGTGGACCGACTGGGGCGTCAGTCCGTGGTTGCTCAAGCCCGATGAAACGACCTTGCAGTTTGTCGATAACGTGCTCGACGAGGTGATGCGGCAGTTTCCTTCGCGCTATATCTCCATTGGCGGCGACGAAGCCGACAAGCAGCAATGGAATGCTTCGCCGGAAGTGCGTGCGCAGATGCACAAGCTGGGACTGGCGACCATGGATCAACTGCAGGGCTGGTTCACTCAGCAAGTCGCCGCACACCTCATCAAGCATGGACGCATTCCGGTAGGTTGGGATGACGAACTGGTCGCGGGCGCCACGCTGCCGAGGGCGCAAGTGGTGATGTCGTGGCACGGCGACCACAATGAACGCGTAGCCCTGGACGCCATCAAGCAGGGCCACGACGTGGTGATGACGCCGCAGGAGTCGCTGTACTTCGACCACTATCAGTCTGAGCTGTCCGACGAATGGGCGGGCCCTTCACCCGCCGCGACCTTGCGGCAAACCTATGACACGGTGGTTATCCCGAACGGCGCCAATGCGGCACAGGCCAAGCGCGTCATCGGTGTGCAGGCTGGCCTGTGGACCGAGCAGATGCTCACCTTTGCGCACGATCAACACGCGGTGTTCCCGCGTATCGCCGCGCTGTCGGAGCTTGGCTGGTCGCCTCCCGATACACACAACTGGAACGACTTCCTGCAGCGCCTGCCGGCCGAACTGGCGCGTTATCGGGCGCTTGGCATCGACTATGCGGACAGTGCGTTTGCACCCTCGTTCCAAGTGACGGCAGCCGACAACGGTGCGTTCCGGGTCGAACTTTCCAACCAGGCGGGATTCGGCAGCATTCGCTACACCACGAACGGCGACGACCCCACCGAGCAATCCGCAGCGTATGCTCAGCCGCTCACGCTGCCCGGCAACACCACGTTGCGCGCCGCCACGTTCGCGCCGGACGGCTTCGCGCTTGCCGCGCCACGCACGCAAGTGCTGGATGAAGCCACCCTGTCGAGCCGCGACGGCAGCGCGCTGGCCACCTGCTCAAAGCAGCCCGGTACGCGACTGGACGGCAGCCGGTCGGCACAGGGGCCAAGGCCGGTCTACGCGGTGGATATCGGTAACGCATGCTGGCTGTGGCCGAACGCACGGCTCGATGGCATGCACCATGTGGAGATGACGATCGAGCGTATGACCTGGCGCTTTGGCGATGAAGCCAAGGATGCCGTGGTACGCCATAAAACCAGCGCGGCCGGCGAGTTCGAGATCCATGCCGACGCCTGCAGCGGTCCGTTGATTGCGCGCTTGTCGCTGGACAGCGCGGTGCAAGCCAAGGGGCCAATTCGTCTTGATGGAGAGGTGGCGATGCCGGCGGGGGCCGGCGCTCGCAACCTGTGCATTGTCGCTACCGGCGACCCACGCGATGGCCAGTGGGCGTTGGCGCGACTGGTGTTTACGAAGTAAGTGGCAAGCGCGGCAAACATCCCGCGCAGCAGTACCGAGTGTATGGCTTTGGCTGGCTAGGCCAAAGCTGGGGACAACGAAAGTTTGCATCACCACGGCGTGCGCTCCCGCAGGCACCGCCGGGCTGTACGCGCTTTGCAACACCACGGAGCAGTTGAGGTTCGACAGGCAACACCAACGAGGTTAAAGCCCATGTCCACCGTACTTCGCAAGCACCCTTTGTCGTTCGCCATCACCGTGTCGCTATTCGCCGCCGTGTCGACGTCGGCGGCGGCGTCGACATTCGCCGATATCCAGGCGGATAGCCAGGCAGCGCAGGCCAACACGGCGCAAACCACCACGGCGCCAGCTACGCCGCCCACCGATGCCAAGAAGACCGACGCCAAGACCAACGGCACCGACGCGGAGAAAAACGCCGTCACGCTGTCGACCGTGGCTGTCTCCGGCGTGCGCGCCTCGCAAATGCGCGCCATCGACCTGAAGCGCGATGCCGCCAATATTCAGGACAGCATTACCGCCGAAAACATCGGCGCGCTGCCCGACACCACGATTACCGACTCCCTGCAGCGCGTCACTGGCGTGCAGATCAACCGCGACGCGGGCGTGGGTACCTCGGTGGATGTGCGTGGCCTGCCCCAGGTCGGCACCATGTTGAACGGCGAAGTGTTCATTACCGCGGACCAGATCGACTCGCAGCAACCGGACTTCACCATGCTGCCGTCCACGCTGTTCCACGGCGTGGACGTGGTCAAATCGTCCACCGCCAACGAGACGGACGGCGGCATCAGTGGCGCCATCGACCTGCATACGTACCGGCCTTGGGATCTCCCCGGCGGGTTCACCTACAGCTATTCGGCCAATGGGGAGCGCGGCTCCACCACCAACCATCTGGGGCCCGAGGCCAACGGCCTTATTTCGTACAACGACAATGGCCATTGGGGCCTGCTGGTTTCGGCCGATTTCTCCAATACGCGGCGCATGAACTCCACCGAGGGCCTCGACCAGTATGGCGTAGTACTCAATGGTGAGAACGCGGCCAGCGCGGGTGGTTACAACGGCTTCCTGACACCGTGGAACGGTGCGCCCATTCCCCCGAAGATCGTCCAGAACGCCGACGGCAGTGTGGACGTCAACGGCGACGGCAAGTCCAATGGCGTCTTCATGGGCAGCCAGGACATCGGCCTCAATGACATCATCACCCAGCGCAAGCGCAAGTCCGGCAACGCCTCGTTCCAGATTGACCTGGGCGGCGGCTTCAGCGCCACCAGCGATTTTTTCTACTCGCAACAGCGCGAGTACGACCGCAACTACGGCATCCAGTTCAACTCCACCAACTGGCAGGGTGCGACCTACGTGCCGCTGCAATCGCGCAATACCGGCAGCCCCGCCTTTGGCGCGTATGGCACGCCGGAGCCGGGCTGGGAGGGTTCGCAGATATACACCACGCAGGTGTACGAGAAGTGGCCGGGTGACGTGGAGTCGTACTCGCAGATCATCCAGAAAAGTTCGGTAGCCAAGAACTTCAACCTTCAGCTGGATTACGACAACGGCGGCAATTTCACCGCGAGCGTGCGTGGCATCCATGACACGGCGTCGCAGTCGAACCAGGAAACGGACGTCAACATTTCCGACTCCGATGGCGCACTGTGGCCCAACGTGCTCATGGATGGCGTCACCGTTCCGCCGGGAACCATGGTGTATCCGGCTCAGCTGGGCGGCAACCGCGTGTTCAATGCCAATGGCGTTCCGCAGAACACCGTACCGATCGTCGCGAACTTCAATGGGCGCTACATCACGGTCAGCATGCCTTCCTCGCTGGCAGCGGATTTTGCCAATCCCAACGGCTGGACGATGAAGACATTGGAATCTTCCGGCGATTACGACCGCAAGGTGGCGTTGAACGCGTTGCGCTTCGATGGCAAGTACGATTTCCAGGACGGCATCAAGCTCGAGTTCGGCGTGCGTAACAGCATCCGCGATGCCGACAACAACGGCTGGACACTGGAAACACCGGTCTACGCAGGCATTGGCGCGAGCGATCCCAACGGATGCCTGGTGCGTTACGTCGGTGCCGACGTGGTACTGGATAGCGGGTCCTGCACGGCGAGCAACGCGCAGGGCTATTTCCGCGCCGGGCCGCTGTCCGCGCTGCAGATGCCCCAGACCGCCGCGCCGTTGGCGGGCAACTTCAAGCAGTACAACAACCTGCTTGGATCGGGCATCAACTTCTGGGCGATTGACCCCAATGCCATGGTCAATCCGTTGTCGTTCTGGAAATCGCTCTACCCCGATACCGTGCAGGTGGCAGAGCCCGGGACGACCTGGGGCGTGCAACTGAAGGAGCTGTCCGGTTACCTGCAGGCCGATTTCAACGGCACCCTGGGCGACATGCCTTACGGCGGCAACGTGGGCGTGCGCTTGATCCACACCAACCTCAACGTGACCCAGCACTTGTCCGGTGCGCCAGGCGCGTACGGCGATGAACCCGTTGACGCGGGAACCGCCATCACCAAGCGCAGCTATCAGGATGTCCTGCCGTCGGCCAACTTCTCGCTGGACCTGACCGAAGGCCTGAAGTTTCGCCTGGCCTACTCCAAGAACATGATGCCGCTGGACCTCAGTACCTGGGGTGGCGGCTTGCAGTTGAACTACTCGTTGGCGGAGACGCCGCAGGGACCGATCTTCCGCGTGTCCAACGGCACCTCGACGGGCAACCCCAACCTCAACCCCTGGCGATCCACCAACTATGGCGCATCGCTGGAGTACTACATCAACCCCACCAGCATGCTCAGCCTTGCGCTGTTCCGCATCGACGTGGACAGCTTTATCAAGAACGGCAGCGTGACCAACTGCACCTTGCCCGACGAGGACGGCGTGGTCCGCGATCATTGCATCGTAATCACCCAGCCAGTGCAGGGTACGGGCAACAGCATCCATGGCGCGGAGTTCGATTACCGCCAGGGCTTCACCTTCCTGCCGAGCTTCTTGTCCAAGACGGGCATGGAGGTCAATGCTACGTACGCACCAAGCAACTCGGGCGAGACCGATCTGGCGGGCAAAAAGATTCCCTTCCAGGACAACTCCACCAAGTCCGGCAACTTCATCCTTTGGTATCAGGACGATCACTTCCAGGCCCGTGTTGCGTACAACTACCGATCGCGGCGCGCGGTGATGGACAGCGTGGGTGGCATTACCGGCATGGAGATGTACGAAGCGCCGCAGAAATATCTCGATGCGTCGATCTCGTACAAGTTCAGCAAGTACGCCGAAGTGTTCCTGGACGGCACCAACCTCACCAACGAGTACCAGCGCTACTACCTCGTGTGGCCCGACCAGCCTGCGCACTCGACCTTTTCCGAGCGCATGTTCATGTTGGGCGTGCGCGGCCAGTGGTAGCCCGGACGCCTTGCGCGCCGGCCAATGGTAGAGCCGTTCCCGCTACTGCGGGAACGGCATGGCCTCGGCGCGGGTAGAGTCAGGCGTACCGCTATCGTTCTACGGGCTCATCCATCGCGCCCGCTCGCAACTCACCACGACAAGGCAAGCATGCAAGACTCCAGCGCGCCCCCGCCCGTTCGCGACAACGCCTTCCATCGTTCCATCGGCGTGTTCTCAGGAACCGCGATTAATATGACGCAGATGTGCGGCATCGGGCCGTTTATCACCATTCCCATCATGGTTGCCGCGATGGGTGGCCCACAGGCGGTCATTGGCTGGATCGCCGGCGCCATCCTGGCCATGGCCGACGGTCTGGTCTGGGCCGAACTGGGCGCGGCCATGCCGGGTTCGGGGGGAACCTATGTGTACCTGCGCGAAGCGTTCCAGTACCGCACCGGCAAACTCATGCCGTTCCTGTTCATCTGGACCATGCTGCTGGCGATTCCCTTGCTGATGTCCACGGGCATCATCGGCATGGTGGAGTATCTGGAGTTCTTCTTTCCGAACCTGGGTTGGTGGTCGGTGCATCTCATCAGCGTGGCCGCCACCGCCGTGGTCACCTGGCTACTGTATCGCCGCATCGAGTCGGTCCGGTCGATCACGGTCGCGCTGTGGGTCATCATGCTGGTATCCGTCGTGGGCGTGACGGCGGCCGGCTTCTCGCACTTCCATGCGGACTTCGCGTTTGCCTACCCGGCGGACACCTTTGGCAGCCGCTTCTTCACCGGGCTTGGCGCGGGCCTGATCATCGGTATCTACGATTATCTCGGCTACAACACAACCGCCTACATCGGCGACGAGTTGCGCGATCCGGGCCGCACCATGCCTCGCTCCATCATCATTTCGGTGATCGCGATGATGTTTGTCTACCTGCTGCTCAACATCAGCGTGCTTGGTGTGGCGCCGTGGCAGGAGATCGCTCAATCCAAATCGGTCGCGTCGCTGGTAGTGGAGCGCAGCTGGGGGCATGTGGCTGCCGCCGTGATGACGGTACTTATCATCATCACCGCGTTCGCTTCGGTCTTCACCGGTTTACTGGGTGGCTCTCGCGTGCCTTTTCAGGCGGCGCAGGACAAGGTGTTCCTGTCCGTGTTCGCTCGCCTGCACGCCAAGCACGGCTTCCCGCACGTGGCCCTGCTCACCATGGGCGTGGTCACTGCCATCGGCACATTCTTCGACCTGACCGAGGTTATCAATATGCTGCTGGCAGCGACCATCATCGTGCAGTCCATTGCACAGATCGCCGCGCTGATCGTGCTGCGCCAGCGCCAGCCGTATCTGGTGCGCCCGTACAAGCAGTGGCTCTACCCCGTGCCGTGCGCCATCGCGCTGCTGGGCTGGGTCTACGTGTATGTATCCGCTTCTACGCTGTCGCTGATCTTGTCCGGCATCTGGATCATCGCCGGCCTGGGGGTGTTCGCGATCTGGGCCCGGATCAACCGGTCCTGGCCGTTCGCGCCCGCTGAAGTAAGCGAAACCTATCTTGGGAACCAGTGACGCCATGCAAACTCCAGCCAGGCATGCATGTTGGATCATGATGGCGGTGGCGATGTCGCCCGCACCGGTGGCCTACGCTCAAACCGCCTACGCCCCCACTCAGGTAGCCGTAGAGGCCGGGTCCATCACGGCCATCGATCATTGGCAGATGCAGGACAGCGCGAAGGCGCAGCAAGGCGGCGCCGCGATTTCCTCGATGGGTTTTCCCACCACCGAGTGGTATCCGGTGACCGGCCGCGCAACCGTCATGGCCGGCCTGCTGGAAAACGGAACCTATAAGAACGACGTGTTCTACAGCGACAACCTGCGCGCCGTGCAGGTACCGGATGCCAGCGGCAACCTGTTCGTGACGCCGTGGTGGTACCGCGCCGAGTTCGCGTTGCCCAAGGACATCGCGGGACGGCACACGCTGCTGCGCACCAACGGCATGATCGCGAGCGCTGACGTATGGGTGAACGGGCATCAGGTTGCCGATCACACGGAGCTCGCCGGGGCCTATCCCGTACACGAACTCGACGTAACGCGCTGGGTGCGCACGGGCGCCAACATCCTGGCCATGCGCGTGCATCCGGCCGATCCAAGAAAAAGCTTGTCGATAGGTTGGGTGGACTGGAACCCTACGCCCCCCGACAACAATATGGGTCCGTGGCGCGGCGTGGACATCGTGCAGACCGGCCCCGTCGCGTTGAGCTTCCCGGTAGTGCTTTCCACGCTGTCGCTGCCCGGTCTTGCGCACGCCGCGCTCACCGTGAAAGTGACCGCGAAGAACCTGGACACCGTGGCGCACGATGCCACGATCACCGGTACGGCGGCCGGCGTGCCCATGCAACAGACCGTGCATCTCGCACCCGGGCAAACGCAGGTGGTTTCGTTCTCACCCAGCACCACGCCAGGCCTGGCACTGGACCACCCCAAGATCTGGTGGCCGGTCGGCATGGGCGAGCATCCGCTGTACGCACTTGAGATGACCGCTGCCGTGGACGGCGCGACATCCGACCGCGCCGGCACCACGTTCGGCATACGCAGCGTCAGTTCCAGCCTGACCAAGCAGGGCTACCGCCAGTTCTTCATCAACGGAAAGCCGCTACTGATTCGTGGCGCGGGCTGGGCGCCGGACATGTTCCTGCGCGATGACCCCGCACGCATGGAGGCGGAGTTCAGCTATGTCGTCAACCTCGGCCTCAATACCATCCGTAGCGAGGGCAAGCTGGAGAATCAACGTTTCTACGACCTCGCCGACCGCAACGGCATCCTGATACTGGCGGGCTGGGAATGTTGCGACAAGTGGGAATCGGCGGCCAAGACCGGTGGCGCACCCTGGACCGCGGCCGACATGAGGGTCGCCGAAGACTCGATGGGGAGTGAGGCGCGCCTGCTGCGTAATCATCCATCCGTGATCGGCTTCCTGATCGGCAGCGATAACGCCCCGCCGCCGGCCATCGCAACGATGTACGTCGATACGCTGCGCGCCGCGGACTGGTCGCTGCCCATCATCTCCGCGGCGGTGCCGCAAGCGACGGCCGACGCGGGCCCCTCCGGCTTGAAGATGGCCGGACCGTACGACTGGATTCCGCCGTCCTATTGGTACGCCGACAAACTCGGCGGTGCGTTCGGCTTCGATTCCGAGGTGAGCGCGGGTGCCGATATCCCGCGCATGGAGGACCTGCTGCGTATGCTGTCGCCGCAGGAACAGGAGGCGCTGTGGAAGTACCCGGAAGCGAGGCAATACCACGCCTCCGCGGACTGGTCGACTTTCGCCGTGCTGACCCCGTTCGACCACGCGCTGGCCCAACGCTATGGCACGCCCACCAGCCTCGCCGATTATGTCGCCAAGGCCCAGCTCGACAACTACGACAATGTGCGCGCGCAGTTCGAGGCGTTCAACGCGCACCGAGATGCGGCCAACCCAGCCACCGGCGTTATTTACTGGATGCTCAACAACGCCTGGCCGTCGTTGCATTGGCATCTGTACGACTACTACATGAATCCCGCCGGGGCCTATTTCGGCGCCAAGAAGGGCAACGAGCAAGTACATATCCAGTATTCGTACGATACGAACGAGATCATGCTGGTAAACCACACGCTGGACGATGTGCAGGGACTCAAGGCGAGCATCCGCGTGCGCAACCTGGATGGCAGCGTGCGCTACGAAAAGCATCTGCAAGCCATCGACATCACGGGCAATCACACGAAATCGTTGGCCACGGTGCCGGCCGTTGCCGGCTTGTCTTCCGTGTATTTTGTCGAGCTTGAGCTTGCCGCTGTCGACGACCAGCCGGTCAGCCGCAATGTCTACTGGCTATCCACGCGCGCGGATACGCTGGATTGGGCGCAATCCAATTGGTACCTGACGCCGGTGACGCGGTACGCCGACCTCACCGCGCTGCAATCCTTGCCTGCCGCCACCAGCGAGGTTCACGCGACGACACGGCACGAAGGCCATGAGGAGCTCACCACCGTCACGCTATCGGTGCGTTCGACCGCCAAAACCGTGGCACTGTTCCAGCACGTGTCGATTCGGCGTGGCGCGCGGGGCGAGCTTGCGCTACCGATACGCTGGAATGACAATGACGTCACGCTTTGGCCCGGTGAATCGATCACCCTGACCGCGCGCTACGCATCGCAGGGAACGGCCGATCCTGTCGTCGAAGTGAGTGGCTGGAACGTTCAGGCCCAAAGCGTTTCAGCTACCGCCACGCAGGGAACAGATCATTGAAGACGCAAAGGCTTCCATGTCGCGCGTGACCATCAACGATGTCGCCCGTGCATCGGACACCTCCAAGAAAACCGTATCGCGCGTGCTCAACAACGAGCCGAACGTGCGCGATTCGGTACGAGAGCGAGTGCTGGCGGCCGTTGCGAAACTCAACTACCGGCCGCTCAATTCGGCGCGCAGTCTGGCGACGAACCGCTCCTTCCTGATCGGCCTGCTCTACGACAACCTGTCGCCGAGCTACATCATGGAAGTCCAGGCGGGCGTGCTGGAAGCGTGCGAGGCGAGGCAGTACAGCATGATGGTGCAGCCGCTGGTGTCGACGGCGCCGGATTTCGTCGAGCGCGTGGAGAGTATCCTCTCGCGGCATCAGCCCGATGGACTGATCCTTACGCCGCCGATCACCGATCACTCGAAGCTGCTGAGTTACCTGCGCAAGAGCGACCTTCCGTTTGCCTCCATCGCACCTCGACAGCCCAAGGGCTGCATCGGCGTGATGCTGCGCGAACGCGAGGCGGCGGCGGCGATGGTGGCGCATCTGGCGTCGCTGGGGCACCGGCGCATCGCCCACATCCTGGGCGACCCCAAGCACGGCGCGGGCATCTGGCGTCTTGCCGGTTACCGCGATGGCTTGAAGCGCGCAGGGCTGAAGGAGAACCCCGCATACATGGTGGAGGGTCGGTTTTCCTTCGAGTCCGGCGTAGCCGCAACGCGCCGCTTGCTCGCATTGAAACAGCGCCCCACCGCCATTTTCGCGGCCGATGACGACATGGCGGTCGGCGCGATCTGGGCCGCGGCCGAGGCCGGGGTAGCCGTTCCCGGCGAGATCTCCATTTGCGGCTTCGACGACACCAACATCGCGACCCAGGTGTGGCCGCCACTCACCACGATCCATCAGCCTGTACGCGACATGGGCAAGCGCGCTACCGAAGAACTGCTGCTTCGCGTGCTGGGCAAGGGCGAGGCCGGCATGGTCGAAGTCGATTATGAAATGCGCGTTCGCGCGTCGACAGCGCCCGCGCCCTGAAACCGGCGCGGCCTTGTCGCCCACGTCACCTATCCCGAGGAGAGTGTCCCTATGCCTGCCACGACAGACCTCAGCAACTCGCCACGGAAGTTCCATTTCATTTCCGGGTTGCCGCGCTCCGGCAGTACGCTGCTGGCCGCCATCCTCAACCAGAATCCGCGTTTCCGCGCAGGCATGACCAGCCCGCTCGCCGACATCATGGGCGTAGTGATGGCGGAGGCGAGCAGCAAGAATGATTTTTCGTTCGATGTCTCCAACGAGCAGCGCGTCGCGCTGCTGCGTGGACTGGTGGAAAACTTCTATTCCGTCCAGGCCGATGCCGGCGCGGTATTCGACACCAGCCGCTTGTGGTGCAGCCGAATGCAGCTGCTCAACACGCTATTCCCGGGCGTGAAGGTCATTGCGTGCGTGCGCCAATTGGGCTGGGTGCTCGATAGCATGGAGCGACTGGTGCAACGGCAGCCGGTGAGCGTCAGCAAGGTGTTTCGTTTCGACACCAATACCACGGTGTATTCACGCGTGGAGGCATTGACCGATCCACGGGGCATGGTCGGCTTTGCCTACCAGGCCACCAAGGAAGCTTTCTACGGCCAGTACGCGCGGAATCATCTGCTGATGCTGACCTACGAAAGCCTGGCGGCCGACCCGGCTACCGCCATGCGCGCGGTCTACCAGTTTCTCGGCGAGCCTTGGTTCGAGCACGACTTTGACCACATCGAGTACAACGCGGACGAGTTCGATGCCCGCGTCGGCATGCCCGGCCTGCATTCCGTGCGGCCCAAGGTGCAATCGATCGAACGCCAACCTATCCTGCCGCGCGAGATCTTTGGCCGGTTCGCCAACGAAGCGTTCTGGGCGGACCCCAGGAACAATGTCCACCAGGTACCCATCGTGTAAGGGCGCGGGCCTGACGCCGCGCTCAGCGATAGCGCGTCAGAAGCCGATCTCGGGTGCCAAGCCCTTGAGATGACCGGCGAGCGGGTCGTTCTCCGCCAGCAGTTCGAATCCATCGTATTCGAAGCTCGGCGCGACCAGGCAGGTCATCAGCGCGTAGCGGCCCAGCGGACACGCTGCCTGCCAGGCACCGGCGGGCACCACCACCATCGACTTGGTGCCCGGTGCGATGGGGCCAAGGCGGCAGCGCTCCAGGCTCTTGCGCGCGGAGTCGTAGATCAGCAGCTCCAGCGGCTCGCCTTCCACGAAGTGCCACACTTCCTCGGCATCCACGCGATGCCAACTGGAGCAGCGGCCCGCTTCCAGCAGGTAATGAATGGCACTCAGCGCCGGTCGCCGGCCATCGCCAGCGGCGGCGGACGGCGGCGGATAGAAACGATGGTAATGGCCACCTTCGACGTGCGGCTGCAATTTCAGCAGCGTTTTCAGCTCATCGATGCGGGCAGCCACGTCGCTCACGAGGCGTTCGCTCCGCTGGGCTTGAGCAGCCAACGCACGGCCAGCACGCCCAGCTCGTAGAGCACGCACATGGGAATGGCCAGCATGATCATCGAGGTGATGTCGGGCGGCGTAATGAAGGCGGCGATGGCGAACGCACCCACGATGGCGTAGCGACGGCCATTGCGCAGCTGCTCCAGGTTCACCACACCAATCGCGGCCAGGATCACTACCGCCACCGGCACCTCGAAACAGAGGCCAAAAGCGAAGAACATCAGCATCACGAAGTCGAGGTAATGCGTGATGTCGGTCATCATTTCCACGCCCTGCGGCGTCACCGCCGTAAGGAAGCGGAAGGCCGCCGGCAACACCAGGAAATAGGCGAATGCGCAGCCCAGGTAGAACAACAGCAGGGCCGCCGCCAGCAGCGGCCGCGCCAGGCGCTTTTCGTGCCGGTACAGACCCGGGCTGACGAAGGCCCACAGCTGATAGACGATGACCGGCATGCTGATGAACAGCGCCGCGTAGAACGCCAGCTTCAGCGGTGTTACGAACGGGCTGGCGACCTCGGTGGCGATCAGGTGCGCGCCCTGCGGCAGACGTGACACCAGCGGCGCCGCCAGTTCGGTATACAAGCGATTGGCAAAAGGAATCAGCGCCAGCAGCACGATCACCAGCGCGATCACGGCCTTGAGCAGGCGCGAGCGCAATTCGATCAGGTGCGAGAACAGGCTTTGTTCCAGGCCTTCCGCGTCAGGCCCATCCAGCTCAGGCGCTGCCATGCGGGGTTTCCTTGGCCGACGCGGTGTCGGCGATGGCGGCAGGGGCGGGTTCCGCCGCCGGTGCCGGGGCGGTTGCCTCGGTCTGCGTGACACCGCCGGTCGGGCGCATCTTGCGCAGGGTTTCGTCCAGTTCGCTCTGGGCGGCTTCGGCACGCGCAGCGGCCTCGCGCGCCTGGCGGCGGATTTCCTCCACCTGCAGCTCGCGCTCCACCTCGGCGCGCACGCTGTCCCAGCCGGTGCGCACGCGACGCATCAGGGCACCAGCGGTGCGCGCAGCGTGCGGCAGCTTTTCCGGGCCGAGCACAATCAGCGCGATCAGCGCGAGCAACACCAGCTTGCCGAAGCTGATCTCGATCATGACCTGCGACCTGGCTTACTTGGTCTCAGTGGTGTCGTGCTGATCCTGGCTCTGTGTGCTGGCCGGCGGCGGATCGGCTTTCAGGCGCTCGTTCGGGTCGCGCGTCTTGTCTTCTTCGCCACCGTCCAGGCCTTTCTTGAAGTCGCGCACGGCGCCGCCCAGGTCGGAACCGATGTTGCGCAGTTTCTTGGTGCCGAAGATCAGCACGACAACGACGAGCAGGATAAGTAGATGAGTGATGCTCATGGACAAGGCCTCAAGGACGTCAAAGCGGCGGAACGAAGCCGTCAAGCTAACACGCCGCCGCTCCACATCAACGCTGAGTGTACTCCTCCAGGCGATCCCTGAAATCCACTACCTGGGGAGGCACGTTGCTGACCCCGCCTTCGAAGATGCGGCGAGGGGTTACGCCCTTGCCGTAGATGGCCTCGTTGGCGTCGTAATCGATGCGCAGGGCCGAGCCATCCAGGGCTACGCCGGCGAACAGGCCACGCGAGCGGGAGTAGGAGTAGATCTCGGCCTTGAAGTCGCTATCGGTGGACGCCTGCGCGGTGCGGCCCACCGGGCCGGCCGCGGCGGCGGCATCCGCGCCGAGGGTGAATTTGCCATTGACGATGCTGTCCACGCCACGCTGGGTGCGGAACACCAGGATCACGTCGGTGGACGAAGCACCGATCTGGAAGCCCACGCTGCCGCCCGTCATGGTGATAAAGCTGGGGTTGGACCAAGTGCCGTCCGGCCCCTTCACCGAGATCAGGCCCTCGCCCCGGCGGCCGCCAAACACGAAGCCCACCTTCAGCAGGTCGGGAATCACCGCGATGGCCCGGGCCTCCTTGAGCAGGTCGGAGGGAATGGACTTGTCCGGCGCCTGCATGATCTCGGTCAGCACCCGCACCGAGTTCTGGGCGCGCACCAGCGGCGGGTCTTCGGCCTGCGCGGCCATGGCAGGCAACAGCAGAACCAGGGCGGCGAGCAACAGACGAACCAGCGGTGCTTTGATCATGGACGGCTCCTGAGCTGAAATTTGGACGGCGGCCCTGCGGCGTTGGTTCCCACGGCACCACCGATAGCTTGTGGCAGACTCAGCGGCGGTTTTCTCCACGCCAGCCACGATGCCACACAGCCCCGACTATACCGGCCCCGATGACGCTTCCCATGACCCGTCTGTTCAGGCAGGCGTTCTCTTGGTGAACCTGGGCACACCAGAAGCACCCACGGCCCGTGCGGTGCGACCGTATCTGGCGCAGTTCCTCGGCGATCAGCGCGTGATCGACTACCCGCGCTGGCTGTGGTGGCTGATCCTGCACGGGGTGATCCTGCGCGTGCGCCCGTCTCGCTCAGCCCATGCATATCAGCGCATATGGACCCCGCAGGGCTCGCCGCTGCGCGTGGGCAGCGAGGCACTGGCCGCGCGCCTGCAAGAGGCGCTGCGCCCGCACGGGCCCATCCGCGTTGCCTTGGCCATGCGCTACGGACAGCCCTCGGTGCAACGACAAATCGAACAACTGCAACGCGAAGGGGTGCGGCGCCTGTTGGTGCTGCCCTTGTACCCACAGTATTCGGCGACCTCCACCGGCTCGGTGATCGATGCGGTGGCCGATGCCATGAAGTCGCTGCGCTGGCCACCCGAACTGCGCCTGATCAACGACTATCACGACGATCCGGCCCATATCGACGCCTTGGCGCGGAGCATCGAACGGTGGTGGGCCAGCCACGGCCGTGGCGAGAAGCTGCTGCTGTCCTTCCATGGCATTCCCGAGCGCTACGTGCGCCTGGGCGACCCGTATGCGGCGCAATGCCAGGCCACCGCCGAGGCGCTGCGTCAGCGACTGGGGCTGGATGAGCGCGAACTGCTGGTGACGTTCCAGTCGCGCGTGGGCCGCGAACAGTGGCTGAAACCCTATACCGATGTCACCGTGCGCGAGCTGGCTGCCAGCGGCATCAAGCGCCTGGACGTGGCTTGCCCCGGTTTTGCGGTGGATTGCCTGGAGACGCTGGAGGAAATCGCCATGCAAAACGCGGAATTCTTCCGCGAGGCGGGCGGCGAGGCGCTGCGCTATATCCCCGCGCTCAACGACAGCCCCGACCAGGTCGACAGTCTCGCCCAACTGGTGCTGCGCCACGCGGGTGGCTGGCCGGAGTTTTCGGCGTGAACGCCGCCGCGCCGGTCGAGCGCGAGGTTGCCCTGCCCCATCTGCGCCTGCGCGCGCTGGTGTGGGGCAACGACAACGCGCCGCCGCTACTGGCCTTGCATGGCTGGCTCGACAACGCGGGCAGCTTTGCGCGACTGGCGCCGCTGCTGGCCGCCGAGCATCGGGTGATTGCGCTGGAGTTGCCGGGGCACGGGCATTCGGAGCATCTGCCACCGGGCATGCAGTACCACTTTATCGACTATGTGCGCACCGTATTGGCCGCCGCCGACCTGTTGGGGCTGACGCGCTACGACCTGCTCGGTCATTCACTGGGCGCGGGCGTCGCCTCGCTGGTGGCAGCCGCCGCGCCCGAGCGCATCGCGCGGCTGCTGCTGATCGAAGGCCTGGGCCCGATCGCCGACGACGGCCAGCACACCTTGCGTCGCTTTCGCGACGCACTCGCAAGCACGGCCACCGGGCGCTCCCTGCGCTCGTTTTCCTCGGTGGAGCTGGCCATCGCCGCGCGCACGATGGCAAGCGGACTGCCGGCCGACCAGGCACGCCCCATCGTGGAACGCGGCTTACGTCACACCGACGCGGGCTGGCATTGGCGCAGCGATCCGCGCCTCAACCGGCCCTCCGCACTACGTTCGCCGGAAGCACAGATCCACGCCCTGCTGCGCGGCATCGAAGCGCCCACTGCCTTGCTGCTATCGCAACCGGATACACCGTACCTGCCCGGCGCGCAGATGCAGGCGCGCGCGGCCTGCGTGACGAACATCGCGGTGACGCATATGGACGGCGGGCATCACCTGCACCTGGAGCATCCCGGCGCCGTGGCGAGTTGGGCCCGCTGCCACCTGGCGTGACCGCCGGAGGAAGCACCTTCGCGGCGCTCCCTCCGTTGGCTATCAGGGCTTGGCGAGGCCCAGCGTATCCAGGCCTTGTTCGAAGGTGATATCCACCGGAATCCTGGCCTGATCCAAACGCTTCAGATCACCGGCCAGCGTGGCGTCCACCGTGCCCATGCTGTCGGTGAGCTGTTTGGCGGCGGCGTAATCGCCGTCACCCTGGATGGTGAGCAACTTCGCGGACAGCGCATTCATGGCGGCCGTCATCTTGTCGAAATCCACGCGATAGGTGCCGGTGGCAGCATCGCGGGAGAACGCACCCTGCTGCTGGAAGAAGTTGAAGCGCACCATGTTGGCCTTGGCATGCGCATCGCTGGCGCCAAAGCGCACCGAACGCAGGATGCCGGCGAGGAAGGTAACGTAGTTGTCCATCAACCTGGCCTTGTCCAGCTCGCCTTTCTCGGCCAGCTTGGTGACCATGTAAAGGCCCAGGATGTCGGCCTTGCCCTCCTCGAAGCTGGAGGCCTGATCCTTCAACGCGGTGCGCACCATGCCCTTGCCGGTGAGCGTGTCCTTGATGCCCAACCCATGCGCCACCTCGTGGAACATGGTGTTCTCGAAGAACGCGTCGAAAGTGAGATGCGATTGCTGGTCACCAGCGATCAACTGCTTGGCGATGGGCAGCATGATCTGGTCGAACTTGGCCTGCATCACGTTCTCCAACTGCAGGCGGCGCGTGCCCTTTTTCAGCTGAACTTCTTCGTCGTTGGGCAGGTTGATGGCGATGGTCTTGGCGCCCACGTTGGCGTCGCCTGCGTAGTACACCGCGAAGTACGCGTTGAGGTCGGCGTCGGAACCGGGCTTCTCGGCCTTGTACTTGTCGTCCACCGGCAACTCGCGCTGCAACTCGGGCAGGTACTTGGCGAAGCGTGCGAGCTTGGCACTCCACGCCTGATCCTTCACCAGCACGTAGCTCTCGTAGCTGGCCTTGTAGCCGAACAGCTGGTCTTCGTAGGTTTCGATGGGACCGATCACGATGTCGACCGGGTTGTTCTTCATCGACATCCAGGCGAAGTCGCTGGGGCGATAGTCGTCGCTGAGCAAGGCCTCGGCGCGCTGCTTGAGATAGCTGGCGAATTCCTTGTCCGCCGACAACGCCGCCGCCTGGCGCAGCAGGCCGGCGGCGCGCTCCAGATCAGCCTTGTAGGCTTCATGGTAGGGCACGGTGACCAGCTTGCCCTGCGTGTCGCGACGCAGCAGCGTGTAGAGACCCGTTTTGTCCTTGAGGTCGGCCTTGTCGAACTCGTCCTTGCTCATGTCGGCCGGATAGAACTGCGCGCCGGCCGGGCGCGGACCTACGCCGGCCACGAAGGGCTGGTCGTTGTCCAGGCGATCCCACGGGCCGTAGTTGATCTCGGCGAAGTGGCGCGTGACCTCATCGGGAATGCGCGCCATCAGCGCGGCCTTATCGCCCCACGACTGCTGCCAATAAATGTCGTTGGTGACATCCGCCGCCTGCACCAGCAGCGCGATCATCTGCTTCTGCTTGTCGTCGAACGCAGAAAGGTCGGCGGTGAGCTTGACCGTGGCGTAGCTGGCCATGCGCTGGGCGGCATTGTCGGCATCGGTGGATGGCGGTGGCGTCGCCGGCGCGCTGGCTGCTGGTGCCGGTGCGGGCGTCTGCGTGGTTGGCGTGTTGTCGTGCGAGCTGCACGCGGCCAGGGCAGCGATAAGACTGAGGGCTAGCAGATGGCGGCGCATGGGGTTCTCGATGAGCGGAAAAGCCCATGGTACCGCGCCGCGCGCCCCCGGCCGCAGCGAGGGCGCGCGATCGCTCAGCCGGAAATCGCCAGGCGTTCGGACTGGTAAAGCCGCGCGGTAAGCAACACGCCCAGCAACGCGGCGAACAGGCTACCGACCAGGCACAGGCCCAGCTGGCCGTTGTCGATGCCGTCGCCGCGCAGTAACTGCATGATGCCCAGGTGCTGGCCCAACAGCGGGATGGTGTACATCCAGTTCTGCGCCTTGATCGGCATGGTGGAGAGCAGGATGCTGGGAATCACCGGCACGAACATCAGCAGCGATACATAGGTCTGCGCCTCGCGGTAGCTTTTGGCAAACGCCGCCACCATCGACTGCAGCGTTGCCAGCAGCACGATCAGCGGCAGCATCAGCAACAATACGTGGCTGCCAAAGCGCCAGCCCAGGTCCAGCTCCATGCCCAGCTTTTCGGTAGGGATAAAACGCCCCACCACGGCAAAGGCCAGCAAGGTCACCAGCAGGCTGGCCGAGGAGAAGGTGCAGATCGCCGCCAGCTTGCCGGCCAGTATCTTCCAGCGCGGCACCGGGTTGGCGAACAAGGGCTCCAACGACTGCCGCTCGCGCTCGCCAGCGGTGAGGTCGATCGCCAGGTACATGCCGCCCATGAATACGGTGAGCACGAAGAAGTACGGCAGGATCGAGAACATCAACGCCGCGCGCGCCTGGGCCGTGGCTTGGTCGCGCTGCGCCACCGCCACCGGCCACGCCGTGCTCGGCGACAGGCCGCGCGCCACCAATCGCATCGCGCCTTGTTGGCGTGCGTAGGTTTCCACCAACTGCGTGACGCGCTCCACGGAGCCCTTGGCATCGCGCTGCGACGAGTCGTAGATCAACTCCACCTGCACTGCTTCGCCCTTGCGCCAGGCCGAGGCGTAATCAGGCGAGATGCGCAGGACCACATCCGCATCCTGCTTGCGTACCGCCAACTCGGGGTTGGCGATGGGCGGCACCGGCACGATGCCGCCCGCCTTGAGCGTGGCCACGAAGTTCGGCGCGTACTGGCCACCGATCACCGGCACCGGCAAGGGGCGTTCGGCCTTGTCGAACTCGCGATTGAGCGTGATGTTGAGCATCATCACCAGGATCAGCGGCCCCAGCAGCGGGCCGGTGAGGAAGGCGCTGACCAAGGTACGGCGATCGCGCAGGTTCTCCCGCACCTCTTTGAGGAACACGGTGAGAAATGCGCGGGTGCGGCCGGGCATGACGTTGGCTGGCGTACTCATGCGGCCAGGCCCTCCTCGCTGCCGATGATCTTCACGAAGGCATCCTCCAGATTGGATTCGCCTGTCTGCTCGCGCAGCGCTTCAGGCGACTCGTCGGCAACGACGCGGCCGTGTGCGATGACCACGATGCGATCGCATAGCGCCGCCACCTCTTGCATGATGTGGCTGGAGAACAACACGCAGCGTCCCTCGGCCTTCAGGTGCAGCATGAACTGGCGCAGCGCACGCGTGGCCATCACGTCCAGCCCATTGGTGGGTTCATCGAGGATCACGTTGCGCGGATCGTGGATCAACGCGCGCGCGATGGCGGTCTTAACGCGCTGGCCCTGCGAAAAGCCCTCGGTGCGCCGGTCGCCGATATCGGCCATGTCCAGCGCACCGATCAGGGCTTCGCGCCGCGCCGCCAGCAGGTCTTCCGGCAAGCCATGCAGGCGACCGAAATAGTCGATGTTCTCGCGCGCGGTGAGGCGCTTGTACAGGCCACGCGCATCGGGGAGCACGCCCAATTCGCGACGAACCGCCTGGGCATCGCGGGCGGCGTCGATGCCATCCACCAGCACCTGGCCGCGGTCGGGCGTCATCAAGGTGTAGAGCATGCGCAGGGTAGTGGTCTTGCCGGCGCCATTGGGGCCAAGCAGGCCGGTGATCTCACCGTCGCGCGCCGCGAAGCTGACGCCGTCCACGGCCTTCACCGCACCGAACGCCTTGTGCAGGTCCTTCACTTCGATCATGGCGCGGCTCCGTTGAAGTCGGTGAACATGGGTGTGGGCTGCAGGCGATCCAGGCACTTTGCATCCAGGCCCTTTGCATCGAGTTTTTCGATGAAATTGCGCACCAGCTCCGGTGCGCAGCCGGCGTTGATCACGTTGTGGCCCTGGCCGGTGAGCACGAGATGGCGCGCATGTGGCATGTGGCTTGCCACTTGTTCGCCGTAGCGCGGCGGCGTCACCGGATCGTATTGGCCGGAGAACAGCAGCACCGGCAGATCCGTCGCCAGTGGCTGATGGAAGTCGGCCGGGCGCGAGCCCTTGGGCCATACCGAGCAGGTGGCCTGCAGGGTATCGACCATGCGCGTGCCGAGGATGGTGTGGGCATCTTCCGGACGCGGCGCGAGCAGGTCGGCATCTTCGCTGCAGATCACCGACAACTGCATGCCTCCATTCATGGTGTCGGACAGGTCGCCGCTGAGCAGCTTGGCCTGCCCCAGCAAGGGGCCCACGTCGCCGTGGGCGGCGGCATCGATGGAGAGCGGCAACAACGCGGCGGTGAGCGGCGAGTAAGCGAACATGCGCACCACGCTGGCCAGCGCGTACTCGTTTAATTCGCGCTGCACGCTCTGGTAGGTCTGCGGATCGCGAAAGCTCACCTTGTGCGGATTGGCGCGTAGCGCATCGCGCAGCTGGTAGAGCGTCTGGTACGGGTCGTTGAAACGCTTGTGGCAATCGGCTTCGGCGCTGCAACGGGCGAACTGCGCCTTCAGCGCATCGTCCAGGTTGCGCGCGAAATCCTCGCCCAGCGCCAGCTCGTTCGGCACCACGCCATCGAGGACCATGCTGCGCACGGCTTGTGGATAGCGCAGCGTGTATTGCTGCGCCATACGCGTGCCGTAGGAGACGCCCACCAGGTCGAAGCTGGGCGAACCCAGCGCCTTGCGCACGTCTTCCAGATCCTGCGCGGCGATGGTGGTGGTGTAGTAGCGCGGGTCGGCCTTGCCATCGAGCTGGCGCAGACAGCGCTGGGCTTCTTCGCGCTGCTTCTGCGCGCTGGCGACGAGCTCGTCATCCGCGCCACCTTCGGTGCCTTCGCCGTCCTCTTTGCAGGTGAGCGGGTTGGAACCGCCGGTGCCGCGCTGATCGAGCAGCAGCACATGGCGATGGGCCAATAGCGACTGCAGCGCGGACGACACGCCCGGCCAGGATTCGGTCGCCGCCTGACCGGGGCCGCCAGCCAGCAAAACCAACATATCTTTGCTGGCCACCTGCGCGCTGCTGCGGATCACCGCCAGTTTCAGGCCGATCTTGCGGCTGTGCGGATCGTCGCGGTTTTCCGGCACGTCGAACGGCGCGCACCAGGCCGCCGTGGAGAGACCGCTATTGGGCTGACCCAACTCGCAGGGCTTGAGCGTGAGGCGACCGAGCTGCCAGGTCTGGGGCTTGGTCGGCTCGGCGGGGTGTTGGGCCGCCATGGCGATGGCGGCGTCATCGGCCTCCGCGCTGGCGGCGTGGCGATGCTGGTAGTGGTTCCAGCCCAGCGCGGCCAAGCCCACGGCGACGATGCCGAGGCGCAGAAAGGTTCGCCCTTGGATTGCCATATCTGCCTTACCCCTTCACGTCGTTGGGTTGCATGCATGCGGACACGGGCCAGCCTACGGCCCGGGCTCGAAGATCGCTTCGATGGAAAGACCGAACAAGCGCGCAATCTTGAATGCCAGCGGCAGGCTCGGGTCGTACTTGCCGGTTTCGATGGCATTGATCGTCTGGCGCGACACGTCCAGGCGGTCGGCCAGATCCGCCTGCGACCAGCCGTGGTCGTTGCGCAGCTCGCGGATGCAGTTGTTCATTCGGCCCGCGCGCGCCAGATCAGCCAGCAATGCAACACGCCATAGGTAAAGGTCAGCGCGGGGTAGACCATCAGCAAGGCAAGGGTGGCGTCCACCGCCAGCAGCTTGGCCGCCGAGAGAAAGCCCAGCGCCATGCTGAGCACGCCCACGATGGCCACGCTCATGGCGATGGCCTCCAGGTGCTGGCGTCGTTCCAGTTCGTCCGCACCGAGCACATAACGAATGGTGGCCACGATGACCCAGGCGATGGGCAGTGCCGGCGCCAGCGCGGTAAGCAGCTTGAGCGGGCCCGGCTCCATGGTCTTTTGCAGGGGCCAGACATAAAGCATCAGCAGCATGTAAAGCAGCATGGCCGGCATGAACTCGCGGGCGTAGCGGCGCTCGATCGGCCGGCTGCGCTCCCGCCGCAAGGCCCGCCCGGCATGGATAGACAGCGGCGTGCCAGCGGCAAACAGGGCCAGCCCCAGCACTCGCCATAACGATCCGCCCGTCACCATCAACCAGAAACCGGCCGCCACTGTGGCCGACGCGCCGGCCATGGCCAGCCAACGCGCCCAGGCGGGCCAGGTATGCATGGGCGTCAGGCGACGCATAAACACCCCTTGATCCGACGCATTCACTGGCACTCCCTCCCCGTTCGGCGCGCGGCAAGCCTCTTCCCCTGCCGCTCATGTCAAGTTTGCTTGACATAGCCTACGTGCCCATCGGGCGCCGTGTCAAGGACGCTTTACACAGGGGATCGTATCGGCTGATCGCCCGGAATCTTGAGGTCCATGGCAATAAGAACATTCCGAAAATGTGACACAATTTGCACATTGAGCCGGTTTCGGGCCCCGATGTGACCCGATTCGACTCGCGCAAATCGTCACTCCGCCTGACGCAACTCCCCCGTAACGTCCCGACACTTGGCTAGAAATCGAGCCTTGCGTGGGTTGGCACGTGGATTGCTTTAAGCGGGGCAAGCGATCTGGAAACCGGCCCAGAGGGGGTACGAGCCAGGAGCCAAACAGCGCAATCGGGGGGCGTTGGCCCGCGTGTCCGGAAGCGCAACAAAGATCCGCAACACCTGACAAATCGTTAAAGGACATCGGTATGAATAAGCTGCTTCTCTCTACCGCCCTGGTCGCCAGCGTCGCCGCTGCCGCCCTGGCACCGCGCACCGCTTCGGCAGTGGACGGCACCATCAACATCACCGGCACCATCAACACCTCGACCTGCCAGATCAACGGCGCCAACAGCCCGGCCACCATCGCCGTGGCCCTGCCGACCGTATCCACCACCTCGCTGAACGCCGCCAACGCGGTCGCCGGCCGCACCCCGTTCACGCTGGCTCTGTCCGGCTGCGGTGCCCTGACCAAGGCCACCACCTTCTTCGAGCCGGGCCCGACCGTGATGGCCGATGGCAACCTGAAGAACAACACCGGCACCGCCACCAACGTGGAAGTGCAGCTGCTGAACAGCAACTTCTCGACCATCGCGCTGAACGCTGCCTCCGGTTCGCAGAACGTGACCCAGGCCACCCTGGCCAGCGGCGCCGGCAACATCACGTACTACGCGCAGTACTTCGCCACCGCCGCCGCCGGCGCCGGTACGGTGAACACCAGCGTGCAGTTCACGATGCTGTACCAGTAATCGAGCAACACCCCGCGCCGGGGTCTACGGACCCCGGCGCAATCCATCGCCATCCTCGGCGGCCCTGAATCCCACGAGGTATCCATGAATAAGTTCGTCTGCGCAATGGGCGCGGGCCTGCTGGCCCTATGCCTTGGCGCTCCCCAAGCTCAAGCCAACGTGCTGATCGGCGGCACCCGTGTGGTGTTTCACGCCGACGAAGGGGAAGTGACCGTCCGCTTGACCAACAGCAACGACCACCCCGTGCTGGTTGAGTCGTGGATCGACCGTGGCGATGTGCATTCCACCCCCGATTCCGTGCAGGTGCCGTTCCTGATCACGCCTCCGCTGTTCCGCATGGAGGCGCAGAAGGAGCAGAGCCTGCGCATTGTGTTCACCAAGGAGCCGCTGCCGGCCGACCGCGAGTCGCTGTTCTGGCTCAACGTGCTGGAAGTGCCGCCCAAGCCCACGGGCGCACAGGCCGAAGGGCAGAACCTGTTGCAGCTGGCGCTGCGTTCGCGCCTGAAGCTGTTCTATCGCCCCGCTCACCTCCCTGGCGATCCGTTGAAAGCGCCGGAAGCCCTGACCTGGAAGGTCGCCACCGACGCCAAGGGTGCTGCTCTCAAGGTGCACAACCCCACGCCGTACCACGTCACGCTCACCGAAGTGCAGGTGGACAGCGAGGGCAAGCACATTGCCGCCGAGATCGGCATGGTCGACCCGATGGGCGACCTGACCTTGCCGCTGCACGAAGGCGCGCCCAAGCCGGTCGCCGGCAGTGTGGTGACCTTTAGCGCCATCAATGACTACGGCGCGAGCGACCAGTTCACGGCGACGGTGACCCCGTGACGATGCCACGCGCCAATCACAGCCTCGTGAGCGGTAACGGCCAGCCCGTTATCCGTCGCGCGCTGCTGTGCATGGCCATTGGCGGCGTCTTGCTGTCCTGGCACGCCGCCTCGCACGCGGCGGCCGCCAACCCCACCGCAGGCGGGGCCGATGCCTCCGCCGCGGCGGATGCCAACTTCGATCGCAGCTTGCTTTCAGGCTCGGGCAACAACACGTCGGATATCTCGCGCTTCGAGCGCGGCAACGTGATCATGCCGGGCGTCTACCGTACCGACATCTACCTCAACGATGCGTGGGTCGGCCGCGCCGACGTGCGCTTTGCCTCGCCGTCGCCCGATGCCCCCACTTCGGCCTGCATCACCAAGTCGCTGTACCAGCAGATCGGCCTGCCGCTGCAAAAGCTCACCCCGGAACAGCAAGCCAAGCTGGAGGACAGCACCAGCTGCCACAGCCTCGGCGACCTGATCCAGGACGCCACGGTTAACTTCGACCAGCCCAACCTGCGACTGGACCTGACCGTGCCGCAAGCCTGGATGGGCTACCACGCGCGCGGTTACGTCAGCCCGGAGAACTGGGACCAGGGCGTCAACGCCGGCCTGCTCAACTACAACGTCAACAGCTATCGCAACCGCAGCAACGGCGTGACCCAGACCTCGTCGTTCCTGGGCCTCAATGCCGGCGTCAATATCGGCGGCTGGCAGCTTCGCCATGATTCCACCCTGGTGGTGCAATCGGGTTCGGCCGGCATGCCGACGCAGTCGCACTGGCAGAACCTCGATACGTACGTACGCCATGACGTGCCGAGCATGCGCGCGCAGCTGACCGTGGGCGACTCCTATACCGCTGGCGACCTGTTCGACAGCGTGAGCGTGCGCGGCGCGCAGCTCACCACCGACGACCGCATGCTGCCCGATTCGCAGCGCGGTTACGCGCCGACCGTGCGCGGCGTGGCGGAAACCAACGCCAAGGTCACCGTGCGCCAGAACGGCGTGGTGCTGTACGAAACCACCGTGTCGCCCGGTCCGTTCGTTATCTCGGACCTGTATGCCACCGGTTACGGTGGCGACCTGGTGGTGAGCGTGAACGAGGCCGACGGCCGCCTGCGCACCTTCTCCGTGCCCTATGCATCGGTGCCGCAGTTGCTGCGCCCGGGCGTGAACCGCTTCTCGCTAGTGGCCGGCGAGCTGCACGACGCCAACTACCACGCCCACCCGGCCTTGATCGAAGCCACCCTGCAACATGGCTTCAGCAACCTGCTCACCGGTTACACCGGCCTGGTCGCAACCAACAGCTACGCCGCCGTGCAGGTGGGTACCGCGCTCAACACGCGCTTCGGCGCGCTGGCGCTGGACCTCACCGACGCGCGCACGGAAATTCCTGGCCAATCCACGCAGAACGGCCAGAGCGTGCGCCTGAGCTACAGCAAGATCCTGCCGGATACCAACACGCAGCTGTCGGTGGCCACGTATCGCTACTCCACCAGCGGCTATCTGGGCCTGCGCGATGCGCTGACGCTGCAGGACATCGCGCGCGGCTACCGCTACGTGGACCCGACCACGCTGACCACCATCGACGGCGTGTCGACCACCAACCTGCTCACGCCGGCGCAGATCGCCGCACTGCAGGGTACGAACAACGGCAACTTCACCACCTATACCAGTCAGCTCGACCGCCAGCGCAGCCGCTTCGACATCAACCTCAACCAGCGTCTGGGCCAGCACGGCGGCTCGCTGTACGTTACCGGCTCGGCCATCGATTACTGGAACCGCAACGGCACCGACGTGCAGTTCCAGGCCGGCTACAACAACAGCTTCCACCGCCTGAGCTACAACATCTCCGTGACGCGTACGCGCGATGCCTACTCGCGCATGAGCAACGAGATCTACGCCAGCATCACGCTACCGCTGGGCGACAGCGTGCATGCGCCCAGCTTCGGCGCCAGCTTTACCCACGACAGCACCGGGCACACGCTGGACCAGGCCTCTATCAACGGCACGCTGGGCGTGGACAACCAGTTCAGCTACGGCGCAACGGCGTCGCACGACAACGGCCAGGGCGAGGGCAGCAGCGCCGGCAACGCCGGCACGGTGTACGCCGGCTATCGCAGCCCGTTCGCGCAATTCAATGGCAGCGTCGGCTCGGGCAACGGCTATTCGCAGTCGTCGCTGGGTGTGTCGGGCACCATCGTGGCGCATCCGGGCGGCATCACCTTCGGCCTGCCGGCGGGTGACACGGTGGCCATTGTCGAGGCCAAGAATGCCGAGGGCGCTCGCGTGATGAACGCCGCGGGCGTGCGCATCGATCGCTTCGGTTATGCGCTGATCCCGTACATGACGCCCTACAACCTCAACGTGGTGGAGCTGGACCCCAAGGGCCTGCCGCTGAACGTGCAGCTCGATGCCACCAGCAGCCAGGTCGCGCCGCACGCCGGTTCGGTGGTGATGGTGAAGTTCAAGACCACCTATGGTCGTACCGCCGTGCTGCGCCTGCACCGTACCGACGGCAAGCCGATGCCCTTTGGCGCCGACATTATCGACGAGCACAACCAGAACATCGGCGTGGTCGGCCAGGGTGGCCAGGCGCTGGTGCGCGGCGTGCAGGACAGCGGCACGCTCAAGGTGCAGTGGCGCTTTGACGAAACCTCGCCGATGAGCTGCGGCTTCTCCTATCAGCTCACGCCGGTACGCAAGGGCGACAAGAGCAACGCACTGGAAACGATCGACGCCACCTGCACACCGGTCGCCGATACAGGGATTTCTTCATGATGCATCGTCGCCAGGCTGGCGCCTTGTTGGTTTTGCTGATGTTGATGCTGTGGCCCATGGCCTCCTTCGCCGCATGCTCGTTCAGCAGCGGCAACAAGGAACTGGTCAACATGTCGCTGCCCTCGTCCATCACCATCAATCCGAGCTGGACGGTGGGCACGGTGATCGCGACCTCGGCGGTAACCACGCCGACGCCGAGCAGCTCCGTGATCAATTGCACCGGCAATACCAGCATCGGCGTCTATAACCTGGTCGGCGGCCAAGGCACCTCGGGTTCCACCGTAATGCCCACGGGCATCGCCGGCGTGGGGTATCAGATCCTGCATCCGGGTTCGAGCTATATCCTGCCGACGTATCCGAACGACTCGATCGCCTCGGGCAACTACACCATGTCGGTGGCTTCGGCGGTGCAACTGGTGGTCACCGGCACCATCACCGCCGGCAGCACACTCAGCGCCAACACACTCGGCTACTGGCGCTACGGTTCACTGCGCGTCGAAGATTTCGTGTTGACCAACAGCGTTACCTTTGCGGCGCCGACCTGCACGGTGACCACGCCCAACATCGCGGTGACGCTACCCACGGTTTCCAATACCGCCTTGCGCACGGTAGGCGCAACGGCAGGCGCGACCGCGTTCACCATTGGCCTGAACTGCCCTGCCGGCTCCGCCGGCCAGAACGTGGCAGTGCAATTTGATACGGCGACCCAGCCAACGGGCACCACGGGCGTAATCAAGCCCAGCGGCTCGGCGACCAATGTCGGCGTGCAGCTGACCGACAACAGCCTCAACCCGATCACCTTCGGCACCCCCAAGACCGCCGGCACCACGGTCCTGGGCGCCAACAATTTCAGCTACTACGCTCGTTATTACGCGCTCACCACCGCGGTGGGCGCGGGCACGCTGTCCGCCACGGCCACCTTTACCGTCACTTACCCTTGACCCCGGCGCCATGGCAACGACCATGGCGCCAAGCCCATCGCTCGCAAGGGACGAGCCGATGCGTTTCCTTCAACCAGACCCCGGTAGAACGCGTTAGGACATCGCGTCACCTTTACGTTGGTCACTGGTTTTTGCGTAGGACGCCATCATGGCTTACATCGCTCGCTTGCCCCGCCCCACCCAGGTTTTGCTGGGATGGATCTTGCTGCTCTGCCTGGGCCTGGTACCACGCCATGCCTTGGCCGCCACGTGCACCGTGAGCCCCTCCGGCGCCACCCTCACCGTGCCCGCCGTGACGGTGACCACGGGCACCGCCACAGGCACCAAACTCGGCACGCCCGGCACACTCAGCGTCACCTTCAGTTGCACGGGCCTGCCCTCAGGACAGACGGCCACCTTGCAGGTGGGCAACCTGGCGCCGCGCGATGCGTCCGACCCACCGCCGGGCGGCGGCATCAGTTTCGCGACCAATGTCCCGGGCATCGCGTTCGTACTTACGGCCTCGCCCATCCAGGCCTCGGACAACAGCTGCCTGCGCTGCGGGCCCGGGCAAACGCCGGGCTGGGAGGCGGCCAACGTCACCTCGGGCCAGAACTCGAGCACGGTCACCTTTACCGGACAACTGATGAAAACCGGTGCGGTAACGCCAGGAACGGTCAGCTCCGTCCAACTCGCGCAGTTCTGGTGGTACATCTACGGCTCGACCAGCAGCGTGGGTCCGATCGGCTCGCTCACGCTCAATTCGACCACCGTCAACGTACAGGCCTGCTCGGTCAACTCAGGCTCGACCAACTTCACCGTGACTCTGCCCACCGTCAGCACGCAGGCGCTGCGCAGCGCTGCGGCGGTGGCCGGGCGCACCGGCTTCGCCATCAACCTTACCTGCCAGGCCGGCGCCAACGTGTACATCACCATGGCCGCCTCCAGTGGCGCGGGTACGGCCACGGGCACGCTGGTGAGCACCGGCACGGCGGGCAAGGTGCAGGTGCAATTGCTCGACAAAAGCTTCAACCCCGTGGTGTTCAACACCGCCACCGCGCTGGGCGCCGCGCCTACCGGCACGCTGTCGATCCCGTACTACGCGCAGTACTACGCTACCGGCGCGGCCACGGCGGGCTCGGTCAATGCCACGGCGACCTTTACCATGAGCTACCAATGAGAGCCGCGTCACAGCAGCCCTCAAGTTCCTCGCGGTAGCGCCGATAAGTTAGTCGTACGCTTGAGTGACCAGCTGCATGTGCGTGTCCCCCGGGACGGCGGCGCGCACGTAGCCCGAGAAATAGCTGATCAGTCGATCCGTACCGAGCGACGATGACTCCAGCGGCTCGACGCTCACCCGAAAAGCCTGTGGCTCCCGTGCCGAAAACGACGTATCGGCCGCGCCGCTGCAGCCGAAATGTTGCTGGCTTGAGGCGACACCTGCGGATATGGCGTCAGCGATGCCGCCGTTGATGCTGCACGTCGGGGTCACTACGGCGCCAGTGAACGTAATCGTCCCGCCGTCCGCATGCGCCAATGGCACGCCAAGCGCCAAGGCGACTACGCAACCCAACCAGGTCCTGCGAATCCAGCCCTTCATAAACGCCCCTTCCCGGACCCCTCAACGGAAAAAAGGGGGTCCCTGTTGGGCCTATCGGCGTGGCTTGCCGGGGCTTGATATGCAAAACCTGGGCAGGTCTCAGCAATGTGAACTGAGTCACATTTTCAACCGCTATGGCGGGAGGCCTACAGGAAAGGGGCGCGGGGCGGCGCCGGGCTGACCGTTATAGCGGCCAGCCACGACGCTTCTTGAGCGGTTTGTTACGTTGGCGTTTAGAAAGGCAGGAACCGGCCTTAGCGCGAGGAGATGTACTTCTCGCGGCGGATATGGGCCACCGGCAGGCCGAACTCCTTGAGGGCGGCAAAGGCCGCATCCACCATGTTGGGGTTGCCGCACAGGTAGGCGATATCCCGCTCGGCGCTGGGCGCCAACTCCGCCAGCACCGTCTGCACATGCCCGCTGCGGTCGCTGGGGCGCGGCACCGCGCGCGGCTGGCGGCTCAGGCAGCCGAAGAACTGGAAACCCGGGTTGGCCTGGGCGAACGCCTCGAACTCCTCGCCATAGAGCAGCTCGGTTTCGTTGCGGGCACCGTACAGCAGCACCACCTCGCGGCCCTGCTTCACCAGTTCGGCGATCTGCGGAAGCATCGCGCGGTACGGGGTGACGCCAGTGCCGGTAGCCAGCAGCAAATAACGGCCATTGCTGTCGCCCGCCTGCAGGCAAAAGCGGCCATACGGCCCACTGGCGTCGATCACGCCGCCGATCGGCAGCTCGCCAAGCAGCTTGGTGGCGGCGCCGCCTTCGACATAACTCACCGCAATTTCAATGCGTTGCACCGGCGAGCTGCCGTCGCCCACGGTGCCGACCGAGTAACTGCGCTTGGTGGCGGTGCCATCGTCGTAGTGAAAGTGGACTTGCAGGAACTGGCCGGGCACAAAGGCCAGCGGCTGGCCGTCGGCGCGCTCGAACGCCATGTGGCGCACGGTGGGCGCCAGCATGGTGCTATCAACGAGACGAAGCGGGAAATGGTCTGCCATGGGTCTTCCAGGGAAACAGTGAGGACGCAGGTCCGCACCGGACGGCCTGGACAAGCCTCGTATAATAAAAGGCTAGCCCCTTCGGTGCAGCCCATGTCCCCTACCCCCACACCCGCGTTGGTCGTCGAAAACCTGCGCAAGACCTATAGCAATGGCGTCGAAGCCCTCAAAGGCATCAGTCTCACGGTCCAGCCTGGCGATTTCTTCGCCCTGCTCGGCCCCAACGGCGCCGGCAAATCCACCCTTATCGGTATCCTTTCCTCGCTGGTGAACGCCAGCAGCGGCGACGCGCAGGTGTTTGGCGTGTCGGTGAACAAGCAGCGCGGCAAGGCCATGCAGCTGATCGGCCTGGTGCCGCAGGAAATCAACTTCAACCAGTTCGAGAAGCCGTTCGACATTTGCGTGAACGAGGCCGGCTTCTACGGCATCCCGCGCAAGCTGGCGATCGAGCGCGCCGAGAAGTACCTCAAGGAACTGCGCCTGTGGGACAAGGCCCACCATCAGGCGCGCATGCTCTCCGGCGGCATGAAGCGTCGCCTGATGATCGCGCGCGCCATGATGAACGAGCCCAAGCTGCTCATCCTCGACGAGCCGACGGCGGGCGTGGATATCGAGATCCGTCGCTCCATGTGGCAGTTCGTCAGCGGCATCAATGCCGCGGGCACCACGGTGATCCTTACCACGCACTACCTGGAGGAAGCCGAGCAGCTCTGCCGCAACATCGCCATCATCGACCGCGGCACCATCGTGGAGAACACCTCCATGAAGAGCCTGCTGGCGACGCTGGACGTGGAAACCTTCGTGCTGGATATCAAGCAGGTGCCCACGGACCTTCCGGCCATTCCGGGCATCACCCTGCGCCGCCTCGATGAGCACACGCTGGAAGCGGAGATGTCCCGCTCGCACGACCTCAACTCCCTGTTCGCCGCCTTGAGCGCCCAGGGCATGACGGTCACCTCGATGCGCAACAAGAGCAACCGACTGGAGGAGCTGTTCGTGCGCCTGGTCGAAAACGGTCGAACCAACAAGGCCGAGATGGAGAAAACCGCATGAACAGCGCCGCCAACCTGGTCGCCCTCAATACCATCGTCCGACGCGAAATCGTGCGCATCATGCGCATCTGGACGCAGACGCTGATTCCGCCCGCCATCACCATGACGCTGTATTTCGTCATCTTCGGCAAGCTGGTCGGCAGCCGCATCGGCACGATGCATGGCTTCACCTATATGCAATACATCGTGCCCGGCCTGGTGATGATGAGCATCATCACCAACAGCTACGGCAACATCTCCAGCTCGTTCTTCGGCGCCAAGTTCAGCCGCGCGGTGGAAGAAATGCTGGTGTCGCCCATGCCCAGCTGGGTGATGCTGCTGGGCTACGTGGTCGGTGCCGTGGCGCGCGGCCTGATCGTGGGCTGCCTGGTGCTGCTGATCGCGCTGTTCTTTACCGACCTGCACGTGGCGCACCCGTTCATCACCTTCCTCTCGGTGCTGCTCGGTGCCACGGTGTTCTCGCTGGCTGGCTTCGTCAATGCGGTATTCGCCAAGAAATTCGACGACATCGCCCTGGTGCCCACCTTTGTGCTCACCCCGCTTACCTATCTGGGCGGCGTGTTCTATTCGGTGGATCTGTTGAGCGAACCGTGGCGCAGCATCTCGCTGATCAACCCGATCCTCTACATGGTCAATGCGTTCCGCTTCGGCGTGCTGGGCGTGAGCGACGTGAACGTGGGCGTGGCCATCACGGTGATGCTGGCGTTCGTGGTGGGCCTGTCCGCCGTGGCGTTGCACTTGCTCAAGCGCGGCGTGGGCCTGCGCTCTTAACTATGCCTGGCCGTCATTCCGGCGAATCCCTGCCTTGGGATTCGCCGGGATGACGCTGTAGAAAGGTCTGCTCTCAGCTATGCGCGTCAACAAATACATCAGCGAAGCCGGTATCTGCTCCCGTCGCGAGGCGGACGAGTTGCTGCTGGCCGGTCGCGTGACCATTAACGGTGAAGTGGTCACCACCGGCGCCAAGGCGCTGGAGGGCGACGAAGTGCGGGTGGACGGGGAGATCGTCAAGGCGCGCGTGCTCGCCGCCACGCCGTCCGCCAAGCGGGCGGTCTACATCGCGCTTAACAAGCCGGTGGGCATTACCTGCACCACCGATGCCACAGTGAAGGACAACATCGTCGATTTCGTCGATCACCAGGAGCGCGTGTTCCCGATCGGTCGCCTGGACAAGGATTCCGAAGGGCTGATCCTGCTCACCAGCAACGGCGATATCGTCAACGAAATCCTGCGCTCGGAGAACAACCACGAGAAGGAATATCTCGTGGGCGTAAACAAGCCCGTTACCGACGAGTTTCTCGCGGGTATGGCGCGCGGCGTGCGTATCCACGGCCAGATGACCAAGCCGTGCAAGGTGCGCAAGATCGCCAAGTTCGGCTTCGCCATCATTCTCACGCAGGGCCTTAACCGGCAGATCCGCCTGATGGCCGCCGCCTTCGGCTACCGTGTGACCCAACTGCGACGCGTGCGCATCGTCAACGTAAAGCTGGGCTACTTGAAGCCGGGGCAGTGGCGCAATCTCACCGATGCGGAGTTGAAGGGGCTTTTGCCCCATCGCACGCAGTGGTGATGACGGCATGCCGGGCTCGCCCTTGTATTAGCGTGGAAGGCTGAGGGCTTTTCCGCAGCGGCAGGGCTGGGCAGCGAGTGCCTGTGATGCCGCTAGAGACGGGCGTCTCCGCCAGCGTGTCGCTTAGGAGACGCGCCACCTCAAGGACGGGGCTACATCGCCCCGCGTCCAAGCGTTGAGGACTTAATGCGCGGTTGGACCGCTCTGTACATTCGCTCCGGAGCGAGGGCTGGGCTGAGCGGGCGGTCCAGCCTTAGTCTTGTGAACCATCCCGTGATGCATTGCATCATTTCTTTCCCTTTCAAATGGCGCAATGCCCGTGTAATCGAAGCAGGCAGCTTCCGATGGGCGTGCGCGACCGCACCAACGCCCTCGCTGCGTCGAAAACCTCGACATCCCCGCCTCGCTAGTGCATACGTATTCACTTCGAACGATCGGCACTGCCAGCGCAGAATCGCCGGACTATGCAATGGGGAGAGGCAATGAATCTCAATTCCACACCGACGGCGAACAACGCCGTCGATGACCTGGGCCAGCGCGCGACCGCGCGCGTGGTACTGATCGCGGCGGCCGCCGCGCTTGGCGGTTTCCTGTTTGGTTTCGACACCGCAGTGATCAACGGCGCGGTGGATGCCGTACGCGGCAACTTTGGGCTGGGCGCGGGCCAGATCGGCTTTGCCGTGTCCTGTGCCCTGCTCGGCTCGGCCGTCGGCGCGTGGTATGCCGGCCCGCTGGCCGATCGCTTCGGCCGTGTGCGCAGCATGCAGGTGGCGGCGTTGTTCCTCGCGTTGAGCGCGCTGGGCTCGGGCCTGGTTTCAAGCGTGGGCAGCCTGATCTTCTGGCGCCTGGTCGGTGGCGTGGGCGTGGGCATGGCCTCGGTGATCGCACCGACTTATATCGCCGAAATCTCGCCCGCCGCCGCGCGTGGACGACTCGGCTCGCTGCAGCAGTTGGCGATCGTGCTGGGCATCTTCGCCGCATTGTTGAGCGACGCATGGCTGGCCGGCACCGCCGGGGGGGCAGCGCAGCCGCTGTGGCTGGGCTTGGCCGCCTGGCGCTGGATGTTCCTGGTCGCCGTGGTGCCGGCCCTTATCTACGGTTCGCTGGTGCTCGGCGTGCCCGAATCGCCGCGCCATCTGGTGGCCAAGGGCCGCCTGTCGGAAGCCAAGGACGTGCTGCGCCGTGTGCTGGACATGCACAACGATGCGGCACTCGACGCCAAGGTCAAGGACATCCAACACAGCCTGCATTCGGAATACCGCCCCACCCTCAAGGACCTGCGCGGCCCGCGCCTGGGCCTGCTGCCGGTGGTGTGGGTGGGCATTCTGCTATCGGTGTTCCAGCAGTTCGTGGGCATCAATGTCATCTTCTACTACTCCTCCACGCTGTGGCATTCGGTGGGCTTCAGTGAAGCCGACTCGTTCTCCATCACCGTGGCCACCTCGGTGGTGAACGTGCTGGTGACCCTGGTCGCCATCGCGCTGGTGGACCGCATCGGCCGCAAGCCGCTGCTGGTGATCGGCTCGGCCGGCATGACCGTCACCCTGGGCTTGATGGCCTGGTGTTTCTCGCAGGCCACCGGCAGTGGCGCCGCGCTGAGCCTGCCGGCGCCGTGGAACATGGTGGCGCTGATTTCCGCCAACGCCTATGTGGTGTTCTTCGGCCTCAGCTGGGGCCCAATGGTGTGGGTGTTGCTGGGCGAGATGTTCCCCAACCGCATCCGCGCCATCGCGCTGGCCGTGGCCGCCGCCGCCCAATGGCTGGCCAACTTCGTCATCACCAGCAGCTTCCCGGCACTGGCTGAGATGGGCCTGAGCTTCGCCTATGGCTTGTATGCGCTGTTCGCCCTGATCTCGCTGATCTTTGTGATGAAGTCGGTACGCGAAACCAAGGGCATCGAGCTGGAAGACATGCAAGGCTGATCACTCATCTGGGCCGGGCCATCCGGCCCACGGGAAAAAGGGCGCGTTTGACACGCGCCCTTTTTCGGTATAAGTATTTAACTAATACTTTAAATGCTTAAATATTAATGGCCATCGACCAAGTCTTTGAAGCGCTCGCCTCTCGCCCTCGAAGGGAAATCCTTGCCTACTTGTCATCGCAGGAGCTGACAGCTGGAGAGATTGCGAGTCGGTTCGCCATGACCGCGCCGGCCATTTCCCGGCATCTCTCGCTGCTGGAGGCAGCAGGCCTGGTCAGCGGCGAACGTCGGGGGCAGTACGTGTTCTATCGGCTCAACTCGGACAGCCTGGTAAACACCCTGACGGGCTTTGCATTCGAGATATGTCCCACTGCCGGCCCGCTGAAGCGCGAGGGACGCAAATTGTCGACACGCAAGGGAAAAGCCTAAACGCCCTCGGCGTCCGCACGCCGATGAATTTTCAAGGGAGCCATCGCATGCCGTCCACTGCTCGTGCTGTGCCCAGCTTCCCCAGTGCCCGGCTGCCCTCCCGCACGGGCGGCCTGCCCATCGACGTCACCCTGATCGCACAGATGGGCCACGGCGCCGGAGACCGCCTTGTGATGGATGCCGCGGCGCGGCAGCAGGCACACGCCAACTTCATTGACGCCATGGAGGAGCCCTCGGCGAAGCTGGCGGGCGCGCACTTCGATCAAGACGACCCCACCTCGCTCTACAGCTTCGTCGTGGGCGCCAAGGGGCATCCGTTCCATCGTCATGCCGGCCACCGCGTGTTCACAGCCATCTCTGGCAGCGCGGGGGTGCAGCTACGCTTCTCCGATGCCACGCTAGCGGAGATCAATGATGATCCGGGCAGCTTCCTGCGTACGCTGCGCTACGTCGATATACCGCCCGATTGTTTGTTCAGTGTACGGTTTGGCGGTGAAACGTGGCATCAGTTCGTCTCGCCCATGCAACGAGCCAGGCACCCGGCGCTGTTTGCGCTCTCCTGTCATACCAACGAACTGGGCGGCAATCTACCCGCATCAGTACGCGAGCAAGTCCGCACGAACGCGGCCAACATTCCCTCGCTGACGGAACTACTTCCGCCAGCTGCGCAGGCATTGCTAGACGATGATCGCCAACGTCTGGACGTTCCAACCATTGCTCTATCGCTCGACGCGCCAGCCGGCTCGGTGCTGAGCGCCTTCTGCCATACTTTCCGGGGCCTGGCAGGCACCGCGCGTCGCGCCAGCGTGCGATGGCGCAAAGCGGGCGGCTTTGCCACCGAACGTGGCGGCAAACACACGGTTATCCAACTCGCCGCCCCTGCTTCCGACTCCCTGCTGCATACACAACTGCCCGATGGCTACCATCATGAGGATGCCTTCGTGCTGGTGCTGGATGATGTACCCACCCAAGACGCCAGCCAGATGCTCGGCACCCTGCTGGAAGCGTTTGTCGCCCATCCGCCTGCCGGCGTGTCGACACTGATGGCGCTGCGCAATGTCCTGATGAAACCGTTCGGCCTGCGTATGTCGACCCTGGGTTGTCCGGTGTCATCACTGCAGGGATCACTCGCTGGGCCTACGTTCCTGGATCGTTTCCCAGTCATCGACCAAAGTATCGATGCGGCGAATACCTTTGCCCAGGTGATCCTTGGTGCCGACGACAAGCACCTGCGTTTTCGCTCCTGCGTGAGCGTGCGCATTCTCGCCCGCAGGCGGCTGGCGCTAAGCCTGGAGACGCGCGTGGCATGCACCAATCTGCTCGGCCACGTCTATATGGCGGCTATTGCACACGTTCACCGGGGCTATGTCAGTCCGGCAATGCTGCGCATGGCGGCAACGCACGCTTTCCTCGCCTACGGCGCGACCTGAACGACTTTTCGCGCAGGAAACTCCGGTAGATGCGATCATGGCGCATGACCGATTTCCGTACCCTCCCCCTGAAGCCCGCGCTGCTCGCCAGCGTCGAAGTCCTTGGCTATACCGAGATGACGCCGGTGCAGGCGCAAAGCCTGCCGCCGATGCTCGAAGGGCGCGACGTGATTGCGCAGGCCCGCACCGGTAGCGGCAAGACCGCCGCGTTTGGCCTGAGCGTGCTGCACAGCCTGGATGTGGACACCATCCGCCTGCAGGCCTTGGTGCTGTGCCCCACGCGCGAACTCGCCGACCAGGTGAGCAAGGCCATCCGCAAGCTCGCCGCCAATATTCCCAACGTAAAGCTGCTTACGCTCTGCGGCGGCATGCCGCTGGGCCCGCAGCTTGCCTCGCTCACGCATGATCCGCACATCGTGGTCGGCACGCCGGGCCGCGTGCAGGAGCACTTGAAGCGCGGCAGCCTGCATGGCGGCGGTATCAAGGTGCTGGTGTTGGACGAGGCCGATCGCATGCTCGACATGGGCTTTTCCGAGGCGATCGACGACATCGTCGGGCGCATCGCCAAGCACCACCAGACCCTGCTGTTCTCGGCCACCTATGCGGAGGAAATCCGCCAAGTGAGCAAGCGCCTGCAGCGCGATCCGGTGGAGGTGACGGTGGAGACGCCGCACGATGAGGTCACCATCGAGCAGCGCTTCCACGAGGTGGAACCGGCGCACAAGCTCGACGCCCTGGCCCAGTTGCTGGGCAAGGATCACCTCTCCGCCGACCGCGCCCAGCACGCGCTGGTGTTCTGCAATATGCGCAAGGACGTGGATGCGGTAGCCGCGGAGCTGGATAAGCGAGGCTTCTCCGCCCTGCCCCTGCACGGCGACATGGAACAGCGCGACCGCGACGAGGTGCTGGTGCAGTTCGCCAATCGCAGCTGCGCCATCCTGGTCGCCACCGACGTGGCCGCGCGCGGCCTGGATATCGCCGGCCTGCCGTTGGTGGTGAGCTACGACATCGCCCACGATCCGGACACGCACACGCACCGCGTTGGCCGCACCGGCCGCGCAGGCGAGGATGGCCTGGCAATCACCCTGGTAACGCCACGCGAGCGTCCCAAGGCGCTCAACATCGAGGATCAGCTTGGCCGTCCATTGGCCTGGTACCCGTTCAAGCTCGCCCCCCCGCGCGGCAAGCAGCTCAACCTTGCGCCGATGAAAACGCTGGTGATCGACGCCGGCCGCCAGGACAAGCTGCGCCCGGGCGACATCCTCGGCGCGCTCACCGGCGATGCGGGGCTGGATGGCAAATCCATCGGCAAGATCGATGTATTCGCCACCCGCGCCTATGTGGCGGTGGAGCGCGCGCTGGCTAACAAGGCACTGGAGCGGCTGCGTGCCGGGCGCATCAAGGGTCGCAATTTCCGCGTGCGCACGCTGGGCTGACACGCCGCGGCGCGGCCCGGCGATGGACTGATCCGGCGCACGTCAGCGCGTAGTAAGGTTGCGGCTTCGCCATCACCGGAAGCCGCCCGTGTCCCGCCGAATCCTCGCGCTCGCCGCGCTTATCACCGCTACGTTTGCCGCCCAGGCCACCGATCTGCCGGCGGTACCGCGCGAACAGCCTTCGTTGCAGGCACTGGCCACTGCACCGAGTGAGGCGGAACTGCACGCCACCATCGAAAAGCTGGTGAGTTTCGGCACGCGGCACACACTGTCCGATACGCAATCGGATACGCGCGGCATCGGCGCCGCGCGGCGCTGGGTCAAGTCGCAGTTCCAAGCCATTGCCAAGCAGTGTGGCGGTTGCATCGATGTGGTGACACCGTCACAGACCTTCACCGGCAAGCGTATGCCCCAGCCCACCGAGGTGATGGATGTGGTGGCGATCAAGCGCGGCAAGGGCGACCCCAAGCGCGTGATCGTGATGACCGGGCATCTGGATTCGCGCGTCACCGATGTGATGAACGCCACCAGCGATGCGCCCGGCGCCAACGACGATGCCTCCGGCGTTGCCGCGCTGATGGAAGCGGCGCGCATTCTCTCCAAGCAGGACAACGACGCGACCTTGGTGTTCGCCGCGCTCTCGGGCGAAGAGCAAGGCCTGTATGGCGGCAAGGTGCTGGCCGACTACGCCACCGCACAAGGCTGGCAGGTGCAAGCCGACCTCAACAACGACATCGTAGGCAATAGCCGTGGCCAGAACGGTGTGCGCGACAACACCACCGTGCGCATTTTCTCCGAAGGCACCAAGACCAACGAGACGCCCGAGCAGGCCAAGTACCGCGCTTATCACGGTGGCGAGGTGGATTCGCCTTCGCGCAACATCGCCCGCTACATGGAGCGCATCGCGAACGCGTATCTGCCCGATCTGCGCGTGCGCATGGTCTATCGCACCGACCGCTACAGTCGCGGCGGCGACCAAGTGCCGTTTCTCGAAGCCGGCTACCCGGCCGTGCGCGTGAGCGAAGGCCACGAGGATTACACCCATCAACACCAGGATCTGCGCACCGAGAACGGCACCGTCTACGGCGACACTATCGACGGCGTGGACTTCCGTTATCTCGCACGCGTCACCGCGCTCAATACCGTCACCATGGCCGCGCTCAGCCGCGCGCCCGCGCCGCCCAGTGGCGTGAGCACGGAAGGCGCGCTCGCCACCGACACCACCGTGCGCTGGAAGAAGGTGCCAGGCGCTGCCGGTTACGTGGTGCATTGGCGCGACACCACCGCGCCGCAATGGCAGTACAGCCGCGCCGTGGGCAACGTGGACCAGGCCTCGATCAAGGATGTGGTGATCGATGACTGGTTCTTCGGGGTGTCTGCCGTATCCGCCGATGGCTACGAAAGCCCGGTGGTGTTCCCCGGCGATGCCGGCAGCTTCGAGCGCTCGCCCGCGCCCAAGACGCCATAAGCCGCACGCACCGGGCGCGCGGAATGCCAGGAGGTAGACGCCGCGCTCAACCGGTCAGCCCGACCGACTCCCAACGCACACCGAGCGCGTTCAAGCAGCGCAGGCCCTCGTCGCTCGGTTGCAACGCGCGGCTGTCGGTGCGTCGACGCAGCCAGCCGGCGGCGAGCAGGCTGTCGGTAAGCGAGACGCCAAGCGGGCCGCCCAGATGCAGGCGCCGCTCGGTCCAGTCGAGACATCCGCGCCCCGCCAGGGGCAGCAAGGCGTCGATCTGCACCGCATCCAATCCTGCCTCCACCAGCGCATCGGCGCCCGCTCGCTGCAGGCGCAAGCCTTCGCCAGTGGTTTGCAGGTAACCGCGCGCCAGCAGTGCATCACACAGACCCACCCCCAGCCGCCCCGCCAGATGGCGATAGCAGGTGCGCGCCAGGCGCAGGGGACGATCGGCGGCCGCCGGCTGCGGCAACACGGGCCGTGCGCGCGGCAACGCCAACGCCTCAAGCAACGCGCCTACCTCGTCATTGGCCAGCCGGTAATAGCGATGCCGCCCCTGTTCATGCACGGCGAGCAGACCACCTTCCAGCAGGCGTTTCAGGTGCGCACTGCCGGTAGCGGCACCCACGCCAGCCGCACGCGCCAGCTCGCCAGCGGGACGCGCGGTGCCGTCGATCAGCGCCAGCAGCATCGCGGCACGGGCGGGCTCAGCCAGCAATGCACCGATCTCGGCGAGCTGATAGCGGCTGGCGGCGAGGGTGTCGTTCATGCATGAAGTCTAACGCGGCGACTCGCGCGAACCTTTCGTCGGACGACGAAACATGCGTGGTTTCGTGCAACCACACTGGCGACATGGATATGTATCGCTCCCCCGCCAGCCGCGTCATTCACCCCTCCATCCTCTATTTCGGCACACCGGTGCTGCTCATCACCACGCGCAATCCGGATGGCTCGACCAATATCACGCCGATGTCGTCCGCCTGGGCGCTAGGGCGAAGATGCGCTGAGCCGTCGGCGCGGCGAAGCATTTCTACGCCCCCGGAACTCATTTCTTTTGGAGCCGGGCGACTTGGGGCTGTGACTCCAGTCCCCGGTGCCGGCGGCCCCACCTGCGCCGTCCATTAAGCTGGATCACCATACGCAGCCTGTGCCATGGTGGCATCGTCCACATCATGCAGGTCGATATGGGCCACATGCATGGCGTCTTTCTGCAGCAGTTTTGTCATGCCCGCTGCCGTGGTGACACCCTTGATGATGTCGCCGTTGTTCATGGTGATGCTGTACGGCTGGTTGGGCACGGGCCGGACACCGTCTGCCATGGTCACCGCAAAGTGTCGCTGCGTATCGCCTACATCGAACTCGGGCAACGCCATCGTCTGGCTGGCGGCGCCCTGCATGTCATAGGTATCCGCCTTGACGCGAAATGTTCCCGGGCAGCCCATTTCAATGTCGCCATTCTTGAGCGTGATGTACGCTCCATCGCACAGAAAGGTGATGTGCTTCTTCGCCACCGCCAGGATGTGGTCTTCCGTGGCGAATAATTCCACGCTCTGCTTCGCTTCGATGTGCGCGCTCCCCGACTGGGACTGCAACCACGCATCGCCTTGGTGGGCGATCTGCCGTAGGTCACCCCCGTGCGCGAACAAGCCCAGGCCCTGGCCCGCATTCAAGGCCATGGCCTGGCCGGCGGTGAGCTGCAGGTTCTTTTGAGCCACGCTGTCGACATGCTCACCCGCTGCCAGCGTGATGGATTTGGGCGTGCCAGCCGCGATGCCTGCTGGACTACTGAGCGCAATCACCGGCTCAGCGCCGCCGGCGCCGCGTTCGTCGTTGGCGCCGTGACCAAGATCGCGAACGGCATGCGTCAGTTGTTCTTGCGGTGCGGCATCGTGTGCAACGCCCTGGTGCTGGCCCGCGAAGTCGCCGAGCTGCCTGGCCAGATCCAGCGCGGCCTCCAGGCATTGGATCAGCTCGGCGCGACTGAGCTGACCGCCTTGGGCGTTCGCCTGGCCGTCAGTGGATAGGAGCAAACCCTTGGCCGCGCGGAGGGCGCCACGTTCGTCGGTACGCAGTTCGAAGCCCTCGCCACGCGGCGCGCCACCTTGAGGACGCGGATGCGTGAGGTAGCCCAGATGGAGCGCGGTGGCACCGTGATCGCTCATCAAGGCGGCACTGATCTGCTTGGACGTATCGTCCAGCCGTAGCTCGTTGGCACGCTGGCCCTTGAGTTCGCGGCTGCGAATGGGGCTTAACGCATGGAACTTGGGCAACTCGTACGGCGGCGGGTTGACAGCCGGGTGCGTGCGCCCGGTGATCAGCAATTGGTCCGGGTCTCCGTCGAGAAAGCTGACGACTACTTCTTGACCAATACGCGGAATGGCCATGTGGCCCCAGTTCTGTCCAGCCCAACTCTGGGACACGCGCACCGGGCACGAACTGTGCTCGTCCTCCTTGCCGTCGCGGTCCCAGGGGAATTGAACACGGACGCGCCCAAATTCGTCACAGAACACCTCCTCCCCCACCGGGCCGACGACCGTCGCAATCTGCGGTCCGTCGATACGCGGCTTGGGTATGACCGGCGGACGCCATTCGACGCGATCGGGAATGATTTCCGCCTCGTACTGGTAGAAGGTACCCTGGGTGGCATCCGCGCTCTCCTCCTCCTGGCTGGTGCTTTGCCTGCCCCGATGCACCATGCGTACGGTGCGCCAACCCGTATTCCACTCCTCGCGCGGATGCTCGACGAGGTCAAAAGCAAACCCTGGGGCAAGCCGTGCGTCATCACCAACGATATGCGCCACCTGGGCATCGCGTCGCAACGAAAGCAGGCGCGTCTCGGTGAAGAGCTTGCCCGCCTCATCGAGCTTGTAACGACCGGGATAGTCATAGCGCTCGTACTCGGTTATCTGGTTGGCAAGGCCTGGAGCGCGATAGGTGTGCTGCTGGTTGTAGCGTGGATTCTTGAACGTGTAGTCGCGCTGGGTCTGCAGCGCGGTGCGCACTTGCTCGGTATAAGTGAAACCCGTAATGCACGGCAACGCCTGATCACCGCCCGGCGTAGCGTTGTAGGCCACGGCGCCGCCTTCGGTCACCCCTTGGACATAGAGGTGATCCGAGTGCACAAGGCGGTGACTGTTCGCATCGCTGACGATGGCGTAGTAGAAGCCTTCTTCGCTGCTGATGCGCTCGAAAAAATCGAGGTCTGTCTCTCCCGGCTGGCAACAATATTCTCGAGGAAGATGTTCGCGGTGCAGAATCTGTTCGACGCCCACCACGCCCGAACGCTTGAGTATCTCCATCGCAATGGCGGGCACGGTTTTCTGCTGGAATATTTTCCAGTTGGAGCGCAGCGCTGCCCGCGCCAACAAGGGCTCCACCCGCACGCGATAGCGCGTTCTGCGAAAGCCGGTGGCGCCTTGCGAGGCGCTTGAAATGACACCGTGGATATGCCGCGTGGGCTTGCCGTTCTGCCAGATGGTAAAGCGCGCTTCTCCTTCCAAGAGCGCACCGAAGTCCAGCGCCGGGTCGGGACTGGTCAGCTCCACGTCCAAGCAATAGATCTCGGAAAGGCCTTCCGTCAACGTAAAATTGACCACATCCGCCAGCCGCGGCGCGCGATCACTCGTCGTATGGACGAGTTCAAACGTAAAACGCACATCCTTTGGCACAACGCGATCCTCACAGGAATGACCTCGCCACGATGGCGATGTCGACCGCCTAGCGCATGTCGGGCAGCCCTGAAAATCACGTCGCCCTCGCGCGCGAGCCATTCGCCACCGTATTGAAAGGGCGCCGCGCGGCCACTGGCGCCACCACCGCTTGCCGAGCGGCAAGAAGTTGCCCGACATGCGTAACGACCACCTTGCCCGCCGCATCCGAGTCGGCCGTCCCGACTAAACCCCACGCTCACCCTTGTCTCCGCCGGCCCGATAGCGCAAGCGCGCCTTGGACGTGCGGCTGGACAACTTGTTCATGTGCGCGCATTCAGCGCACCAACACCCTCTCCGGATGCTAGAAATCGGGGCGTACCAGGCATGCCCTCGATGACACAGCCAATGCAGCTTGCTCAGCGCGGTAACGTACTCCGTGGAGAGGCATCGGCCCCCGCGATCTGCCGCCATCTTGTGCGCCACCTCCATGCCGAGCCGCCGCCTGCTGTCAAAGCATGCGCGACACCAGCCACCCACCAGAATGCTGGCGCCCTTGGCCGACCACTCGTGCCCGCTGGCGCAGCGAAAGCGGTAAGTGGCGTTGGTACCAGCGTAGGTAGCATCCAAACACTCGCCGCCACGATCACGCGCTGCCGCGTGAATACGCGGCAGCCCATCCGACAACAGCTTGCTTTGCGTCGTACGCGCATAGAAGCACCACGGACACCAGGCCTCTTGGTGCAGGATCGTCGTGCCCTTGCTTTCCCACTCATGCCCCTGATCGCAACGAAACCGATAGCGATTGCGCGCCCCTTGATAGTCGGTGGCTAAGCACTGGCCACCTCGCGCCGCGGCGGCGCGCTTCAAGCGTTGCAAACCATCGGCCAGCCATTGCCGGCGTCGCGTGGCTTGCGCGCTGCATGCAGGGCAACGCAGGGTTTTCGCATGGATCACGCAGCCTTTGCGCGTCCACGCATGACCCTTAACGCAACGAAAGCGATGCATGGCGTCGTAGCCCAACCATGCGGCCTCCAGGCATACGGCCGCAGCGTCACCCGCCAAGGCATGCAGCCTCGCCGTGTGATCAAGCCCCACGCACTCCGGACACTTGGGGTGCCGCGTCACCAACACGCCTTGCAGGTTTCTGGTGAACGCGTGGCGTTGCTGGCATTGAAACCGATAGTTGGCCGAGCGCCCCCGCCAAACCTGATCGAGGCATTGAAAACCCAGGCTGGCGAGCTTATCGCCCAGTCCCGCGTAACGATCCACGATGGGGTGCGGGGCGCGGTGCTTGTCCTCCAGCATCATCGCCATACCGAACGTGTCGCTCAAGGATTCAGGCTTGACAGCAATTGCGCACCGCAGCTGGTTCGATGGCTGTGCATCGCCACGGCCTGCCCCTGCCAGAGGTACGTCGTGTCGCCTTCCACAATCTGCGTAAGGCCACAGTGGGGACACGCTACCTGATCGCCGACAATGACCACCACGCGCCCATCAATGCGCCAGGGGCGGGATACCGGAAGCACCTTGCCGCCATGCGTCGTCTCGTCGCCCACGCGAACGGGCCGTTTACCGGGAAAGTTCATGCTTGCTCTCGCTACCTTTCAGGTCTCGGCGCTCATCCGCACCCAGCCGCGACTGCGATGGGGGGCGTGCCACACACGCTCACTTCTTGAGCCATTCGTCGAGGTCCACGCGGGGGCCGCTGGCGATAAAGTCATCCAGCGCCTTCTGTTCACGGACGACCTTTTCCTGATCGATCGGGCGCGGGTAGACCTCTT
>NZ_JAELTT010000261.1 GCF_016428975.1 Dyella sp. ASV21
CCCCCCCCCCCCCCCCCCCCCCCCCCCCCCCCCCCCCCCCCCCCCCCCCCCCCCCCCCCCTTTTTCATGACCCGGCGCCCACCGAGACCTACACCCGAACGTTGTCGTCGGCAGCGTCAGATGTGTATAAGAGACAGATGGTGAGCGGCCCGGGCGCCACCGCCAAGACCCCGCACCGCGATCGGCCGCTTCCGCTCGGTAGACGCGCTGCTGATCGATGACATCCAGTTTTTCGCCGGCAAGGACAGGGGGGGGGGGGGGGGGGGGGGGGCGAGCCCACGAGACCCGTGACCGAATCTCGTATGGCGTGGTGTGCGTGAAAAGAGGGGGGGGGGGGGGGGGGGGGGGGGGGGGGGGGGGGGGGGGGGGGGGGGGGGGGGGGGGGGGG
>NZ_JAELTT010000262.1 GCF_016428975.1 Dyella sp. ASV21
CCCCCCCCCCCCCCCCCCCCCCCCCCCCCCCCCCCCCCCCCCCCCCCCCCCCCCCCCCTTTCTACCCCCGGCGACCCCCGAGATCTACACCCGAACGTTGTCGTCGGCAGCGTCAGATGTGTATAAGAGACAGCTTGGTGGAGCCAAAGCAGGCACACAGCACCAGGCTGGCGAGCAAGGGCAGGAGCGGGCGAAAACGGCGGGTGGCGGTCATGATGTCGGCGCGTGGTGCTCACCATCACCGCGGGGGGGGGGGGGGTACACATCTCCGAGCCCACGAGACCCGTGACCGAATCTCGTATTCCGGGGTGGGCGTGTAAAGGGGGGGGGGGGGGGGGGGGGGGGGGGGGGGGGGGGGGGGGGGGGGGGGGGGGGGGGGGGGGG
>NZ_JAELTT010000263.1 GCF_016428975.1 Dyella sp. ASV21
CCCCCCCCCCCCCCCCCCCCCCCCCCCCCCCCCCCCCCCCCCCCCCCCCCCCCCCCCTTTCTTCATGATCCGGCGACCACCGAGATCTACACCCGAACGTTGTCGTCGGCAGCGTCAGATGTGTATAAGAGACAGGCGTTCCGGGTGTCGCGCCAGGCCGGTCTCCGTCAGGATGACAACGCGCGTCTCCAGCCAACCGCGTGCAGTACGCCAGTCGTCTTGAGCACCGGCTGGCATGACCTCGTTGTGCCGGGGGGGGGGGGCACGTCTCCGAGCCCACGAGACCCGTGACCGAATCTCGGGTTCCGGCTTAGGGTTGAAAAGGGGGGGGGGGGGGGGGGGGGGGGGGGGGGGGGGGGGGGGGGGGGGGGGGGGGGGGGGGGGGG
>NZ_JAELTT010000264.1 GCF_016428975.1 Dyella sp. ASV21
CCCCCCCCCCCCCCCCCCCCCCCCCCCCCCCCCCCCCCCCCCCCCCCCCCCCCCCCCCTCTATAATGCTACGCCGACCACCGAGACCTACACCCGAACGTTGTCGTCGGCAGCGTCAGATGTGTATAAGAGACAGGCGTTCGCTGCGACCGGATTTCAGCAGCGCCACCAGCTCTTCTTCGCTCATGCTGCCCAGGCCGCTGTCGATGCGCTGGCCGCTCACCTATTGGCGTTGGCTGTTCGCACCCAAGGGGGGGGGGGGGGGGGGGGGGCGAGCCGACGAGACCCGTGACCGACTCTCGGATGCGGGCGTGGGCGTGAACAGGGGGGGGGGGGGGGGGGGGGGGGGGGGGGGGGGGGGGGGGGGGGGGGGGGGGGGGGGGGGGG
>NZ_JAELTT010000265.1 GCF_016428975.1 Dyella sp. ASV21
CCCCCCCCCCCCCCCCCCCCCCCCCCCCCCCCCCCCCCCCCCCCCCCCCCCCCCCCCCTCTTCAATGCCCCCCCGACCACCGAGATCTACACCCGAACGTTGTCGTCGGCAGCGTCAGATGTGTATAAGAGACAGCACCGGGCGTGGTGTCGCAGGGCTCAGCGTACGACACGGGCGGATGCCTTCGTTCATGCCAACGTATTCGTTCATCACCGCCCATTCGTCCTCGTGGAACGCGGCGATCAGGGGGGGGGGGGGGGATACACATCTCCGAGCCCACGAGACCCGTGACCGAATCTCGTTTGGCGTGTTGTGCTTGTAAAAAGGGGGGGGGGGGGGGGGGGGGGGGGGGGGGGGGGGGGGGGGGGGGGGGGGGGGGGGGGGGG
>NZ_JAELTT010000266.1 GCF_016428975.1 Dyella sp. ASV21
CCCCCCCCCCCCCCCCCCCCCCCCCCCCCCCCCCCCCCCCCCCCCCCCCCCCCCCCCCCCCCTCCACCACCCCAACCCGGCAACCGAGATTCGGTCACGGGTCTCGTGGGCTCGGAGATGTGTATAAGAGACAGGGCGACGATCGTCCTCGAACATCTCGCGACGCAGCGTCTCGGTATTCACCAGGTTGCCGTTGTGCGCGATGTGTTCAACCAGACCGCGATGAGCGGCCTGCGTGGCCGCATTGGCCTCTGTCTCTTATACACATCTGACGCTGCCGACGACAACGTTCGGGTGTAGTTCTCGGTGGTCGGCGTGGGATGGAGGGGGGGGGGGGGGGGGGGGGGGGGGGGGGGGGGGGGGGGGGGGGGGGGGGGGGGGGGG
>NZ_JAELTT010000267.1 GCF_016428975.1 Dyella sp. ASV21
CCCCCCCCCCCCCCCCCCCCCCCCCCCCCCCCCCCCCCCCCCCCCCCCCCCCCCCCCTTTCTAATGCCCCGGCGACCACCGAGACCTACACCCGAACGTTGTCGTCGGCAGCGTCAGATGTGTATAAGAGACAGGTCGATGGTGTGATGCTGGGGCGCGCGCCAGTTCCGCTTCGATGTAGGGCCGCATGTGCCGCAGTACATCTTCACGGGTGGGCAAAGGCTCGCCATACAGCGCCGCTTCCAATGGGGGGGGGGGGGGGGGACATCTCCGAGCCCACGAGACCCGTGACCGAATCTCGGTTTGCGTCTGGGGCTTGTAAAAAGGGGGGGGGGGGGGGGGGGGGGGGGGGGGGGGGGGGGGGGGGGGGGGGGGGGGGGGGGGG
>NZ_JAELTT010000029.1 GCF_016428975.1 Dyella sp. ASV21
GGCCGCTTGATAGCTGCCGCTGACGGCGCTGAACCACTGGTCCGCCGACAACGCCGGATAGCGCGTGCGCACCTCGGCGAATAGCGCGGCATTGAGTTGCTGGAGCTTCTCGGGGGTGGTGAGGAACTGCGCGGCCACGCTTTGCAGGGTTTCGGTGGCGCCGGGATAGGCGGCGCTGTACGCGCGCACCACATACCGCAGTTGCACCGTGCGCGGATCGGTGGCGTACAGGGCGGTGTTGGCGGGGAGCGTGAGGTGCGTGTCGCCCCACACGCAGTGCGTGCGGCCCTGGCGCAGGGGGCCGCTGCTGCGCCCCATCAGGGCGGCGACATTGGCCTCGTCCGCGACGATCTCCAGATGGATGCGGCCGATGCGGCCGTAGATGGCGCCGGCCGCACCGATAGGGTCTTTGCGGTACACCTTGTCGCCCTTCTTGAGGGCAACGTCCTCGGTGACGGCTTTGCCCTTGGCGTCTTTGGTGGCAACGGGCGTGCGGTGCACGTGGTGCAGGTGCTGGTAGATCGAGTAGAAGGTGACGGGCGTGCCTTCGCCGATCTCGGTGTCGTGCCGAAGAATCACCACGCCGTTGCTGGTCCAGCCCTTGTAGTAGAGCAAGGGATGGGCCGCCATGATGGCGGGGTCGGTATCGTGTGCGGGGATGGCGTTGCTGTCGCGCGCATACACCACCACGCCATCGGCGATGGCGCGTACGTGTTCGGGGTTGCGCGTGCCACCCGGCGCCGTGAAGTGCAGGCCGCCATGCCAGTTCATGTCGCGCCCCAGCGGAAACGCGCCTTGCCCGGAGGATTCGCCCAGGGTGGTGCCGCTGGTGTCCTGGTCGGGCTGGGTGCCGGAGAGAAACGGAAGGCTGATGAGCATGTCGCAATCCTTGGCGAGGGGCGTTGGTCAAAGAAGGGGCCAGCGGGCCGCTGATGCCATGCAAAGGCATAGGACAATCAGTCGCAGCCTGAAGAACAGCGCCCCGCGCGCCCATCGGGCAAATGCCGGGCGTTGCGTGGGCCAAAGGACTAGCGTCACGTCTGATGGTGATGACATGGCGGCCAAGGGGCGCCCCACTCACGCCGCCCATAACAAAAGGCCGCCCCTGGGGCGGCCTCTTGCCATCAACACGGCGTTGATGACAGCGCTTACTTCAGACGCTTGAGCAGTTCGTTGCCCACTTGCACTGCCGAGGCCGGGTTCTGGCCCGTAATCAGCTCGCGGTCGGTGACCACATGCGGGGCGAAGGCCTGCGATTCGCTGCTGAACTGCGCGCCAGCCTTCTGCAAGGCGGTTTGCGGATAGAAGGTCATCTCACCGCCCAGCTGGCCCTTGGCAAGTTCTTCTTCGGCGTTGCTGAAAACCGTCATGCGATAGCCGCTGTAGATCCACTGCTTAGGCGTGGCGACGGTGGCACCCTTCGCCAGGCGCTGGGTGAAGCCGGGTGCGTCGCCGAGGGTGGACAGCAGGGCGATGGGGCCGTGGCATTCCAGCGCGGTGGGCTTGGCATGCGCGTGGAAGTTAGCGAACAGTTTGCCCAGGGCGGGGCTGGTGAGCAGATCCTGCATGGGGGCGTGACCGCCGGGCACGTAGACGGCATCGAACTTGTCGTAGCCGATCTGCTCGACACGCGCGAGGCTGATCACCGGCGACTGGGTGGCAGAGGTGATCAGCAGCTTGTCCAGCATGGCGCGATGGCTTTGCAGGGCCGCCTCGTCGCCACCGAAATACACCTTGTCTACCGACCCCTTGTCCAGGGTGGGGGCGCGCCCTTGGGGCGTGGCGAAAGTGACTTGATGGCCGGCGTCCATCAGCATTTTTACCGGCTGCATCAGCTCGTTGAGATAGAAGCCGGTGGAGAACACCTTGCCGTCTTTCAGGTCAAGGTGATTGGCATCGGACAGCACCACCAGCACATGGGCGGCCTGGGCCTGGAAGGCAGTGAGGCCCAGCGCGGCGATCACGGGGAGCTTTCGCAAAAGGGACATGAGCTTTTTCTCGATGGGGAGCCAAGGGCGGCTCGGGGATGGCGCTACTTTAGGGAGCGACCCCACTCGGAAAAACCCACGCAACCGGCATGCAGTTTTGCGTTGCCGGACATAATCGCGCCGACGGTTACTCAGCCCTACTCGCCACGCGCCGCCGATACCAGCACTTCGATCAAGGCGCGCGCCGCGGCGGATTGGCGCCGGTGCGGTGCATAGATCAGCGAAAACGGCCGGGTGCGTCCTTGCAGCTGCGGCAATACCTCCACCAGCCGGCCCTGGGCGATACGTTCGCTCACGATGAAGTCGTAGCTTTGGCAGATGCCTATGCCCTGCTCGGCCAGCGACACCACGCCGAGGACATCTTCGGAAACTTCGATGGTAGCCTGCGGCATCCACTCCACGTCTTTTGCGCCATCACGGAACACCCAGGGCGCGAGGCGACCGGTGCGCGGCATCACGAACGGCAGGCACGCATGCTGCGCCAGGGCATCCAGCGTATCGGGCACGCCCTTGCGCGCGAGGTAATCCGGCGACGCCACCAGTCGCAAGGGCGCCTCTTCCAGCGTGCGAGCCACCAGCGAGCTGTCCGGCGGACGCCCCAGGCGAATGGCCAGATCGAAACCTTCGGCGACCAGGTCGACATTGCGATTGGTGATGTTGAGTTCCACCTTTACCTGCGGATGCGCTTGCGCGAAGCGGGCCAACAAGCGCGGCAGGCGATAGTGGCCGTAGGTGGTGGGCGCGCTCAGGCGCACCCGTCCGCTCAGGGCGGCACCGCTGCCTTGTAGGTCGCGCTCGGCTTCGTCGATCAAGCCGAAGGCGGCACGCATCTGCTCCAGGTATTGGCGGCCCACCTCGGTCAGGCCCAGGCGTCGCGTGGTGCGACGTAGCAGTTGCTGGCCCAGTCGCGTTTCCAGGCGAACCACCGCGCGACTGAGTACCGATGCAGTGGTGGCCAAGGTGGCGGCGCCCGCAGTGAAGGAGCCGTGCTCGACCACCGCCATGAAGGCTTCCACGTCATCCAGATAATCGAAACGGCGGCTCATAAGCGCTATCGCATGGGTAAACGCCAAGCATATCGCCGGCGCGGTTTGTTGCAGGCTGGCCAAGGATGACGGCTGAACCGGTTAAATATCTCTTTATCGCGAAACGGAGATATATATAATCACCCCATCGCCAGCCAGGGGCTTGTCCCATGCCGTCCATCAGCTTTGAGTTCTTTCCGCCCAAGACCGACGAGCAGCGTGCGCAGCTCGATCAGGTGGCCGCGCTGCTCAAGCAGCATTCCCCCGAATACGTCTCGGTGACCTTCGGCGCCGGCGGCTCGACCCTCAGCTACACCGGCGAGACGGTGAACCGGCTGCATACCCGGCATGGCTTGCCGGTGGCGCCGCATCTGTCCTGCGTGGGCGGTACGCGCGCCGAACTGGCCGAGTTGCTCGATGCCTATCGCACGGCCGGCTATCGCCGCATCGTGGCGCTGCGCGGCGACCTGCCCTCGGGCATGGCCAGCCCCGGCGATTTCCGCTACGCGGCGGAGCTGGTGCGCTTTATCCGCGAGTATTCGGGCGATCATTTCCATATCGAAGTGGCGGCTTACCCCGAAACGCATCCGCAGGCCGACGATGCGCTGGCGGACCTGCGGCACTTCAAGGCCAAGGTGGATGCCGGCGCCAATGGCGCGATCACCCAGTACTTCTTCAACGCCGATGCGTATTTCCGCTTCGTGGACGACGTGCAGCGCCTGGGCGTGAAGGTGCCGATCGTGCCGGGCATCATGCCGATCTCCAATTTCTCGCAGCTCAAGCGCTTTTCCGACGCCTGCGGCGCGGAGATTCCGCGCTGGATCACCAAGCGCATGCAAGCGCATGGCGACGATGCGGCGTCGGTGCGCGAACTGGGCGCGGATGTGGTGGCGCAGCTGTGTCGCCGCCTGCTGGAAGGCGGCGCGCCGGGCTTGCACTTCTATACGCTGAACCGGGCCAAGGCCACCCGCGCGATCCTCGATCGATTGCACGGTTGAACAACGCGCTCGCGCGTATGCTCGACCGATGATGCGTCTGTTGCTGCTGCTCGTGCTGCTATCCCTGCCCCTGGGCGTGCTCGCCCAGGATGGCATCCATCGCTGCATGGGCGCCGATGGCAACCCGCTGTTTACCGATCAACCATGCGCCGCCTTGCAGGCCACACCGGTGACGGCCACGCCCCGCGCGCCCGCAGACGCGGCAGCCCACACCGCACCTGCCGCGCCACCGCCCATCCTGTGCGCCGCCAGCGTGGCAGAATTGCGCGAAAGCGTGCTGCAGGCGTTTGCCAACCGCGACCCCAATCGCCTCGCCGGCTTGATGCTGTGGGGCGGCTACGGACAACAGGCCGTGGTGGCGGATATCCGCTCGCTCACCGGCCTGATGCAGCGCCCATTGCTGGAAGTGACCGAGGCGGAGGAAACCGCCACCTCCGCGCCATCGCTCGACCCCATGCTCGACCTCAGTCAGGCCCCGGGCGCATCCGCCAGCGCGCATGCGCCCGCAGCGCCGGCGAGGGGTGGCGAACGCCAACTTATCGTGCGTACCACCTCGGACGACGGCAGCGGCAACGCGCGCGAAACCCGTTTCAGCGTGGTGCGGCGTTCCGGCTGCCTGTGGCTTCAAGGCGCGGGCTAGCGCCGATTTCTGCTGCTGCGCAAAATCGCTCCGTGTAGCCACGGGTTATCATGGTGCGTTTTTTTCCCCAGAGAGTCCCCACATGGCGCAGCAATATCCTGATTGGATCTGGCAGAACGGCGTGATCAAGCCCTGGCCGGAAGCGACCACGCACGTGATGTCCCACGCGCTGCACTACGGCTCCTCGGTGTTCGAGGGCATCCGCAGCTATGCGACGCCCGACGGCGCGGCGATTTTCCGCCTCACCGATCACCTCAAGCGTCTGTACCAGTCGGCCAAGATCTACGACATGGCCATTCCGTACACGCAGGACGAGCTGGCCGCTGCCTGCCGCGAGGTGGTGCGCAAGAACGGCCTCTCCGCCGCCTATCTGCGCCCGGTGGCCTACCGTGGCTTGGGTGGCTTTGGCCTTTCCGCCGAAACGCCGATCGACGTGGCGGTAGCGGCCTGGCCGATGGGCCCCTACCTTGGCCCCGAGGCCCTGGAAAACGGCATTGAAGCGTGCGTGTCGAGCTGGCAGCGTTTTGCCCCCAATACCATCCCGGCTGGTGCAAAGGCGGGCGGCAATTACCTTTCGGGCCAGCTGATCGCCCGCGAAGCGCGTCGCCTGGGCTTTGGCGAGGGCATTGCGATGGCCTCCTCCGGCCTGTTGAGCGAAGGCGCGGGTGAGAACCTGTTCCTGGTGTTCGACGGCGTGCTGCACACCACCCCGGCAAGTGCTTCGATTCTCACCGGCATTACGCGCGACACGCTCAAGACGCTGGCACGCGAAGACGGCATTGAAGTGGTCGAGCGCGACATCCCGCGTGAATACCTTTACCTGTGCGACGAGCTGCTGATGTGCGGCACGGCGGCGGAGATCACCCCGATCCGCGCGGTGGACGGCAAGCAGATCGGCAGCGGCAAGGGCGGTCGCGTCACCCGCCGCCTGCAGGAGCTGTTCTTTGGCCTGTTCAACGGCAAGACCAACGACCAATGGGGCTGGCTGGAGCCGCTCTAAGGTCGATGCGGGGGCGCCTTTCAGCGCCCCGTCGCACACGGCAAAACGCCCGGCCCAGGCCGGGCGTTTCTGTATGGCGAATCAGGAGAACACGATGCTGGCGATGGCGCCGTTGGTGTCGGTGCGCGGTCGCATGGAGACATCCCAGCCGTACAGATCGCACAGGCGACGCACGATCGCCAGGCCGAGGCCGGCACCGCTGCCACCCGCACCCTCACCGCGCACACCACGCTGGAACAGGCGCTCGGCGTCTTCCGGCTTGATGCCGGGGCCGGTATCGATCACTTCGATGCGATCGCCACCCACTTCCACCGTCACCGAGCCTTCCAGGGTGTACTTGATGGCGTTGCCGATCAGGTTGGTCAATGCCACGGCCAGCACCGAGGCCGGCGCGTTCACGCTGACTGGCTGCTTGACCACCAGGTCCACGCTCAGCGGCTTGTCGCGCATCTGCGGACGCTGGCTTTCGATCACGTCCGAGGCGACCTTGGCCACATCGGTGGTTTCGCCACGCGTGGGGCCACGGCGCTCGGCGCGCGACAACAGCAGCAGCGCCTCGATCAGCTCGGTGGCCTGACGCGAAGCGCGCTCGATACGCTTGAGGCGTTCGCGCAGCTTGTCGGTGAGATCGGGCGAGCCTTGCAGCAATTCGGTGGTGCTGGCGATGACTGCCAGCGGTGTGCGCAACTCATGGCTGACGTCGGAGTTGAACTCGCGATCGCGCTCCACCATGGCGGTGAGTCGCTGCGAGTATTCGTCCAGCGCCAAGGCCAACTCGCCCACTTCGTCATCGGCGAAGTGCGGCGCCAGGGGCTCGGCTTTACCGCTTTTGCGGAAGTCACGCAGGCGACGTGCCAGCTCGCTCACCGGCTTGAGCACCTTGCGCGACAGCCAGAAGCCCAGCACCAGCGACAACAGGCCGAACAGGAATACCGCGCTGATAACGCTGAAGAGCAGCTGTTGCTTGCCCAGTTCTTCGCGGGTGACGTCGTAGCGGATAAAGCCGATCAGGCCATACTTGCGGCTCACGGCCAGCTTGTAATGGCGCGTCTTGCCGTCCGGCCCCTGTTCGTAGATGTCGTGTACACCGGTGTCCAGGTTCTGCCAGGACATGGGCATGTTGTAGATGGTGCGCTCGCTGCGCATCCATGCTTCCATCATCTGCGAGCCTAGCGGCTTGCTCGGATCCGTATGGGTCTGCTCGACCGCCTGATCCACGTCTTGCTGGAGCGCCGCGGTGACGAGTTGGTCCTCCACCCGCGAGCGGATGTTGAGCGCGGCGAACGCAAACAACGCGCTGAGGCCGAAACCGAACAGCGCGAACGAAACGATCAGGCGAAAACGGAGCTTACGCCTGGACCGCATCCGGTTCGACCATGCGGTATCCAATGCCATGCCGCGTGTGGATCAGCGGCTTGTCGAACGGCTTGTCGATCGCGGCGCGCAGGCCGTGGATGTGCACGCGCAGCGAGTCGCTGTCCGGCAGCTCCTCACCCCACACGCGCTGCTCCAGATCCTGACGCGTCACCACTGACGGGCTCGCCTCCATCAGCGCCTGCAACAGCTTGAGGCCGATGGGGTTGAGCTGGATGGATTTGCCCTCGCGGGTGACCGTGAGCGTGTCCAGGTTGTAGGTGAGGTCGCCCACTTTCAGCACGCGGCTCTGCGGACCCTTGCCGCGACGGGCCAGCACCTCCAGGCGCGCCGCCAGTTCCTGCAGCGCGAAGGGCTTGGTCATGTAGTCGTCGGCGCCCGACTCGAAGCCGGTGAGCTTCTGCTCCAGCGCGTCGCGCGCGGTGAGCATGAGGATGGGCGTCTGCTTGTGCGCCTCGTGGCGCAACTTGCGTGCCACGTCCAGACCATCCATGCCGGGCAAGGTGAGGTCCAGCACGATCACGTCAAAGTCATGCACGACAGCCAAATGCAGGCCGGTGACGCCGTCACCGGCGAAATCGACCACATGGCCGCGATCTTCCAGATAATCGCCAATATTGGTCGCGATATCGCTGTTGTCTTCGATTACCAGTACGCGCATGCGTCCTCCACACGCAGCCGGCATAAGGGCCGGCCGAGGTCTCAAGCTTAACAAGCTTGCCAGGGTCATAGGGGGTTGAGACCCGCATCCAGCTGAACAAGATGGTTCGCGGGCAAGAAAAAAGCCCAGGCGCCACGACTTGCGTCGCTCGCCTGGGCCCAAGCTACTGCCCCGATACCGAAATCTGCTGTCACCAGACCTTGCGGTTGAAGTGCACGAGCAAATTACAGTGGGCCTTTTATAGAGGTGGACCAGTTACACCGGGGTTAACCCGTGCTCACGCCGGCGTTAACCGCCCCCACCTGCTTGCCTGGTGCGCCTCAATGCCCACCGGTCGGAGTCTGCGTGCGTTTGTTGTCCATCAACAGCTTTTGGGTGTCGCTGTTCTCACGCACCATATCGCTGTACTTGCGACATACGTTCTTGGCGATGATGGAGCCGGTCGGCTTCTCATTGACACATACCTCACGGTCGCCATCGCGGCGAGTGAGGATGGCATTGATCTCGGATTGATCGTTGTAGAGCGCCAGCTTGGACTCGTTGTCCATGGCGTCGATCTTGTCGAACTTGTCGAACAGCGACTGCATCTGGTCGAAGTCCTTGGAGACGGTGGCGCGCTCGCCATTTTCGACGAACTCAAAGCGACCGCCGGGCTGCATCTGCTTATCGATCTGCGCCCTCATGTCGACAAATTTGTCCCGCGTATCCGCCTTGACGTCCGGCAGCGGCGGCTGTTTGGCCAACAACGGCGATACCGGTAGTGCTACAGCAACTGCGATTCCCCAAAGCAACGAAAGCTTGAGCTTCATGATGCCGCCCTCCCTGGTCTCGCTGCCCCCCGGCATGGGGAGACACCCCGCGAGATCGTTCGATGGTAGGGCTGCGTGAACGACAGGTCAAAGCGCCGCATTGGGGCGTCCGCGCCCGCTGGCCGGGCCTGATGCAGCGTGGCTGACCGCTGCTTACACAAGGGTCAGCCCGCCAGCGGCCGCTAATGGCCGCCGCTTACAGGTCCTTCTGTTCGTTCAGTTTCTCACGTGCCACGTCGCTGTGATGGCGACATACGTTGCGTCGGACGGTGGCGCCGCTCAACGTTTTGCTTTCGCATATCTGACGCTCGCCATCATGACGCGAAAGGATGGCCTTCACTTCCGACTGATCCTGGGTGAGGGCGAACTTGGACTTGGGGTCCATGGCTTGCGTGCTGCCGAACTTGTCGAACAGCGACTGCATGTGATCGAAGCGCCGGGTAAGCGCGACACGATCCTCGTGCGTGATGAACTCAAAGCGCCCACCCGACTGCAGTTGGCCGTCGACCTGCTCTTTCAACGCCACAAACTGATCCCGCGTAGCCACCTTGACGGCAGGCAGCGGCTGACCGTGCCCGGCCAACGATGTCGATACCGGAGACGCCGCGACCACGGCAACCGCCAAAACCAATGACCATTGAAGCTTCATTTCAATTCTCCTCCCCTGTCCCGCCGTCCCTACCTAAGGAACTCCTACGAGACTCGAAAGGAGGCTACCGGCCCGTTATCGATCGCCTGTAGTCCGCAAAATCAGCTACTGGCTGTCAGGCTCCGCCCCGGCGTTCCAGTAATGCGATGATGGCCCCAGCCACATCGACGCCCGTGGTCGCCTCGATGCCCTCCAGCCCCGGGGAAGCGTTCACCTCCAGGATCAACGGACCGCGCTTGGAGCGCAGCATGTCCACGCCGGCTACGCCCAGGCCCAATGCACTCGCGGCCTGTACGGCAATGCGGCGCTCCTCCGGCGTCAGCGTGGCGGCAACCGCCGTGCCACCGCGATGCAGGTTGGCGCGGAACTCGCCCGGGCTCGCGTCACGCTGCATGGCGGCCACGACTTTTTTGCCGACCACGAAACAACGCAGGTCGCTGCCCTTGGCCTCGCCGATGAACTCCTGCACGAGGAAGTTGGCGTAAAGGCCGCGGAATGCCTCGATCACGCTTTGCGAGGCGCTCTTCTTCTCGGCCAGCACCACGCCGGTGCCCTGGCTGCCTTCGTTGAGCTTGATCACGTGCGGGGGGTCGCCCAGCATGGCGAGCACGTCGGCGGTATCGTCGGGGTTGTCACCGAACACCGTGGCCGGCATGTCCAGGCCCTTGGCGGAGAGAATCTGCAGGCTGCGCAGTTTGTCGCGCGCACGCAGTACGGCGTCGGAAGGGTTGGGCGAGTAAACCCCCATCATCTCCAGTTGGCGCAGCACGGCGGTGCCGTAAAAGGTGCTGGTAACGCCGATGCGCGGAATCACCGCGTCGAAGCTCTTGAGCGCCTTGCCCTTGTAGCGGATGGACATGTTGCCCGGCGCGATGCGCACGTAGCAGCGCAGCGGATCGAGCACACGCACCACGTGGCCGCGCTCGCGCGCCACGTCTACCAGGCGCTGGGTCGAGTACAACCGCGTGTTGCGGGAAAGAATGGCAATCTTCATGAAACACCCGTCGGCCCTGCCATGGGTGGCCGGGGCTGTGTGTAGGACAAGGCAGGGTCGACGGCGAAACGGCCGTATAGAGCGGTGCGACCCAGCAGCATGGGGAAAAGCATATGGCGGCGATCGGTCAGATTGACGTCAACCGCGAAGCGCTCGCCGGCCAGCATGACCTCGGTGCGGATGAACCAGCGCAGGGTACGACGGCCGCCGGTATCGGTCACCGCGCGCCGATCGAGCGCCGGTGTTTCACAGCTCACCGAAATGCGCTGGCGACCGCCCACACTCACGGCAAAGCGCAACCAGGTGTCGCCGCCACGTTCGAAGCTTTCCAGCGCATCCACATGCAGCGAACTGCTGCGCGCGCCGGTATCGAGCTTGGCCTTGAGCAGTGGGATGCCGAGCAACGGCAATGCCAGACGCTCCCGCCAGCCGAGGGTGATCACATCCGCCATTATCAGCGCACGCCGCAGGGTTACGAAAAAGGGAGTCGGTGGGGTTGGGAGCGTTGGGTGGAGCGGGTGAAGGGAATCGAACCCTCGTCAGTAGCTTGGGAAGCTACAGCTCTACCATTGAGCTACACCCGCAACGCTGGGCGATGGTAACCCGGCATCCACGGACTTGGGAACCGCCCGTCGCATACGCTCAGGATCCGCCACTCGGGATCAACGCGTGCCCCGACCGCACGGGCCTCGCATGCGCCACTCAACAGCGACGGAGGATTGACCATGCCCAGGCCCCTATCAGCCCAACCCGGGATGAACCGGACATGGCGGCCGGCTGAACCATAGGGAGGCGGCGAACCGCAGGGAGCTTGCAGGGGGCGGAGCCGCCGTCCGCATAATGCGTACACGACACCCATGCATGCGCTGGACGCCGCAACGGGTGAGGCCATCTTCACGCGCGATCTCAAGGTCGCGCTCTACTCCGGAGACTTCGATGCGTGTGCTTTCTGCTTCCCTGACGTCGCCAAGGGGTTGGCGATGGCTGGCGGCGGCGCTGATGATCGGCGTCAGCTGCCTGCTGCAGGCTCAAGCCCAGTCGGCACCGGACGACCAGGGTGCCGGCGATCCGCCGTCACGGGCCGCGCGCCTGTCCTATCGCACGGGCGATGTTGGCCTGCTGCCGGCGGGTGAAAAGGATTGGGGCGACGCCAGCCTCAACCGCCCACTGACCACCGGCGATCGACTCTCCACCGGCGAGAACGCACGCGCCGAGCTGGAAATCGGCGGCGGCACGCTGCGCATGGCGGACGACTCCGATTTTGGCTTTCTCACGCTCAACGACCACCTGACCCAGGTCGAGCTGACCAAGGGCACGCTGAACCTGTCGGTACGCGACCTCGATGAAGGCCAGAGCTACGAGATCGACACGCCGACCGTCGCCTTGGTGGTGGACCAGCCCGGCACCTTCCGCGTGGATATCAGCGACGACGGCAAATCCACCCGCATCATCGCCATGAACGGCCGCGCCACGGTCTATGGCGAAGGCAACGCCCAGCGCACCATTGCGGGCGGCCGTAGCTACGAGTTCAGCGATTCCTCGTTGAACAGCGTTGCCATCAGCGATGTGGACGGCGGCGACGATTTCGACAACTGGTGCAACAGCCGCGATCAGCGTTACGACCGCTCACGCTCGGGTGAATATGTATCCAGCGATGTGGTGGGCTACCAGGATCTGGACCAATACGGCAACTGGCAGGCCGACCCCGACTACGGCCAGGTGTGGTATCCGGCCAACGTGGGTGCGGACTGGGCTCCGTATCGGGATGGTCACTGGGCCTATGTCGGTCCATGGGGCTGGAGCTGGGTGGACGACTCCCCGTGGGGGTTCGCGCCCTACCACTATGGCCGCTGGGCCTATGTGCGCAGCCGCTGGTGCTGGGTGCCCGGCCCGATCGCCGTGCGTCCGGTCTATGCGCCGGCCCTGGTCGCTTTCGTCGGCGGCGCCGGCTTCGGGGTTTCCGTAGGCATCGGCGGCGGCCCGGTCGGCTGGTTCCCGCTGGGCCCGGGCGAGGTCTACAACCCCTGGTATCGCGCTAGCCGCAACTACTACACCAACGTCAACATCACCAACATCTACGTGCGCAATGACCGTAACGTGGTGATCAACAACATCAACAACCACTACAACTATTTCCGCGACGGCCGGCCGATACCGAACGAACGTTACTTCAACCGACAGGCACCGCACGCGTTTACGGCCATGTCGAGCCAGGACTTTGCCGCCGCGCGCAATGCGCAACGCCACATGATGACGGTGGACCCGCAACGCATGGCCGGTGCGGCCGTGATGCCTCGCGGTGCCGGCGTGCAGCCGGGGCACGCCAGCTTCGCCCCGCCACGCAGCACCAACGAACGTAGTCTGCCCACGGGCGGCTTCCAGCGCGAAGTAGTGGCTCGTAACGCGCCGATGGCGGCCTTCGCCGGACGTGCCGCCGGCGCGCCGAATGCACCGCGCCCGGTGCAAGGCCCGACCCAGGTGCGCTTGCTCAACGGTTCCGGCCAGCCCAATCGACCCATGCCGGCCGAGCGCCAGCCAGGGCAGCCCACCCTGCGCAACGGCGTCCCGGCGCAGGCCCAGCGGCAACCCGCGTTCCGTGACAACGAACCCGTCGCGACGCGTCCGGGCGAATTGCCCTCCGCGCGCTTTGCCCGACCCTCCAATGGCGACAACCCAGCAAACCCGCCCCCAACACCGCGCCCGGGCGTGAGCTATATCCCGAGCGGCAACACGGATCGCGCCATGCGCAATCAAGCGGCGCCCCAGACGCTGCCGAATGAACCTCGCTTCGAACGCGCGCCGCCCGGCCAACGCGACGCGCAGGACAGCATGCGCTTCCAGCGTGACGACGCCGCCGCGCGTCCGTTGCCGCAGGAGCCGCGCTTTGTGCCGCAGCCGCGTGAGGTGCAGCAACCGCGCGAAGTGCCGCCGCAGGGTTACCAGCCGCAGGCACAGCCCCAGCAGCGCGGTTACGAGCCGCCACGGGGCTATGAGGCGCCCCGCGCCAACCCCGCGCCGCAACCGCGCCCGGAGAACGGCGGCCAGCCGCAACAGCGCCCGCAGCCGCACCATGAAGACCGCGCGCCGCCCAAGAAGGACGAGCAGCAACACTGACCCCGCCAAGGCCCGGCACCGCCGGGCCTTGGCTTACCCAGCGCCCGATGGGGGCGCCCCGTTATGCGCCGGGATCAGGATGGGACGCTTAGCCGCTACAATAGGCGGATGCTTATCACGCTCAACGGCAGCCCACGCGACTGCGCCCCCGCCACGACCGTCATCCAACTGCTGCAGGAAGCCGGTTACGGCACCCGCCGCGTGGCCGTGGAAGTGAATCACGAGATCGTCCCGCGCAGCCTGCACGCCACCCACGTATTGGTCGAGGGCGACCAGGTTGAAATCGTCCACGCCATCGGCGGCGGCTGAACGTCGCTCCCCTTTCCCCGCGCTGCCCCAAGGCAACGCCCGTAGCCCAAGACATTGACGATGAATACCAAGACGCTCGACACCGCCGATTCGCTCGTCATTGCCGGCAAGAGCTATGGCTCGCGCCTGCTTACCGGCACCGGCAAGTACAAGGATTTCGACGAGACGCGCCGCGCCACCCAGGCCGCGGGCGCCGAGATCGTCACGCTGGCCATCCGCCGCGTGAATATCGGCCAGGACGCCAGCCAGCCCAACCTGCTGGATGCGCTGCCGCCCGAGGAGTTCACGTTGTTGCCCAACACGGCCGGTTGCTACAACGCGGTGGACGCGGTGCGCACCTGCAAGCTGGCGCGCGAACTGCTGGACGGCCACAAGCTGGTCAAGCTGGAAGTGCTGGGCGACCAACGCACCCTGTTCCCGGATGTCGTGGAAACGCTCAAGGCCGCCGAGATCCTGGTCGCCGACGGTTTCGACGTGATGGTCTACACCAGCGACGACCCGATTCTGGCCAAGCGCCTGGAAGATATCGGCTGCGTCGCGGTGATGCCGCTGGCCGCGCCGATCGGCTCGGGCCTGGGGATACAGAACCGCTACAACCTGCTGGAAATCATCGAGAACGCCAAGGTGCCGATCATCGTCGACGCCGGCGTGGGCACCGCTTCGGACGCCGCCATTGCGATGGAACTGGGCTGCGACGGCGTGCTGATGAACACCGCCATTGCCGGCGCCAAGGATCCGGTGCTGATGGCGCACGCGATGAAGCTGGCGATCCAGGCCGGGCGCGCTGCCTTCAAAGCCGGCCGCATTCCGCGCAAGCGCTTTGCCTCCGCCTCCAGCCCGATCGACGGCACCATCGGCTGAGGTCCTGCCCGGCCTGCGGTCGGGGAGGCAGCAAGGCCACCACTTCCCCGCCCGTGCGGGGAAGGATTTGTCCATGTCCACGGAAACACCCATGACGCACGATCACGACGACGCCAGCAAGCCTGAATACATGCGCCGCATCCGCAGCTTTGTGCTGCGCGAAGGCCGCATGACGCCGGCGCAACAGCGGGCCTTCGATGACCATTGGGCGCGTTATGGCATCGACTATCGTGGCAGCGTGCAGGATTTCGCCAGCCACTTCGGGCGCCCTGCGCCGCTGGTGCTGGAGATCGGCTTCGGCAACGGCGAGGCGTTGGCGTGGGCCAGCGAGCACGACCTGGCACGCGACTTCATCGGCGTGGAAGTGCACGGCCCGGGCGTCGGCCGCCTGATGAACGCACTGGCCTCACGCGAGGCCCGCAACGTACGCCTGTACAAGCACGACGCGGTGGAAGTGCTAGAGAATGAGATCGCCGCCGGCACGCTGGCCGAAGCGCGCATCTGGTTCCCCGATCCCTGGCACAAGAAGCGCCACAACAAGCGGCGCATCATCCAACCGGAATTCGTCGCCTTGCTCGCCTCGCGCATGGCGCCCAACGGCTTGCTGCACCTGGCTACCGACTGGCAGCCCTATGCCGAGCACATGCTCGAGGTGATGGAAGCTGCGCCCGATTGGCGCAATGACCTCGGCCCCGGCCAGTATGCCGAGAAACCCGAATGGCGCATCGAGACCCATTTCGAGCGTCGCGGCCTCAAGCTCGGCCACGGCGTGTGGGATCTGCTTTACCGCAGGGCCTGAGCGCACCTCCATGCCTCCCGCGTCGTAGCGCGAGGGGCATGGTGAGCGGGACACGCGCCTCGCGCTCACGGAACAAGCGCATCCTCGACCGTTCTTAGTGCGGACGCGGTTCACCAGCACGCATCGCGACCCGCTTATACTCACGTCTCAAACAGGGACGAGTCGTCGCAGCGTGATGTTCCCACTGCCCACATCCATCCATCGCCAGGACGCCCGCCTCGGGGGCGCACCGTAGTGGGACTCGCCCTCACCCCCGAAATGGTCCTGGTGTTGGGGCTGGTGGGCTTCACCATGCTGATGCTGGTGCTGGAGTGGATCCGCGCCGATATGGTGGCCTTGCTGGTGGTGGTGGTGATCGGCCTTACCGGCTTGATTCCCTCCGAGCGCGTGTTCAACGGCTTCGCCGGTAACGCGGTCATCGCCATCATCGCCATCATGATCATGGGCGCCGGCCTGGACCGCGCCGGCGTACTTACCCTCACCGCCAGCTTTGTCATGCGCATGGCGCGCGGCGTGGAATCGCGCCTGGGCTTGGTGATCAACCTGGTCACCAGCCTGTTCAGCGCGGTGATTCCCAGCCAGGCGCTGGCGGCACTGATGATTCCCGTTACCAGTCGCCTGGCGGCGCGCACTGGCGTGCCGATCTCACGGCTGCTGCTGCCGATGGCGTTTTGCATCCTCACGGCCACCAACACCACGCTGATCGCCAATTCGCCACTGATCGTACTGAACGACCTGGTGGCCAGCTCCAACGCCAACCTGCCGGCCGGTGCGCACACCATCCCGAAGTTCGGCCTGTTCAGCGTCACGCCTGTAGGCCTGGTGCTGGCGCTGGCGGGCGTGGCGTTCTTCTATTTCTTCGGCCCCAAGCTGCTGCCCGAGCGCGAGGACGAGCGCCTGAAGGTGACGCCTGGTCGCACCGAGAGCTACTTCGCCGACACCTACGGCATCGTCGGCGAAACCGCCGAGCTCACCGTCACCGCGGAAAGCCCGCTGGTGGGCATGAGCATTGGCGAGGTGGAGCAGCTCTACGGCGCGCCCTTGATACTTGCCATCAAGAGCGGCAATGACGCGCGCATGGCGCCGCCGGCCGACCACGTAATCTGGGTGGGCTCGGTGCTCGGCGTCTTGGGTCCGCGCGAACAGCTGGGCCAGTTCGCCAATAACCAGCTATGCAAGCTGAGCCCGCGCATGCGCCAGTTGGGCGAACTGTTCAATCCGTCGCGCGCGGGCATTTCCGAGGCGGTGATTCCGCCCAGTTCGCGCTTCATCAAGCAGAGCGTGGGTGACCTGCGCCTGCGCAAGCGCTACGGCATTTCGGTGTTGGCGGTGAATCGCGGCGACCAGGTGTATCGCGATGATGTGCGCTCGGTGAGCTTGCGCGCGGGCGACACCTTGGTGCTGCACTCCAACTGGCGCGACCTGAGCCTGGCCACCGAAGACAAAGACCTGGTGGTGGTCACCGACATTCCCAAGGAAGAGCAGCGCCCCGGCAAGATCTGGCAGGCGGTGGGTTTCTTCCTGCTGGCCAAGTGCCTGGCGTTGTTCACCCACCTTGACCTCTCCGTCGCCATGATGACCGGCGCCATCGGCATGCTGCTTACCGGCGTGCTGAACATGGACGAGGCTTACAAGGCGATCAATTGGAAGACCATCTTCGTCACCGCCTGCCTGATCCCGCTGGGCTGGTCGATGGACGCCACCGGCGCCGCCGCATGGCTGGCCCAGGTCGTGCTGCAGCACCTGGGGCACACCTCGCACTGGATCTTGCAGCTGTCACTGGCCGTGCTCACCCTGTTGTTCTCGCAGGTGATGTCCAACGTGGGCGCCACCGTGATGATGGTGCCCATCGCCATCAGCGTAGCCGTCGCCACGGGCGGCAACCCGTCGGCGTACGCGCTTATCGTGGCGGTGTCCTCGTCCAACACCTTCCTGCTCAGCTCAGGCCACCCGGCCCTGATGATGGTGGCCGGCCCCGGCGGCTACCGCGGCAAGGATTTCCTCCGCGTGGGCCTGCCGCTCACCGGCATCGTGCTGGTGCTCACCCTGGTAGCCATCAACTTGATGTACCACTGACCGGGCACGCACTTAGAACTTGGCTTGGCGGTGCCAGCGCCAGGCGCTCTCCACCATCACCTGCAACCCGGCGTGGCGCGGCCGCCAGCCCAATTCTTGCTGGGCACGCTCACTGGAGGCCACCAGCACCGCCGGATCGCCCGCGCGCCGCGGCGCCAACGTGTGCGGCACTGGCCGGCCCGTCACTTGCTCGGCCGCGGCGATCACCTGGCGCACCGAGTAACCATGCCCGCTGCCGAGATTGAATACGTGCGCGCCCTCGCGCCCGCTCAGGTAGCTCAGCGCCAACTGGTGCGCCTGCGCCAGATCTTCCACATGCACATAGTCGCGCACGCACGTGCCATCAAGCGTGGGATAGTCGTCGCCGAACACTTTCAGCGCAGGCCCGGAGCCCAGCACGGCGCGCAGGACATTCGGTATCAAATGGGTTTCGGGCTGGTGCGACTCACCGATCGAACCATCCGCACTGGCACCCGCCGCATTGAAATAGCGCAGCGCCACCGATCGCAAACCGTAGGCCACGGCCGCATCCGCCAACACGCGCTCGACCATCAGCTTGCTCGCGCCGTAGGGGTTGATCGGCGCCTTCGGGTGATCCTCATCGATCACCGCGCTGTTGGGCTGTCCGTAAACGGCCGCGCTGGATGAGAACACCAGCCGCTGCACGCCATGTCGCTGCATGGCTTCGAGCAGATTGAGCGTACCGGTGACATTGTTCTGATAGTAGCGATAGGGCGACACCATCGATTCGCCCACCAGCGAGTGGGCGCAGAAATGCATCACCGCATCGAAACGGCGGCTGCCCAAGGCGCGATCCAGTGCTGCGCTGTCGAGCAAATCCGCTTCGATCAGATCGCCCCACTGCACCGCCTCGCGATGCCCGGTGCAAAGGTTGTCCAGCACGGTGACGCCTACGCCCTCACCTGCCAGATACCGGGCCATATGGCTGCCGATATAGCCGGCCCCGCCACAAAGCAGCACGTTCATGCGGATGCCTCGCGCGCAAGGCCCTTCTGCGAAAGTATCGCTGTCATCTTTCCCCCGTCGACGCCCAGCCATGGGCTATCCCCAGCTTGTTGGAGCGGCACGCTACACCATCGCCACGACTCAGTCGTCGAGCCAGACCGCGCCATCGGCGATGCGCACGTTTACCGCGCGCAGATGTTCGCCGCGGCACGGGCCACCCACGCATAGGCCATCGTTGTCGTTGAAGGTGGCGCCATGCGCGGCGCAGATCAGCAAATGGTCCTTGATCAGGAACTTGCCCGGTGCCCAATCCAGCCGGCGGCCCGCGTGCGGGCAGATGTTCAGATAGGCGTGCACCGCGTCATCGCGTCGCAATACGATGACGTTTTCTTCGCCATCGCGCAGGGCGGCATCGACGGCGATCGCGCCGCCATCGGGAATATCGTCCAACCGGCAGAGCGCCTGGTCGGGGGTTGCTGTATCCATCGGCACTTGCCTCTTTAGCCCAAAGGCCCCATCGTTACGCACGTAAGTCGTTGATTTTACCACACGGATTTTTAACACATGCGTTTTTCGCTGCCCCTTCCGCGTCGTTCCCGCCACCCGCTGGTGCGTGCCCTGTCGCTCCTCGTGGGGCTGGCCGTGGTCGGCGTGCTGTTGGTATTTGGCCTGGTCGTTGCCGGTGTGCTGCTGGTTGGTGGCGCGCTGGTGTTCGGTCTGCGCCAATGGTCGCGTAAGCGGGGCGCCGTGTCTCCTGCCGCGCGTCGCGCACACCAGCCCGAAGTGATCGAGGGCGAGTTCGTGGTGCTGCAGCAGAGCCGTCACGCCACGCGCTAAACACCGCGTTGCCGCTAAGGCACAAGATCCGGATGGTGACGGCACGGCAGCCGGACTAGGCTGCGTCCATCGCCTCCCGGATCTCGCCATGAACGCCCGTCTCGCTACCGATACCCTGCTGGAACAGGTTCGTCTGCTGGTGGAACGTGCCGAGGAGCCGCCCACGCTGCAGGCGCTGGCGGACTCCGTACAACTGAGTCCCAGCCATCTCCAGCGTGCGTTTCGCCGCCGCTATGGCATGAGCCCCGCCGAATACCACCGCGCGCGCCGCTTCGGTCACTTGAAGAACGCGCTGCGCAACGGCGCACCCGTGGCCGATGCGGTGTATGACGCCGGCTTCGGCTCCGGCAGCCGGGTGTATGAGCACAGCGATCGGCTGCTTGGCATGACACCGGCCAGCTACCGCTCGGGTGGCGCGGGCGCCGATATCCGCTACACCACCACCGACACGCCGCTGGGGCGCCTGCTGGTTGCCACGACCTCGCGCGGCATTTGCGCGGTCACGTTGGGCGACGATGACGCGGCATTGGAAGCACGGCTGACCGGGGAATTTCCCCATGCCACGCGTCAGCGCGTGGATGCCGGCCGCGAGGAATGGCTGGATGCCGTCATCGCCCGTATCGCGCACGATTTGGGTTGGGCCAAGGCCGATGCCCCCGCACTGCCACCGCTGGACGTGGCCGCCACCGCTTTTCAGTGGCGGGTGTGGAATGCGCTCACGCGTATTCCCAGTGGCGAAACGCGCAGCTACGGCGCGCTGGCCGCCGAACTGGGCATACCCAAGGCAGCGCGGGCCATCGGGCGCGCCTGCGGCAGCAACCGGCTGGCGCTCATCGTGCCCTGCCACCGCATCGTGCGCGAGGATGGCTCGCTGGGCGGATGGCGCTGGGGCGTGGAGCGCAAGCGCGATCTGCTGGACGGCGAGCGACGCAACTCCCACGACGGTCGCGCGCATCATGCCGTGGCCTGAGTGCGGATTTGGCTTGAGGCCGTCTCAAGGCTGCCTTGCATAAGCCTCGCTTCTGCCCCCAGCCGCGCCGGTTTAAGGTGCAGCTACCTGTAAACTACGGCAGGCATCCGCCCCGCGATGCCTCCCTGCGTGCCCGCCATGAACGATACCTCCACGACGCCTGCCGCTACCGCGGCACCTGCTGCTTTTGCCGACGCCCGCGTGATGGTGCCGTTGGCGCTGTTGGTGCTCTACGTCGTCTGGGGCTCGACCTATCTGGGCATTCGCTACGCGCTGGAAAGCTACCCGCCGTTCCTGCTGGCCGGCGTGCGCTTTCTTGGCGCGGGCATCGCCATGTTCGCTTTCCTGCGCCTGCGTGGCATCGCCATGCCTACCCCGCGCCAGTGGCGCAATGCGGCGGTCACCGGCGTGCTCTTGCTGGGCTTTGGCAACGGCCTGGTGTGTTTTGCCGAGCAGCGCGTGAGTTCGGGCATCGCTGCCGTGGCGGTGGCCAGCATGCCGCTGTTTTCGGCACTGTTTTCGGGCATGTACGGCGAATGGCCGACACGTCGCGAAACCGTGGGCCTGGTGATCGGCTTTGTCGGCGTGATCGTGTTGAACCTCGGCACCGGCCTCTCCGGCTCACGCATTGGCGCGCTGGCGCTGCTGGTGGCGGCCATGAGCTGGGCCTTCGGCTCAGCCTGGAGTCGTCGCCAGGATATGCCCTCCGGCCCGATGAACACCGCCGCGCAGATGCTGTGCGCCAGCGTGGCCATGCTGTTGGTAGGCTACGCCACCGGCGAACACCTGCCGGCGCACCCCACCCCTCGCGCTACGGCGGCGCTGCTGTATCTGGCCGTGTTCGGCTCGATTGTGGCGTTCAGCGCCTACCTTTATGTGCTCAAGCATGCGCGCCCCGCGCTGGCGACCAGCTACGCCTACGTAAACCCGCCAGTGGCGGTGCTGTTTGGCGTGCTGCTGGCGGGCGAAACCGTGGGGCCCTATGACCTCGCCGGCATGGCCATCATTCTGCTGGGCGTGGGTGCGATCACGCTGGCGCGCCAGCGTCGCGCGGGTCGCTGACAGCTTTCCGCCCGTACGACCTTGGTCGGCTTGCCTGGCTCCGTCGGGCGCGCTCACCATGCCCCGATATCTGGTCGGGGATGCCCATGAGCGCAACAAACGAAGGTTGGATGGCGCGCGCCGCATTGCGCAGCGCTGCGTGGTCCGAACGCTGGTTTCCGGATGCATGGGTGTTCGCGGCGCTGGGCGTAATCATCGTGGCGGTGGCGGCGCTCGCCTTCGGCGCCTCGCCGGCGGTGACGGTGAATGCGTTTGGCGATGGTTTCTGGAGCCTGATTCCCTTCACCATGCAAATGGCCTTCGTGGTAATCGGCGGCTATGTGGTCGCCACAGCACCGGTGGTAGCGCGCTTCATCGAACTGTTGGCGCGTGCACCGCGTACGGGCCGTGGCGCGGTCTGCTATGTGGGCCTGGTGAGCATGCTGGCCTCACTGTTGTCGTGGGGCTTTTCGCTGGTGTTCGGTGGCTTGCTGGTGCGCGCACTGGCCAGGCGCGAGGACCTGCGCATGGATTACCGCGCCGCCGGCGCGGCCGCGTATCTGGGCCTGGGCGCCGTGTGGGCGATGGGCCTCTCCTCGTCGGCGGCGCAATTGCAGGCCAACCCCAAGAGCATGCCGCCGGGCCTGCTCAATATCACCGGCGTATTGCCTTTCAGCCAGACCATTTTCCTGTGGCAGTCGATCGTGCTCACCGCCGTTTTGATTGCGGTGTCGCTGGTGATCTGCTGGTTCACCGCACCCTCGGAGCGGAACGCGCGTACCGCCCAGGATTTCGGTGTCACCGACACCGCCACGCCCGCCTTGCCGCCGCGCCAGCGGCCGGGAGAGTGGTTGGAATACAGCCCGCTGCTCTCGCTGCTGATCGGCCTGCTCGGGCTGGGCTGGCTGGGTTACGAGTTCGCGACCAAGCCAGCGGTAACCGCCATCGCCAACTTGAATACCTATAACTTCCTGTTCCTTACGCTCGGCCTGCTGCTGCATTGGCGCCCGCGCAGTTTCCTCAATGCTGTGTCACTCGCGGTACCGAGCACCGCAGGCGTGCTGATCCAGTTTCCGCTGTATGGCGGCATTGCCTCGCTGCTGACCCATGCGCCGGGTTTTGCCGATGCGACGCTGGCGCATCGCCTGTCGGGGCTATTCGTGCACATTGCCTCCACCGAAACGTTCTCGCTGGTGATGGGCGTGTACTCGGCGATCCTCGGCTTCTTCGTGCCGTCGGGTGGCGGCAAGTGGCTGGTGGAGGCACCTTATGTGATGCAGGCCGCCAACGATCTGCACGTGCACCTCGGCTGGGCGGTGCAGGTGTACAACGCCGCCGAAGCCCTGCCGAACCTTATCAATCCCTTCTGGATGCTGCCGCTGCTCGGCGTGCTGGGACTGAAGGCGCGCGACGTGGTCGGCTTCACTTTCATGCAATTGCTGGTGCATCTGCCGCTGGTGCTCGGCCTGTTGTGGGCCTTGGGGCTCACACTCACCTACCTGCCGCCCGTCATGCCCTGAGAGGCCTGGCGGAGCGTGTGCGCCCCGTGGGCGCACACGCCTTGGTCTTCAAAGCTCGCGCAGTGCCGTGGTCACCGGCAAACGCGCGGCCCGCATGGCCGGGAACAACCCGCCGATAAAACCGATCGCCAGCGCCCATTTCAGGCCCGTCCACATCAGCGCAGGCGACACCCTCAGCTCAAAGCTGAGCTTGCCAACGGTGCCCGCCGCCAGGGTGGACGCGCTGTACCCGTTGAAGATCAGCCAAGCCAGCACGCCGCCCAGCACGCCACCTATCAGGGCCAGCAGCATGGTCTCCAGCATCACCGCCACCACCACCGGCAGACCGCGAAAACCGATGGCGCGCAGCGTGGCGATTTCACGTGCGCGGGTCGCCACGGCCGCGAACATCGTGTTGAGCGCGCCGAACATGGCGCCGATCGCCATGATCACACCCACGGTGATGCCGATGATCCGGATCACCTTGGTCATGCCTTCAGACTGCTTGCTGAAGTAGTCCAGTGTGGTGTTCACATCCACCTTGAGTTGCGGATTGCTTTCCAGCTCGGCCTTGAACGCATCGTAGGCCTTGGGGTCGGTGAGCTTGACCACCACCGAGGCGCGGCTGCTGCCGCGACGATAGGTGTCGGCCACCACATTGGCGTCGCCCCATACTTCCGAGTCCATCGCATCGCCGGAAGCGAATACGCCCACCACCGTCCATTGCTGGTTACCCAGGCGCACCGCATGCCCCGGCTCCAGTCCCGCGAACTCCTTGGCGGCGCCCTTGCCGACGATCAACTCGCGCATGCCGGGCTGAAAGTTGCGGCCCTGCACGATTTTCACGTTGGGGCGCACCGCCCAGGCTTGTTCGCTGACGCCGCGCAACTGCACGCTGCCCTCGTCCTCCGCCTTGCCACCGCGCAAGGGAAGGTTCGCGGCCACCACCAGCTCGGGCGAAGCGATCGGCTGCCCCTTGGCGTCCTTGGCAATGCCTGGCGCTTGCGGGATCAGCACAACGCTGTCGTGATCGAGCACCGACATTACCTCGGCGGCGGATGAGCCGCGCATCACGATGGCGGTATCCGCGCTGCCGGTCTTGCGCAACGTTTCGGCATAGCCCTCGCCCATCGCCAGCAATGCCACCAGCACGCCGACCACGCCGGCGATACCCACCACGATCACCGCGGAAGAGCCCAGGCGCTGACGCAAGGTGCTGATGCCTACGTTGGTGACCGACGCGGCCTGGCGACCGCGCCGCGTGAACAGCATCCACGCAGCGAACAACACCGCCAGCACCAGCACGCCCTGCCAAGGCAAGACGATCCATAACGCCAGGAATGCCGCCACCAGCAACAACAGTGCAAGATTGATCAGGAAATTCATGGTGTGCTCCTCAGCGTCCGGCCAGGGCGTCGACGATGTTCAGGCGCATGGCGCGCAGCGCGGGCAACACACCCACCAGCAGGCCGATCAGGATCATCAGCGTCAGGCCAAGCAACCAGCTGTTGGCGCCCACTGGCGGCAGGTTCAACATGCCGCCGCTGCCCGCGCCGACGATTGGCACGATGAGCGAGGCGAGCCCCAGCCCAATCACACCGCCCAGCAGCAGCAAGAGCACCGACTCGGCCAGCACGATGGCAAGCACGGCGTGATTGGAAAAGCCAATCGTCTTGAGCACCGCCAGCTCACTCGTGCGCTCACGCACGGCCTGCATCATGGTGTTGCCCGAGAGCAATAGCAGGGTGAAGAACACCGCACCCATGATGGAGCCCACGATCAGGCCGATATCAGCGAGCTGCTTCATCCAGCTCGCGGTCGCGGCCTGCTCGGTCTGCGTGCGTGTCTCGTGATCGGAGTTGGCGGAAATGGCATCGATGGCCTTGGCCACGCGGTCAGCCTGATTTACGTCCGTGACGCGGGTGACGTACCAGCCCACCTGGCCGCGATTGAACGGCGTGGTTTCATCGAAGTATTTCCAATGCAGCAGGAGCATCTGGTCGAAGAAGCCACCGGCCTTCTTGTCCTTGGAGTGCAAGATGCCCACCACGTCGAAGGTCCAGTTCTTGCTGCCTTGGCGATTGGGGAAGATGGTCGATTGCAGCGGAATCTTGTCGCCCACTTTCCAGTTGAAGCGCTTGGCCAGCTTCTCGCCCACCAGCACGCCGGTACGCGTATCGTCGAAGGCCTTGCGCTCGGCCGCGCTCACGTCGATCTCCGGGTAGAGATCGATGTAGTTGGGCTCCACCGCAAAGCTGAAAACCTGGTTGTGCGGGTCCTGATAGGCGCCGCCGAACCAGTTGGCATAGGTCACCAGTTTCACACCCGGCACCTGCGCAATCTGCGACTCCAGCGATTGCGGCAAGGTCTGGATGAAAGAGAGCTTGGAGCCGGTTTGCAGCCGTTGCGCACCGTTGGCGCTCTGCCCGGCCTGATTGAACGAAGTGCGCACCGCGTCGAGCATGCCGAACAAAAGGAACGCGGCGATGATCGACACCAGGGTGAGCACCGTGCGGGCTTTGCGCCGGAATAGCGCCGCCCAGATGAGATGGAGATATTTCATCGCCGCCTCCTCACGCCAGTGCCTGTTCGACCAGCGTGCCCTTGTCCAGATGCAGGGTGTGATTGGCGTACTCGGCCGCCTTGGGATCGTGCGTGACCATGACGATGGTCTTGCCGTGCTCGCGGTTGAGCACACGCAGCAGTCCCAGCACCTCCTCGGCGGACTGACGATCCAGGTCACCGGTGGGCTCATCGCACACCAGCAAGGTGGGGTCAGACACGATGGCCCGGGCAATCGCCACACGCTGCTGCTGGCCGCCCGACAACTCGCTGGGTTTGTGCGTGGCGCGGTCGTCCAGGCCCACCAGTTGTAGCGCGATGCCTGCATTCTTGCGTCGCTGCGCCGCCGACAACTTGGTCAGCAGCAAGGGCAGTTCCACGTTGCGCTGCGCCGAAAGCGTCGGCATCAGGTTGTAGAACTGGAACACGAAGCCCACGTGCGACGCGCGCCACTTGGCCAGCGCGCCCCCGCTGAGCTGGTCCAGGCGCTGACCGGCGACGGTGATGCCGCCGCCGGTGGGCGTATCCAGGCCGCCGATCAGGTTGAGCAAGGTGGTTTTGCCGGAGCCCGAAGGGCCCATCAGCGCCAGGAAGTCGCCTTCGGCGATATCCAGGTTGATGTGATGCAACACCTCTACCTTCTGCTTGCCGCGTTGGTAGACCTTGGAGAGGTCGCGGGTTTCGATCAACGTGCCCATGCTCAGTGCTCCCGAATCGTTCGCTACGCATCGCGCCGTGCGATGCACCCGATCACGCCTGGCGGTCGAACAACCGCCTATTCCTTGGATTTGCCTGCCTGTTCCACGCGCATGCCGTCGTGCAGCTCAGCCGGTGGGGCGATCACCAGGGTGTCGCCTGCCTCCACGCCCGACGGCAGCAGACGCAACTCACCCTGCCCACCCGCCGCAGGCGATACCGCGCGCTGGTGCGCGGTGTCATTGGTCACGATGAACACCACGGTGTGCCCCTCGCGCTCCACCAGCGTGGTGGCCGGCACCAGTACGCCTTGCAGCGGCGCCGTGCTGACGCTGGCGTTCTTCTGTTCGAGGAAGGACACGCGCACGCCCATGTCGGGCACGATACGTGCGTCCTTGTTCTCCAGCGCCACGCGCACTTTCACCGTGGCCTTGCCGCGGTCGGCGGCGGGCACGATGGCGATGACGTGCGCGGGGATCTTCCAGTCCGGGTAGGCATCCAGCACGGCCTCGGCCGGCATGCCGGGCTTCACGCGGCCGATATAGGCCTCGTTGACGTCCACGTCCACTTCCAGCGAATCCATGTCCACCACGGTGCCCACGCCCGTGCGGGTAAAGCCGCCGCCGGCCGAAAACGGCGAGACGATTTCGCCGATCTGCGCGTCCTTGGTGGTAATCACGCCGTCGAACGGGGCGCGGATCACGCAGTAGTCGAAATTGACCTGCGCCACGGCCACCTGCGCATCAGCCGAATCGGCCGTGCGTCGCTGAGAAATCAACTGGGCACGCGTGGCATCGACCTGGGTGCGCGCCTGCTCGGCGCTTTGCTCGGTTACCAATCCACGCTTGGCCAAGGTTTCGGCACGCACGGCATCGCGTTCGTTCTGAGCCAGTTGCGAGCTGTACTGCGCCACCAGGGCATGCGCGGCGGCCGCCTGGGTGCGGGCGGCGTCCAGGGCTGCCTTGTATTGCGCATCATCAAGACGGGCCACGATCTGGCCCTGTTTGACGTGATCGCCTTCTTCGATCAACACCTGGGTAAGCGTGCCAGTGATCTGGGCGGAGACGGTAGCCTGCCGGCGCGCGGTGACGTAACCGGTGGCTTGCAGCACGGCGCCGGCCGATGCGTTGGACGCGGCCGGCTGCGCCTGCGCCGTCTGCACCACCATGGCGCGTTTGCCCGCGCCCCACCAGACACCCAGACCCACCAGCAACACCACGCCAAGCACGCCGCCGACGATCCACAGCCAGCGCCCTGGACCTCCGCCGTGTTCCTCGCGCTGGTGCTTCTCGATGCGCAGTTCTTTTAGAAGATCCGCATTCGCCACAGCCACTCCCTGCCGGCCCCGCCGGTGATCCGATATGGCACACGATGATGGAGCGGGCATGTACCGGACAGGGCGCTGCATCAGCCATTGGCGATGACAGCTGTCATCCGATGGACCCGCGCTTTCGGGCGGCGACACGATGACCCACGGCCGCCGGCCGGTTGTACTGCAAGCGTCCACCAAAAAAAGCTGACGCGACAGGGAATCGCTCCGGCCCCGCCAGATGCTAGGCTTGCCGACCATGTCATACGCCATTACGCCCCCCCGCCTTCCGAGCCTGCCGATCGTTGGCAGCGAGCAGCGTTTTCCGGTCCGCCGCATCTTCTGCATCGGCCGCAACTACGCCGAACACGCCCGCGAAATGGGCGCTACCGTGGACAAGGACACGCCGCTGTTCTTCTGCAAACCCGCCGATGCGGTGGTCACCGACGGTGCCGACGTGCCCTACCCGCAGGCCACGCATGATCTGCATCACGAGATCGAAATGGTGGTGGCGCTCGGCGCGGGCGGACGGGACATCCCGGTCGACCAGGCCGCTTCGCTCATTTGGGGCTACGGCGTGGGCCTGGACCTGACCCGCCGCGATCTGCAGGCCGTGGCCAAGGCCAAGGCGCATCCATGGGACGTGGCCAAGGCCTTCGACCACTCCGCCCCGGTCTCGGCGCTACGCCCCGCGGCGGACGCATCGCTGGATGCTGACACCACGCTGACACTCAGTATCAACGGTGAGCTGCGCCAACAGGGTCGGCTCGGCGACATGGTGCATGGCGTAGCCGAGATCATCGCCATTCTCTCGACCCTGTTCGAGCTGAAAGCCGGCGACCTGATCTTCACCGGCACCCCGGCCGGCGTCTCGGCGCTGCATCGCGGCGACCGCTTCCACGCCGAACTGGCCGGCGTGGCAACGCTGGACGGTCGCGTCGCCTGAACTTGCGCCGATGCGCGATGGCGCCACGCCTGTCGCGCCTTGGGCCGCCTGCGCTAAAGTTCCCCTCGCCAATCAAATCGAGGGAGTGAAAGCATGAGCATGCTGAAAGAGTTCAAAGAATTCGCCATGCGTGGCAACGTGATCGATCTGGCCGTCGGTGTGGTCATCGGCGGTGCGTTCGGCAAGATCGTCACCTCCTTGGTTGACCAGATCATCATGCCGCCGATCGGCATGCTCACCGGTGGCATCGATTTTTCGCAGATGAAGTGGGTGCTCAAGGCCGCCGACAACAGCGACCCGGCGCACAAGGTCGCCGAAGTGGCCATCGGCTACGGCAGCTTCATCAACACGATGATCCAGTTCATCATCATCGCCTTTGCGATCTTCCTGGTGGTCAAGGCCATCAACAAGCTCAGCCGTCGCCAGGAAGCCGCACCCGCGGCACCGCCGGCCGACGTGGTGCTGCTCACCGAAATTCGCGACCTGCTTAAAAGCAAGCCGTAACAAGGCCTTCGGCCCGGACGCCGCCTTGGTGTCCGGGTTTCATGACTTCTGGCCTAAGCGTAGGCCTAGCGGCAGTCCATAATCGAGGTTTCCGCCCAAGGAGTCCCCGATGCGTCGCCTGCCTCTTTCCCTGCTTGCTGCCAGCCTGATGCTTGCCATCGGCACGGCCAACGCCGCCAGCCAGACCACCATTCCCGCCGCAGCCGTAAAGACGGCCGAACAGCTGCGCGACAAGGCCATGGGCGACAACACGGGCTACCAGATCGTGGAATCGCTTACCACCGAAGTGGGCGCCCGCCTGGCCGGCAGCCCGGCCGACGCACGCGGTCGTGAGTGGGCCATCGCCAAGTTCAAGGAGCTGGGCTACGACAAGGTCTATACCGAAACGGTGACCTACCCATTATGGGAACGCCGCAGCGAGCACGCGGAGATCGTGGCGCCCTTCCCGCAGGCGCTGGACCTGATCGCGCTGGGCTATTCGGCCGGCACCCCCAAGGGCGGCCTCACCGCGGAAGTGGTGCGCTTTGACAGCCTCGACGCGCTGAAGAAGGCCGACCCGGCCACGGTCAAGGGCAAGATTGTGTACGTGGACGCTCATATGGAGCGCCACAAGGACGGCCACGATTACGCCATCGGCTCATCGGTGCGCGTAGGCGGCCCGGTGATCGCCTCCAGGATGGGCGCTGCGGGCTTCCTGCTGCGCTCGGCCGGTACCGACGCCAACAGCCGCACCCCGCATACCGGCGTGACCGGCTTCAAGGATGCCAAGGACGCCATCCCCGCCGCCGCACTGTCCAACCCGGATGCCGATCAGCTCACCCGCGTACTGGCTTACGGCAAGCCGGTCAGCATCAAGCTGGAGCTCGATTGCGGCATCACCGGCACCTATACCGGCGCCAATGTGATCGGCGAGATCACCGGCAAGAAGCATCCCGAACAGGTGGTGGCCATTGGCGGTCACCTCGATTCGTGGGACCCAGGCACGGGCGCGATTGACGATGCCTCGGGTGTCGCCATTGCCATGGCCGCGGGCAAGCTCATCCATGACCTGCCGCAGCGTCCGGATCGCACCATTCGGGTAATCGCCTTCGCCAACGAGGAAATGGGCCTTTGGGGCGGCCGCGCCTACGCCGACAAGCACGCATCGGAGGTGTCCAGGTTCCAGCTCGGTACCGAGTCGGACTTTGGCGCGCGCAAGATCTGGCGCATGACCGCCAGCGTGAAGCCCGAGGCACGTGGCGCCATCGAGCAGATCGCCAAGGTAGTAGCGCCCATCGGCGTGGACTACGACGCCAGCAAGCCCGGCGGCGGCGGCTCCGACCTCTCGCAGATGCATGCCAAGGGTATGGCGGCACTCAGCCTGACGCAGGACGGCACCGACTATTTCGACTATCACCACACCGCCAACGACACGCTCGACAAGATCGATCCCAAGGAACTGGCGCAGAACGTGGCGGTGTATGCAGCCTTCTCGTACATGGCTGCGCAGGCCAACGGCGACTTCGGCTCCGCGCCGAATGCCTTCAAGAGCGACGGCGCAGAAGACTGATCGCTGCGGCATGAAAAAAGGCGGCCCCCAGGCCGCCTTTTTTTTGTCCGCATGCGACGCCCCCTCAGGGCGATACCGGACTCATCACGGACGAAGGCTTGCGCGAGAACCGCGCATTCAAGCGATCCAGGTACAGATAGATCACCGGCGTGAGGTACAAGGTGAGCACCTGCGATACCAGCAGGCCGCCCACCACCGCCAGGCCCAGCGGACGGCGGGTTTCCGCGCCCGCCCCCAGGCCCAGCGCAATCGGCAAGGTGCCAGCGAAGGCCGCCATGGTGGTCATCATGATCGGGCGGAAGCGCACATGGCAGGCCTCCACGATGGCGGCAGCCGGCGATACGCCCTCGTTGCGCTGCTTTTCCAGCGCAAAGTCGATCATCATGATCGCGTTCTTCTTCACGATGCCGATCAGCATCACAATGCCCACGAAGGAGAATAGATCCAACGGCGCGCGGAAGAGCATCAGCGTCAGCAGCGCACCCACACCCGCCGATGGCAGGCCCGAGAGAATGGTCAGCGGGTGAATGAAGCTCTCGTAGAGAATGCCCAGCACCAGGTAGATCACGAACAAAGCCAACACCAGCAGCACGCCCATGCCGCGCATGGAGTCCTGAAACGCCTGTGCCGTGCCCTGCACGCTACCGGTGATCGACGGCGGCAAGTTGAGCTGCCTCATGGCGCCATCGATGCGCGACACCGCCTCGCTCAGGCTCACGCCAGGCGCCAGGTTGAACGACACCGTGACGGCCGGAATCTGGCCCTGGTGATTGACCGTGAGTGCCTGCGGCTTGCGTTCGAAATCCGCCACGGCATTCAGCGGCACCAGGGTGCCCGTGCTGGAGGTGACATAGAGTTGGGACAGCACGTCCATATCGTTCTGCAGCGCGTAATACACCTGCAGGATCACCCAGTACTGCGCCGACGCGCCGTAGATGGTGGAAATTTGATTTGCCCCGAAGGCCGACCCCAGCGCCGTCTGCACCTGCTCCATGGTCAAGCCCAGTGTGGCGAGCTTGTCGCGGTTGACGTTGACCACCACCGACGGACCGTTGAGATCCAGATCGCTGGTCACGTCCTGGAAACCCGGCAGCTTGCTGAAGGCGTCGATGACCTTGCCCGACCAGCCATACAGTGCATCGGTATCGATCGACTGCAGTGTGTATTGGTACTGCGCCTTGGATTGGCGACCGCCGACCTGCAGCGACGGTGGGTTCTGGATATAGGCACGAAGGCCGGGCACCTGCGCAAATTTGGCGCGCAACTCCTGAATGATGCCATTGGGATCGAGCGAGCGCTCGCTGGCCGGCTTGAGGCGCAGCAGGATCGAGCCGTTGTTGGTGGTGGTACGCGCGCCGCCACTGCCCACCGACGACATGTAGCCCTCGATATTCGGATCGGCCTCGACGATCTTGGCCAAGGCCTGCTGGCGTACCGCCATGCCCTTGACCGAGGTGTCATCCGGGCCTTCCACATTCACGTTGAGCTGACCCGAATCGCCCGCGGGAATGAAATCCTTGTCCACCACCACAAACAACAGGCCGGTGAGCAGCAGGCTGCCGAAGAACACGCCCAGGATGGTGCGCGGGTGCGATACCGCCCAGCCCAGGGTAGTGGCATAACCCTGGCGTACCCGTTCGAAGCCACGGTCGAACCACAACACCACACGCGCCTTTTTTTCATGTTCCGCGTGGCGCAGGAAGCGGCTGCACAGCATGGGCGTGAGCGTGATGGAAACGAAACCCGAAATCAGGATCGCCACGCTCAGCGTCACCGCGAACTCGTGGAACAAACGCCCCACGATGCCGCCCATGAACATCACTGGCAGGAACACAGCCACCAGCGACAGGGTCATGGAGAAGATGGTAAAGCCGATTTCGCTGGCACCCTTGAGCGAAGCCTCGTATGGGTCCATGCCGTCCTCGACATGGCGCACGATGTTCTCCAGCATCACGATCGCGTCGTCCACCACAAAACCGACCACCAGGGTCAGCGCCAGCAGTGAGAGGTTGTCCAGGCTGTAGCCCAGCGCAAACATGGCGCCAAAAGTGCCTACGATCGATACCGGCAATGCCAGGCCAGGAATCAGCGTAGCCGAGGCATTGCCGAGGAACAGGTAGATCACCAACACCACCAGCACACCGGCCAGCAGCAGGGTCAACTGCACGTCCTCCACCGAGGCGCGGATCGACTCGGAGCGGTCATACAGCACCGCCAGCTTGATCGATGGCGGCAAGGTCGCCTCGAAGCTGGGAAGCACCGCGCGAATGCGGTCGATGGTGGCCACCGTGTTGGACCCCGGCTGGCGCTGGATTGCCAGCACAATGGCGCGCTCGCCGTTGTACCAACTGGCGACCTGGTCGTTCTGCACGCTGTCCTCGGCCTTGCCAAGGTCTGCCAAACGCACCGGGGCGCCGTTGCGGTAGGCGACGATGATGTGGTTGTAGCGCTCGGCGCGCTGCAATTGGCCGTCCGAACGGATCGACAGCAACTGGCGATTGCCGTTGAGCGAACCGGTGGCGAGGTTGACGTTGGCATCGGCAATGGCGTTCTGCACGGTATCGATGCCGATGCCATTGGCGGCCAGCTTCTGCGGGTCCACGCTGATGCGCACGGCGTACTTCTGCGCGCCGTAGACGCTCACCTGAGCGACGCCATCGATCATCGACAGGCGCTGCGCCAGCTGCGTTTCGGCGTAGTCGTCGACCACCGACAGCGGCTGCGTGGCCGAACGCAGGGTAAGGAACAGAATGGGCGCATCGGCCGGATTGACCTTACGGAAGGTCGGCGGCGTGGGCATGTTGGTGGGCAGCTGGCGCTGAGCCGAGGAAATCGCCGCCTGCACGTCCTGCGCCGCGCCATCGATGCTGCGATCCAGCTCGAAGGTGAGCGTGATCGATGTAGAGCCGAGCGCGCTGGTCGAGGTCATCGACTGGATGCCGGCGACGGTCGAGAGCTGATTCTCCAGCGGCGTGGCAACCGCGGTCGCCATGGTCTCCGGCGCCGCACCTGGCAAGCTGGCATTGACCGTGATGGTGGGAAAGTCGACGTTGGGCAGTTCGTTGACCGGCAGCTTGGGATAAGCGGCGATACCGAACACCAGCAACGCCACCATCAACAGCGTGGTCATCACCGGCCGCTGGATGCACAGGGCGGGTAGATTCATAGGCTAGGCTCCGCCACTCAGCTCGGGTCGGTGACTATGCGCACGCGCGTGCCGTCCGCCAGCAATAGCTGGCCGTCGGTGACGACGTGCTCGGTGCCGGCCAGCCCCTTCTCGATCACGATCTGTGCGCCGCTGCTGGGGCCGGCCGTCACCATGCGCTGCTGCACCGTGCCATCGGCATTCACCACGAATACAAAGCTGCCAAGCGGCGAATTCTGCAGAGCAACCACCGGCACGGTCACCACGTCGGCCAGACGCGTGGTGGGCAAGACCACCTCCACGAACTGGCCGGGCGTAAGGCGGTCGTCGTCGTTGGCGTAACGCGCCTTCAACTGGATGGTCCCGGTACCGGCATCCACGGCGTTATTGATGAAATCCAGTTCGGCCGACATCGGCGGCGCCTTGGTACCCGGCACACTCGCTGTTACCGGCACTGCACCGCGCGCCATGCTCGCCTTGAGATCGGCCAGCGCAGTTTCGGGAATGGCGAAGGTCAGGTGAATCGGGCGCAGTTGGTTCAGCACCACAATCGAGGTGTCGTTGGCGTTGACCTGCGCGCCGGGATACACCAGCGGCGCGCCGGCCAGGCTATCGAATGGCGCCTGGATCTGCGCATAGCTCACCTGCGTGCGGGCGAGTTCCACGGCCGCCTGATCCGCCTTGACCGAAGCGGCATAGATGCCTTCGTTGGCCTTATAGGTGTCGTAGTCGGACTGCGCCACATAGCCCTTGCCCAATAGCGGTTGATAGCGCTTGAGCACGGTGCGCGCGTTATCCAGCTGTGCCTGATCCTTGGCGAGGTTGCCCTGCGCCTGGTCCAGCTGCGCCTGCAGCAGGCTGGGATCGATGCGCACGATGGTATCGCCCTTTTTCACGCGCCCACCGGGCTTGAACAGCAGCGCCTGCAATTGCCCGCTCACGCGTGCCTGCACGTTGACCGTGGAAAAGGCCTCGGCGCGACCGATCACCTTGAGCGTGAGCTCCAGGTCGCCGCGATGCGCATTGGCCACTTTCACCGGCACCTCGGCGGGCGCGACGGGACTCTTGGCGGCGGCGCGCTCGCCGCCACGAAACAACGGGAGCGCCACCACGACCGCGACAAGCACGGCCGCAAGCAACACGACTTTCTTACGGGACGAACGCTGCATGTTTTCTCCGACCATCGACCGCAGGCCGCGCGCCGATTCAGTGTTGGCGCGCAGCCCCATCGCCGGCTCCGCAAGCCATGCGGACCGACACTGCACCTTGCCTCACCCCGGTGCGTTGCACCGGCCATTGTGAAGCAGCGGTTGCGCCTCCCCGGCACGACCGACAGCACTTGGCAAAAGCATCGCTATGCGGCAGGTGGCGCCGCGAGCGACTCAGACGTCCTCGTCGTCCAGCGACACCGGGCCGTCCAGCGCCTGCAGGTTTTCCTTGAGGCGATTCATGACATCGAGCGCCTGCTGCAGATCGGCCACTTCGATGCCGCGCGTGGCGTCCTTGCGCAAGCCCTTGGCGATCTGTTCCATGTCGGCGATGACGGCGCGAGCCTGATCGGTGACATAGAGGCGCCAGGCACGGCGATCCTTGGGATCGTGGCGTCGCTCGACGAAGCCGGCGGCTTGCAGGCGATCGATCACGCGTCCCACCGCGATGGGTTCCATCTCGAGCAGTTCGGCCAGCTCCGTCTGGCGCAACCCTTCGCGGTAATACAGCATTTTGGTGGCCCGCCATTGCGCACGGGTCAACCCGAATTTCACGGCTCGTCTGTCGAAGTGCTTGCGGAACAGCAAGGTCACGTCGTTGAGGAGGTAGCCGAAGGAAATGTCTTCTGCCTTAGTCATAGATGCGGAGTCGGTCCAGGCGGGCCAAATGTAGGGTCAAGCATATGTCGCAAATACTTGCGAAAGCCACATCTTTAGAGCCAGTGCCATGTCGATCGAGATCGTCGTCGCCGATATCACTCGGCTCAGCGTAGAGGCGATCGTCAACGCTGCCAACTCCACCCTGCTTGGCGGCGGCGGAGTCGACGGCGCCATCCATCGTGCCGCCGGTCCCGAGCTGCTCGCGGCGTGCCGCGCCCTGCCCCAGCACCCGGCAGGCGTGCGCTGCCCCACCGGCGAGGCGCGCATCACCCCGGGCTTCGCACTGCCGGCTCGCTATGTGATCCACACGGTCGGCCCGGTATGGCGCGGCGGGGACCACGACGAGCCACGCTTGCTGGCCCGCTGCTATCGGCAAAGCGTAGCGCTGGCGATCGAACATGGCCTGCGCTCAATCGCCTTTCCCGCTATCAGCTGCGGGGTTTTCGGCTACCCGCCCGAGCTGGCCGCCCCCGTGGCGCTGGGTAGTTTGCAATCGGCGGGGGGCGACGCTCCCGCCATGCGCATGCTGCTGTGCTGCTTTAGCCCATCCATGGCCGCGATCTGGCAGGGCGCACTCAACGCTCCACCTTGAATGGATACAGCGGTGCCAACGGTGAGGCCTCTCCTGTCGCGCCCGCGCTACGCCACATAAAGCCAGCGCGGAACGCCGCCGCCAACTGCTCGCCCAGCGCGGGTGCGTCGGCGCCGGCGTAGTGTTTACGCTGAAGCGCGGCAATGGCCTCCACCTGCGGCATGGCCGCCAGCGCTTGCGCCAGCTCCCCCAGGTTCTGCAGCGCGGGTCGCTCGGTCCGCGCCCAAGCCAGCAGCGTGGATGCCTGCGCCGCCACATCGCCGCCCTGCGCCGCGGCCAGGAAGATGGCTCGCGCCTCGCTCGCATTAGGTGCCGTTGCAGGCGTGCGAACCGTGACGGACGGCCGTTGGCGCCGCAGCCACCACCACAGGGCGCTGATCAACCATAGGCCAAAACTCCCCAGCGCCAACCAACGCCAAGGCAGGCTGTCGGTGGAAGCCGCCGGAATCGCCGCAGGCGGTTGCGGCGCGGCGACTGGCTCGGGCTGCGTCGACGCCGGCGTCGCGGCCTTGCCCAGCGCCGGAAGCACCGTGAAGGTTCGTGCCGGGATGGTGGCGATCTCGGGTTTGTCGGTCACCACGTTCCACCAGCGCAGCGTCGTTTCCGGAATGCTCAAGGTGCCCGGCTGGCCAGGCACCACGGCGAAGCCCTGCTGACGACTGCCCTGCAACCACTGTCCATCCACGCGCGTGCCATTGACAGGCTTGTCCGGATACACGGTTGCACCATCGATCGTGGGCAAGCTCAACGCGGGCAAGGCCTCGTAGGGCAGACCGCTCGCCTGAACGCTCATTACCAGATTGAGCGGCTGACCTACGCGCAGGACGCCCTGGCCCGGCCCACCATCCAGCTTGAGGCTGAGCTCGCGCGCCGGCAGCCACGCGACGTTGGGGTCCTTTATCGCGGCCGGGCGCACGTCGATAGCGACCGGCGGTGAGGACGTGGACACCGGCGTGGCATGACCAAAGAAAGAGTCCGGGTCGGCCATGTCCACCATGTCGCCCTGGAAGGCCACCGAGGGAATGGTCAGATGGCCTTCGCGTTGCGGCGTAAGCGCGTAACGTCGCTCGATCACGTTGAAACGCCGGCCGCCACGCTCCGCCTGATAATTGGTCTCGTTGCCAAGGCGGCGCACATCCGCGCCCGCCAGTTGCGGGTCTTCCAGCGCACCATTGGTAAGGTCCGTGGCGAAATACAGCCGTACGGTGTAGATCAACTGCTGGCCCACGTAGACCGATGGCGTATCCACCATCGCTTCGAGAAAGACGTCTTTACTGCCTGCCGCCGCCGCCGCGGGATCGGGTGCAACCACCTCCAGCTGCAGCGGCGCGGTGGTACCGCCGGCAAACGACAACGCCGGAACGGTGAGCGCGCCGACATGCAAGGGGCGCAAGGCCACGCCCACGGTGAGCTGCGCCGAGCGCCTGCCGTTGATGATGCTGATGCTGGTGTTGCTGGAACTGCCCAATACGGCGAAGTCCTGCGATAGCGCGCTAAGGTCCGGCGGTTGCACCATGCCGGCACCGTTCACGCGCAGATTGAGTGTGACGGTTTCGCCCAGCTCGGCACGCGTGCGATCAAGCGTGGCCTGCACCTCAGCGGCCAGCGTCGCCAACGGACTCAGTGCAAGCAGCACCCAAAGCAGGAGTAGTAAGGAACGAGACTTCACGGCGAATCATCCTCTGCGCTCACGCCGCCGTGGCGCTGGCGATATTCAAGATCGAACTTGCGACGCAAAAGTGCGCCCGGATCATCCGGTACACGCTGCAACGCCTGGCGCACTTCGGCGGGCAGGCGCGCCTGTGCATCGTCGGTTTGAATGGCCCCCAGGTCGTGCCGGGCGGGGGCGCGCGAAGAGGACGACTTGCCCAAGGCCTGATCCATCTCCTTCTGCAGCGCCTGCTGAGCCTGGGCTTCCCGCGCGCGCTCCGCCGCCTGCTGTTCGGGCGTCTTGGGCTGCGTGCCCGCACTGGCCTCGTTCTTGTCGGCGGGCGATGGTGAAGCCTGCTGACGGTTACCGGCGCCCTGGTTGTCGCCATGCGCGTCGGCGGATGGCTTGCCTTCCTCCTGCTTCTGCTGCGCGTCCTTGTCGCCCTGCTGACCCTGCTTGCCTTGCGCGTTGTCCGGCGGCGTGCTGGAAGCGCCCTGCCCACCCTTGCTCGGGTCGTTCTGTGCACCGCCGTTCTGCTGTTGCTGGCGATGCAGCCAATCCTCGACAGCCTTGTGGTTGGCGCGTGCATCGGCGTTGGCAGGATCGGCCTTAAGCACGCGGTCGTACGCTTCTAACGCGCCCTGATAGTCTCCACGCCGAGCCAGCGCGTTACCCAGGTTGTAGGCGGCATCGCTGCCCGGCACCTGACGCAGGGCCTCCGCCGCTGCCGCGTAGTCACCCGCGCGGTACGCTGCGGCGCCCCGCAACGCGGGGTCGCGCGCCAGTTGCTGGGCTTGCTTCGCGTGGCCGGCGCGCAATGCCGCGTCGGCCTGCTGGTCGGGACGCTGCCACAGATCGCTCCAGGCGCTGGCATGCGCTGCATTCGGCAGGCAAGGCAGCAGCACCAGCGGCAGCAACGCCAACCAGCCACGTCGGAATGACAACGCGACCAGCGGAAGCAGCGGCAGCAATAGCCACGGCCCACGATCCTGCCAGTCATCCCCTTGCTGATCCGTGGCCAACAAGGGATGCCCTTCGTTGCGCAACAGACCGTGCAAGGCATCGATGTCGGCATGGTCATCACGCATGGCGACATAGACGCCGCCACCGGCATCCGCCAATGCGCGTAGTGCCGCATCATCGCGCGCGGCCATCACCATGTCGCCGTGACTATCACGCAGGAAACCTTCCGCACCGAGCGGCACCGGGCCGCCTTGCGTCGTGCCCACACCAAGCACCGACACGCGCACACCCGCGGCATTCGCTTTGCGCGCCGCCGCGAGTGCGGCCTCATCGACATCGTCGGTCACCAGCACCAGGGAGCCGCCGCCGACTTTCGCGCCCTGGATCAATGCGACGCTGCGCTCGATCGCCCGCGCCGCATTGTTGCCATCCACCGGCATGGTGTCGGGCGCCAGCGCTTCCAGCAGATCGTGCAGGCTGGCGGCATCCGAGGTGAGCGGCGCCACCACGAAAGCCTCGCCGGCATAAGCGACCAGCGCATTGAGCCCATCGTGATTGGCGGCTAGCAGATCGCGCGCCTTGTAGCGCGCGCGATCGAGTCGACTGGGCGCTACATCGCGCGCCAGCATATGCTGCGACAAAGACAGCGCCACCACCTGCGCCGCACGCTGCGCGTACAACGGCTGCGTCACGCGACTCCAGGTAGGTCCCGCCATGGCGAGCACGGCCAACAACCAACCCAGGGCGAACCACAAGGCGGGCGCGCGTCGATGGACAGCCCGCCCTTGCAGCAGATGCGGCAGCAGCTCAGGGTCTACCAGGCGGGTGAGGGCCTCGCGCTCACCGTTGCGTCGCAAGGCGAAGGCCACCAACACCGGCAGCGCCAGCAAGGCCAAGAGCCACAGCGGACGCAGGAAATGGAACTGCTGCCATGTCGCGATCATGCCCGCGCCTCCTTGCGACGCGGGCGCGGCGCCATCGCCAGCAGCCATGCCAATGCCGACAACGCCAGCGGCCAGCGGAACAACTCGTGGCGGGGACGCAGCGATGGCCCTTGTTGTGAAATCGGCTCCAACGCATCGACGGCGCGATACGCATCGGCCAACTCGCTGGCATCCGTCGCGCGGAAGTAGCGCCCCCCCGTCTGCTGTGCAAGATTGCGCAGCATGCCTTCGTCCAGGTCGGCCGATGGATTGATCACGCGAGTCCCGAACAAGTCAGGCACGCGCATTTCCGTCGCACCAATGCCAATGGTGTAGAGGCGCACACCGGCGGCCTTCGCCGCACGAGCGGCTTCCAAGGGCGCCATGCTGCCCGCGTTGTTGACGCCGTCCGTCAACAGCACCACCACGCGTGCTTGCTCCGGCAGGCTGGCCAATCGCTTGACCGCTACCGCAATCGCATCGCCGATGGCCGTCTCGGTGCCGGCCAGACCCACGGCGGCACCCTGCAATTGCGCGCGCACCGCATTGAGGTCGTAGGTCAATGGCGTCACCAGGAAGGCGCGACTACCGAACAGCACCAGCCCCATTTCATCGCCACTGCGGCGCGCAATGAAGTCGCCGGCGATCGCTTCCACCGCCCCAAAGCGGCTGACCGGCTGGCCACCCAAATGCATATCATCGGTACGCATGCTGCCGGACAAATCCACGGCCAGCAGCATCGCCCGCCCGCTGCGCTGTTGCGCCTGCGGCGGCCCTACCCATTGTGGACGCGCTGCCGCCGCAAGCAGCCCCAGCCACGCCAAGGTCAGCAATACAGTGCGCCAGGTTCCCGCACGCTCTCCCCGCGCTGTCGCCAGATGCAAGCCAGGATGCGGTAAATGCAGGGCTTGCCCTGGCGAAGCGGCGCGCCAAATGCGACGCACCAGCCACGGCAGTGGCAGCATCAGAAAGACCCAAGGCCAGGCGAACTCAGGCACGTCCGGGCTCCTGTCGCGCGCGCGGCGACGATGCCGATGCGCCAGCTTTCGCGTGACGCCAGGCTGCGCGAAGCCACTGGCGAGTCGCCGTCACCACGGCGTCGACGTCCAGCACCACATCGGGCCGGTACATCGCCTGCTCAATCGTCATCAACTGGTCGAGGGTTGCGGTAGTCACCGGCACCTGCGCCAGCGTCTCTCGCCAGGCCACACCCTGACGCTGACCAGCACTGGCGTCATAGCGAAGCGCTACGCGGCGCAGCAACTGATGCAGGGCGGCAGCGAGCTTGGCAGGCTGATCCCGCCAGCGCTGCATCAGCGCGTCCAGCTCAAGCAGCACGGCATGCTCGTCCGCGCGCTGCCGACGTCGCCGCCGCCACAGCCAGACACTGATGCCCAACGCCACTAACAGAAGAAAGGCCAAGGCCCACCAACCGGGGGCCGGCGGCCACCATGCGGGGGCGGGCGGCAGGTGGATATCGCGCAGTTCGGGACCGGGCGCGACGGAGGCGGCGCTGGCAGGCGTACTCATCGCCGCACGCCCGGTGCCAATAAAGCCAGAATGGCATCCAGTGGATCTGCCGTAGTGTCGATTGTGCGATGAGGAATGCCCAGGCTCTGGGCCATCGCGTTCAAACGCGCCTGACCGGCGCCCAGCCGCTGTTGGAACTCGCGACGCTGGCGCTCGCCAAACAATGCCACTTCGCGCCGCTCGCCTTCGTGCTCCAGCGGGTACCGACCCGGCGGAGGCAGGCTGAGCTCGAGCGCATCGGCCACCACCAGCACGCGCACGCCCGCCTTGCGGGTGAGGTCGAGCAGGCGGCCCTTGGCCGCATCGTCGGCCTCCAAGCCATCGCTGATCAGCAAGACGCGATTGGCGCCATGCATCAGCCGATGCGCGCGCGACAGCGCATCGGAGAGAGATTCGCCGCGTTCACGCATCCGGTCGGCGCCCCCATCGGACAGCGCACCGCATACCGCCAACGCGCCACGCGGACCGGCGTCGGGACGCAACAAGCGGTCGACGCAACCAAATTCCATCAAACCCACACGCTCGCCCGCGCGCACCACGTACCACGCGGCCAGGGCGGCGGCGCGCGCCGCCTGCACCGACTTGAACCGCACACGCGTACCAAAGCGCATACTTTGGTTGGTATCGAGCAGGATCAACAAGCGTCCTTCGCGCTCTTCCTGAAACAGTTTGGTGTGCAAACGACCACTGCGCGCGGTCAAACGCCAGTCGAGCCGACGCACGTCATCGCCTGGTTGGTAGATGCGCGATTCGGCGTAGTCCATGCCACGTCCGTACAAACGACTGGATTGCGCACCCGCACGCGCGGCGTGGCTTTCCAGGCGCGGCAATGCCGCTTTGGCGACACGGCTGCGCAAAGCGACCAGTTCAGCGAGTTGAGGGCGCGTGCGCCCGTCGCCGGCGAAAACAGGATTCACGACGGCGTTCACGGTAGCGGCACGAGATCCAGCACTCGGCGAATCACTTGATCGCTGCGCACGCCCTCCGCTTCCGCCTCATAGCTGAGCAGTACACGATGCCGCAGCACTTCGTGGGCGATGGCATGGATGTCTTCCGGCAGTACGTAATCGCGACCGGCCAGCCACGCATGCGCGCGTGCACAGCGATCCAGCGCAATGGTGCCGCGCGGGCTTGCGCCCCAGGCAATCCAGCGCTTGAGCTCGGCCCCGTAGGCTTCGGCATGGCGTGTGGCGAGCACCAGCTGCGCCAGATATTCCTCCAGTGCCGGCGCCATGTGCACGGCAAGCACGGCATCACGGGCATCGAACACATCGGCCTGAGTGAGCACCGGGCGCACAGGCGATACGGGATGAAGACTGCGTCGTGCCTGCTCGCGCGCCAGGGCGAGAATGGCTAGCTCGGCTTCGGCATCGGGATAACCGATGGTCACATGCATGACGAAGCGGTCGAGCTGCGCCTCGGGCAAGGCGAACGTGCCTTCCTGCTCGATCGGGTTCTGCGTCGCCATCACCATGAACAGCTCTGGCAGACGCCAGGTGCTGCGTCCCACGGTGATCTGTCGCTCGGCCATGGCCTCCAGCAAGGCGGACTGCACCTTCGCCGGCGCGCGATTGATTTCGTCGGCGAGCACGATGTTATGAAACAGCGGCCCTCGCTCGAATTCGAAACTGCCCGCTTGCGGGCGGAAAACGTCGGTGCCGGTGAGATCGGCGGGCAGCAGATCTGGAGTGAACTGTACGCGGTGAAAATCCGCCTCGATATAGGCAGCCAAAGCCTTGACGACGGTGGTCTTGGCCAGGCCGGGTGCGCCTTCGACCAGCAGATGGCCATCAGCCAGCAAGGCCACCAGCAGGCAATCGATCAGGTGGGGCTGCCCGATGACGCTGCGCCGCAGTTCATCGCGGACATCAAGGAACGCCTGCTGCAGGCGCGGGGTGGGGAGGGCTTGGGGCATATCCATCGTTGGGTCCATCTCGGAGTCGTGCGTAACCACAGACCTTAAAGCGCTCCGGAAGTTTAGTCCCCGTGACTTCTGGCCGGTGGCGGCCGTTGAACCGAGCAAAGAAAAAGGGCGGCCGAGGCCGCCCTTCTCCCATACTGCCCCAGCCCCGGATTACTGCAGGCTGTCGCTCAGGATGCGCGGGGTGACGAAGATCAGCAGCTCAGCCTTGTCGCTCTCACGCGAGGTATTGCGGAACAGGATGCCGATACCCGGGATATCGCCCAGGCCCGGCACCTTGGTCGCGGTATTCTGCTTGGTGATCTCGTAGATACCACCCAGCACCACGGTCTGCCCGTTGTCGACCAGCACCGAGGTGTTGATCTCACGAGTATCGATCTGCGGCACCTGGCCGCTGCCCGGTACGGTGATGAACGAGGCCAGCGCGTCCTTCTTGACGTTGATCATCAGGTACACGCGGTTATCCGCGGTGATGGTCGGCGTAACCTTGAGCTCCAGCACCGCGTCCTTGAACTGCACCGTGGCCGTGCCGCTGCCGGCCGCACCGGTGGTGCTGTTCTGGTAGGTGACGTAGCCGATCTCCTGACCCTGGCGAATCACCGCTTCCTGCTGGTTGGCGGTAATCACGCGGGGGCTGGAGATTACTTCACCACGACCTTCGGTCTGTGCGGCGGACAACTCCAGATCCAGCGCGTAGTTCTTGCCAAGGATGGCCAGACCCAGGCTACCGGCAGCACCCGATGCAGGCAGGTTCACATTCGTGCCGGTGACCGTGCCGTTGCCCTGGTCCGTGCCGCCGGTCGAGATCACCTGGCCGCTCGGGTTGGTGCGCTTGGCCTGTACGCCGAACTTGGCGCCCAGCTCGCGGGTGAAGTTATCGGTGGCGATGACGATGCGCGACTCGATCAGCACCTGCTGCACCGGGCGATCCAACACGGTAATCAGCTCACGCAACTCGCGGATCTTCTGCGGGTTGTCGTTAATCAGCAGGGTATTGGTGCGCTCGTCGAACGAAACGCTGCCGCGCGTGGAGAGGAAACCGCGCGAACCGGCTGCGGCTCCGCCGCCGCCGCCGATGCCCGTCAGACTGCCCTGGGTCAGCAGCTTGGCGATGTCCTTGGCCTTGCCATAGCTGATCGGCACGTAGTCGGTGACCAGCTCGGCGTTGTCTTCCGCCTTGATGCGGGCGTCGGCAATGCTCTGCTCGTACTTGGCCAGTTCTTCCTGCGGCGCAATCCAGATCACGTTACCGTTGCGGCGCTTGTCCAGGCTCTTGGCGCGCAGCACCACGTCCAGGGCCTGATCCCACGGCACATTGACCAGGCGCAGCGTGACGCTGCCACCCACCGTGTCGGAAGCGACCAGGTTCAGGCCAGAGATATCGGCCAGCAACTGCAGGGCCGAACGCACCGGGATATCCTGGAAATTGAAGGTGACGCGGTTACCGGTATAGACCGGCTCCTGAGTCTTGCCGAGCTTCGCATCGGCCTTGTCGTCCTTCTTCTTGGGTGCCACCTCGACCACGTACTGGTTGCCGCTCTGGTACGCCGAGGTATCCACCGCGCCCTTGACGGCGACTTCCAGATGCACACCACCGCGCACGCCGGCCTTGGTGGTGATGGACTGCACCGGCGTGGCGAAATCGAGCACATCCAGGCGCTGGGCGAGGTTGCTGGGCAGGTTGGCGTGATCGATGTCGATCAACACCTTGTCGCCCTGGCGCTTCATGTCGGCATTGGCGCCGGGCGCGCTGAAATCGATCAGCACGCGGCCTTCGCCATTGGGACCGCGGCGGAAGTCGATGTTGGACACCGACGGACCGTTGGCCGCCGATGGCAGCGCCTTGGACGGATCGATGGTGGCCGCCGTGGTGGTGGTCGCCGCATCGGTGCCGTTGTTCACGGTAAGCACCAGGCTGTTGCCTTCCACGCGAGACCGGTAGGTGGAGTCGCGCACCAACTCGATGACCACACGGGTACGACCGCCCGCCGACACGGCCGACACGCCAGTGGCGGCCCCCTTGCCGATGTCGATGTGACGTGGAGCCGCGTTGTCGGTGTCGGCAAAATCGACCGCGATGCGCGGCGGATTGCCGGTGGTGAAGATCTTGGGCTCGGGCACCGGACCCTGGGCGAAGTTCAGATGCAGCTCCACGCGGCCACCGGGCAGCGTGTCGTAGCTGATCGCCTTCAGGGTGCTGGTGGCAGCCGCTGCGGCGCTCGACCAGGCGGCGCCGAGCGTCAACAGGCCCACGATCACATAACGACTCGCCTGGCGCATGACACGGCCCCGAACAGGTTTGATTTGGTTGCTCATTGCATCAGCCCCTGTGTTTCTTATTTGTCGCCGAGCGCGATGCTGGCGGGACGCTCCATCCAGCCACCATTACCGTTGGAAACCAGCTCCACCAAGTCGATGTGATCGTCGCTGATAGCGGTGACCCGACCGTAGTTCTGGCCCATGTATTCATTGCGATGGACGCGGTGAATGACGCCCCCCGGATCCTTCACCAGGACTTCCAGTCCATTGCCAGCACCGACGGTGCCAACCATCTTCAGGCTGTCGAGTGCGAACATTTCCAACGGCTCCTTGGGCCGGTTCTCGTCCGGACGCGAGCCTGCATTGGCATTGCCCTGCTGCAGCTCGGCCGTGCTGGGGCTAAACGGGTCACGACGATCCTGGTCGTTGTACTGGAACGTCTCGAAGGTCCTGATCACCGGCAACGGCGGGATCGGCGCGCCCTTTTTCTGCTTTTCCTGCGCCACCCACTGGTGCAGGTCATCCTGCCCGCTGCAACCGGCAAGGCTCAGCAAGGCACAGAGTACGAGGGAGCCCTTGATCGCAACGGTGGACCTGATGGCAATCAACTTGCTCATTTCTGGCCTCCCGTCGTCGCTGCCGACTTGGCGTTGGCGGCCTTGGCCTCGACGCTTTCATCGTCTTCCAGGTAACGGTAGGTCTTTACCGTGCCTTGCAGCACCAGCAGGCCGCCGCCACCCTTCGCGTCCTTGTTCTTCGGGGTCAGCGACACGTCATGCAGGGTCAGGATGACCACGCGTGGCAGTGAGGCAACGCCGCTGATAAAGGTGCCGAACTGGTGGTAGGTACCCACCATGCGCAGCTGGATCGGCTTCTCGGCGTAGAAATCCTTCGGCGCCTCGGCTCCCGGCTGGAACAGCTCGGTCTCCAGGCCCGCCGACAAGGCGGTCTGCGAGATATCCACCAACAGCTCAGGCATCTCAGTCTTACTGGGCAACTGACGCAGCAATTGGCGCAGCATGTCCTGCATTTCGTCGAGCTGCTGGGTCAGGCCCTCCAGATTCACGGCCTTGGCCTGCTTCTGCGAGAACTCCTGCTTGAGCTGTTGCTCCTTGGCGACGGCTTGCTCCAACGCGTCTTGTTGGTCGCTCACGTAGAGGTACCAGCCAAGCAGCACGATCAGCGCGAACAGCAGGCCGGTGAAGAACAGCTTGATCGACTGCGGCCAGCCGCCGATGTTGTTGCGGTCAAGACTCTGCAGATCTTTGAGGAATGTCATTTGTCGGCTCCCCGATGACCTGCCGGGCTGGCGTTCTTGCCCTCGGCGTTAGCCGTGGTAACCGGAACGGCTGCGGCCGGCTGAGCGGCTGGCGTAGGTGCGGGGTGTGCCACCGATGCCGCCGGTGCCGGTGCGCTGCTTGCCGGCGCGGGCGCAGGCGCGCTCGCCGGGATCACCGGGGTATGGTCGTCGTCAGGCGTTTCGTCGGTCTTGGGACGACTCAGAGCCACATCGAGGCCGAAAGAGTACGGCAGGCGCAGATCGCCATGCGTGTTCTCGGTCTTGCGCAGATCGGCGTGCCCCATCCATGGCGAGCTCTCGATGTTGCGCATGTACTCGGCCACGCTGGCATTGGACTGGGCCACGCCTTCGAGCGTCATCGAGTCGCCGGTCTGCTTGAGGCCGTCGAGACGCGCGCTGGCCGGAATGGTTTTCACCAGCTCATCGAATAGATGCACCATCTGCGAACGATTGGCCTGCAACTGTTCGATGATCTGCTTACGAGCCAGCAGGCGCTCACGCACCTTCTCGAGATCCTTGATCTTGCTGATGCGCTCATCGAGCTGCTTGATCTCGCCCTGCAGATAAGCGTTTCGCTCGTTCTGGCTGTCGATGCGCTGATCCATCCAGAACACCCACAGCAACACCACCAGCAGTGCCGCCACAAAGGCCGCCGCCAGCTGCATGAAGAACTCGCGTTCGCGCTGCTTGCGCCGCTCCGTGCGCCACGGAAGTAGATTGATGTGTGCCATCAGTCGAAGCTCCTCAGCGCGAGGCCGACCGCAATCATCAACGCGGGGGCATCCTGAGCCAGCGACTGTGCCTGCACGCGCGGCGACAGCGACATGCGCGCCAGCGGATTGGCCACGACGCAAGGCACGCCGAGCTGCTGCTCGAGCATCGGGCCAATGCCTTCGATGGAAGCGCAGCCGCCCGCCAGCACCACCTGATCGACCTTGCTGTACTCGCTGCCGGCGAAGAAGAACTGAAGTAGACGGCTGATCTGCTGGATCAGCGACTCCTTGAACGGCTCCAGCGCCTCGCTCTCGTAAGACTCCGGCAGGCCACCCTTGCGCTTGGCACGACCGGCTTCCTCGTAGGAAAGACCATAGCGGCGCATGATTTCGTCAGTGAGCTGCTTGCCGCCGAACACCTGTTCGCGCGAATAGATGGTTCGCTGGTTACGCAGCACCGAAAGCGTGGTCATGGTGGCGCCGATGTCGACTACCGCCACCAGCGCATCGCGCCCGACGTTGAGCTGGTCGGCCACCATGGCGAACGCGTTTTCCATCGCGAACGCTTCGACGTCGATCACCTTGGCGGAGAGACCGCCCAGATCGAGCGCCGCCACGCGCATGTCCACGTTCTCGGTACGCGAGGCCGCGAGCAGCACATTGTTCATTTCCGGGTTGTCCCGGACCGGGCCCAGCACCTCGTAGTCGAGACTCACTTCCTCGATCGGATACGGGATGTACTGGTTCGCCTCGACCTGGATCTGGCCTTCGAGATCGTCGTCGGAAAGATCACTGGGCATCGGGATGATGCGCGTGATGACCGCCGAACCGGCCACTGCAGCCGATGCATGTTTGAGCTTGGAACCGGATCGCGCGAGCGCGCGCCGGATAGCCTCGCCTACGGCATCGACTTCGACGATGTTCTTTTCGACCACCGCATTGGGGGGCAGCGGCTCGACCGCGTAGTGTTCTACGCGATAGCGACCACCGGCCTGGCTGAGCTGCAGCAACTTGACGGCGGTCGAGCTGATGTCGACCCCAACAAGCGGCGGCTTCTTGGGTGTAAAGAGCCCCACGATTTTCCCCCTTGCCCCTGGACGCCCACACCTGTTATCGGCGGGATGCGCGTTGGCATTAAAACCAAAAATTAATGTATTGGCAACGGCCTACGAGCTTTTTCTCGACACGTTCGCGTGACGGCATCCACACTTGGGCCATCCGGTCCGGTGGCCCGCTTCTTGCTGCCACCTACCCGGTTCATGCCGGGGATACTGCTACATCTATACTCTGTCTTGTTTTGACTTACGTCTCGCAAACACCCACACCATGCAAATTCTGAAGCGATTGCTGCGCTGGATCCTTATCCTGGCTTTCACAGGGTTGCTGCTGGGTGTCGCGGCGGTCGGCGTCGCCTATTGGCTGATATCCCCTCGCCTGCCCTCGGTAGCCGTGTTGAAGGACTACCACATGCAGGTTCCCCTGCGGGTGCTGACTGCCGACGGCAAGCTCATCGCAAGCTTCGGTGAGACGCGGCGCATCCCGGTAGGCATCGCCAACGTGCCCGAGCGGCTCAAGCACGCCGTACTGGCCGCCGAAGATGCCAGCTTCTATAAGCACCCCGGCGTGGACTGGCATGGCATCGCCCGCGCCGGCTGGCATGTGGTGACCTCTGGCGGCGACAAAGGCCCGGGCGGCTCCACCATTACCCAGCAGGTGGCGCGCAACTTCTTCCTGAGCCCGGAGAAGCTTTATTCGCGCAAGCTCACCGAGATCTTCATCGCCCTGCGCATGGAGAGCGAGCTGACCAAGGACCAGATCCTGGAGCTCTATCTCAACAAGATGTTCCTGGGCCACCGCTCCTACGGGGTAGCCGCGGCGGCCTCGTACTACTACGGCAAGACCCTGGACCAGCTCAGCGTGGCCGAATGCGCCACCCTGGCCTCCACCTTCCAGCTGCCCTCGGTGGTCAATCCGCTCAATAACCCCAAGCGCATGATTGCCCGCCGCAACTGGGTGCTGGGTCAGATGCTGGAGAACCGTTACATCAGCCAGGCGGAGTACGAGCAGGCGGTTGCCGAGCCGAACAACGCGTCGCCGCATGAACCGTCGATCGAGGTGGATGCCCCCTACCTGGCCGAAATGGTGCGCCTGCAGGTGCTCGACCGTCTGGGCAATGACGCGCTCACCGAAGGCTATGTGGTCAAGACCACCATCCAGAGCCATCGCCAGCAAGCCGCCGTGGATGCCGTGCGCGCCGGACTGGTCGAATATGACCGCCGGCACGGCTGGCGCGGGCCGGAGGCTCATCAGGAGCTGGGCGCCGACGCCAGTAACGACGACCTGGACCGTGCCCTGGCCGGCTATACCGATATTTCGGGCATGCAGCCGGGCATCGTTACCGGCGTGGCCGGCGGCGAGGCAAGCATTTACCTGGCCAGCCGTGAGCAAGTGAAACTCGGTGCCGAGGCGATGAGTTGGGCGCGCCCCAAGAGTGCGTCCAGCCTGCTCAAGCGGGGCGATATCGTACGCGTAGCACGCGACGAGAAGGGCAACTGGCAGCTCACCCAGATCCCCGCTGCCCAGGCTGCGCTGACCTCGATCAACCCGGAGGACGGTTCGCTGCAAGCCCTGGTCGGCGGCTTCAACTTCCTGCGCAGCAAGTTCAACCGCGCCGTGATGGCCGCGCGCCAGCCCGGTTCGAGCTTCAAGCCCTTCATCTACTCGGCGGCTTTCGAGCGTGGCTTCACCCCCGCCTCCATCGTCAACGACGCCCCCATCGCCTTGCCCGACCCCTCGCGTCCGGGCGGCCTGTGGACGCCCTCGAACGACGACGACAAGTTTGATGGCCCGATACGCCTGCGCGAGGCGCTGGTGCAGTCCAAGAACCTGGTCTCCGTGCGCCTGCTCGACGCCATCGGCGTGCGCTACGCGCGCGACTATGTGACCCGCTTCGGCTTCACCCTCGACGCGCTGCCGAGCAACCTCTCCATGGCGCTAGGCACGGCCTCGGTCTCCCCGATGAGCATGGCGCGCGGCTACGCCGTGTTCGCCAATGGCGGCTACCTGGTCACGCCGTATTTCATCAGCGAGATCGATGACCGCGACGGCAAGCCGGTCTACCTGGCCAATCCGGCCCGCGCCTGCCGCACCTGTGCGGAGCGCCTGCTCGACACCCGTCCACCCGGCCCGCCCCCGGCCGCGAGCGCCGCCCCGGTCAACGCCGTGGCCACGGCCGGTTCGACCAGCGCCCCCGCGACCTCCGGCAGCGTTGCCGGCGTGGGCGACGCCGTGCTGCCCGCCGACGCTCATGACGCTGGCGCACACCCGCCGGTGCTGGCGCCGCAGGTGATCGACGTACGCAACGACTATCTGATTACGTCGCTGATGCAGGATGTGATCAAGCGCGGCACCGGCTCCGCCGCGATGTCGCTGGGTCGCGACGACCTGGCCGGTAAGACCGGCTCCACCAATGACCATCGTGATGCCTGGTTCGCCGGCTTCAATGGTGACCTGGTGACCACGGTGTGGGTGGGCTTCGACGACTTCAGCCCGCTCGGCAAGGGCGAATTCGGCGCCAAGGCTGCCCTGCCCATCTGGATATCCTACATGGGGGCCGCGCTCAAGGACCTGCCCTCGACCACCTTGCCGATGCCGCCCGGGATCAGTACGGTGGTGATTGACCGCTCGAGCGGTTTGCCCGCTGGCGCGGGCGACCCGAACGGCATGTCCGAGATCCTCAAGGTCGAGGACGTGGATCGACTGCGCAACCAGGCGAATCAGCAGCAGGAGGACCAGGACCAGCAACACGCCTACGATATCTTCTGACCGTCGGCAGCGCGGGATCCGCCCTTTCCCCGTCCTGCCGCCCGCGCTCGCTGTAGCGAGCGCCCGCTTGCCGGAGGAATGAGGCATGGCACGAGGCGAACATCACCGCATCCACGCGCAGGATCGCCTGCAGCGCAATCGTCTGCGCGTCGCCCAAGAGGCAGCGCGCCTGATGAGCGAGCACGGCATTCGCGATTTCCATCACGCCAAGCTCAAGGCCGCCGAGCGGCTAGGCATCTTCGAAGCGCAGGCACTGCCGCGCAACAATGAAATCGAAGAAGCGCTGCGCGAGCATCAGCGCATCTTCCACGCCGACACGCAGCCTCAGCTGCTACAGGAGCGCCGCGAAGCCGCCGTCGAGGCGATGCGCTTCCTGCACGCGTTCGAGCCGCGACTGGTCGGCGCCGTACTGGAGGGCACCGCAGACACTCATTCGGCCGTCTGCCTGCACGTGTTTAGTGACACCGCGGAAACCGTCGTGCTGTTTCTTGAAGAACACGGCGTACCACTGACGCAGCAAACACGCCGCCTGCGCATATCTCGCGATGAACAGAACGAATACCCCGTGCTGCTGTTCAATGCCGACGGTCTGCCCTTCGACATCACCGTGCTGCCCAAGGATGCCCTGCGGCAACCGCCACTGGACCGCATCGATGAAAAGCCGATGCGTCGTGCCTCCCTGGCGATGGTGGAAGAGTTGCTAGCTACCGCCGGTAACGATGATGAATTCGAACGAATGCTTTCGGCCGCACTGAAGTAAGCCATCCGCGAGACCCGTAGCGATCGCTCGCTTCGCTTCGTCACCGCACAAACAAAAACGCCCCGGCATCACCGGGGCGTTTTCTTGTTGCGTCTTGCGGACCGATTAGCGCTTATCGGTCGGCACGTAGTTGCGAACATCGGCGCCGGTATAGATCTGGCGCGGACGGCCGATGCGCGAACCCGGGGTTTCATGCTGCTCGATCCAATGCGAGATCCAGCCGGACGTGCGCGCAATGGCGAACATCACGGTAAACATCTCGGTCGGGATGCCCAATGCCTTGTAGATGATGCCCGAGTAGAAATCGACGTTCGGGTACAGCTTGCGCTCGACGAAGTAGTCGTCCTTCAGCGCCGCCTCTTCCAGCTTCATCGCCACGTCGAGCAGCGGGTCGTTCACACCCAGCTCGTTGAGCACCTTGTGGCACATCTCGCGGATGATCTTGGCGCGCGGGTCGAAGTTCTTGTACACGCGGTGGCCGAAGCCCATCAGACGGAAGTTGTCGTTCTTGTCCTTCGCGCGCTTGACGGCCGTCTCCACCTTATCGGCGGTGCCGATCTCTTCCAGCATCTTCAGCACGGCTTCGTTGGCGCCGCCGTGTGCCGGACCCCACAGCGCGGTAATGCCCGCGGCAATGGAAGCATACGGGTTGGCGCCGGTCGAACCCACCAGACGCACGGTGGAGGTGGACGCATTCTGCTCGTGATCGGCGTGCAGGATGAACAGCAGGTCCAGCGCCTTGGCGGCCACCGGATTCATTTCCAGCGGCTCGCTCGGCACTTCGAACATCATGTGCAGGAAGCGCTCGACGTACTCGAGGTTGTTGCGCGGATAGCGGAACGGCCAGCCGATCGAGTAGCGATAGCAGGCGGCGGCGATGGTCGGCATCTTGGCGATCAGGCGGATCGCGGCCAGCTTGCGGTCTTCGGCGTTATCGACGTCGATGTCGTCGTGGTAGAAGGCCGACAGCGAGGCCACCGAAGCGGCCAGCATGGCCATCGGGTGCGCGTCGTGATGGAAGCCCTTGAAGAAGTCCTTCAGGGACTCGTGCATCATCGTGTGATGCGTGATCTGGTCTTCGAACTTGGCGAACTGATCCTTGTTCGGCAGCTCACCATTGAGCAGCAGGTACGAGGTCTCGAGGAAATTGGACTTCTCAGCCAGCTGCTCGATCGGGTAGCCGCGATACAGCAGCACGCCTTCGTCACCGTCGATATAGGTGATGGCGCTCTTGGTGCTAGCGGTGCTGCCGTAACCCGGGTCGTAGGTGAAATGCCCCGTGTCCTTGTACAGCGTTCCGATGTCGATGCATGCGGGACCGAGCGTGCCGCTGAGCAGGGGCAGTTCACTGCTGCGGTTGGTCGACTCATCCACCAACTTGACGATCTTGGAATCGGACACGGAAAACCTCCTTACACGTATGGTCATCGCCGGCTTGCCTAGGGCCAAAGGCCGGCGAAGTAGGGTTGATGTCGCAAATGGGGATGGCTGCAACACCTCGCCGCCCATTATCACATATCACCCCGCCAACATGCCCTAGCGGATGGTCGGATTGCAGGTGCAAAAAAGCACGGGGCGAGCCTGGGCTCGCCCCGTGTGATTCGTTCGCGAACGTCGCGTTGCCACGACGTGACCGCAAGCGGTTCGCGCGATTACTTCTGCGCGTAGCGACGACGGAACTTGTCGACGCGGCCGCCGGTGTCCAGCGTCTTCTGCTTGCCGGTGTAGAACGGATGGGAATGGCTCGAGATATCCACCTTGACCAGCGGGTACTCGTTACCGTCTTCCCACTTGACGGTTTCCTTGGTGGAGATCGTGGAACGCGTCAGGAACGCGAAGTCCGACGACAGGTCCTGGAATACCACCGGGCGATAATTCGGATGGATATCGGGCTTCATGACTAACTCGAAAGCGGTGGGTGAAAAGAGCGGCATTTTAACCATAGGCAGGCACCATTGGCAAGTCGGTCAGTGACTTGGCCGATTCAACCCGCCAAAAGGGGCGT
>NZ_JAELTT010000002.1 GCF_016428975.1 Dyella sp. ASV21
CCCCCCCCCCCCCCCCCCCCCCCCCCCCCCCCCCCCCCCCCCCCCCCCCCCCCCCCCCCCCCCCCCCCCCCCCCCCCCCCCCCCCCCCCCCCCCCCCCCCCCTTTTACAACCCCCAGCCGGCAACCGCGATTCGGTCACGGGTCTCGTGGGCTCGGAGATGTGTATAAGAGACAGGAGAAAGAGGGCGCCCCGTTGGGTCTGCGGTGCCGGAGGTGATGTAGCGCCAGAATGCCGGCCAATCACGGATGGGGCCGTTGGCGCCCAGGCTGGGCAGGTTGGCGAAATCGTCGAACAAAAAGGGGCCGTGGAGGCCTGGAATGTAGGCGGCAATCGTGATGACTACCAGCATGAGCATGAAGGCTGGCAGTAAAAAGGCGCGAGAGTACATGCGTTTTCCAAAAATAAAGGGCCGCCAAGGGCGGCCCTTTATCAGCTTAGCCAGTTCCAGCGATTAGCGGCAGGAAGAAGGCAGGTACTTGGCCGGGAGGTTGCTACCGGCCTTGCAGGTCCACTGGATGCTGCCCGCATTGGTGATGGCCGACAGGATAAGAACAGCCGGGCCAGTCGTCAGCTTGGTGTTAGCCTTCGGCCCGGAATAAGTCACCTGAATCTGACCAGCCGTAGCGCCACCGTCGACCTTGGAGACGTAGTTGCCGCTGATACTGGCAGCAGTGGCAAGGCCGGCCGACCCATTGCTCGTCGGGAACGAACCCTTGTTCGAGTAGTACTCGGCAAGCGCCGTCTTGGCACCGTCAGCCAGCGAAAGGCCTTCCGAGACCTGCGAGCGGATGGTGTAGTCCTGATAAGCCGGGATGGCGATGGCGGCCAGGATCGCGATGATCGCCACGACGATCATCAATTCGATCAGGGTAAAGCCCTTCTGCACGTTCTTCATGATGGTTCCTCTATCTTGGTTAGCTAACCGTAGTTACTGCCCCCTGAGCCCCAGTCCCGAATCCCCCTAGGCGGGATTGGTTCCCAATACTTGCGGTCGGAACGACCAGGAAGCTCGCGTCAACTTCAAGCAGGTTATATGCCATGGCTGCCGCTTTTATATTCCCGCATATTCGCGGGAAATCGGATTGTGCACGTCATCACGAATGGTCACAAGGACGGTCAGCCGTAGGTGCATAGCTCTAAAATCGTGATGCATCCGGCATCTTCTCGCGGTGCCGGTCCAGGGCATGAAGTGACATAAAAGGTCACTTGGGTTGCTGTCTGTCGACACTACGAGCCCTTGAGAGGGCATTGAGTCGGATTCTTAAGGCACCTACTGTCGGCAGGAGGAGGGCAAGTACTTTGCCGAAAGATTGCTCCTCGTGCAGGTCCACGTGATGCTGCCTGCGCCCGTAACGGGCGACAGAATGAGCTGCTGGTTATGGATCGCCTGATTGGCTTTGGGGCTTTGGAAAGTAACGGTGACCGCGCCCCCGGTGGCATCAACGCCAGACACGTAACTTCCGTTGATGGAGGTGGAAGAGGCAAGGCCTGCCGACTGGTTATTCGGGGGGTAGCGCCCCGTATTAGAAACAAAATCCCACACGGCAGCTTTCGCCCCGGTGGCCAGGCTCATGCCTTCGCTGACCTGGGCGCGGATGGCGTAATCCTGATAGGCAGGAATAGCGATAGCCGCAAGAATGGCGATGATCGCCACCACGATCATCAACTCGATCAAGGTGAAGCCGGCGGAAAGGCGCTGGCGAAGCATGGAAGGTCCCCCTGGTTGTCTCACCCGAAGTGAGGCATGTTTTGTACCAAACGGGGGCCCCTTCGGTCCCGCCTTGCCCAGAACGGGCAAGGACTTGCCCGTTTCGTGACCCGGGCCGCGCTTTAGCTGTGCCTTGGTGCCCAGGGACTTATCGGGTCCCAGCCATCCAGCGCTTCATCAGTGGCGCCAGCAACAAGGCCGCTGCGGCCGACGCCAGGCCCAGCCAGATCATGTGCTGGAACAGCTGACCATATTTAGCGGTGGCGATCGCCATATCGATCTTGCCGTCGGCGGGCAGGTCCAAGGCGGCGAACTTGCCGAAGATGGAGGCCAACTGCTCGGAGAAGGAGGTGCCCAGCCACCAGGCGCCCATCATCAGGCCGGCAACCTGGGGTACCGAAAGCTGGGTGACGGCGGACAGGCCGATAGGCGCCAACGCCACTTCGCCGATTTCGATCAACAGGTAGGCCAGCACAATCCACCACACGCTGCCCAGTGCGTCCGGCGTCACGGTCTGGTTGCCGATCATCAGCGGGACGAAGGCCAGGCCCGCGAAGGCCAGGCCAATGGCGCTCTTGACCGGGGTGGAGGGGTTCAGGCCACGCCGGTCGAGGAAGGGCCACAGCCACGCCATGAGTGGCGAAAGCAGCACAATGAAGAGCGCGCCCAGGTAGGTCAGCGAACTGGCGGTCTGCGGCAGTACCAGGCAGTCGCGCACGATCAGCAGCAACCCCATCGCGGTGAGGCCGCCCAGCAGCAGCGCCGGGAGGCGCTTGCCACGCAGGCGCAAGGCCAGCGCAATGACGAAAGGGCACAACAGCAGGGGCAGGGTGGACCAGGGCACCGGGTGCCCTTCGCGGATCACCAGGGCCGGGAACAGGTCCTTGGTCAACATGCGGTCGTTGAACAGCACCCATGAGCCGTACGTCTGCTCGTACAGCGAGAAGAACAACAGGCAGATGGCGGTGAAAAACACGCAGGCCAGCATCTGACGGCGTTGCACCGGCGTGCAGCGAGTGGTGACGTACCACCCCAGCCAGCCCAGCCACGAACCCAGCGCCAGCACCTGCAGCCACAACACGGCGCTGCCCAACTGCATCAGCGCCCACAGCACCGGCAGGGTAAGGGCGGCGCCAAGGTAGATGCTCCATTCCAACGTCAGCGGGCCCAGCACGCGTTGGCGCAACGCGGCGGCATTCGGCGGCTCGGCGTGGCCTTGCAGGTACTTTTGCCCGGTCAGGAATACCGCCAGGCCAGCCAGCATGCCGATACCGGCGGCGCCAAAGCCGTAGCCCCAGCCGTAGGTGTCACCCAGGTAGCCGCAAATGAGCGCGGAAAACAGCGCGCCCACATTGATGCCTGCATAGAACAAGGTAAAGCCCGAGTCCAGGCGCGGATCGTTCTCTGGGTAAAGCTTGCCCACCACCGTAGAGATATTGGGCTTGAGAAAGCCTACGCCACTGATGATCAGCGCGAGCGAGAGATAGAAAACGCTTAGCGCAAAGGTATCGCGATGCACGGCGCCATCGGGGCCGATGGTGGCCGCATGCCCCTCCACTGCCATGCCCAGGTGACCCAGGCACAGCAGTACGCCACCCAGCGCCACGGCCTTGCGCATGCCCAGGTAACGGTCTGCCAGCAGGCCGCCGAGCAGGGGTGTCGCATAGACCAGGCCGCCGTAGGCGCCCAGCACGGACAGGCTCTCCGTATCCGAGAAACCGTGGTGTTTGATCAGGTACAGCGCAAGCAGCGCTTTCATGCCGTAGAACGAAAAGCGCTCCCACATCTCGGTGAAGAAGCACACGTACAGGCCCTTGGGATGGCCGAACAGTTCATCCTGCTCAACGGCACGAGCGGGGGTAGTGGAGCGGGTTACGGCGTCAGTCATGAGCAGGAGCGTGCAGACACAAAGTCCCGGAGTATAACGACGGCCTTTGCCGGCCTTGGTCGCGCTGCAACAAAGACGTTCCGCTATGTCGGTAGATTCCTACGGCGAAAAGCCTCAGCTTGCGTCCCGCCGCTGAGGCTCTTAACGTCAGTGCTTTCGTAATGCCCTGGGAACCCTTCGATGAAACCCTTGCTTGTCGCGCTGGCGCTTGCGCTGGCCGGTACCTCCGCCATGGCGGCCGAGGCTGTGAACCATGGCCCCCACCCGTTCACCATCCGTGACCTGGTGATGATGGATCGCGTGGGCGATCCCCAGCTGTCACCGGACGGTCGTTACGCGCTGTACACCGTGCGCGCCACCGACTACGCCGCGAACAAGGGCGTTACCTCGATCTACCTGCTTGACCTGAGCAAGAACGGCGAGCCGGTCAAGCTGGTGGAGAAGGCCTCCTCGCCGCGCTGGTCGCCCGATGGCAGTGCGTTTTACTACGTGGCAGCGAAGGATGGCGTGGCGCAGCTGTGGCGACGCGCACCGATGGCATCGGCGCAGCCGGTGCAGGTGACCCATGCCCCCCTTGATGTGGACGGCTACAAGCTCTCGCCGGATGGCAAGCAAGCGCTGCTGACGTTTGGCGTATTCACCGATTGCGCTGACCTTGCCTGCACCAAGGAGCGTCTGGACGGCCGTGCCGCCGACAAGGCTTCCGGCACGGTGTACGACAAGCTGTTTGTGCGTCACTGGGATACCTGGTCCGACGGTCGCCGCGCACAGTTATTCATCGCCGATCTGGACAAGCCCAGCGCACAGCCGTTGCTGCTCACGCGTGGTATCGACGGCGATGTGCCGAGCAAGCCGTTTGGTGACGAAGGCGAGTTCAACTTCTCGCCCGACGGCAAGACCGTGTATTTCAGCGTGCGCATCGCGGGCAAGACCGAGCCGTGGTCCACCAACTTCGACGTCTACAGCGTACCGGCCGACGCCTCGGCCGCGCCGCGCAACCTCACCGCCGAAAACCAGGCGTGGGATGCATTCCCGTTGCCCTCGCCGGACGGCAAGACGCTGTACTACCTGGCGATGAAGACGCCGGTATCGGAGGCCGACCGCTTCGGCATCATGGCGTTGGATCTGGCTACGGGCCAGAAGCACGAAGTGGCGCCGAACTGGGATCGCTCCGCTGGCGGCCTGCAGATTTCGGCAGACGGTAAAACCCTCTACGCCACCGCCGACGACAACGGCCAGCACCCGCTGTTCGCCATCGACGCGGCCAGTGGCAAGGTCACCACCCTGGTCACCGACGGCGACGTGACCGGCTATGCCGCGGGCAAGTCGAGGTTGCTGGTGCAGCGCGATGACCTAAAGCGCCCCGCCGATCTCTATGTGGCCGATCTCTCCGGCAAGGGTCTCAAGCAGGTCACGCATTACAACGCGGCGCGCCTGAAGAACGTGCAGATGGGCGATCCGCAGTTCTTCACCTTCAAGGGTTGGAACAACGAGACGGTGCAGGGCTATGTGGTCAAGCCAGCCGGTTATCAGGCGGGCAAGAAGTACCCCGTGGCATTCATCATCCACGGCGGCCCGCAAGGTGCGATGAGCAATGGCTGGAGCTATCGCTGGAATCCGCAAACGTATGCGGGGCAGGGCTTCGCCGTGGTCACCGTGAACTTCCACGGTTCCACCGGCTATGGCCAGGCATTCACCGATTCGATCTCGGGCGACTGGGGCGGCAAGCCGCTGGAAGACCTGAAGGCGGGTTGGTCGGCGGCCTTGTCCAAGTACAACTTCCTCGACGGTGACCGCGCGTGTGCACTGGGTGCCAGCTACGGCGGCTACATGATTTACTGGATCGCGGGCGTGTGGAACCAGCCCTGGAAGTGCCTGGTGGATCACGATGGCGTATTCGATGCTCGCGCCATGTATTACGACACCGAGGAACTGTGGTTCGAGGAACGTGAGAACGGCGGCACGCAGTTCGAGCATCCGGAAAACTACGAGAAGTTCAATCCGGTCAATCACGTCAAGGATTGGCGCGTACCGATGCTGGTGATCCACTCGGCCAAGGATTTCCGCATTCCCGATACGCAGGGCCTGGGCGCCTTCACGGCGCTGCAGCGTCGCGGTATCCCCAGCCAGCTGCTGCACTTCCCGGATGAGAACCACTGGGTGCTCAAGCCGCAGAACAGCGTGCAGTGGCACGAGACGGTCAATGCGTGGTTGAAGCAGTGGACGTCGGAAGACGCCGTGAAGAGTACCGCCAAGTAAGCGCGGTGAGTGAATAGGAAAATGGCGGCCGAAAGGCCGCCATTTTTTTGTCCCTTTAATTTATTGGGCGAAGCCCGGTCCCCGGCGCTCGGCTCTCAGAACTAGAGCCACTTGGCTCGTTTTAGGAAGACGAAGATACTGCCGACCAGCGTCGCCACTACGCCGATAACCAGGGGGTAGGCCCAGGGCTTGTGCAGCTCCGGCATGTTCTCGAAGTTCATGCCGTACCAGCTCGTCACCAGGGTGGGTGCCGCCAGCATCGCCGCATAACCGGCCAGACGCTTCATCACTTCGTTCTGGCCAAAGGTTACCAGCGACAGGTTGACGTTGATCGCGGCGGCGAGCATTTCGCGCATGGCGCTGATCGATTCGTTGACGCGGAATACGTGGTCATAGACATCGCGGAAGTAGGCGCGCAGTTCATCCGGAATCAGTTGCGGATGCATGCGCACCAGCTGGCTGATGATGTCCTGTAGTGGTGCCACGGCAAGACGTAGTGTCATCAAATCGCGCTGCATGTCATACAGGCGGCGGATGGTGCTGCGTTTGAATGTGTCGGAGAAAATGTCCTTCTCCAGTTCCTGCAGTTCTTCGCGGAAATCACGAACGATAGGCAGCAGGTTGTCCACGATGAAGTCGAGCACACCATACAGGCCGTAGCTGGGGCCTAGTGCCAGCAAGTCAGGGGTGTGTTCGCAATTGCGTCGGGCGGGCGCATAGGACAGCGAAGCGCCGTGGCGCACGGTGACCAGGTAGCGCGCACCCAGAAAGATGTGAGTTTCGCCAAACGCGATGTGGCCACTCACCAACTGCGCGGTCTGCACCACGATGAACAGCGAGTCGCCGTAGGTCTCGATCTTGGTGCGCTGATGCGCGTGCTGGGCATCCTCGATGGCGAGGTCGTGCAGGTCGAACTCTTCCTGGATCTTGCTCAGCAGCGGGGCATCCGGCTCATGCAGGCCCACCCAGACAAACGTATCGGGCTCCTTGAGCACCTCGCTGATGTCATCGAGGCTGATGTCGCCGATGCGTTGCCCATCGAAACGATAGGCCACGCAATTGATCACCATGGAGCCCGCGGGGGCGGCAGAAGTCGGGAGCGTGGAGGTCATGCGCGAATCATGCATGGACGACCGCGAAGACGCCATGACGGCTTTTTATGGCGCAAGGCGAGCCGGCGCGCGCGTGCCCCGCACACACCATGCAAGCGCTAGCCATATGGGTAGCGCGAACAGCAGCCAGGGCTGGTTCTGCTGCACCACGCCGGGCATCCAGTGCAGCAGGACGGCCGTGAGGCCGGCCAACAGTTGCAGCACGATCAGCAGGTCCATGCGACGGGATGCAGGCACACCGCGGCGGGAGCGCCAAAGGGTGGGCAGCAGCATGAAGGCCAGTGGATTGAACAGCAGCAGGTTCGCATTGGCCCACGCGGAGTGATGCGTGGTCAGCGTCCACAGAATCAGCAAGACCACGCCGACCAGGCCGCCGAGCACGAGGTACAGCGAGCCAAGCAGGGCGTACACGGTAGGCAGAAAACGACGAGCGGCCAGCAAGAGGATGGCGAAGATCACCCCGGCAAGCCCCAGCGGCAGGCGTAAATCAGGCGCCTGCGCCGGCGGTGCGTCCAGCCGGTTGGGGGATATTTCTCGCTCGCCCAGTACCAGCGGATGCACGGCGCCATCGGCATCGGTAACCGTGACGCTGGCGATCTCCTTCTGTAGCACCATGGGCAGGAAACTCTCCTGCCATGCGGTCAGCGGATGATCGGCATAGGGGCCAAGACCCAGGTCGAGGATAAGCATCAGCCACGCTTGCTGGCTCATGAGTCGCGCCGTTTGCTGGCGGTATGTCATGCCGCCGGCGCGGGCCTCCAGCTGCTTGTGCAGTACGCCGCCGAGCGCCTTGTCCAACGCATCGCGTACTCGCGTGGCGCAATTGTCGGCGTAGTAGTCGTAGTTGTAGCGAACGTTTTCCGGGCGCAGGTTCCACAGCAGGAAATCGCGCAGTGCCGTGGCTTGGGCTGGCGTAAAGGCGAGCGGCTGGCGGGTTACCGAGCGACCCACGCTCATGTAGTACTGCTGGTCCACGTCGGTGGGCGCGGCATCCATCAGGTAGTGCATGCGGCCGGCGGCGAAATGCAGCAGGAAGCCCTGTTCGTCGAAATCGAACACGCCGTAGTTGAAGGTGACCGACTCGCCGCTGGCGGCATCGCGCAGCTCGATGGCGTCATGGCCGAAACGTTCCCAGTAGGTATCGCCTGGGCCGTAGGTGATCAATGAGACTTCTAGGTTGGCGCCGGGCGCGTTGGCGACGCCCGCCCATGCTGGCGCCGCCCAGCCCAGGGTGGCGCACAGCAACAACAGGCACACGGCGAGGAAGCGGCCAAGGCCATGAGAGAAGATGGACATGGGCGTCCTGCCGGGTTGGGGCACGATCAGTCGTCCTGGCGACGGCTTACGCGGAAGGCTTGTACGCGGCGATCATCGGCTTCGGTGACGTGGAACAGGTAGTCGCCAATGGCGATCTCCTCGCCCACTTCCGGCAAATGGCCGAACTCGGACGTGCACATGCCACCGACGGTGTCGAACTCTTCGTCGGAGAAGTGTGCGCCTGTTTGCTCGTTGAAGTCCGCGATCGGGGTGAGCGCGCTTACCACCCAGCCGCCGCCCGATTGCTCGTGCATCAGCGTGGGTTCTTCCTCATCGTCGTGTTCGTCGTCGATTTCGCCGACAATCTGCTCGAGCACGTCTTCGATGGTGATGAGGCCGGCGACGCCGCCGTATTCATCCACCACCAGCGCCATGTGGTTGCGCGTGTGACGAAACTCGGCCAGTAGCACGTTCAACCGCATCGACTCGGGAATAAGCACGGCAGGACGCAGCACGCTGGCGATATCGAAGTGATCGCCGTTGCCGTTGCCGACAAAGCGCAGCAGGTCCTTGGCGAGCAGGATGCCGAGGATATCGTCCTTGTCTTCGCCGTGGACGGGGAAGCGAGAGTGGCCGGATTCAACGACGGAGTTGATGATTTCGCTCAGCGGCGCATCGGCCGAGAGCATCACGATCTGGGCACGCGGCACCATGACGTCGTCCACGCTCAGCTCGGTGACCTTGATTGCACCCTCGACCATGGTGAGGGTGTCAATGGACATCAGGCCATTGACATGGGCGGTGCGCAGCTCATCAATGAGCTCCTTGCGGTTGCGCGGCTCGCCGGAAAACAGGTGGCCCAGTCGATCCCACCAACTGCGGTGGGCCGGGCCGCTGGTACTGCCAGGGTCCTCGTTCATTACTCGTGCGGATGCAGCCCGAAACCGGGCGGAGACGCCAGTCTAGCGGAAAATTCGTGACGATTCAGGAACAAGGCCGCCCCCGGCCTTCTCCGCGGTCGCCCCCCGGGGGCCGCGCAGGGCACTCAGGCCTCGTAGGGGTTGGCGATGCCCAGCCCAGCCAAAATGCGCGCTTCCAGTGCCTCCATCACTTCGGCGTCGGCGTCTTCGATGTGGTCGTAGCCAATCAGGTGGAGCACGCCGTGCACGGTCATGTGGGCCCAGTGATCGCGCGGGCGCTTGCCTTGCTCGGCGGCTTCGCGCAGCACGACCGGGGCGCAGATGGCCAGGTCGCCGATCAGGGGCAGTACGACACCCGGCGGCAGCTCGACGGGGAAGGAGAGCACGTTGGTCGCGTAGTCCTTGTCGCGGTACTCGCGGTTCAGCAGGCGGCCTTCCTTGCTATCCACGATCCGGATGGACAGTTCCGTTGCCTTGCGTCGCTTGGCGCCGCGCAGAGCGGCCTCTACCCAGCTGCGGAAGCTGGCGGAGGTCGGCACACCCTTGCGCGGTGCGGCGTAGCCCACCGAAAGCGTCAGTGCGGAGGCGCTCATTTGGCGGAGTCCTCGGCAGCCTGCTCAAAGGCTTCGTAGGCGCGCACGATCTTGGCGACCAGCGGGTGGCGCACCACATCGCGCGAGGTGAAGAAGGTGAAGCTGATGCCTTCCACGCCACGCAGTACTTCGATGGCGTGGCGCAGGCCAGAGCGTACATTTCGGGGCAGGTCGATCTGGCTGACATCGCCGGTGATGACCGCCACCGAACCGAAGCCGATACGGGTGAGGAACATCTTCATCTGCTCGACGGTGGTGTTCTGCGCTTCGTCGAGAATTACATAGGAGTCGTTGAGCGTGCGCCCGCGCATATAGGCGAGCGGGGCGATCTCGATCACGTTGCGCTCGATCAGCTTGGCGACCTTCTCGAAACCCAGCATTTCGTATAGCGCGTCATACAGCGGGCGCAGGTACGGGTCGACCTTCTGACTGAGGTCGCCCGGCAGGAAGCCGAGCTTTTCGCCCGCTTCCACCGCCGGGCGCACCAGCAGCAGACGCTGCACCCGATTGGCTTCCAGCGCTTCCACCGCGCTGGCGACAGCGAGGTAGGTCTTGCCGGTGCCGGCCGGGCCTACGCCGAAGCTGATGTCGTGCGTGGTGATGGCGTGCAGGTAACGCGCCTGGTTGGGGCCGCGGCCCTTGATCACGCCGCGCTTCACCTTGATGGCGACGTCCTGCGCACCTTCGGCCGCATCGTTGACGATGGCGTCGATACCCGACTCGGCGAGATGCAGGTTGATCTTGGCGCCGGTGAGCGACTCGTTCGCGGTGACGTCGTAGAGCGCCCGCAATACCTTTTCCGCCGCGCGCGCGGCATCTTCCTCGCCGATCACTTGGAACAGGTTGCCGCGGTGATTGATCTCCACGCCCAGGCGCAGTTCGACCTGGCGCATGTGTTCGTCGAACGGGCCGCAGAGGTTGGAGAGTCGGGCGTTGTCTTCCGGCTCGAGGGAAAAGTCGCGTTGATAGAGGCCGTTGGTCATATCAGGTCAAAGATGCCGATGCATCACATAGACGTCGGTCGGACCGTGAGTGGCGTGGCGAAACGCGCCCGGTACCTGGCCGACAATGCGGAAACCGTGGCGCTGCCATAGGCGGACCGCGGAGGAGTTGGTGGAGACCACAAAGTTGAACTGCATGGCGGTGAAGCCGGCGTCGCGGGCCTGCTCCATCGAATGCTTGCACATGGCCGAGGCGACGCCTTGGCGACGCGCCCCCGGTGACACCATGTAGCCGGCGTTGGCGACGTGGTCGCCCAGTCCGGGCTGGTTGGGTTTGAGCATATAGCAGCCCAGCACCTGCGGGCCGCGTTCGGCGACAAAGCAGCGGCTGGGTGGGGTCGCCCACCAATTGCGCGCCTGCTCATAGCTCAGGTCGGGCGGGTAGCTGTAGGTGTCGCCGGCGGCCACTACGCTGTGGAACAGGGGCCAAACCAGGGCGAAATCGGCTGCGCCGATTTCGCGAATCGTGATGGGTGTGACCGTCACGAGGCCAGGGCGACGTGGGCGTCGGCCAGTTGTACGCGACCGCGCAGCGAATTGCTCATCGCCTCGGTGATCACTACGTCGATGAACTGGCCGATCATGCGTGCATCGCCCGGGAAGTTCACAAAGCGCATGTTCTCGGTGCGCCCGGAGAGCTCATTGGGGTTCTTCTTGCTGGGCTTTTCCACCAGCACGCGCTGGACGGTGCCAACCATCGCCTCGTTGATCTGGCGGGCGTTCTCATTGAGCCTGGCCTGCAGTCGGGTAAGGCGCGCGTGCTTCACTTCAGCCGGGGTGTCGTCGGCGAGGTTGGCTGCGGGCGTTCCTGGTCGTGCGGAGAAGATGAAAGAGAAGCTCTGGTCGAAGCCGATATCGTCGATGAGCTTCATGGTCTTTTCGAAATCCTCATCGGTCTCGCCGGGGAAGCCCACGATGAAATCGGAGGAGATGCAGATGTCCGGACGCACGGCGCGCAGCTTGCGGATCTTCTGCTTGAATTCCAACGCCGTGTAGCCGCGCTTCATCGCCGTGAGGATGCGGTCAGAGCCCGCTTGCACCGGCAGGTGCAGGAAGTTGCACAGCTGCGGCACGTTCGCATATGCCTCGATCAGCGAGTCGGAAAACTCCAGCGGATGCGAGGTGGTGAAGCGAATGCGGCCAATGCCCTCGATCTGCGCGATGGCGTGGATCAGCACGGCCAGGTCCGCCGTGCCGCCGTCATGGGTGGGGCCGCGATACGCGTTGACGTTCTGCCCCAGCAAATTGACTTCACGTACGCCTTGCTCGGCCAGTTGGGCCACCTCGACGATCACGTCGTCGAACGGGCGGCTGATCTCCTCGCCGCGGGTATAGGGCACCACGCAGTACGAGCAGTACTTGGAGCAGCCTTCCATGATCGAGACGAAGGCCGTGGGACCTTCGGCACGCGGTTCGGGCAGGCGATCGAACTTCTCGATTTCCGGGAAGCTGATATCCACCTGCGGCTTACCACTGTGGCGGCGAGCCTCGATCAGTTCCGGCAAGCGGTGCAAGGTCTGCGGGCCGAATACCAGGTCCACGTAGGGGGCACGCTTGATGATGTCCTGGCCTTCCTGCGAGGCCACGCAGCCGCCCACGCCGATCAGCACCGGCTTGTCACCTTGCTTGTGCTCCTTCCAGCGGCCCAACTGGCTGAACACCTTTTCCTGGGCCTTCTCGCGGATCGAACAGGTGTTGACCAGGATGACGTCCGCCTCGGACTCATCCTGCGTCAGCTCCAGGCCATGCGATGCCTTGAGCACGTCCGCCATCTTGGCCGAGTCGTACTCGTTCATCTGGCAGCCGTGGGTTTTGATGAAAAGCTTGCCGGTCATGGGCTTGGGTACCGTGTAGTGCAGGTGCAGAAAGGGCGCCGAACCCAACAGTTTACTCGCCTGGCCGGGTGCCTGCCAGTTGAACGCGCGAGACGGATCAAGCACTTGCAGCGCGGCCAGGGGCTTTGCGGCTCGGTTAAGTTTGCCCTGCTGCACGAATTGGCCGATCGCCGCTTGGCTAGCCCCGGGGGTTGGGGGCACACTGCGGCCGGACTCGGGCCTAGGTAGGCCTGTGTCCCCGTGTTTTGGAAGGGGAGCGTATGTTGTCGCATCACCACTGGGGGCAGGCCCCCCAAGTGAGAGGCCGTGGCTAGGTTATTTCCTGGCTGGGCACGCCATCCGGTCCTATCGGGGCTGGCGCTGACGTGTGCCCTGCTGCTGTCCGTCGCCTGGCCTGCGGGCACGGCACATGCAGGCGCACTCTATCGCTGTACCGGTAGTGCGGGCGAAGTGGTATTCAGCAGTACCGCCACCGGCTACCACGGCTGCAGTCGCATCGCCGGGGCACCTGATCCTGTGCGACCGCGGGCGGTCAGCAAGCCCGCCGCCCCCTCGTTGGCTGGCGTGACAGGTACCGTGGTGAAAGCGCCGCCGACGGTCACTGCGCCTCCAGTGACTTCGTTGGCCTGGGTCAAGGATTCGGTCGATACCACGGCACGCATGGCGCCACCGGCGATGCCCCGCACGCCGGCCGGCAAGCCGGGGCAGTGGAGCTACAGCGAAACCAGTCCGGCGCGCAGCGGCTCGGTGGCCGACAAGCCGGTGGCTAATGTCTCTGCCGATGGCGATCGCGTGTTGCGTGGCGCGGTTTACCGGGTGGTGCGCAAAGACGGCAGTGTGGAGTACACCAACCTCAAGCCGGCCGGCCAGCAGGGGCCGGTGACCATGCTGTTCACCTATATCGCCACCTGCGTGGCGTGCAACCTGCACTCGAACATCCGTTGGGACTCGGTCGCGCTCAATCTCACCGCGTATGCCGATGTGATTGCACTGGCGAGTCGTGAGTCGGGGGTGGATGAGGCCTTCCTGCGCGCCATCATCCATGCGGAAAGCGCCTTCAATCCCCGCGCCATGTCCCTCAAGGGCGCGCAGGGCCTGATGCAGCTGATGCCGGGAACGGCGTCCGATATGGGCGTGCGCGATGCTTTCGACACGGCCCAGAACATTCGCGGCGGTGCGCGTTACCTCGGTTTTCTGCTGCGGACCTTCAATGGCAACGAGCAGCTTGCTGCGGCCGCCTACAATGCGGGGCCGGGGGCGGTGCAACGCTACAATGGCGTGCCCCCCTATGACGAAACGCGAGTCTACGTGGACCGTGTGGGTACCCTGCGTCGGCGCTACGGCCAGGCGATCCGACCCAGGGATGGCCGGTTGCCGGTAGTGGCGGGGATGTCAGCCATCCAGTGAGGCCGTGGGACGCAGCGGCGGTCGCTGCGCGAGGATCACCTCGGTGTGGAACGGCGAACCGTTGCGCAGGCCCGATACCTCCACTTTGCTGCCGGGCTTGAGGGCGGCCTCATGACGGCGCAGGTCGGCCGGGTCGACGATGTCATCGGTGCCAATGCGCAGCAGAATGTCGTGGGGCAGGATGCCCGCCTGGGCAGCCGGCCCGCCGGGGTATATCTCGGTGACCTGGGCGCCGCGCGCGGCGGCGGGAAGGCCGCTGTCGGCGGCAACCGGGACGAAGGTGTAGTCCGCGCCCATCCATCCGCGTACGACGTGGCCGCTGTCGATGATCTGGTCCAGTACCCGCTTGGCATTGCCCACGGGAATAGCGAAGCTGATGCCCTCGGCGTTGGCCGCCTTGCCGATCAGCAAGGTATTGATGCCCACCAGTTCGCCCTCGCTGTTGACCAGGGCGCCACCCGAGTTGCCGAGGTTGATCGCCGCATCGGTCTGGATGAAATCCTCCGGGCTGGCACTGCTCAACTGGCGGCCAATGGCGCTGACGATGCCCATGGTTACGGTCTGGTTGAGGCCCAACGGGTTGCCGATGGCCAATACGACGTCGCCCGTGCGCACGGGCATGTGCTCGGCAATGCGGATCACCGGCAGGTTGCTGGCGTCGATCTTCAGCACCGCAAGGTCGGTCTCCACATCCGCGCCCACCACCTTGGCCTTGGCTACGCGGCCGTCGTACAGCAGAACCTGGATGTCGTCGGCGTTGGCGATCACATGGTTGTTGGTGAGTACGTAGCCCTCGCTGCTCACGATCACGCCTGAGCCCAGGCTCTGTTCGCGGCGCTTATAGGCGGGGCCGGCGGGGCGGCCGCCAAACAGTCGCTGCAGCACCGGGTCGGTGTACATCTGCACCGCCTGCTCAGTGACCATCTTGTTGGCGTAGATGTTCACCACCGAAGGCGCGGCGCGCGCCACCGCATCGGCGTAGGACACCGGGCCGTTGACTCGGGGAGGGTTGGTCGCGGCGGCTGGCGCGGTCGTGCTGGCGGGTGAGAGGCCGACACGTTGTCGCAGGCGATTGCCTACGTCAGGCCACATCAGGCTGATGACGAAGGCGGCCGCCAGCCCAAGAACCGCGAAACGGGCGATGAAGGCGAGCGTGCCTGCGGCATGTTTCATGTCGTTATGCGTTTCGTTGCAAAGCGTTAGGATGGGTAGCGCGTGGTAGTGAAGGGCGCGGCGCTTTTATTGTACGAGTCATGCCCTGACGCTACACTAACGCGATTTTGCGGGAGCCGGGTTCTGCTGGCACTTGCGAAGCGGGTCGTCCCGGGAGCTTCCCGGTGCGCAGGGTGCCCGGAAGCGAAATGCCTGTAGCTTTCGCTACATGCTTATCGTGCTGGCCGCCGCGCGTGCCTGCTGTTTGTTTTTTTGGGGGGAGTTGCTAGGGTTTTTCCGGTCAGTAGCAGACTTGCTCTGCTGTTGTACGTGTCGACGCGCTTGGCAAGCACCTGTGGGACTTATTAAGTTCCGCGTCTCAATGGCATGTAAGTACCGGAGAGCCTGATGGCGAACGAAGTCGTCGATCACGGCCGCCGCCGCTTCCTCACAGCGACCACGGCGGTGGTCGGAGGTGTGGGAGTCGTTGCAGCAGCTGTGCCCTTCATTAAGTCGTGGGAACCCAGTGCGCGGGCCAAATCCGCAGGTGCCCCGGTCACGGTCGACATCAGCAAGATCGAGTCGGGCCAAAAGGTCACTTACCCCTGGCGTGGTCTCCCCGTCTTCGTGGTGAACCGCTCACCGGCCCAACTGGAAGCCTTGCCTAGCCAGGACAATCGCCTGGTCGATGCCAAGTCCACGGGCAGCTCCGCCGAACAACAACCTAAGTACGCGCAGAACGAAACCCGCTCCATCAAGCCTGAGTGGCTGGTGCTGGTGGGTTTGTGCACGCACCTGGGCTGCGTGCCCGACTTCGTCCCGGTGATGAAGCCCGAGCCGTTCGATCCGGACTGGAAGGGCGGCTTCTACTGCCCTTGCCACAAGTCGCGCTATGACATGTCCGGGCGCGTCTATGCCGGCGTGCCGGCGCCCAAGAACCTCCTCGTGCCGCCATACCACTTCGTGGACGACGTGCACATTCAGATCGGTGTGGATCCGAAGGAGGCAGGCTGATGGCCAACGTATTCACGCGTATCGGCGATTGGGTCAATGAGCGTGCGCCCGGCTTGATGCCGGTGTATCGCAAGCACATGACCGAGTACTACGCGCCGAAGAACTTCAATCTTTGGTACTACTTCGGTTCGCTGGCGTTGCTGGTGCTGGTCAACCAGATCGTCACCGGCATCTTCCTCACCATGAACTACAAAACGAGTGCGGCGGAAGCCTTCAACTCGGTCGAGTACATCATGCGTGACGTGGAGTGGGGTTGGCTGATCCGCTACATGCACTCCACCGGTGCCTCGCTGTTCTTCGTGGTGGTATTCCTGCACATGTTCCGCGGCCTGATGTACGGGTCGTACCAGAAACCGCGCGAGCTGGTGTGGTTGCTGGGCATGCTGATCTTCCTGGTGCTGATGGCCGAAGCCTTCATGGGCTACGTGCTGCCCTGGGGCAACATGTCCTTCTGGGGGGCCAAGGTGATCATCTCCCTGTTCGGCACGGTGCCCGTGATCGGCAGCACCCTGGTCGAATGGATCATGGGCGACTACCTGCCGGCCGACGCCACGCTCAACCGCTTCTTCGCGCTGCACGTGATCGCGCTGCCGCTGGTGCTGTTGTTGCTGGTGGTGTTGCACCTGGCCGCGCTGCACGAAGTGGGTTCCAACAACCCCGATGGCGTAGACATCAAGCACGGGCCCAAGGGCAATCGTTGGGATCCGAGCAAGCCGGCCGATGGCATTCCTTTCCATCCGTACTACACGGTTAAAGACCTGGCGGGCGTCGGCTTCTTCCTGATCATCGCGGCGTTCATCATCTTCTTCGCGCCGAGCTTTGGTGGCTGGTTCCTGGAGCATGACAACTTCATTCCGGCCAACAACCTGGTGACGCCGACCCACATCAAGCCGGTGTGGTACTTCACCCCGTTCTACGCGATCCTGCGCATGATCCCGTCGTTCTTCAGCACCGCCATCTGGGGGGTGTTGGGCATGTTCGGCGCGATCGTCCTGCTGTTCCTGCTGCCATGGATCGACGCCGGCAAGGTGCGCTCCATTCGCTATCGCGGCACCGGCTTCAAGGTGGCGTTGACCCTGTTCGTGATCTCCTTCATCGCCTTGGGCGCGGTGGGTGCGGGCGTGGTGGCTGAATTGATTCCCGAGTGGTTCGGCAGCAGCACCGACGTGACCTTCTGGGAGAACCTGTTCGGTCGAGTGATGACGCTGGTCTACTTCGGATTCTTCGTGTTCCTGGGGTGCTACACGCGTCTTGGCTGGGAAACGACCAAGCCGGTCCCGGAACGGGTGGTGTTCGACCATGACTAAGCGGCCGTCCTCGATGAAGAAAATCCTTTTCTCGTTCGCACTTGCCGCCGGACTGCTGATGGGGGCCACCTCGGTGGCGGCCTCGGAAGAGGGCGGCTTGCCCTCCGCCGGGACCAACATCCGCGATCAGGCCTCGTTGCAGCGTGGCGCCAAGCTGTTCTTCAATTACTGCGTGGGTTGCCACTCGCTGAAGTACGCGCGCTACTCACGTATCGCCGAGGACTTGGGCCTGTCCGAAGACGAGGTGATGAAGAACCTCAATTTCACCGGCGCCAAGTTCGGTGACGTGGTTATCTCGCATATGCCGGAGGATTCGGCCCAGCAGTTCTTCGGCAAGGCACCGCCGGATCTCTCGCTGGAAGTGCGCGCCAAGACGGCCGACTGGGTCTACGGCTACCTCAATTCGTTCTACCTGGACCCGAGCCGCCCGGTGGGCTGGAACAACACGGTGTTCCCCAACGCCTCCATGCCCAATCCGCTGTGGGAGCTGCAGGGGCTGCAGACTGCGGTGAAGAAGGAAGGCGGCGAGGAAGTGGAGAAGCTGGAGCTGTCCCAGCCGGGTACGCTCACGCCCGCCCAGTACCAGCAAGCGACCCGTGACCTGACCACCTTTCTGGAGTACGTCTCCGAGCCTGCCGCGCTGCAGCGTCAGCGCTACGGCATCTGGGTGCTGCTATTCCTGGCGGGCTTCACTTTCCTGGCATATCTGCTAAAGAAGGAATATTGGAAGGACGTCCACTAAGACGCCGCTCCAAAGCCTGTGGTACGGCGGCCACGAGCCGCCGTACCCGTTTAAAGTCGATGGGGAGATCGCGCATGGTTCCAAGCGCTCGCTCGCGTACTGCACTCGCCCTCTACACAACAGCGGATGGCATCCAGTGTCATCGAACACGCCTCGTGCTCGCCGCCAAGGGCGTCAGCTACGAACGGGTGGTGGTGGATCCGGCCAAGCCACCGGAAGACCTCCTCGATCTGAACCCGTATGGCTCTACGCCCACCCTGGTCGACCGCGACCTGACCCTCTACAACACCGCTGTCGTCTGCGAATACCTGGACGAGCGCTACCCGCACCCTCCGCTGATGCCTATTGATCCGCTGTCCCGCGCGCGCTTGCGCCTGGCGACCGTGCGCATCGAGCTGGACTGGCTGCCGGAAATCGATACCATCCGCGCTGGCGGGCGCCCGGCCGATGCTGCGCGCAAGCGGTTGCGCGAGCATTTGTTGTCCTCGCTGCCGCTGTTCAAGGCTTCCCGCTTCTTCCTCAACCCTGAGATGAGCCTCACCGATTGCCTGGTGGCCCCGGTGATCTGGCGTCTGCCGTGGCTGGGGGTTGAGCTGGGGCGAGAGGGCAAGCCCATCCTTGATTACGGCGAGCGCCTGTTCGCCAGCCAGGGATACGCCCGCAGCCTGACCCCGGAAGAGAAGGCCATGCGCCCCTAACGGGCGCCGGGCCGCCTGGCCCGTTGGCGCGGGCCCGCGTCACTTTGCCTCGGCTTGGCTTAAACTTGCGCCATCTACACGGCCAGGCTGCGGATGGTTACCCCGCGCCGGCCCCAAGCAGGCTTCTGAATGACCGACGACAAGCTTCCGCCGATGACGTCCAATCGCCCCTATCTGCTAAGGGCGATTTACGACTGGATCACCGACAACAATCTGACCCCTTATGTGCTGGTGGATGCCGGCCGCGAGGGTGTGCGGGTGCCGCCCCAGGTGGTGAAGAACGGGCAGGTAGTGCTGAATCTGGCGATGCGCGCGGTGGCCAGCCTCGATCTCGGCAATGATTGGATCAGCTTCCAGGCCCGCTTCTCCGGCGTGAGCCACAACATTCACATTCCGGTATACGCCGTACTGGCCCTGTATGCCCAGGAAAACGGGCAGGGTATGATGTTTCCGGCCGAAGAGGGGGGTGACAATCCGCCGCCGCCTTCCGACCCGGATGACAACACGCCGCCGCCCAGCGATGGCGAGCAGTCGGGCGACAAGCCCAAGCGCAGCGCGCCCTTCCTGCGGGTAGTGAAGTAATCGGCCTTAGTGCAGCCGGCTGTCGGTAGGCAGTCGGCGGCGCAGCGGTACCACGTTATCGGACGCTGGCGGCGCGCTGTGTTCGACCTGCAGGCCGGGGAGGTGGCTTTGGATGGTGGGCAGGCTCAGCCCGGTAAGGGTGTGCCCGATCATCCACAGGCGGCCGGGTTCGCGATCGTCCCCGTCAATGCTTACTTCGAAGGAGTAGCAGCGCTCCAGGCGCATGGGCCCGTTGCCGCGACGTAACCGGACGCTTCGCAACCCCACGCTTTCATCCAGTAGTTGCAGGCCATGCTGGCGGCACTGTCGGCGCGCTTCTTCTACCGCTTGTTCGCGCGCGCGGCTGAACTTGAGCCATGCGCCCACGATGCCGAGCAGTGCCACTAGCAGGATCAGGTCGGGAAGGTCACTCATGGCTCGAGAGTGTAGGCGCCAGCGGCGCCTTGCAAGAGTCCATTCAGTGAATGCGGGCGTCGGCGCGGGCCGGCGCCCGGGAAAACTCAGTCTAGGCGCAGTCGCAGCGAGAGGTCGACGGCGCGGATGTGCTTGGTCAGCGCGCCAACCGAAATAAAGTCGACCCCGGTGCGGGCATATTCGCCGATGGTGGACAGGTCCACGTTACCGGAGATCTCCAGTTGCGCATGACCCTTGGCGATGGACACCGCCTCGCGCATCTGGGGCAGGGTGAAGTTGTCCAGCATGATGCGATCGACACCCGCAGCCAGCGCCTGCTGCAGTTCGTCGAGATTTTCCACCTCGATTTCCAACAGCAGCGACGGGTGCAGACGACGGGCCGCCTCGGCCGCGGGGCGAATGCCGCCTGCGGCGATGATGTGGTTTTCCTTCACCAGGATGGCGTCATACAGGCCGACCCGGTGGTTGTGGCCACCACCGCAGCGCACCGCATACTTTTGGGCCAGGCGCAGGCCGGGTACGGTCTTGCGCGTGTCCAGCAGGCGCACGCCGGTACCCGCAACAGCGGCGACATAGGCGGCGGTGGTGGTGGCCGTGGCCGATAGCAGCTGCAGGAAGTTCAGCGCCGAGCGCTCGGCACTTACCATGGGGCGCGCGCGTCCATGCAGGCTGCAGATGGCGGTATTGGCCTGGACGCGGTCACCGTCCTGTGCCGACCAATCGATCTGCACGTCGGGATCCAGTCGGCGGAAGCAGGCGTTGAACCAGTCAATGCCAGCAATCACCGCGTCTTCGCGACAGGTCAGGGTGGCGCTGGCCAGCGCATAGGCGGGAAGCAGGTCGGCCGTGGCGTCGCCGCTGCCGATATCTTCGGCAAACGCGCGCTCTACGTCCGCCCGGACCAGATCGGACGGGGGAGCAACAAGCATGTTGGAATTCATTCGTTCGTAGGACTGGTGGCCGAAGCGGGTTGGCTGAGGCGACCGACGATGGCATCCAGCGCGCGGTCGAACAGCGCGGTGGATTCAAGCACACGTGCGGTACCGGCGGCGAGTGCTTCGGCCAGTTCATGCGGAGCGTAGTCGGCGACCTTGAGGCCGCGACGATTCACGAACAGGTAGCGGCCGCTCATCGGGCTGATCCACGACAGCTTGGCGCGCTCCAGGCTTTCCGGGCCACTGACAAACTCCAGCCAGGTGCCCGGCTTGAGTTCCGTCACCAGCTGCATTTGCGGCGAGTCCAGCAGCGGCTCCGCGTCGGTCTCGCTGCGGGGCAGCTCGGTATCGCTTTCGGTGATCGGCTGAATGCTTTCGGGAATAGGCAGGTGGGTGGATTCCTCCACGGCCTGCACTTCGGCCTCCGGCACCGGTTCGCCGAGCTGGTGCCGGTAATAGGTGTGCAACTGGGCCAGCAGGCGATCGATATCGCTTTCCTGGAACGCCACATTGGCCAGGCCACGGCGCAGCGCGCGCTCGATGCCCGGCAGCATCTGGCGCAGTGCGCGGCGTTCATCGAGCGTACGTGCCGGCTTGGTGCTGTCGATAAAGTCGTTGGTAAAGCGCAACGCGTCGCGGAACTCGCTGGATTCCTCGCCCTGACGCAGGATGGTCAGCACCAGGTAATTGGCCCAGGCGCGCGACAGGATGCCGTGGATCAACGGCGGCAAACTATGTCCGTCGATGCGGCTGAGAATTTCACGGGCGGCACGGCGACGGGCCTGTTCCAGCTTTTCACGACCGCGAGTGGACTCGGCCACGCGCTGCTCGGCCAATTCGGCGCGGCGGCGGCTGATGTCCTGGAATTCCTGCAGTTCCGCGCACAGGCGCTCGAAGATGGTCAGGTCGTCGTCGAAGTCCTGCAGCAGGCGATCGACAATCGACTTGATCTTGTCGTGCAGACGGTGATCGCGATCGGACTCGGCTGACCAGCCCTTGGCTGCATCGGCCAGGCTGTCCAGCAGGCGACGGGCCGGATGCTGGCGATGCGCGAACAGCTTGCGGTCAAGAATGGCCGCCTTGAGATACGGAATCTGCAGGCGCGCCAGCATCACCTGCATATCGGTCGGCAGGTTGCGGTCTTCGAGGATGAACTCGAACAGCATGCCCACCAGGTCGATGGTGTCCTCGTCGATGGTCGACACCTGGCTGGGCTTTTCGCCCCGCAGCGAGCCGATCTGCGCCAGCAGATGTTCCTTGAGCGCTTGTACTTCGCCGGCCAGCTCCAGGGCGTTGGCGCCGTGCAGGGCTGGGTGCGGATTGATCGCCGCCTGACTCTGCAACACGCTCAGCGCGCCGATCAGCTCGTTCGCGCTCGGCATCTGGATGGCGCCGGCCGGTACGCGCATGGGCGTTTCCGGGCCGCCGCGCCGCGCACTGAACAGCGTGCGCAGTGTTTGCAGCAATTCGTTGGAGGTTGCGCCCTCGTCTTCGGCAAGGAAGGTGCCGGTGTCGTCTCCCTCGACGGCGGCGGTACCGGCAGCGCCGGTGCCGCTCGTGCGGGGGGTGCCGCTCGAGCGGGGCAGCTCGTGGCGCAGCTGCGGCAGTACGCCCGCCCGCACCAGCTCGGCGTTCACCTCCTGGTACAGCTCGTCCAGGGCGGCCAGCACATAGCGGTCGAACAGCTTGTAGATGATGAGCTTGACGCGCATCTCCGCACTCAGCTCGCGCATCGCCTGACGGAACGCTTGCGACAACGCCGACGGCCCGATCGGATTGCTGGCATCGTCGATCTTGATGCCGCCGTAGATCACCGAGAGGCGCTGGTTCACGGCGAACAGGTCGCGCGTGAGGCGGGTTTCGTTCTTGCCGATCATGCTGGTGATGGCCAGCGACTCTTCCAGCTCGTTATCGGCCACCAGCGACAGCTCCACCGAGCCGATCGGCAGTGGCGGCGCGCCGAGGTTGCCCGCGTTACTGCGAACGCTGGCGGCAAAGTCGGTCAGTTCGCGCGCTATCTGGGCAAGGAAGCTGCGCTCGATCATGGGGCGGCGCTTGCGCACTTCGCGCATGCCGTCGAAATAGTGCATCTGGGCGGCGTTGTTTTCCGCCTTCTCGGCGAGGTCGAACAACGCATCGTCGACATGCTCGAACATGCCGTTGATCAAGATCTGCAGGCGACGGCCTGCGATGTCCCGGACGTTGTTCAAGAGGGCGCCTCCGCGCTCACTGGACGGGTCCAGGCGCTGGCTTAGGCTGACGATATTGGATGTCTCACTGGCGTCTTTCATCGCCCACCCCTGAAGTGATGCCGATGTGCGTGCAGCCCATCCCGACATTTACGCTTGACTACAATACGAGAAAGCCCGGCGCGCTGTCATGCACCGCTTCGATATATGTCGACGCGTTCACATCTGGCGTAGGGTTTTACGGACAGTGGCTACGCGGCTGCCTCAGCTGGCGCTGGGGAAATCCCGCAGTTGGAGGGTGCCAATACCCTCTTCAGGCAGCATCACGGGGATGCCGTCCTCTACCCGGTAGACGACCTTGCGGTCGGTGGTGATAAGACCCTCGGCCAGCGCGTCGCGGACGGCGTTGCCGGCCACGTTTTGCACCTCGCCAGCGCCGATGGCGGCGTTCAGTGCCTCCAGTTCGGGTCGGGCGAGGGGGCGGACCGGGACCTTGCTGACGGGGCAGCAAAGGATGTCGAGCAGGCGTTTGTCCATGGGGAGCGGGATCGTGCCGAAACGCGGAAAGGCCGTACAATAACCCTTTTGGATGGCTTGGGTCATGACGTCGACTTCCCTCCCGCCACGTGTGGGTGTTGTGATGGGCTCCCGTTCCGACTGGGAAACCATGGAGCATGCGGCCAATGTGCTGGCTGAACTTGGCGTCGCCCATGAAGTGCAGGTGGTTTCGGCGCACCGTACGCCCGACCTGCTGTTTCGCTACGCCGAGGAAGCGGTCGAGCGCGGTATCCAGGTGATCGTGGCTGGCGCCGGTGGCGCGGCCCACCTGCCGGGCATGCTGGCGGCCAAGACCCGTCTGCCGGTGTTTGGCGTGCCGGTGCAGTCCAAGGCCCTCAACGGCATGGATTCGCTGCTGTCGATCGCGCAGATGCCGGCAGGCATTCCGGTGGGTACCCTCGCCATCGGCCGCGCCGGGGCGGTAAACGCGGGCCTGCTGGCCGCCGCCGTGCTGGCGCTGCATGACCCATCGCTGGCCAAGGCTCTGGACGCCTATCGCAGCCGCCAGACGCAAAGCGTGCTCGATCATCCGGACCCGCGCTCGTGAGCGCGCGCCGCCAACCCGTTCTCGGCATCCTGGGCGGCGGTCAGCTGGCCCGTATGCTGGCGCTCGCGGCGGCCCCGCTGGGCGTGAAGTCGCTGGTGGTGGACAGCGCGGCAGACGCCTGCGCCGGCCAGGTCGCGCCGCTGGTGGTGGCCGATTGGACCGATTACGAGGCGCTGGAGCACTTCGCCGCCCAGGTCGACGTGGTCACCTTCGATTTCGAAAATGTGCCGGCCGAAACGGCGCATCGGCTGGCCGAGCGTGTGGCGGTGTTCCCGGCCCCGCGCGCGCTGGCGGTGGCGCAGGATCGCCTGGCCGAGAAGACGCTGTTCCGCGAATGCGGGCTGCATACGCCCGAGTTCAAAGCCATCGACACCCGTGCCGAGCTGGATCAGGCGCTGGCCGCGATTGGCGCGCCCGCCATTCTCAAAACCCGCCGACTGGGCTATGACGGCAAAGGTCAGTTCCGCATCAAGACGCTGGCCGATGCGGATGCCGCCTGGGCGGCGCTGGGTGGGCAGGCCGCGGCGCATGGACTGATACTGGAAGCCTTCGTGCCGTTCGACCGCGAGTTGTCGGTGATCGCCGTGCGTAGCCGCGATGGCGAATTCCGCACCTGGCCGCTGACCCAGAACTGGCACACGGATGGCGTGCTCTCGCTGAGTCTTGCGCCTGCACCGGATATCGCCGAGCTGCAACAGCGCGCCACGGAGCTTGCGCGCACGCTGGCGGAAAAGCTCGACTACGTGGGCGTGTTCGCGCTGGAACTGTTCGTGAAGAATGGCGAGCTGTTGGGCAACGAAATGGCGCCGCGCGTGCACAACTCAGGTCACTGGACCATCGAGGGTGCGCTCACCAGCCAGTTTGAGAATCACGTGCGCGCCGTGTTGGGCCTGCCGCTGGGCGATACCTCCGCGCGCGGTCTATCGGCGATGTTCAACTGGATCGGCGAGCTGCCTGATGCCGCACCGGTGCTCTCCGCGGTGGATGCGCACTGGCACGATTACGGCAAGCAGCCGCGCGTCGGGCGTAAGGTGGGGCATGCCACGGTGTGTGCCGAAAACGCCAGGCAATTGGTGGAACGCCTGGCAGGCATTGCCCATGCGTTGCATCGCGACCAGCAGGCCGACCCTGCGGTACGCGAGCTGGGCTGAGGCAAAGACATAAAAAAAACGGAGCCGGTGACGGCTCCGTTTTTTTGATGGGCTACAACCCAACCGGCGGTTAGGCCAGGTTCTTGGCCGCAAAGTCCCAGTTGACCAGGTTCCAGAACGCCTCGATGTACTTCGGACGGGCGTTGCGGTAGTCGATGTAGTAAGCATGCTCCCACACATCGCAGGTCAGCAGCGGCTTGTCGCTGCCGGTGATCGGCGTGGCGGCGTTGGAGGTGTTGACGATGCCCAGCGAGCCGTCCGGACGCTGCACCAGCCAGGTCCAGCCCGAGCCGAAGTTGCCCACGGCGGACTTGGTGAACTCTTCCTTGAACTTCTCCACCGAGCCGAAGGCCTTGGTGATGGCATCGGCCAGCTTGCCGGTCGGCTCCTTGCCGCCGGTCGGGCTCAGCGAGTGCCAGTAGAAGGTGTGGTTCCAGATCTGGGCGGCGTTGTTGAACACGCCACCGGAGGACTTCTTGATGATGTCTTCCAGCGCAGCGTTCTCGAACTCCGTGCCCTTGATAAGGTTATTGAGGTTGGTCACGTAGGCTTGGTGATGCTTGCCGTAGTGATACTCCAGCGTCTCCGCCGAGATGTGCGGCTCGAGCGCGTTCTTTTCGTAGGGCAAGGGGGGGAGTTCGATCGCCATGATATGGCTCCTGGGCGTTGGCTGAGGAAAGGGATCGTGCCGGCAAGCTCGCAGGTAAGCGGCCGCCGAGTGACGACTGTTACACTATCGGTCTACGTGCATTGTAATGATGAATGAAGAGACTATGGACGTTAACGAGCGAATCAAGGCCGTGCTGGCCGAACACGCCATTGTGCTCTTCATGAAGGGCACGCCGCAGTTCCCCATGTGTGGCTTCTCCAGCCGCGCGGCGCAAGCGCTGACGGACGCGGGTGCGGAGTTTCACGCTGTGAACGTGCTGGCCGATCCGGAAGTGCGTGCTGCGCTGCCGCACTATGCGAACTGGCCGACCTTTCCCCAGCTGTTCATTCAGGGGGAGCTGATCGGTGGCTGCGACATCGTGGAGGATCTGAAAGCCTCCGGCGAATTGGCGCGCATGGCGGCAGATGTGGCCGGGGCGCATTCCTGATGACGTTGCCAATGGCTCAACTACCGGCCGATTGGTCGCCGCCAGCGCACAGCCTTGCCGGGCGTGTGATCCTGGTCACCGGTGCTTATGGCGGCCTGGGTGCCGCAGTGGCGCGCGCGGCCGCGCGCGCGGATGCCACGGTCGTCATCACCGGTCGCCGCAAGCGCCAGCTCGAACAGCTTTACGATGCGATGGTGAGTGAAGGCTTGCCCGAGCCGGTCATCCATCCCCTGGACATGGAAGCCGCCACGCCGCGTGACTACGAAGCGCTGGCGGAAGGCCTGGAGCGCGACTTCGGCCGCCTGGACGGCATCGTGCATGCGGCGGCCAGCTTCAATGGGCTCACCCCGCTGGCGGTGCACAAGCCGGACGATTGGCTGCGCGCGCTGCATGTCAACGTGTCGGCGCCGTTTGCGCTCACCCAAGCCTGCATGGCGTTGCTGACCCAGGCACCGGATAGTGCCGCTGTGTTCGTGCTCGATGATCCCGCCTTGATGCGGCGCGCCCACTGGGGTGGTTACGGCGTGTCCAAGGCGGCGTTGGAGCGCATGGTGGAGATCTTGCACCAGGAAACCGAGGGTACGTCGTTGCGTGCCCATGCGCTGCTGCCCGCGCCCATGCGTACTACGTTGCGCCGCGCCGCGTATTTCGGTGAAGACACCATGCAGCACCCGCTGCCGGATGCCACAGCCCGTGCAGCCATCTATCTGCTTGGCGGCCAAGGCCGCGAGGCGCGCGGCGCGGCACTCGACCTGCGGGTGCCGGCATGACGGCGCATAAGGAGTTGCGCTGATGGAAACGCAGATGACCACGCTGTCGGCGGCGATCCTGTTGTTTCTCATCATGGATCCGCTGGGCAATATCCCGATCTTCCTCAGCCTGCTGAAGGATGTCGCGCCCAAGCGACGCCGTTACGTGATGGTGCGCGAGCTGTTGATCGCACTGGGTGTATTGCTGTGTTTCCTGGTGGGTGGTCAGCTCATTCTCAAGCTGCTGCAGCTGCGGCAAGAGTCGATCAGCATTGCGGGCGGCATCGTGCTGTTCCTGATTGGCATCCGCATGGTCTTTCCGCCGCACGAGGGAGGCATCTTCGGCAAGCAGGGCGAGGGAGAGCCGTTCATCGTGCCCATGGCTATCCCCGGCGTGGCCGGCCCTTCGGCCATGGCGGCGCTGCTGCTGCTCACCAATACCCAGCCCGGTCGCACGGCGGACTGGGCCATTGCGCTGCTCGGCGCGTGGCTGGCGACCTCGGTGATCCTGCTGTGCTCGACCTACCTGTTTCGTTGGCTGGGCGAGAGCGTGCTGACCGCCCTGGAGCGGGTGATGGGCATGCTGCTGATCGCGCTATCGGTGCAAATGTTCCTTGGCGGCGTGGCTGCGTACCTGCATCTGGCTGTTTGAAACAGGGTGCGTTTGCACTGACGTGATCTTTCGGTCCTATCCGCATAACCTTGCTGTCATAATCCAAGACCAGCATTTGGGGAAATTCCCAGGAGGCGGTCATGCTCAGCGTCGAACAGACCCTCACCGAACGTCTGCCATGGTTGGCGCAACATCCCCTGATTCGCCGGCCGATGGCTGGCATGCTGGGCCGGCTGGCCGACGAGGATGGCTTCAACCGGACCCTGGCTGCGATCGGGGAGGCCGAAGGCTTCGATTTTGTCGAGCGCTCGCTCGACCTGCTCGGTGTCAGCTATTTCGTTAACCCGCGCGAGCGCGAAAACATTCCCGTCGAAGGCGCCGCGCTGATCGTGGCCAACCACCCGCTGGGTTTTATGGACGCGTTGGCCTTGCTGCAATTGGTGGGGTCAGTGCGCAGCGATGTGCGCATTCTTGCCAACGACTGGCTGATGTCGATTCCCCAGCTGCACAAGCTGCTGCTGCCGGTGGATGTATTCGGCAGCGGCGCGGCGTCGCGCATGCGCAATATCTATCGCGCCCTGGACAAGGGCGAGGCGCTGATCGTGTTCCCCGCGGGCGAAGTGTCGCGCGTGCGTCCGTCCGGCGTGAGTGACGGGCGGTGGTCGGATGGGTTTGCACGGCTGGCGCTGCGCAGCCGCGCGCCGGTGCTGCCGATCCATGTGGCGGCGCGCAATTCGGCCATGTTCTACGGCCTTTCCATGTTGGCCAAGCCGCTGAGCACGGCCATGTTGCCGCGCGAGGCGATTTCGCCGGTGAGCCGGCGTATCGGTTTTAGCGTGGGCGCGTTGGTCGGTGCCGACGAACTGGAACAGCACAGCGGCGGTTTGCCGCAGCGTGCGGCCAAGTTGATGCGTCGCCATGTGTACCGCGTAGGTCGCCATCGCGGCCTGATCTTTGGCGGACAGACACCGCTGGCCCATCCGGAGCCGACGGAGCGGGTGGTGGCGGAACTGCAATCGCAGGCAGAGAAGCTGGCCGAGCTCAACGATGGCAAGCAACTGCTGCTGTTCAAGGGTGCGTCGGACAGCGCGGTACTGCGTGAGATCGGTCGTTTGCGTGAGCTCACCTTTCGCAAGGTGGGCGAGGGCACCGGCGCGCGCCGGGACCTGGATGCGTACGACCCGCATTACGAGCATCTGGTGCTGTGGGACCCCAAGGCGCTGCGTATCGTCGGCTCCTACCGCTTCGGTCATGGCGGACGTTTGATTACCGAGCGCGGCATGAGCGCGCTGTATACCTCCAGTCTGTTCAATTATTCGCCCGCGCTGGAATCGCGCCTGGCGCAAGGCCTCGAGCTGGGCCGCAGTTTTATCGCGCCAGCCTATTGGCGTTCGCGTGCGCTCGATCACCTGTGGCAAGGCATCGGCTTGTATCTGCAACGTCATCCCGAACTGCGCTATCTGTTCGGACCGGTGAGCATGTCGGTCAGTCTGCCGCGCGAGGCGCGCGAGTGGATCGCCGCGGCTCACCAGCATTACTTCGGCGCACCGGGTCTCGCCTCGGCCCGGCAGCCATTCGTCGTGTCACCGGCGGTGTTCGATCTGGTGCGTGACGCGCTGGCGGGGTTGGATCCCGCCGCAGGGCTGGGCAAGCTCAAGCATCACCTGGATGCCTTGGGTGTGAGCCTGCCGGTGCTGTATCGCCAATATGTGGATCTGGTGGATCCGGAAGGCGTGCAGTTCCTCGCCTTTGGCGAAGACCCGGGCTTCTCTGGTTGTGTCGATGGCTTGGTTATGTTGGATCTGGCGACACTCAAGCCGGCCAAGCGGGCGCGCTATCTCGGCAAGTGAGGCGGCCGGCGCCGTCCACCTGCGACTCCACGCGAGTTGTTTCGAGCGAAAAGTGCGTTTTTGCGCCTTTCGTGATCGAACGGTAAATTTCTTGTAAAATACTTCTGTAAACCTTAGCGAGGCTGGCCCGTGCGCAAGGGGTGTTTCACGTAGGGGCCGGTGCGTTAACTGATTTCGTAATTTTTGCCCGATCTTCAACCGATCGGGCTTTTTTACGCCCTGAGAAAACGTTTAATTTTACGTTAAACGAATGAAATTACGTTTTAGGGCAAGGGGTTGCGTGAGATTTTTCGAATATTGCGAAAGATTTTTCGAAGAATGCGCCACCCCACAAATCCCCGCTGCCTGAAGAGCCTTCGCCGCAGGCGGCTTGCTCCACTTTTGTCACTTATGGAAACGACGATGATGAAACGTAACCACCTTTCCATGGCGATCGCGGTCGTCTTCTGCATGACGGCCGGGTCCGCTTTCGCACAGGACGCCGCCAGCCAGGACAACGGCCAGGCGACCACCAAGGAAGCGACCGCCCAGCGCGCCAATGCGTCCAGCACCTCCAACACCACCACCTCGAACGACACCAAGCGCGTTCAGCAGCTCAACACGGTGACGGTGCAGGCGCAGAGCCTGACGCTCGGCGGTGGCCTGATGTCGGTGCAGACCGCGCCGAAGGCGGTTTCGACCATCACGCGCGATGCCATCGAGAAGGCTTCCCCGGGTGCCAACTTCACCCAGATGATCGGCTCCATCCCGGGCGTGAACGCCGCCACCGATGACGTCACTGGCCTGGCCAACGGCCACTACAGCATCCGCGGCTTCGACTCGTCCGACATCGGCATGACCGTGAACGGCGCGCCGATCACCGACACGGGCAGCTACTCCGTGTACGCCACCGAGTACGGCGATTCGGAGAACATGGGCGACATCACCGTGCTGCAGGGCATTCCGGATATCGACATGCCGGACTCGGGCGCTTCGGGTGGCCATATCGCCTGGGCGACGATCGACCCCTCGCACAACGCCGGCCTTGATTTCACCCAGAGCCTGGGCAACAACGATTACCGCCGCACCTTCATCCGCTTCAACACGGGCGACACCGGCCCGGTGCGCTCCTGGCTGTCGTACTCCAACAACTCCGCCGACAAGTGGCGTGGTCAGGGCGACATGAATGTGACCAAGGTCGACGGCAAGTCGATCTGGACCATCAATGACGACAACTCCATCAGTGCGTCGCTGCAGTACAACCGCCAGAACAACGACAGCTATCGCTCGCTGACCAAGGCTCAGGTGGCCCAGAACGGCTACTACTACGACTACCTGCCGACCTGGTCGCAGGGTTCCTCGGCGGCCGCCATCAGCAACAACACCTACTACTACGGCCTGCGCACCAATCCGTACAAGAGCTACATGTTCAGCCTGGACGGCGAGTTCAAGCTGAGCGATAGCACGCGCCTGTCGGTGGTGCCGTATTTCTGGTACGGCAACGGCGGCGGCGGCGCCGCGGCGACGGTCACCGAGAGCACGGCGGCTACCAATCGCTTTGGCTATGCCAACCAGGACGTCAACAACGACGGCGCGGTGATCAACAACACCAAGGGCGTGGTGTACTCCTACTCGGCCGCCACCACGTATCGCCCGGGCGTGATCGCCAAGATCAACCAGGACTTTGGCCTGGATAACAGCCTGGAATACGGCGTGTGGTACGAGCGTTCGCGCAAGAGCCAGGACAACAGCTATGGCCAGGCGGACAGCCAGGGCAACCCGGCTGACCTGTGGGCCAACTCGGCCTATATCTACTACCCGAGCGGCCGTCCGCAGCTGGTGTATGACGAATACACCAACACCGAAATCAAGAAGGGCTTCGTCACCGACAACTGGACCCCGAACGACCAGTGGACCTTCACCGCTGGCGTGAGCTACCTGTGGACGAACCGTAACGGCTTCGTATGGGAGTACCCGGGTTCCACCGCCGGCACCGTCACCAAGCAACAGAACTACTCCAACGTGGACAAGAACTGGAACAAGTTCCTGCCGACCGCGGGTATCAAGTTCCAGCTCGATGAGCGTAACCAGTTCTTTATTGGCAGCGGCAAGACCTTCCGCGCGCCCACCAACACGGTGGCGCTGCTGAATGCCCTGGACAACCAGGCTGACGCGAACAAGCCGGAAACCGCCTGGAACACCGATCTGGGCTACCGCTTCTACGGTGACGCACTGTCCGCCAGCGCCGATATCTACCGCAGCAACTACAACAACAAGCAGCAGAGCGCTTACGACCAGGCTACGGGCTACACCTACTACACCTCGGTGCATCGCATGCACATGCAGGGTTTCAACGGTGAGTTGAGCTACAAGTTGGCGCAGGACTGGACGGCGTATGCCTCCTACACCTACACGCAGGCCAAGATCGTCGGCAGCATCGATGGTGGTAGCGGCGACGGCATCTATCCGACCAACGGCAAGACCATGCCTGATACGGCCCGCAACATCGGCAACGTCAGCATCGCCTATGACGATGGCAGCCACCTGTGGGCCTCGCTGTCGGCACGCGTCACCAGCTCGCTGTACGGCGATTACATGAATACCGAGCGCGTGGGTGGCTTCGCTACCCTCAACCTCAACGCCGGCTACAAGTTCGGCAGCTGGGATTGGCTGAAGAACCCGTACGTGAAGCTCAATGTGAGCAACCTGACCGACCGCAAGGCGTTCTCGTACGTCAGCTCGGCGCAGTTCCTGGCCACCTCGATGGGTTCGCTCTACACCAGTTCGCCGACCTACGGCCTGCTGCAGCCGCGTGCCTACATGGTGACTTTCGGCGCGTCGTTCTTCTAAAACCGCATCGGCTTTTCGCCTTGCCAACCGGCCCCTTCGGGGGCCGGTTTTTTTTTGGCTGCAGCCCGCCTGATGTCGTCTTCTGGCGCCGCACAGCGACAGCAAATAGTTACGAGATTCGCCCTAAAAAGCGCAAGTACGTGTGAGTTTTTCGTCAAAAAGTTACGAAATTGTAATATAATACGAATACATTCGTCGTGATGAGTCCTGGCCGGCGGCTCCCGCCGGGCGCCTTGGACGCATCAAATAATTTTGGGGAATCAGTCACTTAAGACGGTGGCGGAGGGGCATGGGACTCCTCTGTGCTGGTCCCATGCTTTCTTGCGAATCTCTTAGGGGTCGAATCTCGATGAACAACGCATTGCGTACCAAATTGCTGCCGGTCGCGATTGCCGCGCTGCTCGCGGCGTCGCCGGTCCTGGCACAGGACAACTCCTCCTCGATCAGCGGCCGCATCGTTGACGCCAGCGGCCAGCCGGTCGCAGGCGCCACCGTGCAGATCGTGCATGAGCCGTCCGGCACCACCAAGACCACCACCACGGATGCCAGCGGCCGTTACTCGGCCCAGGGTCTGCGCGTGGGCGGTCCCTTCGATGTGAAGGTTTCCAAGGACGGCACCCAGTCCGAGCAGGACAACGTGTACCTGCAGCTGGCTTCGGACACGGCCGTCAATCTGACCATGGGCGCGTCGCAGGTTGCCGCGCAGAACCTCGGCGGCGTGACGGTGTCGGCGACGACCTTGTCGCAGACCTTCAACTCGGACAACAAGGGTCTGTCGACCAACGTGTCGCGCCGTGAGCTCGAAGCCACGCCGACGCCGAACCGCTCCATCCAGGACGTGGTTCGCCTCGATCCGCGCGTGACCATTTCCGACCGCGACCGCGGCCAGATCTCCGCGCTGGGCCAGAACTTCCGCTACAACAACATCACCATCGACACGGTGAGCGCGGGTGACCCGTTCGGTCTGGAAGACAACGGCCTGGCCAGCGTCGGTACGCCGATCTCGCAGGACACGATCGAGGAATACAACATCTCGACCGCCAACTACGACGTCTCCGCCCGTCGCGGCGTGGGTGCCAACGTCAATGCGGTCACCAAGAGCGGTACTAACGAATTCCACGGCTCGGTGTACTACACCTTCCAGAACACCAATGACATGGTGGGCGAGCTGAAGAACGCCAATGGCCAGAGCTCCAAGTACACCGGTTTCGACCGCAACTGGACCTCGGGTTTCACCGTCGGCGGCCCCCTGGTCAAGGACAAGCTGTTCTTCTTCGCTTCGTACGAAGAATCCAAAAAGGTCGGCGTGGGTTCGAGCTACGGCCCGTCTGACTCCAGCTACACCAATGGCGTGCAGGGCCTGACCCAGGCGCAGGTGGATCAGATCATCGCGCAGGCGCAGAAGCTCGGCCTCACCCCGGGCAACTACACCGACAAGTTCGATCTGACCGACAAGCGCTACCTGGTCAAGCTGGACTGGAACATCTCGTCCAACCATCGCGCCAGCTTCCGCTTCAACAAGACCAACGAAGTGCAGCCGATCGCCACGGCCAGCGCCGTCGGTTATCTGAACCTGAGCAGTAACTGGTACTCCAAGAACCGTGACAGCAAGAGCTACACGGTGAGCCTGTTCGACGACTGGAACGACAAGTTCTCCACCGAGACGAACGTTTCGTACGCCACCTACGACCAGGCCCGCGCGGCGCTGGTGGGCGGCGATCAGCCGTACATCCAGGTCTACCCGAACAACGATGCCAGCAGCGGCACCAACGTGGCGCTGGGCACCGAGCCGAGCAGTCAGGTCAACGCGTTGAGCGTGAAGACCTGGAACGCCTACTTCGCCGGTACCGTCTATCTGGGCGACCACACCCTCAAGGGTGGCGCTGACTACCAGCGCGACGAGTACTACAACGCGTTCCTGCAGCGTTACTTCGGTTCGTACCAGTTCAACCTGTCCGCATGGCCCAATGGCGCCTGGTACAACTACCAGATGAAGCGCCCGGTCAACGGCTACTCGCTGGACGACGTGGCCGCACGCTACACGCTGAACCAGTACGGCATCTTCCTGCAGGACACCTGGCAGGTAACCGACCGTCTGTCGGTGCAGTACGGCGCCCGTGTGGATATCCCGCTGACCAACGATCAGCCGATGCTCAATCCGTGCTTCGCGGCCGCTCCGGGCAAGGCGTTCACTGCCTACCAGGCTGATGGCAAGACGGCGGCATGCGTGGCGGCGAAGGGTGGCTTCGGCTACGCGAACAACACCCGCGTCAGCGGCAACCGCGTAATCGAGCCGCGCCTGTCGTTCAACTACCAGTTCGACACCGAGCGCATGACCCAGCTGCGTGGCGGCGCCGGCCTGTTCATCGCGAACAATCCGAGCGTGTGGATCTCCAACGCCTATGCCAACAACGGCTATAGCGTGGGCACCTGGAACATCACCGACAGCAAGAGTGGCCTGCCGGGCACCGTGCTGGCCGGCATCGGCGCCAAGCCGGCACCGTCGTACGATCCCAACAACCCGATCATCCCGGGCAACTCGACCACGCTGGGCTCCTCGTCGGCGAAGATGGCGGTGGATACCGTCGATCCGAGCTTCAAGCAGCCGACCGTGTGGAAGATGAACCTGGCGCTCGACCGCGAGCTGCCCTGGATGGGCATCGTGGGTTCGGTGGAGTGGATCCACCTGCAGGTGCGCGATGCAATCTTCTACAAGAACATCAACATCGGCGCCCCGACCGGCCTGGCTCAGGATGGTCGTAACCTGTATTGGAACGCCAACGTCAAGGGCACCGGCGGTACCGCCAACGCCAACGGCCTGACCTCGAGCAACGAGCGCGCCAACGGCAATCCGGCGTTCGACCGTGCGACGACGCTGCTGACCAACACCCATAAGGGCAGTTCGGACAACGTCACGCTGTCGTTCAAGAAGGCATTCTCGGACGAGTGGTACGGCATGGTGGGCTTCAGCTACAACCGCTCCACGGACGTGAACCCCGGCTCGTCGAGTGTTGCCAACTCCAACTACGGCAACAACGTCTGGGTGAATCCGAACGAAGACAAGGCCTCCACGTCGGCGTACTCGATTCCCAAGCGCGTGATCGCCTCGCTGACCTGGCAGCACCGCTTCTTCGGCAACTACGCCACCACCGTGAGTGCGATGTATGACGGCCACTCCGGCTCGCCGTACAGCTGGACCTTCGGCAACGACATCAACGGCGACGGTTATGCCCGCGACCTGGTCTACATCCCGAAGTCGGTGGACGACGTGAAGTGGGCTTCCGCGGTGACCAGCCAGATGAAGCAGCAGTTCATGGACTACGTCAACAGCGACGACTACCTGCGCAAGCACAAGGGTGAGGTCGCTGGTCGCAACGCCGATCGTGCTGCGTGGATCAGCCAGCTTGACCTGTCGTTCCGCCAGGAAATTCCGGGCCTGTTCGACGGCAACAAGGGCATCATCTCGCTGGACATCTACAACTTCACCAACATGCTCAACAAGCGTTGGGGTGTGGAGCGCCGTGCGACCTTCCCGGGTGTGCGTAACCTGGCTGACGTGAGCGGCATCGACGCCAAGGGCAACTACTACTACGACATCTCGGGCAAGAACTATAAGGACAAGAACGGCAACTACGCGCCGAACGCGTCCCCGCTCCCGGTGAACGAGTCGTTGAACCCGTCCCAGCGTTGGTCCGCCATGCTGAGCGTGAAGTACACGTTCTAAACCCGTCGAAAGTTCTGACGGTCAGGCCGGCGCCCGCAAGGGCGCCGGCTTTTTTTATGGGAGGGCTGAACGCCGGGCGGTTCCGTGCTTGACCCTGCCATGCCCGGCGCGAGAAGCTACGCGGTCCGCCGCGTTTTGCTCGGACGTACGAGCCGCGAGGGCGCGGCGAGGAGAACGCTTCAATGAATGATACGAACGCCGGCAAGACCGGTCGCCCCGCCACCGTGAGCGCGCGCATTTCGCCCGCCGGTGGCCTGGATATCCTGTCCCGCAACGAGGTGGCTCGCCTTCGCGACGCCAGCGGATCAGGCCTGCATGCCTTGCTGCGCCGTTGCGCGCTGGCCGTGCTCACCTCCGGCAACATGAGCGATGACCCCCGTAGCATCCTCGAGCAGTTCCCGGATTTCGACATCCAGGTGCTGCAGCAGGATCGAGGCATCAAGATCGAGTTGACCCACGCGCCGTCCCAGGCCTTCGTGGATGGTCAGATCATCCGCGGTATCAATGAGCTGCTGGTGGCCGTGGTGCGCGACATCGTCTACGTGTCGACGCAGATGGAGCAGGGCAACTTTGATCTGGACGACAGCGTGGGCTTGACCCATGCCGTGTTCGAGATCCTGCGCAATGCGCGCATCCTCAAGCCGCAGATCGACCCCAACCTGGTGGTGTGCTGGGGCGGTCACTCGATCTCGCGCGACGAATACGAATACACCAAGCAGGTGGGTTACCAGCTCGGCCTGCGTGGCATGGATATCTGCACGGGTTGCGGCCCGGGTGCCATGAAGGGGCCGATGAAGGGCGCCACCATCGCCCACGCCAAGCAGCGTCGCCGCAACAACCGCTACATCGGCATCACCGAGCCGGGCATCATCGCCGCCGAATCGCCCAACCCGATCGTGAACCACTTGGTGATCATGCCGGACATCGAGAAGCGTCTTGAAGCGTTCGTACGCATGGGTCACGGCATCATCGTGTTCCCGGGCGGCGTGGGTACGGCCGAAGAAATCCTCTACCTTCTTGGCATCCTGCTGCACCCGGACAACGCTGGCGTGCCGTTCCCGCTGATCCTCACCGGTCCCAAGCAGTCGGCGGCCTACTTTGAGCAGATCGATCGCTTCCTGCGACTGACCCTCGGCGATGCGGCGGCTCAGCACTACCAGATCATCGTGGACGATCCGGCCGCCGTTGCGCGTGCCATGGTTCGTGGTATCGATAAGGTGCGCAACTACCGTCTGGATACCAAGGACGCCTTTTTCTTCAATTGGGCGCTCAATATTCCGTACGCGTTCCAGCTGCCGTTCCGCCCCACCCACGAAGCCATGCGCTCGCTCGCCATCCATCGCGATCGTCCGCGTCACGAGTTGGCGGCCGACCTGCGTCGCGCCTTCTCGGGCATCGTGGCCGGCAACGTGAAGGAAGAGGGCCTGCGGGCCATCGAAAAGTTCGGCCCGTTCGCCATCGACGGCGATGCCGACATCATGCAGTCGCTGGACGAGCTGCTGAAGGCCTTCGTGGTGCAGGACCGTATGAAACTGCCTGGCGGTACCGCCTACGAGCCCTGCTACCGTGTGCTCACGGGCGAGCGGGTGGGCTGAAAAACCGGCCGGCAACGGCTTGACAGACCCGAGCTGAATACGCAAACTATCCAGCTCACCCCGCCCGAATAGCTCAGCCGGTTAGAGCACTTGACTGTTAATCAGGGGGTCGTTGGTTCGAGTCCAACTTCGGGCGCCAAATTCAAGGGCTTACCTTCGGGTAAGCCCTTTTTGTTTTTGGCGTATCAAGCCTGCCTCTTGGCCGCTGTCTTCAGCTTGATGGCTGAAGCGATTCAGCGCAGTTGCTGGATGCGTATCATGTTGCCGGCGGGGTCGCGAACCGCGCAGTCGCGGACGCCATACGGTTGGTCGGTCGGCTCCTGCACGATATCGGCATCGCGAGCCTGAAGCTGCTCGAACGTGCCTTCCAGATCCCGGGTGGCCAGCAGGAGAATGCCGAAGGTGCCCTTGGCCATCATCTCGCCGATAGTGCGGCGCTCGTCATCGGTAATGCCGGGGCTGGCTTCGGGTGGATACAGCACGATGGAGGGGGCGGCCTGGCCCGCAGGGCCGACGGTGATCCAGCGCTTTCCGCCGTATCCGACGTCGTTGCGCACCTCGAAGCCAAGCGTGTCGCGATAAAACGCGAGGGCGGCATCCGGGTCGTTCTGCGGAAGAAAGCTCGAGTGAATGGTGATGTCCATGGCGGTTTCTCTCAGCGGCGGGGGGGGGGCCATGGGGTTCAGTCTATGTCCGGCTCGGTAGCCAGCGCTTCTCGATTCCTGATCGGTCGCGCTATCTGTCGCGCGATGCAAGGTGGCATCTCCGCGATCGCGTGCGTCTCTTGGCGCCGGTAGGCACCGGGCGGCATGCCGACCAGTTCGGTGAATCGCGTGGTGAAGGTGCCCAGCGATGCACAGCCCACCGCAAAGCACACGTCGGTGACGCTGAGGTCGCCTTGTCGGAGCAGCGTCATCGCGCGTTCGATGCGGCGCGTCATCAGGTAGCTGTAGGGCGACTCGCCGTACGCAAGACGAAACTGGCGGCTGAGATGACCCGCGGACATGTGTGCCCCGCGCGCGAGCGCGTCGACATCCAGCGGCTGGGCGTACTCCCGGTCGATGCGATCGCGGACGCGCCGCAATCGCGCGAGGTCGCGCAGATGCTGGGCTGCGGCGGGTCGCTTGTTCATGTGCCCGATGCTGTCACGTCATTTCGGGGTGCTCAAGTGCGCCGACGTCAGCCTATGCGGCCAAGCAGGACGACCGTGGACATGCGCGAGGACGGAGTCAACCCCTTCATACGGCGGTTCGCCGCGCTCCTGGGCGTGTGCGCGCTAGACTTGAAGCACCGCGATAACGCCGGGATCGTCATGCGTGTGCTCCTATTGCTAGGGATAACCCTGTGGCTCGCTGGCTGCGCCAGCAGCGGCGATGTCATGCGTAACAAGCCGACGTTTCAGGCAAGTACGGTCAAGACCGATCGCCAGTACGCCGAATGTGTGCTGGCCCATTGGTCGCGAATCTCGCCTGCGGCGCGCATGATGGAAGTAGCTGATGGCTTTCAGATCATCGTGCCCAACGCGACCACCGAGGCGGAGGAGTGGCTGGTGGTGCGCAGTCGAGCGGATGGGGCGGAAGTGAGCCTGCACGAGCGCGTGGAGGTACTGGCCATGCGGGCCTATCGCGATAGCGCGAAGGCGTGTCTTTAACCGCCCATGGCACAACGGGCGGCTTGATCCAGGGTAGGTGTGGACTGGTAAGCGCGGCCCGCGTTGGATACGACGACACTTAACGCGTCTTCCGCGTGCCCGGTGCGACACAGTGTAAAGCTGACATTGCTGCCGCCCGCACTGCCGTCGGCCTGGTAGCGGACGCGGCGGCGGCCGGCGGTACTCAGGATGGTGATACGCGGCTGGCCGGGGCGAGTGAAGTGCGGTGTGCCTTCCAGTTGGTCGGCGTTGTCGCTGCGGTAGTGTCCCACCAGCCAGCCGCTCTCCCAATGCAATTCATCCGAGCAGCGTCGGCCATCTCGTGACGGGCAGAGCATGGCGCGTGATTGATGGATGACGGCGAGTGTTCGCGTGGCTTGCAAGGAGGCCATCAGGCCGGTTTGGGCCGTGTACAGGCGGTGGCGGTCCAGCAGCCGCGTCAGGGTAGGGGTGGCCAGGGTGGCCAGCAGCAGGCCCAAGCCCAGGGCTACGATGAACTCAAACAGCGTGAATCCGGCAGTGCGGTGCTTCCATTGCGAAGCCATGGCTCGTCCCATCTGCGCTGAGAAGGGGCAGGCTAGCCAAGCCCCGCGTGGCCTGGAGTCGTCGATGGGAGGGGCGATGGGTCATAGCCTGCTGACAGGCGCTGTCAGCAGGGGCGATTTAAAATGTCCCTTCGCGACCGCATGTAGCCGCCATGACTGACCGTTTCGAGCTCGTCTCCCCCTACAAGCCCTCCGGCGACCAGCCGGCCGCCATTCGTGCCCTGTGTGAAGGCTTCGAGGCCGGACTGGCCTCGCAAACCCTGCTCGGCGTGACCGGTTCGGGCAAGACCTTCACCATCGCCAATGTGATCGAGAAGGTGCAGCGGCCGACCATCGTGCTGGCACCCAACAAGACCCTGGCGGCGCAGCTGTACGGCGAGTTCAAGGAGTTCTTTCCGCACAACGCGGTGGAGTACTTCGTCAGCTACTACGACTACTACCAGCCGGAAGCCTATGTTGCTGCCTCCGATACCTATATCGAGAAGGACGCATCGATCAACGATCATATTGAGCAGATGCGTCTGGCGGCCACCAAGGCGCTGCTGTCGCGCAAGGACTCGTTGATCGTCGCCACGGTGTCGGCCATCTACGGCCTGGGCGATCCGGAGGACTATTTGTCCTTGCGCCTGATCCTGGCCAAGGGCGAGCACATCGATCAGCGCGCCCTGATTCGACAGCTGACCGAACTGCAATACACACGCAATGAGACGGAGCTTCGCCGCGGCACGTATCGCGTGCGTGGCGAGGTGATCGACGTGTTTCCGGCGGAATCGGAAACCGAGGCGTTGCGCATCGAGCTGTTCGATGGCGAGGTCGAGAACATGGCGTTGTTCGATCCGCTGACGGGCGAAACCCTGCGCAAGGTGCCGCGCTACACCGTGTATCCGCGTACTCACTACGCGAGTACGCGCGAAAGCGTGCTCAACGCCATCGAAACCATCAAGGAAGAGCTCAAAGAGCGGCTGGAGCAGCTGTACAAAGACAATAAGCTGGTCGAGGCCCAGCGCCTGGATCAACGCACGCGCTTCGATATCGAAATGATGGCCGAGGTGGGTTATTGCCAAGGCATCGAGAACTATTCGCGGCATCTCACGCGCCGCGCGCCCGGGGAGCCACCTCCGACGTTGTTCGACTACCTGCCGGCGGATGCCTTGCTGGTTGTGGACGAATCGCACGTAACGATTCCGCAGCTGGGCGCCATGTACAAAGGCGACCGCTCGCGCAAGGAAACGTTGGTGGAATTCGGCTTCCGCATGCCGTCGGCGATGGATAATCGACCGCTGCGCTTCGAGGAATGGGAGCAGCGCGCGCCGCGCTCCATCTTCGTATCGGCTACCCCGGCGAAGTACGAGTTGGAGAAGTCCGGTGATGCCATCGTCGAGCTGGTGGTGCGCCCCACTGGCTTGCTCGATCCGGAAGTGGAAGTGCGCCCCGTGCGTACCCAGGTGGACGATCTGCTGGGCGAGGTGCACAAACGCGTCGCGATGGGCGACCGCGTGCTGGTCACCACGCTGACCAAGCGCATGGCCGAAAACCTCACCGAGTATTTGAGCGAACACGGCGTCAAGGTGCGCTACCTGCATTCGGACATCGAAACGGTGGAGCGTGTGGAGATCATCCGCGACCTTCGCCTGGGCGAGTTCGATGTGTTGGTGGGCATCAACCTGCTGCGTGAGGGTCTGGACATGCCCGAGGTGTCGCTGGTGGCGATTCTGGATGCCGACAAGGAGGGCTTCCTGCGTTCCACCGGCTCGTTGATTCAGACCATCGGTCGTGCCGCGCGCAACCTGCGCGGCAAGGCCATCCTGTACGCCGACGTCATCACCCGTTCGATGCGAGCGGCCATGGACGAAACGGCGCGCCGCCGCGAGAAGCAGGAGCAATACAACCAGGACCACGGCATTACCCCGCAGTCGGTGGTGAGGCGCATCGCCGACATCATGGAAGGTGCGCGAAGCGAGGCGGGATCGCGTGGGCGCGGCCGGCGCGGTGAACGCCCGTCCGTCGTGGCGGAGAAGGCGGCCGATTACGCCGCGCTCAGCGCCGACCAGGCCGCCAACATGATCAAGAAGCTGGAGGCGCAGATGTACAGACACGCCGAGAACCTGGAGTTCGAGGAAGCGGCGCGCCTGCGCGACCAGATTCACCAGTTGCGGGAGCGGGCGCTGCGCTGAATGCCGGGGCTTTCGGGGACGGTTGTCGTCCGGCCTGGGCTCACGTATACTGCGCGGCTCGCACGGCATGCCGGGCGAGTTCCGGGCGGTTAGCTCAGCGGTAGAGCACTACCTTGACATGGTAGGGGTCACAAGTTCGATCCTTGTACCGCCCACCAATACCGATGAAACGGCGCGGCCCTCGGGGCCGCGCCGTTTCTTTTTGCGCTGAAGGAGCCCGTCGATGACCTATATGTGGATCAAGAGCCTCCATTTGCTATTCGTGATCGCCTGGATGGCCACGGTGTTCTACCTGCCGCGCATCCTGGTGAATGTGGTGGAGGCGGGTGACAATGCGGCGGTAAAGGCACGCCTGGTGTTGATGGGGCGCCGCTTGTACCGGTTCGGCCACAACATGTTCGGCTTGGCCTTTTTGCTTGGCCTGGCCTTGTGGCAAGGCTGGCGCGTATTTCCGGGCGTCCTGCCCCATTTTGGCGATGCGCATTGGCTGCATGCCAAGCTCGCGCTGGTGGCGTTGCTGCTCGCTTACTTTATCTGGACCGGTCGCCTGCTGAAGCGTAGTGAGCAGGGCGGCGCCCTGCCGTCGGGCAAGGCGTTGCGCATCATGAACGAGTTGCCGGTGTTCGTGCTGCTGGGCGTGATTTTCCTGGTGCTTGCCAAGCCGTTCTGAGTGACTCCTGCGCGGCTTACGCTTCGCGCGGGAAATACTCCCGATACCACGCCACGAAACGCGCCACGCCGTCCTCGATCGAGGTGCCGGGCGCGTAGCCCACATCCCGGCGTAGCGCGGATACATCGGCCCAGGTGTCGGGTACATCGCCCGGCTGCATCGGCAGCAGGTGCTTTTCTACGGTGCGGCCCAGGTGTTGTTCCATCAGTTCGATGAACCGCAGCAGCTGTACTGGTTGGTCGTTGCCGATGTTGTAGACCCGATAGGGCGCGCTGGAGGTGCCGGGGGTGGGCCTGAGTGCGTCATAGGCGGGGTCGGGCAGGGCGGGGTGATCCAGCGTGCGGATGACGCCCTCGACAATATCGTCGATGTACGTAAAGTCGCGGCTGTGGTTGCCATAGTTGAATACGTCGATGGCTTGGCCACGACTGATGCGGTCGGCGAACAGCATGGGCGACATGTCCGGCCGGCCCCAGGGCCCGTAGACGGTAAAAAAGCGCAGTCCTGTGGTGGGGAGCGCGTAGAGATGGCTGTAGGTATGCGCCATCAGCTCATTGGCCTTCTTGCTGGCCGCATACAAGCTCACCGGGTGATCGACGGCATCCGCGATGGCGAACGGCATTTTGCGGTTGGCGCCGTACACCGAGCTGGAGGAGGCATAGACCAGATGCTCCACCTTGCCGTGCCTGCAAGCCTCCAGGATGTTCACAAAGCCCACCAGGTTGCTCTGCACATACGCCTGGGGATTTTTCAGCGAATAGCGCACGCCCGCTTGGGCCGCCAGGTTCACCACGCGCTGCGGCAGGAAGTCGGCGAAGGCGCGCTGCACCGCTTGCGCATCGGCCAGATCCGCGCGCAGGTGCGTGTAAAGCGGATGAGTGGCAAAGCGCGCCAGGCGGGCTTCCTTCAGCGAGGGGTCGTAGTAATCGTTGTGGTTGTCGATGCCATAGACCTCGTCGCCGCGTGCCAGCAGGCGTTCGGCCAGGGCTGAGCCAATAAAGCCGGCGGTGCCGGTGACGAGTACGCGCATGGGAAGGCCTCCGAGGGAAGCCGCGCATTCTATCGCCGGGGCGCCGGGGCGGGCGCTGCAGGCTGAATTGACAGCGCCGGGTAGGCTAAACTAGCGTCTCCCGGGAACTTCATTGGAAGCAAGGTGGCTCGCGCTTACGCGCCGGTCGAGTGTGTGACATGGCAACTACCCATTTCCAACGTTGAACGACGCCACGCCTTGTGTGTCAGGAAGGGCGCGCGGCGCTCTTTTTTTATGATTTTTTCCGAAGTGCAGGGTTGTCACGATTTTCGCCATCCTTCCCGCCTGCGCGGGAAGGACGAGTAGGCGAAACCCTCGTTATTCGGAGTTCTCCAAGAGCAACGGAGCACGCCTCGTAGGGCGGCTCGAATCAGGTGCAGACATGATTGAAATTACGCTACCCGACGGCAGCAAACGCCCCTTTGAGCACCCGGTGACGGTGCAGGATGTAGCTGCCTCCATTGGCGCGGGCCTGGCCAAGGCCACACTGGCCGGCAAGGTCGACGGCAAGTTGGTGGACGCCAGCTTCCCCATCGATCACAACGCCCATCTGGAAATCGTCACCGAGAAGAGCCCGGAGGCGCTGGACATCCTGCGCCACTCCACCGCGCACTTGCTGGCGCAGGCCGTGCAGCGCCTGTATCCGGGCGCGCAGGTCACCATTGGTCCGGTGATCGACAATGGTTTCTTCTACGACTTCGCCTACGAGCGTCCTTTTACGCCGGACGACCTGGTCAAGATCGAAGAGGAAATGCACAAGATCGTGAAGGAAGGCCTGCCTGTAACGCGCAGCGTGAAGTCGCGCGACGAGGCGGTGAATTTCTTCCGCGGCATGGGCGAGGCCTACAAGGCGGAGATTATCGAGAGCATTCCTTCCAATGAGGAACTCTCGCTGTACTCGCAGGGCGAATTCACCGATCTCTGTCGTGGCCCGCACGTGCCCAATACGGGCAAGCTGCGCGCGTTCAAGCTGATGAAGGTCGCGGGTGCCTATTGGCGTGGCGACTCCAACAACGCCATGCTCACGCGCATCTATGGTACGGCGTGGTTGAACGACAAGGATCTCAAGGCCTACCTGCTTCAGTTGGAAGAGGCCGAGAAGCGCGATCACCGCAAGATCGGCAAAGCGCTGGATCTCTTCCATCAGCAGGAAGAAGGCCCCGGCATGGTGTTCTGGCATCCCAAGGGCTGGGCCATCTGGCAGCAGGTGGAGCAGTACATGCGCCGCGTGTACCGCAACAGCGGCTACCAGGAAGTGCGCTGCCCGCAGGTGCTGGACGTGTCGCTGTGGAAGAAGTCAGGCCACTGGGACAACTACCAGGAGAACATGTTCTTCACCGAGTCGGAGAAGCACACGTTTGCGCTCAAGCCCATGAACTGCCCGGGCCATGTGCAGATCTTCAATACCGACCTGCACAGTTACCGCGAACTGCCGATCCGCTACGGCGAGTTCGGCGCGTGCCATCGCAACGAGCCCTCGGGTGCGCTGCACGGCATCATGCGCGTGCGTGCCTTCACGCAGGACGATGGCCACATCTTCTGCACGGAAGAGCAGATCGAATCCGAGGTGACGGCGTTCCACCAGCAGGCCATGAAGGTCTATGGCGACTTCGGCTTCGAGGACATCGCACTCAAGATCGCCCTGCGCCCGGACAAGCGCATCGGTAGCGACGAGGTATGGGACCGCGCCGAGAACGCCTTGCGCGCGGCGCTGGGCGCGGCCGGCGTCGTCTGGGAGGAACTGCCGGGCGAGGGTGCCTTCTACGGCCCCAAGATCGAGTACCACATGAAGGACTCCATTGGCCGTGCCTGGCAGGTGGGTACCATGCAGGTGGACTTCATGATGCCCGAGCGCCTGGATGCCGAGTACGTGGACGAGCATTCACAGCGCCGTCACCCGGTGATGCTGCATCGTGCCATCGTGGGGTCCATGGAGCGCTTTATCGGCATCCTGATCGAGCATCACGCCGGTCTATTGCCGACTTGGCTGGCCCCCGTGCAGGCGGCTGTCTTCAGCATTACGGACGCCCAGGCCGATTATGTTCGCGAGGTGACGCAAACCCTTGTGGACAAAGGTTTCCGTGTGCAGGCCGATTTGCGCAATGAGAAGGTCGGCTATAAAATCCGAGAACATACGTTGCAGAAAGTCCCTTACCTGCTGGTGGTCGGTGATCGCGAGAAGGAATCCGGGGCGGTTTCTGTGCGTACCCGTTCTGGCGAAGATCTGGGCAGCATTCCGCTGGCCGCCTTCGTGGAACGTCTGGAAGCCGAGACCCGTCGCTAAGCGCGCGGGCCGGCATGATCAAGAACTCTTCTGGAGGATAGTGGTATCGCTACCACCGACACTAAGGGCAATCGCCGTAACCATGAGATTCGCGTACCGCGCGTCCGTGTCATCGGTCCCGATTCGGAACAGCTGGGCATTCTGAGTCGTGACGAAGCGCTAACTATGGCGCAAGAGGCCGGTCTGGACCTGGTCGAGATTCAGCCGAATGGCGACCCGCCGGTCTGCCGCATCATGGACTACGGCAAGTTCAAGTTCGAAGCCCAGAAGAAGGCGCAGGCCGCCAAAAAGAAGCAAAAGCAGGTTGAGATCAAGGAAGTGAAGTTCCGCCCGGTGACGGACGTGGGCGACTACCAGATCAAGCTGCGCAACATGCTTCGCTTCCTTGAGGAAGGCGACAAGGTCAAGGTCACCATCCGCTTCCGCGGTCGCGAAATGTCCCACCAGGACCTGGGCCAGAATCTGGCCAAGAAGATCCAGGAGGATGTGGGCGAGAACGGTGTGGTGGAGTCCTTCCCCCGCCTGGAAGGCCGTCAGATGGTCATGATGATCGGCCCCAAGAAGAAGTAAGTTTCTGGATAGTGGGAAAAAGCGGCCTTTGGGTCGCTTTTTTCTTTTTGTTCATAAGCTTGCGTCAGCCTCTGGATGGCGGTTGCCCGCCTTGCGATCGGCATCGAGGCCTGGGCTGCTGGCCTGGGGGCCTCGTCGCCGTATTCCCCTGGTCAGACAGCCGTCCCCGCCAGAGCCCTCATGCCTGCGAAAGCAGGGGTCCGGTGCTTGAGTCAGACCCTGGCGCCCGCGTGCCCCGGCCGAGAAAGGCCGACCCGGTCGTATCAGGCCCCAGCCATGTGCAGGCCCGTCCGGTGTTTCGCCTTGATGGGTATCTTGCGCTAGCAAAACCCTGATTTCCTCCGTATAATCGCCGGTTCGACCCACCAGGACGGGTCGTGCACCGATGCTGGCAGGACGGAAAGCGCAGCCGCCAGGTTGCCGCCAGATCAGTCAGAAACCGGGGTTTATCCCCATCAAGGAGCATTTCCATGCCCAAGATCAAGACCAACCGGGCGGCCGCGAAGCGTTTTCGCAAGACCGCTTCGGGCAAGTTCAAGGCCGGTCACGCCTTCAAGTCGCACATCCTGACCAAGAAGTCGACCAAGCGTAAGCGCGGTCTGCGTGCGACCAACCACGTCAAGGCATGCGACACCAAGGGTGTAGCACGCATGTTGCCGTATCTCTAAGGCGGAGGACTGAACCATGGCTCGTGTTAAGCGTGGCGTTACCGCCCGTCGTCGTCACAAAAAGATCATTGGCCGCGCGAAGGGCTACTACAACGCCCGTCGCAAGGTCTTCCGCGTTGCTAACCAGGCTGTCATCAAGGCCGGTCAGTACGCCTACATCGGCCGCAAGCAGCGCAAGCGCCAGTTCCGCGCGCTGTGGATCGTGCGTATCAACGCCGCTGCCCGTCAGTTCGGTCTGTCGTACAGCCGCCTGATCAACGGTCTGGCCAAGGCCGGCATCACGGTCGACCGCAAGGTGCTGGCGGACATCGCCGTGCACGACATCAAGGCGTTTGGCGCAATCGCTGAAAAGGCGAAGGCCAGTCTGGCAGCGTAATTTGTACGCTCATCCTTGATCGCGAAGATCAAGAAGCGGCCATTGATGGCCGCACTCTTCAAGGGATGCGCGTAACGCTTGCGGGGAGGAGGCCTAAAGCCTCCTCCCCGTTTTTGTTTCTGACCTTTTCACCGGAATCGCATCGATGGACGATCTGGATAGCCGCGCCGCGCAAGCGCTGGCGGAAATCGACACGGCTGACACGCTGGAGGCGCTCGACGCGCTTCGCGTGGGCTTGCTGGGCAAAAGCGGCATCGTCACTACCGCGCTGAAGGCCCTGGGTGCGCTGTCGCCCGACGAGCGCAAGGCGCGCGGCGCCGAGGTCAATCGCGTCAAGGATCGCCTCGCCGACGCACTTGCCGCACGCAAGCAGGTGCTGGAGCAGGCGGAGCTGGATCGTCGCCTGGCCTCGGAAACCATCGACATCTCCTTGCCGGGTCGCCATGGCGAGCGCGGCGGCATCCATCCGATCACGCGTACGTTGGAGCGCATCACCGCGATCTTCTCTCGACTGGGTTACCAGCGCGCGGACGGTCCGGAGATCGAAGACGACTGGCACAACTTCGAGGCGCTGAACTTCCCGCCGCATCACCCGGCGCGCGCCATGCACGACACCTTCTATTTCGGCGATGGCCGCCTGCTGCGCACACATACCTCGCCGGTGCAGGTTCGCTCGATGCAGGGGCGTCAGCCGCCCATCCGCATCATTGCGCCGGGCAAGGTCTATCGCAGCGATTCGGACCAGACCCATTCGCCGATGTTCCACCAGATCGAAGGCCTGCTGGTCGACGAAACCTCCAGCTTTGCCGACTTGAAGGGCACGCTGGCCGAGTTCATCCGTGCCTTCTTCGAGCGTGATTTCGAGATGCGCTTCCGTCCCAGCTATTTCCCCTTCACCGAGCCATCGGCCGAAGTGGACATCCGCTGGGATGCCGAGGACGGCAGCACGCGTTGGCTTGAGGTGCTGGGCTGCGGCATGGTGCATCCCAACGTGCTGAAGAACTGCGGCATCGACCCGGAACGCTACACCGGTTTCGCGTTCGGCCTGGGCGTGGAGCGCTTTGCCATGTTGCGCTATGGCGTCTCCGATCTGCGCGCGTTCTTTGAGAACGATCTGCGCTTCCTCAAGCAGTTCGCCTAAATCGCAGCAGGAATCGATACGCATGAAATTCTCCGAGAACTGGCTGCGCGAACTGGTGGAGATCCAGGCCGACCGCGCGGCATTGGCTCACGCCCTAACGATGGCTGGCCTGGAAGTAGAAGAGCTCACACCGCTGGGCGAAGGCTTGGATGGTGTGGTCGTTGCCGAGATCATCGGCGCCGTAAAGCACCCCGAAGCGGACCGCCTGCAGGTGTGCACGGTGAACGCCGGTCTGGGCGAGCCATTGCAGATTGTCTGCGGTGCGCCCAACGCGCGCGTTGGCATCAAAATTCCGCTCGCCAAGGTAGGTGCCAGCCTTCCTGGCGGCATCAACATCAAGGCGGCCAAGCTGCGCGGCGTGGAGTCGTTCGGCATGCTGTGCTCGGCCAAGGAGCTGGGCATCGACAATGACGCCTCCGGCTTGCTGGAGCTGCCGCTGGATGCGCCCGTGGGCACGCCGCTGGCGACCTACCTCGGCCTCCCCGATGCGAGCTTCGAACTCAAGCTCACCCCCAACCGCCCCGACTGCCTGGGCCTGGTTGGCCTGGCGCATGATGTGGCAGCGCTGTTCGGCAGCCGTGTGAAGACGGGCGAGCAAGCGCCGGCACCCGTAAGCAGCGACGCGCGCCGTGGCATTCGCCTGGAGGCGGGGGCCGATGCGCCGCGCTACCTGGGCCGCGTGATCGAGGGTCTCGATGCCAAGGCCCGCACGCCGCTGTGGCTGGCCGAACGTCTGCGCCGCGCCGGGCTGCGCCCGATCAGTGCCGTGGTGGATGTCACCAACTACGTCATGCTCGAACTGGGTCAGCCGCTGCACGCGTTCGACAACGACAAGCTGCACGGCGACATCGTTGTGCGACATGCGCGCGAAGGCGAAACCCTCACATTGCTGGACGGTTCCGAAGCCAGGCTCGGCAGTGGCTTCCTGCTCATTGCCGATGAGCAGAGCGCCTTGGCGGTGGCGGGTGTCATGGGCGGCTTCGATTCGCGCGTCACCGACGATACGCGGAACGTCTTCCTGGAGTCGGCGCACTTTGCCCCGGCGGCCATCATGGGACGTGCGCGCAAGCTGGGCATGCACACCGATGCCTCGCATCGTTTCGAGCGCGGCGTCGACCCCGCGCTGCCGCAGCGCGCGCTGGAGCGCGCCACCGAACTACTACTGTCCATCGCCGGCGGCAAGGCCGGGCCGGTGCTCAGGGCGGAGAATCTCGCCGATCTGCCCAGGCCCGCTACCTTGCTGCTGCGTCGGGCGCGGCTCCAGCGCGTGCTGGGTATTGAGGTGGCCGACGCCGAGGTTGCCCGCATCTTTACCGCGCTGGGCATGCAGGTGACCGCGCAGGCCGACGGCTGGCAGGTCACCGCCCCGAGCAGTCGCTTCGACATCGAGCGCGAGGAAGACCTGATCGAAGAAGTGGCCCGTATTCACGGCTACGACAATATTCCCACCTCCACGCCGACCGGCGCGCTGACCCTGGCCATTGAGCCGGAAGGTCGCCTCAACGAGTTGGCGGTGCGAGAGCAATGGGCAGCGCGGGGCTACTACGAAGCGGTCAATCTGGCCTTCGTGAGCCAGGAGTTGCTGCAGCGCTGGGGCTTTCTGCAAGACCTGGTGGCTTTGGCCAACCCGTTGTCGGCGGATCTTGCGGTGATGCGCCCCTCCCTGCTGCCGGGCTTGATCCAGGCCCTATCGCACAATCGTGCCCGCCAGCAGGAGCGTGTGCGCCTGTTTGAGCTGGGTCGCACGTTCCGTATCGAGGCCGAGGCGGTCGCCCGCAAAGACGCGCCGACCGAAACCCCGACCCTGGCCGTGGTGGCTTGTGGCACGGCCCATGCCGAGCAGTGGGGCGAAGCCGCCCGCACCCTGGATTTCCATGACCTCAAGGGTGATCTCGATGCCCTGATCGCCTGGGGCGGCGAGCCGGAGCGTTGGGCGGTGCACGCCGATGGCCTGCCCGCCTGGCTGCATCCGGGCCGAGGCGCTCGCGTTACCCGCGATGGCGTGACGGTGGGGCATCTGGGCGCACTGCATCCGCAGCTGGCCAAGCGGCTGGACCTGGGGGCCGACGTACATGTGCTGGAGCTTGCGTTGGAGCCGGTGCTGGGCCGTCGCCTGCCCAAGGCCACGGCCGTGCCGCGCTTCCCCTCGGTGCGCCGGGACATTGCCATGGACCTGCCCGAGGGCGTCAGCTGGTCACAAATTGAGCAGGTGGTCCGCGCCACCGTGGGTGCGGCGCTCCAAGAGCTGCGCTTGTTTGACCGTTACAGCGGAAAAGGGGTCGAAGCGGGCCGAAAGAGTCTCGCTATGGGCTTGATATTACAGGACGCTTCACGCACGCTTACCGACGACGACGCGGACCGTTATATACGTGAAGCGGTTGCAGCGTTGGAGGTGACATGCATGGCAAAGTTGAGAGGATGAAATGGCGCTGACCAAGGCGGAGATGGCAGAGCGCCTTTTCCTCGAAGTGGGTCTCAATAAGCGTGAGGCCAAAGAATTCGTGGATGCCTATTTCGAAGTCGTCCGCGAAGCATTGGAAAAAGGTGAACAGGTGAAGTTGTCGGGTTTCGGCAACTTTGATCTGCGGCAGAAAAACCAGCGACCGGGGCGCAACCCCAAGACGGGTGAGGAAATCCCTATTTCCGCCCGCCGAGTGGTGACGTTCCGACCGGGACAGAAACTCAAGGTGAGAGTCGAGGGCTATGCTGGACCAAGGGAATAACACCGAGCTCCTCGCCATTCCGGCGAAGCGTTACTTCACCATTGGTGAGGTCAGTGAACTGTGTGGCGTGAAGCCGCATGTACTGCGCTACTGGGAGCAGGAATTTCCTGCCCTTAATCCCGTCAAGCGCCGCGGAAACCGTCGCTATTATCAGCGCCATGATGTGCTGATGATTCGTCAGATCCGCGGCCTGTTGTACGACGAAGGCTTCACCATCACCGGCGCGCGTGCGCGTCTGGAAGGCCCGCAGGCCCGGATGGAGTCGAGCATTTCCCACCAGATCGTGCGTCAGGTGCGCATGGAGCTGGAGGAAGTACTGGCGCTGCTGCGCCGCTGACGTCTTTCGTTTTTTTTCTTCCGGTGTGACCAGTGAAGCTGGTACACTCAGCGACTTGCCGTATCGTCGGGGCGTAGCGCAGCCTGGTAGCGCATCTGCCTGGGGGGCAGAGGGTCGTGGGTTCGAATCCCGCCGTCCCGACCAATTCGGCAACAGACGAAATAAAACGGCGCCTATGGCGCCGTTTTGCTTTTAGGGGTGCGAGACATCGGAAGCCTGCTCCTGGAGGGGAGGCGGGTGGATGGCGGGGCATGAGTTTGGCGGATCGTCGCCAGGGTCGGCTCCCCATGAATCACAGTCGCATGCGCCGTGAATGCGTCATGCTTGGCCGATTGCCGTTGCCCTAGGTTCTTCGCATCGTGAATGTTCCGATGCGTTATGGCGCCCGCTGGATGGACTCCTGGTCGCTACGTGAAATAGAAGGAGCGTCTGCCGCGTTTGGAGCGCATGCGGTCACGCTCGTTGCGTGCAAGTTTGCCCATGAGTCCACCTGTTTCATTCAACGATGATCCTGTCTGGCGAGAGCTGTTGCGCCGGCTCGCCGCGACAGAAGCGGCTGCCCCGGCTGAGTTGTCAGCTGTCATGCGCACCGCACGCCGACTGTTCAAAGTTGCCGCGTGTGGGCTTTTCGCGGCCAACGATCCCCATTCGCGCTACGGCGAACTGACCAACGCCGACATCGTTGTCGACGGCTCATGCCCGCGGTTTCCCGGTGGATTCTTCGCCAAGCACGCAGTGCGCGGCGGCGATGGCCGCGTGCTCGCCTGGCTGTGCCTGGTCGATCCGCACCCGCGGGCCTTTGATGAAACCGACCTGGCATCCTTGGCGGATCTTGCCGCTCTGGCGCAGATGTACCTGTGTCAGCCGGCGCAGCGCGCGTCGCGCGACGAGCCGAACCGGCACGAATACATCCTGCAAAACGTGCTGGCCGGCTTTGCGGAAGTCGATGAACGAGGACGCATCGTCGCGTGGAATCACTCGGCACAGCGGATCTTCGGCTGGTCGGCCGAAGAGGCGATCGGGCGCGACCCCTTCGATTTGATCGTGCCGGCGCTACGACGACAACGCTATGCTCGCGCGCTCGCGCCATTGCTGGCGGGCGCTGGCGAGCGCCTGTGCGGGCGCCGCATGGTGATCATGGGCATGCGGCGCGGCGGCGAATCGTTCCCGCTGGAGATCATTCTCAATACCAGCCGCCTGGACGAACGCATCATCGTGCATGCCTTCATGCACGATGTCGGCCGCCGCAAGGCGGACGAGCGCGCCTTGCGCGAAATGGCCTCGCGCTTGCGCACCATCACCGACAACCTGCCCGCCATGGTGGCCTATCTGGACCGCGATCTTCGCTATCGCTTTCACAACCGCGCCTACCACGATTGGTTCGGAGTGGCTGAGGATGGTCTTATCGGTGTCGATGCGCGCATCTTTTGGGGCGCCAGCACGTACGCGCAGCTACGGCCGGTGCTCACCGATGTCTTGCAGGGTCGGCGTGGCACGGTGGAGTACCAGTTGCACGGCAAGCAGGGGCCAATGTGGTTCTATGCCAATCTCGTGCCGGAAGTGCGGCCCAACGGCAAGGTGGCCGGTTTCTACCTCCTTGCGCAGGATGTGAGCGAACGCAAGCGCCGATTCCAGCAGGTGGAGCACGACGCCACGCACGATGCACTGACCGGCCTGCCCAATCGCCGTGCCTTGATGCAGCGAATGAATCAGGCCATGGCGCGCGCGCGCGAAAGCGGTGACGCACTGGTGCTGCTGTTCATGGACCTGGACGGCTTCAAGCGCATGAACGACACGCTGGGCCATGAGTTCGGCGATGAGGTGCTGCGCCTGTTCGCGGCCCAGGTGTCGTCGGCGGTGCGCGATAGCGATTTCCTGGGGCGCCTCGCAGGCGACGAATTCGTGTTGTTGATCGAGGGTATTCACCAGGCGCATGCCGACGTGGCGCAGATTGCGCAATCGGTACTGGAGCGCGTGTGTCGGGAGCAGGAAGTACTCAACGTGGTCGTGGAGTTATCCACCAGCATTGGCGCGGCCATTCATAGCGGCGAAGACGAAGAGACCGCACAGGAGTGGCTGGCGCGGGCCGATACGGCAATGTATCGGGCCAAGGCCAAGGGTCGCAGCGGCTGGTCGTTCTGATAACGCGCGGCGCCCCCGGGTGGGGCGCCGCGCGTCCGGAGCGGGTTCAGTACAGCACGCGACTGCGCAATGTGCCGGGGATGGCGGCCAATTGGTCGCGCAGCGCGGCCGACTGACGTTCGTTCGCGGCCACATCGATCACCACGTAGCCCACCTCGCTGTCGGTCTGCAGGAACTGCGCATCGATATTGATGTTGCCCGCCGAGAACAACTCGTTGATGCGCGAGAGTACGCCGGGCACGTTGCGATGGATATGCAGCAGGCGACGGCTGCGCGGGTGCTCCGGTAGCGACACCTCGGGGAAGTTCACCGCCGACAGGGTGGAACCGTTGTCGCTGTAGCGCACCAGTTTGCTGGCCACTTCGATGCCGATATTGTCCTGTGCCTCCAGCGTGCTGCCGCCGATATGCGGCGTCAGGATCACGTTGTCCATGCCCACCAGGGGTGAGACGAAGGCATCGTCGTTGCCCTTGGGCTCTACCGGGAACACGTCCACGGCGGCGCCGGCGATGTGTTCTGCTGTCAGTGCCGCCGCCAGCGCGTCGATATCCACCACGGTGCCGCGTGATGCGTTGATCAGCAGCGAGCCCTTGCGCATCTGGGCCAGCTCACGCGTGCCGATCATCAGCTTGGTGGCTGGGGTTTCCGGCACATGCAAGGTCACCACGTCGGCACGTTCCAGCAGGTCGTCGAGGCTGTCGGCGGCGCGCGCATTGCCCAGCGAGAGCTTGGATTCGATGTCGTGGAAGATCACCCGCATGCCCAGACTCTCGGCCAGCACGCCGACCTGGGTGCCGATATGACCGTAGCCGACGATACCCAGCACCTTGTCGCGCACCTCGAAGCTGCCGGCGGCGGACTTGGTCCAGCCGCCGCGATGGCAGAGGGCATTCTTCTGGGGGATGCCGCGCAGCAGCATGATGGCTTCGGCGATCACCAGCTCGGCCACGCTGCGGGTGTTGGAGTAGGGGGCATTGAACACCGGCACGCCGAGCCGCCGAGCGGCATCGAGGTCCACCTGGTTGGTGCCGATGCAGAAACAGCCGACGGCGATTAGCCGTTTGGCCTGCTGAAGCACGTCGTCGTTGAGGTGGGAACGCGAACGGATGCCGACGATGTGGGCATCGGCGATACGGGCCTTCAATTCGGCCTCGGGCAGGGCCTTTTCGTGGAATTCGATCTGGCTGTAGCCCGCACGATGAAAGGCTTCCACCGCGCTGCGACTGACGCCTTCCAGCAGGAGCACTTTGATGTCTTGTTTCGGGAACGAGGTCTTCATGGCCATGGCACGAGAAAGGTCCCCCGCACTATGCCAGACCTTGGTGCCAATTTGCGGCGTTGCAGCACTGGACGCTGCGCCCCATCGCTGGCAGGCTGGGCAGACACCTGGGAACCCTGCGCAATGATCGATGCCCGTCTGGCCGAGTTGGCCGACCGCCTGCCCAACCTGCGATTGCTGACCGCCCCCGCCGACCTGGAGCACTACGGCCGCGACTGGACCCGGCGCTGGACGCCGGCACCCTTGGCGGTTGCGCTGCCCAGCGAAGTGGCCGAGGTGCAGACCATCGTGCGCTGGGCCAACGCGCACAGCGTCTCGCTGGTGCCTTCCGGCGGCCGCACAGGCCTTTCGGGCGGCGCCGTAGCGGCTCGCGGGGAGTTGGTGCTGAGCCTGGAGCGCATGAACCGGTTGCTCGGCTTCGATGCGGTCGACCGTACCCTGAGCGTGCAGGCCGGCATGACCCTGCATGCGGTGCACGACGCGGCACGGGAGCAGGGCCTGATCTATCCGGTGGATTTTGCCGCGCGCGGTTCCTGCTCTATCGGCGGCAATATCGCCACCAATGCCGGTGGCATCCGCGTGATCCGTTACGGCAATACCCGCGAATGGATCGCCGGACTCACCGTGGTCGCGGGCAACGGCGAACTCCTGCAGCTCAACCGTGGCCTGATCAAGAACTCAAGCGGCTATGACCTGCGCCAGTTGATGATCGGCTCGGAAGGCACGTTGGGCGTGGTGGTCGAAGCTACTCTGCGGCTCACCGATCCGCCGCCGCCTTCGCAGGTGATGCTGCTGGCGTTGCCGAGCATGGATGCGTTGATGGATGTGTTCGCACTCTTTCGCGCCCAACTGCACTTGCAGGCTTTCGAGTTCTTTACCGACACCGCGCTGCGCCACGTGCTGGAGCATGGTGCGCGGCGCGCCATCGACGGCGAGCATCCGTATTACGTGGTCACCGAGTTCGATGCCGACGAGGCCGCCCAGGAGCTGGCGCTGGCGACGTTCGAGCAAGGCGTGGAGCACGGCTGGATCAGCGACGGCGTGCTGGCGCAGAGCGAAGCGCAGGCCATGGCCTTGTGGCGATTGCGCGAAGGCATCACCGAGAGCCTGGCGCCGTACAAGCCGTACAAGAACGACATCTCGCTGCGCATCAGCGCGCTGCCGGCATTTCTGCACGAGATCCAGGACCTATTGGGTCGCGAGTACCCGCATTTCGACGTGGTGTGGTTCGGCCATATCGGGGACGGCAACCTGCATATCAACGTGCTGCGCCCGGCCGATATGTCGGAAGGCGATTTCATCGCACAGTGCGAGCACGTTACCCGGTTGCTCGCCGATACCTTGCAGCGCCATGGCGGCAGTATCTCGGCCGAACATGGCATCGGTCTGGTCAAGCGCGCGTACCTGGGCAGCACGCGAAGCGATGCGGAGATTTCATTGATGCGTGGCGTGCGCCAGGTGTTCGATCCCAAACGCATCCTCAACCCCGGCAAGTTGTTCGACTGACGCGTGTCAGGGGGCAATGGCGCCCGCGGGTACGGCGCAGGTAGCGGCTGATGGCCGTAAGTTCGGCCTTCGCCGGCTCCGCGACTTGTTCAAGCGTTCCCTAAGCAGGAACTAAGCCCCGCGGCGCATGCTCGTGAGACCTCACTCACCGTGCCCGCAACCATGCAACGACTCCTGCGCCATACCCTGATGGTTTCCCTCGGACTGCTGCTCACTTCCCATGCCCTGGCCGCTCCGCAGAGTGCCGACTACCGTGTGCTCTCCAGGCTTCAGCTCGGCGGCACGGGCGGTTGGGATTACCTCAGTTTCGATGCCCAGCGTCGTCACCTGTTTGTCACCCGTGGCGATCGGGTCGAGGTGGTCGATGTGGACCAGCAAAAGAAGATCGGCACTATCCCCGGCACGGCCGGCGTGCATGGCGTAACGCTGGATCAGGCCGCGCATCGCGGCTATGCCAGCAATGGCCAGAGTGCTTCGGTGACGGTGTTCGACCTGGACAGCCTGGCGGTGGTCGCCACCGTCAACGGCACCGGCGAAAAGCCCGACGCCATTCTTTATGACCCGGCGTCCAAGCATGTGTTTACCTTCAACGGCAAAGGCCATTCCTTCAGTGTGATCGATACCCAGCGCAACACGGTGATCGCTACGGTGGCGTTGGCGGGCAAGCCGGAGTTTGCCGCCACCGATGAGCAGGGTCACATTTTTGTGAACCTGGAAGACCGCGCCGAACTGGTGAAGATCGACACCCGCACCAACACGGTGGCCAGCAGCTGGTCGCTGGGCACGTGCGAGTCGCCCACGGGCCTGGCCATTGACCGCAAGCATCATCGCCTGTTCTCCGTATGCGACAACCGCCAGATGACGGTGAGCAATGCGGACACCGGCAAGGTGGTGACTAGCGTGGCGATTGGCGAGGGTCCGGATGCGGTGGTGTTCGATGAGGGCACGGCTAACGTATTCAGTTCCAACGGCGAAAGCGGCAACATCACGGCGATACACCAGGACGACGCCGACCACTACAGCGTGGCCGCCACCGTGACCAGCCAGCCCAGCGCGCGCACGCTGGCGCTCGATCCCAAGTTGCATCGCCTCTACCTGTCGGCTGCCCAGTTTGCGGGCGAGCCGCCGGCCGAGGGCAAGCGCCCGGCGATGGTGCCCGATAGCTTTACCGTGCTTACGGTGGGAAGCCCCTAAGCGCTGGCGCGATGCACGCCGCAAGGGCCGTTGCACCGGCTTGCGGCGTGCAAGACCCGCGACAGGGGGCGTGCTAGCCTATTTGGCCGTCCCCCGTTGGCTTTTGGAGCATGAGCATGTCGCAGGTCCTGCATTCCCTATACCCCGAGATCGAGCCGTACGACACCGGCATGCTCAAGGTGTCGGACCTGCACACGCTGTATTACGAACAGAGCGGCAACCCCAACGGTAAGCCGGTGGTGTTCCTGCACGGCGGCCCCGGCGGCGGCACCAATCCCAAATGTCGACGCTTTTTCGATCCGGCGGTGTATCGCATCGTGCTTTTCGATCAGCGCGGCTGCGGCAAGTCCACGCCGCACGCAGAGCTGAAAGACAACACCACCTGGCACTTGGTCAACGACATCGAGCGCCTGCGCACGCACCTGGGTATCGATCGCTGGCAAGTATTCGGTGGTTCGTGGGGTTCGACCCTGGCGCTGGCGTACGCGCAGACGCATCCCGAGTGCGTCACCGAATTGGTGTTGCGTGGCATCTTCATGCTGCGCCGCTGGGAGCTGGAGTGGTTCTACCAGAAGGGCTGCGACGCGTTGTATCCGGATGCGTGGGAGCCTTACCTGGCAGCCATTCCCGAAGTGGAGCGCGGCGACCTGATGAGCGCCTACTATCGTCGTTTGACCAGCAGTGATGCGCAGGTGCGCGTGAACGCCGCGCGCGCCTGGTCGGTGTGGGAGGGTGCGACGAGCTACCTGTGGCAGGACACCTCGCACATCCAGTCGAGTGGTGAAGATGAGTTCGCCCTGGCGTTTGCGCGTATCGAGTGCCACTACTTCGTGCACGGCGGCTTCTTTGAGCATGACGACCAGCTACTGCGCAATGTTGAGCGCATCCGCCATATCCCTGCCGTGATCGTGCAGGGCCGCTACGATGTGGTGTGCCCCATGCGCAGTGCCTGGGATCTGCATCGCGCATGGCCGGAGGCCGATCTGCGCATCGTGCAGGATGCCGGCCACTCAGCCTTCGAGCCGGGCAATATCTCCGAATTGGTGCAGGCGACCGACCGCTTTCGCGGTTAACGAACCTGCGCGCTGATGACGCGGCCTCGTCCGGCAACGGACGGGGCCGTGTCGTTTATGGCGTGGCTGATGGCGTGCGCGCAAACACATGCAAGCCCTGGTTGGCGCGCTTGGCATGGCGCTTGGCGCGTGCGGCCAGGGTGGCGATGGATTGGGCGCGCTGAGGCAGCGGTGGAATCAACTCCACGGCGCCCATCACCACCGTGGTGAATGGAAAGAACTGCGATGTGCCGCGACGGTCCTTGCCGCGCAAGCCTCCGCGTACCACGTCGGCGGCGTCGAACAAGGTAGGCGCTCGCGCATTGAAGGTGTCGATGACACGCAGACAGCGCGCTTGCCAGTCCGGGCTCTGGAACAGCGCGACAAAATCGTCGCCGCCGATATGGCCGATGAAGTCCAGTGCCGGGTCCACATGCTCGCTGAGCAGACCGGAGAGCAGACGGATCATCTCGTCACCGCGCGAATAGCCGTAGTGATCGTTGAATGGCTTGAAGTCGGTGAGGTCTACATGCACGACGGCAAAGCGCTCGCTGCCTTCGAGCAGGCGTTCGAGGTGTTCCGTGGTGGGAATGTTGCCGGGAAGAAACGTCAGTGGGTTGGCGTGTCGCGCTGCATCGATGCGCAACTCGCTCACGCGGCGAACCAGTGCTTCGCCGGTACCCAGGCCGCGATAATGCCCGGCGCTGGTGACGATGAAACCGTCGCTCAGGTAGCGTTGATCCTCGCCGCGCAGTACGTCGGCCAGGCTTTCCAGGCTGCGCTGTTCATCGCAGATCAGCGGCGCGCTGTTCATCAACGCGGTGCAGGATTTACGTGCGAGCAGTTCGCGCGCAAAGGGCTGCGCCATGCGCTCGTTCACCAGTCGTCGATTGATCAGTCCGATGGGGTTGCCTTCCTTGACCACCGCTACGGCGTGCAGTTCGGGATGATCGACAAACAACGCCATCACCTCGTCATTGGTCTGCCGTGGATGCACGGGAGGCGCCTCGATCAGCAGATGGCTGACCTGCGTGGGGCGCTGCGTGATCGGTCCACGTGGCCTGGGCAGCACGGACACGGCGGGAACGCGCAGCACTTGCTGCGCTTCGGCGCTGGCCTCCTGCACTGGCGCCGCTACCGGGCGACCAATCAGGAAACCCTGCACGAAAGGTACGCCCAGATCGCGCAGCACGCGCAGGTCCGCTGGATCTTCCACCCCCTCACCGACGAGGTCGGTACCCAGCGATTCGGCCACCTGACACAAGGCGCGCACGATCGCCAGGCGACCGGCGCTACGCGAAAGGCCGTTGATGAGATAGCGGTCGATCTTCACTACATCCGGGTGGATCTCATTCCACATCTCGAAGTTGGAATGCCCGTTGCCGAAATCATCCAGCGCAATGCGCACACCATGCGCACGCAGATAGCCCAGCGCGTGGGCCAGCCGCGCTGGATTCTCCACCACGTCGCGTTCAGTGACTTCCACCGTGATACGCGCGGGGTCCAAACCACCGGCGGCCAGTGCGGCCAGCACGTCGTCCGGGCGCATGGCGTCCTGCAGGATGGCGTGCGCGCTGAGGTTCACCAGCAGCCGCCCTTGCGTGCCATGTCCGGCAAACGCGCGACAGATCGTGCGGGCGGCATGCAGCTCCAGCTCCGCCAGGCGCCCTTCGGTACGCGCGAGGTCGAGCAAGTCGAGGATCGAGCAGGGTTCCGGCAGAAGGGCGCAGCGGCTCAATCCCTCGTGGGCGACCACCTCCAGCGTGTCCACGCGCACCACCGGCTGGAAGACCGGAGTAAGGCTTCCAGCGGTGAATGCGCGCTCGAGTATGGCGGCAGAGGTGTTGTCGAGGGCAAGGGTGGCTGGCATGCCTTGGTCGGTTCAGGCCGTAGCGGCCCGGGGCAAATGCGTCACTGCAGGTGAGGGGCGCGCTTCGTGCGCGGCCCCGGGGGGAAGATGAAAGAAGGCGACCTGACGCCCCAGTGCCTCGGCATCATTGGCCAGGGCATCGCCGGTGGCGTGGATATCGTGCACCAGGCCGGCGTTGGCCTGGGTCAGGCGATCCAGATCGAGCACGGTCTGGTTGATCTGGTGTATATCCTGCGCCTGACGACGGCTGGCATCGGAGATCTGCGCGACCAGTTCGGCAACGCGGGTGACGCTGCGGGCAATGCCATCCAGCGCCTCGCTGGAATGGGTCACCTTGCTGCGCGCCAGCGCTACCGCATCGCCGCTTTGCGTGACCAGACGGCGGATGTCCTTGCCCGCATCCACGCAACGGCGCGCCAATTGACGCACTTCGCCGGCTACCACGGCAAAGCCGCGGCCGCGCTCGCCGGCCTGGGCGGCTTCGATGGCCGCATTGAGCGAAAGCAGGTTGGTCTGAAAGGCAATGCTGTCGACCAGATCGACGATCTCGGCAATGCGGTGGCTGGCGCGTTCGATGGCTTGCATGGAATCGAGCGCCTCATCCGCCACTTCGCGGCCCTGCTCGACATGACCCAGCGCATCGCGTGTCGCTCGCGCGGCATCGTTGGCATGGCTGGCGCCTTGCACGGCCATGTTGGCCATCTGCGTCATCGATGCTGCGGTTTGCACCAGGCCGGCCGCCTGGCTCTCGGTACGTTGATGGAGTGCCTGGTTGTCGCGGGTAAGGTGTTGCGCGCGGACATCCACCGACTGAGCGCGATCGCGCACCTGGGCAAGCACGCTGGCAAGCTGCGCATCCATGGCGGCCAGCGCTTGCAGCAGCTGTCCCAGTTCGTCGGCCGCTCCGATCTCCACCGGTTCGCCCAGCTTGCCGGCGGCAATGCGCGTTGCGAGCTGCGTGGCGTTGCGCACGCGATGCAACAGGCTGCGCATCAAGGCGCGATCGAGCAACACCGTACCAACCAGGGCAATTGCCAGTAGTGCCAGCAACAGCCACATGCCTTGTCGATCGGCAACGCGCTGTTGTTCCACTTGCGCATTGCCCTTGGCCAGCGCGGCCTGGAACAGGTTGGCGAAATCGCTTTGCAGCGGCTCATAGGCGGGCTGTACTTCGGTGCTCAACTTCAGTGCGGCGATGTCGAACTGCCCCGCATCGAGCAGGCTCAGCGTTTCATCGATGGCGCGGTCGGCTTCGGCGCGATGCACACCGGTGAGCTTGAGGGTCTGTGCCTGTTCCTCGGCCAGTGCGCTGGCGAGCAAGGGCTTCCAATGACGCTCGGCATCCACGCGATCGGTATGGATGCGCGTATGTGCGTCATCGACCGCCGAGGGTAGCTGCGACAGTACGGCATGGACCAAGGCCTGCAGACTGCTGTTGTAGTCGTTCTGCACACGACCGACGTCAGCGACCGGGCTCAGCGAGCCATCGACCAACCCCTGGATACGGCTATCGGCGCGATGCAATTGCAGCATGCCGGCGGCGCTCATGACGGCGAGCAGCACGAGCATGACGAGCAGACGCAGCCATAGGCGCTGGCGCAAGGTCAGTCGGGGGATGCGGGTCGGCAGCTTGAACATGGGGAGTAAAGGTGAGGGACCTGCAACCGCTGTCGGCTCATGGAGCGCGAACTTTAGCCGGAATAGCCAAAAATATTTAATTAAAACAGTTTGTTATGGTAATTGTCGGCGGGCATGGGATCGCCGCAACGATGGCATTCGCAGATGTCGTTTGAATGACTTCCGTGCTTCGGTTCGCAGAACGTCCCCATAAAAAAACTCCGCCGACGGGCGGAGTTTGGGATAGACGCTGGAAGCGTGGAACGCTTATTCGCTGACGAGCTGTTTGGTGCCGAAAATCTTGTCGCCGGCATCGCCGAGGCCGGGCAGGATGTAGCCATGCTCGTTCAATCGCTCGTCGATGGCGGCGGTATAGATTTCGATATCCGGATGCGCCGCTTCGATGCGCTTGAGCCCTTCCGGCGCGGCCACCAGGAACAACCCCTTGATGCGCTTGCAGCCAGCAGCCTTGAGCATATCCACGGTAGCGACCAGGGTGCCGGCCGTGGCGAGCATGGGATCGACGATCAGCGCGATGCGTTCGTCCATGCGGCCGGTGAGCTTTTCGTAGTAGGCGATGGGCTTGAGGGTTTCCTCGTCGCGCTGCAGGCCCACCACGCTGACCTTGGCGGCCGGAATCAGATCGAGCACGCCCGGCAGCATGCCAAGGCCAGCGCGCAGGATCGGCACGATGGTGACCTTCTTGCCCTTGATCTGGCGCACCGTGAGCGGGCCGGCCCAACCATCGATAGTCTGCTCAACTGTCTCTAGATCCTTCGTGGCCTCGTAGGTGAGCAGCGCGGCGACTTCCGAGGCGAGCTCGCGAAACTCCTTGGTGCTGATCCCGGCGCGGCGCATCAAGCCCAGTTTGTGCTGGATGAGCGGATGACTGACTTCGACGATTTTCATGGGGTAAGCCTGGCTACAGAGTCGAGCGATTGTCACCTACCGGGCGTGATCGGGGCGAGCGGTTTGTGCAGGCGGAGCTCTTTGTCGATACGCGTGGCTGCGACGAGCGCAGGATCGTGGCTGACCAGTACGAGCGTGCCGCGATAGCTGGCCAGCGCTTGCTCGAGCAACGCACGGCTGTCCAGGTCAAGGTGGCTGTCCGCTTCGTCGAGCAGCAGCAAGTCGTAGGGTTCGGTGGCACTGTCCAATGCGAGCAACGCCAGTTTCATGCGTTCACCGCCGCTTAGCGTGCCCGCCGGCAAGTCGGCACGTTCACCGCGTAAGCCGATGCCGGCCAGGTAGTCGCGATAGTGCGTTGGGGTATGCCCAGGCGATAGGCGTTGCAGGTTGTCCAGTGCACTCTGCGCGTCGCGTAGCAGGCTGCAGTACTGGTCGATCAGCAGCGTGCGTTTACCACGGCGGATGCGTCCCGCGCGCAGCGGCCGGTGTCCGCTGATGGCCGCCAGCAGGCTCGATTTTCCGCTGCCGTTATCGCCATGCAGATGGAGGCGTTTGCCGGGAGTGAGGTGAAGGTCGATCGGTTGGTCGTGCCCGTGCGGCGGTATCGCACCTTCGAGCTGGAGCGAGGCGTGGGTAGCCGCTTGGTGGCCGAGGTCGAAGCGATGGACGCGATGCATGTCCACGTGTTCGCGCGCCTGGAGAACGTGTGCCAGCAGGCGCGCCCGTTGTGCCCGCTGTGCCGCGAGCAGGCGGGCACCGGTGTCTTGCGAGCGCTGCTTGCGCCTGTCGAGCAGAATGGTGGGCATATTGGCATTCGCGCGTTCGCGACCCGCTTTCTGTTGACGTTGCGTCAGGCGTTGGCGCTCTTGCTGTTGTCTTTGCTCCAAGGCTCTGTGTTCGCGGCGCGCCTGATCCAGCTGGCGTTCGGCTGCCTGTGACTCGGTTTCGCGATGGGCCGCATAGCTTGCGTAGCTACCTCCATGGCGGCGCAGGCCCCGTGGAGACAACTCGTCGATGCTTTCGACATCGGCGAGCAGGTGGCGATCATGGCTGACCAGCAGGTAGCCACCCGTGTGTGCGGCGAGACGTTCCCGTAACCATCGATGGCCGCATTGGTCGAGATGATTGCCAGGCTCGTCGAGTATCAGGAAATGGTGCGCCAAGGCGAACATCTGCGCCAACCGCAGTCGCACACGCTCGCCGCCGCTGAGGCTTGCCCAGGGGCGGGCGAGATCGTTGGGCGGTCCGGCGTCGTCGAGCCAGTGGCGGGCACGTTCCCTCACGGACCAGTCATCGCCCAGCACGTGAAAGTCCATGGGGTCCGTGCTGCCGGCTTCGATGCGTCGCAGGGCGTCAAGCTTATCGTCGAGGCGAAGCGCTGACGCGACGCTGCCGGTGAACGAGGTCCATCGTTGCGGCAGGTAGGCGATATCCATGTGGCGCGTTACGTGGCCCTGCGTCGGCGCGAGTTCGTCGGCGAGCACGCGGGCCAACAGTGACTTGCCGCTGCCGTTGCGCCCGACCAGGGCGTGCCGGCCGGTGGCATAGGTAGCGTCGATTTCGTTGAAAACGGGGTCATGGCCGACCGGCGCAAAACCAAGTTGTCGCGCGATGATGGCGATGGCTGTCATAGACCTCTCCGAAAGAGATGTGGCATACGACAGGGGGCTGGCGCGATGCGCGCGCGAGGGATGTCGACCGCCCTGTCACTCGAGGCCGGACAAGACTCGCCATGAAAGGCGGCAGTCAGTCGGCAGGCGAGTGGCTTAGAGGCGCATGTCGGCGGTGAATCCCTGAAAGGCAATGAGCGCGAAGCATAACCGGCACCGCTTAAGCGTCGATAAAAAGCGGTTGGCGATCACGGGACATGAACGGCCAGAGCAGGGCGCCGGTCATTACCGGCGCCCTCGTGGCGGTAACGCGATCAGTGCGCGGCAGCCGGCGCGGCATCTCCGGATAGACAGTGGCTCATGAACTGCTTGCGGGCGTCGCCCTTGAGGCTCTTGGCCTGTGGGTCGGCGTTGCAGGACTTCATCTTCTCCTGCTGGGTCATCTTGGTCGGTGCGGCCGATTCGCCCTTGAGGCAGCTGCTCATGAACGCTTTGCGTTCATCGCCGGTCTTACCCGTCGCCTGCTTGTTGCAGTCGGTCATGCGCTGTTGCTGGGCGTTCTTGGCAGGGGCGCTGCTGTCGGCCTGCGGTGCGGCGAAAGCGGTGGAAGCGGCAAAAGCCAGCGCGAGGCTGGCGACCATCAGGCTCAAACGCGAAGACATGCGGGTACCCTCCTGGATGACCGGCGAGTGCCGGCCGTATCAGTCTATGCCTGCGAACGCATGCGATGGGAGGGGGCATCCCGGCCTGTTGCGCGATGTGTTCAGCCGCCCCTCAAAACAAAAGGCCACGCCCGTCGCCGGGCGTGGCCTCCGTGAAGGCTGAAGACCTCAGTGGCCCCGGCCGTGTTCCTCGCCGCGGTCATCGTTGCGCTCATGGCCATGCGGATGGTCGTCGCGCCCGTGCGTGCCGTGGCCCGGCCCATGGGGCAGGCCGGGCACCCACAGGTCGACCACCAAGCCGTCATGATCGGACACGCCGATGGCCTTGCTCGCGTCGGTCGCGGTGGCGGCATCGGCGATCGCCTGTGCCGGGGCATCCAGATCCGCGCGACCGTACTGCATCTTCAGCAGGCGCAGTCGGGCCACCGGGTTGAGCAGCGCATGATCGAGCACTTGCACGGTCGGCACCTCGCGTCCGGAGTTGCCGGTTCCCGCCTGGGTGTAACCCTGGATCGGCCCGAACTTCTCGGTGAACAGGAACGAGTAGCGATCGTTCTGCGGCACCGATTCCACCGCGTTCCACAGCGCCGGATAGACGAGATTCTTGCCCAACTTGAGCTGGTTCTCGCTGTCCTTGTACTTGCCCGAGATCAGTCCGACCACATCGACCCAGCCGTCGCTGAATTGATAGGCATTGAAGTCGCCCACGACCAGCAGCGGTTGCCACGGCGCGACGGTTTGCAGGCGCTGTACCTGGCGGGCCAGCGAGCTGGCTTGCAGGAAGCGCTTCTGACGATCGCGCACGGCGGTGCTGTCGTCCTTGTCCACGTTGGTGCGCGCTTTCATATGCACCGAGATCACGTGGAAGCGCAGACCGCGCGCCTCGGCGGTGAGCAGCAGCGGCGGATGATCGTGCAGGAAACTGTTCTGGCCGTTGTCGTCCCAACGCTCATCGGCGCCCAGCTGTTGTATCGACACCACGCGCACGCGGTCGCTGCGCACCAGGAAGCCCACATTGATGCCGCTTGGATCGTGCCCGGGCAGCAGGTAAGCCTCGTATTTGGCGCGGTAGTCGTCGCTCAATTGGCGAGCCAGCCCTTGCAACAGCGGCAAGCTCTTCACTTCCTCCACCGACAACACATCCGGCAGTTTCAGCACGCTGCCGATATAGGCGGACAGACGCTGCGTTTTCAGCGCAACCTCGACGTCGGTCGGTTCCTTGCTGTTGCCGCTACAGGTGAATGTGGTATTGAAATTGCTGTCGCAGAAACGCTCGGTATTGAAGGCGCCGATGCGCAGTGCGTACGGCGCGGTAGGCGACACCGCGCGTGGCATCTCCGCCGCGTGCTTGAGCGTGATGGATGTGGGGATGAAGGTGTAGGCACCGAAGTCATACGAGATCACGCCTTCCGCGCGGAAGGTGGAGCCGGCGACCAGTGGCGTATTGGCCGGTACGGCTCCGAAGTCCGCCGTGTTCATCTTGAACACTTCCGGGTTGCCGCTCCAGTTGGGCAGCTGCACGCCCGCGGGCACCTGCACGCCATAACGTACGCCCGGCAGGCGCAGCGATCGTTTGCCATTGGCGGTGATGCTCACTTCGGCATACGGCTGACCGCTGAAGCGCTTGTTGCCGGTGTTGACCATGCCGTTCTCTATCACTACGCGCATGCCGACGTAGCACTGGAAATTGGTGGCGCCGCAGGAAAGCTTGTCCGGATCGGAGGAGGGGATCGCATCGCCGAACTTCACCGGCGCCGGCAGGCGACTGCCGCGGGCCGTTACCACCACGGTGGCGTTCTTCAATTCGGTGAGGCGGTAGTAATTGTCGACCGTGGCATCGACGTTCACCACATCGCCCACGCTGACGGCCGGCTTGCTTGCGGTAAACACGTAGATGCCGTTGGAGGTCAACGGGTCGGCGTCGGCGCGGGCATCCGGCGTCTGCATGGTGAACCCGTTCGGGCCGACGGCCGTGACAATGTTGCCGGTGGTCTTCACCGATTTACCGACGAGCGGCGAGATCTGCTCGCGGCCTTGTATCTGCCAGATCTCGGCGGCCACCGGGATGTCATACAGGATCGCGCCCATTGCGGTGTCGCGCGCCAGCGGGAGGTTGCCGCTGGGCTGGCTGAGCTTGATCTCGAACGCCTTGTCGTCGCTCGCCGAGGTACGGCCGTGCACCACGACATGGAAGCCGACCTGAGTCTGCCCTTCGGCGATAGTAAGGGTGGTATCGACTGGTTCGTAGTCGCCGTTGGCGACGGTGGCGGTGCCATCGACGGTGGTGGCATGCACGCTCACGCCGCCGCTAGGCGCCGGTTGGCTCAGCGTGATGGTGAATGGCATGTTGACGTTCGCCGCCCCACGCACGGTGGCGCTGGCGTCGGCGATAGAGAACGCCTGCCCCATGACTACGCAGGTGCTCGCGCTGTTGTGCGGCGCGGTGGGCGACACCACGTCGAAATCCGCCTGGTTGTCGCCGGTGTTGCGTGGCAGGCCGGCGCTGTCGATCTTGCGGCCGTACCCCTTGTCGGCGTTGCTGCTGCCCAGCGACGCCAGTGGCGTGCCGGCCTTATAGGCCGAGCCGGCGGAGAGGCCCACCTGGTCGATCAGCTGGCCGCTGCCGTCGAGAATCGCCAGGCCGCCATCGTCTGTAACGCCGGTGCTGTATTTGATGTCGCCGGCCACACTGCCGGAGTAGCCGCCGCTGGCGCCGTTGGTGAGCAGCAGGTAGCAGCCCGAGGCGATGGAAGTGCCGCTGGGCAAGGTGAGGCGCGTGCCGGCGGTGCCGCTCGCGTTGGAGGCATTGAGCTTATAGCCGGAAAGGTCCAGCGCTTTGCGGCTGCTGTTGAACAGTTCGACGAATTCGTCGTTGCCCCCGGCGGGGCCGCGTACGCGAAATTGACTGATGCTGAGGTCGGCCGCTTGTGCGGAGGTCGCCGACAGGACGATCAGCAGCGCACCCCAAAGGGCGCGCCGAACATGCATGGGTTTCATTGACCACTCCCTTCCCAGGGTCCGGGGTGGACCCCATCGGGGAGCAAGCTAGTAGGTTATTGCGACACTTTTGCGAAGAAATTGCGATATCGCTGCCGATTGCGAAGCAATTTGCGTTTTGGCCTTGGCGAACGACCCGCATCGCTGCCATGGGCAGGCGACGCGGGTCTGCGGTTTGCTCAGGCCGCTTCAGCCTTGAGCTTGCGGGGCCCCTCCAGCAGGGCCTGACGCACATGCGACACCACCAGATCCACTTCGGCGCTGGTCACCAGGAAGTGCGGCGTGAAGCGCAGCGAGTTGGTGCCGCCATGAATCACGCCCACGCCGCGCTCGCGCATGTATTCCTCGGTGGAGCCGGCGCCATAGCACTTGAACTCCGGTGCCAGTTCGCACGAGAACAGCAGGCCGGTGCCTTGCACCTTGGTGATCAGGCCACCCAGCTCGTTCTTGAGCGCATTGAGCTTGTCGACGAATTCCTTGCCGCGTTCGCGGATGTTCTGGCGCACCTCATCGCTAAGCTCGCCCAGCGTGGCCAGCGCCACATCGAGCGCGCGCGGATTGGCCGTCATGGTGTTGCCGTAGATACCCTTGCGGTACAGCTGCGCGGTCGCGTCGGTCACGGCCAGCACGGACAGGGGATACTGACCGGCGTTGAGCGCTTTGGAGAAGGTTTCCATGTCCGGCGGCGCGAGCTTCTCGAAGCCCGGGTAGTCGGTGATCGACAACACGCCGTGGGCGCGCAAGCCGGCCTGGATCGAATCGACCATCAGCAGGGTGCCGTGTTCGGCGGTGAGCGCACGGGCACGCTGATAGAACTCCGGCGTGACCGCGCGGCCCGGATCGCCTTCGCCCATCACCGGCTCGAGGAACATCGCCTCGATGAACCAGCCTTGCTTGTCCGCCTCGGCGAATACCGCTTCAAGCTGGGCCAGGTCGTACGGCGCCACGGTAATCAGCGTGTCTTCGTTGCGATAGCTGGCCAGGTGCTGCAGATAGGTTTTGCGGGTGGAATCGGAATACAGCGCCGGCTTGTCGGTACGGCCATGGAACGCGCCCTTGACCGCCACGCGCTTGATGGTGCGACCGGCATAGCGGCCACCGGCGTCGGTCATCAGCTTGGCATTGACGTCGGCGATGCGGCAGGCCAGCCCCACGGCCTCGGAGCCGGAGTTGAGCGCGAGATAGCGCGTATACGGATTGCCGCCGCGGTGACGACCCAGTTCACGATCCATCGCCTGGGTGAAGCGCATCTGCGAGATGCTCGGTGTCATCACGTTGGCCATCACCTGCGGGCGCGCCAGCGCGGCATCGATGGCCGGATGGTTGTGACCGAAACCCAGCATGCCGTAGCCGCCGTTGTCGTGGATCACCGCACCCTTGAAGCTCACCACCCACGGACCGCGCGCAGCGGCCGGCAAGTACGGGTTGATGGCATCGTCCGGGTAGAAATTGACGAACTCGGCCTGCGTCTTCGCCAGTTGCTCGGTCTCATCCAGCTTGAGGAAATCACCCAGTTCGGCACGCAGTTCGCGATGACGCGCAACGGCTTCTTCAATCGCCTGCGCAAGCGCCGGGTGGCTGCTCGCGAAACGCTCGATGCTGGCGTCGTCGAGTCCGGTCGTCAGCGGAGCGCCGCCGAATTCGCGCAGTTCGCGCAGCTGATCAATCACGCCCATGGGTTCCTCCTTCAAGGTCGACTGGCCTGCCGTCCCGATGGCATGCGCGTCGACGTGTCAACGAATGCATGGTGGAAGCGCCTGATCGTGCGCGCTCCTGGCCTGTGCGGGCCTTGTCGCATTGCGATCCATCACGGATGTGGCAACGCAACGACCGTCCGAGCATAGCGCGGCCGCTTGTCGGCCGGTACCCCACGTGACGCTTGTCACCCGCGCCGGCTGACGCTGGCGACTGTGGTCAAACCCTTGCGCTGCCTAGCATGGCAAGCCACAAGGAGGGGTTATGACAGCTACGGTCGCCGTGGTCGCCAGCCTGGCTGGCGCGATCAAACGTTACGACGGTTTAACCGCCGTGGACGGGTTGAATCTCATGTTGCAGCGCGGCGAATTGCTCGCCTTGCTGGGGCCTAACGGTGCGGGCAAGAGCACCACCATCGGGCTGTTGCTAGGCCTGGTTCGCGCCGATGCCGGACGCGTCGAACTGTTCGGCCGCGATCCGCAGGATATCGCCGCGCGTCGCCGTATCGGGGTGATGCTGCAACAGGCAGCGCTGCCGGCCACGTTGCGGGTTTCGGAGTTGCTTGCACTCACCATGAGCTACTACCCGGCGCCGCGCACGCTGGAGGAAACCGTGGAGCTGGCGGGTATCGCCCAGTACCTCGATCGACGTTACGCCAAGCTGTCGGGCGGCGAGCAGCGCCGTGTGCAATTTGCCCTTGCGTTGTGCGGCCGGCCGGAGCTGTTGTTTCTGGACGAACCTACCGTGGGCATGGACATCGATGCACGCCAACGACTTTGGACATCCATTCGCCGACTGGTCGCGGAAGGATGCAGCGTAGTGCTGACCACCCATTACCTGGAGGAGGCAGAGGCCTTGGCGCAGCGCGTGGTGGTATTGGCGAACGGGCGCGTGGTGAGCGATGGCAGCGTGGACGAGTTGCGCTCACGCGTATCGCTCACGCGCATTCGCTGCGTTACCGACCTCGATGCCGAGGCCGTCGCCGCATGGCCGCGCGTCACCGGTGCCGAGCGGGAGGGTGGCAGCCTGAGTATTCGCACCGATGCCGCCGAGCATGTGCTGCGGCGCCTGCTGGATGCCGATCCGCAACTGTCTGGCCTGGAGGTGACGCGTGCCGGCCTGGCCGAAGCGTTCACCGCGTTGACCAACGAGCTGGCGCAGGAACGGGAGGCCGCCTGATGAATACCTTGCATGTTGCGGACGCGCCGCGCTCGATCGACCACGCCATGCCCTGGCAACGCGTGCTTGGCGCCTATGTCGCCGAAGCACGCAGTGAGTGCCTGCGCTATCTGCGCGCACCGGGCTTTATGTTGCCGGTGATGCTTTTCCCCACCATGTTCTACCTGCTGTTCGGCATTGTGATGAACCACAATGCACCCGGTGACGTGCCGCGTTACCTGCTGGCGAGCTACGCCGTCTTCGGCGTGATGAGCCCTGGCTTGTTTGGCTTTGGCGTATCGCTGGCGGCCGAGCGCGAGAACGGTCTGCTGACGCTCAAGCGTGCCTTGCCGATGCCGCCCGGGGCCTATCTGCTGGGCAAGATGCTGATGGCGATGCTGGCGGCCGGTGGGGTGGTATTGCTGTTGCTCGCCATGGCGACCGGTTTGGGTCATGTGCCGTTGAGCGCCGGCCAGGGGATGCGGTTGCTGCTCACCGGCATGTTGGGTGTACTTCCGTTTTGCGCGCTGGGCATGTTGGTCGGCGCATACGTCAAAGGACAGGGCGCGCCTGGTGTACTCAACCTCATCTATCTACCCATGTCGTTCCTGTCGGGCCTGTGGATTCCCCTTGCCATGCTGCCCGCCACATTGCAGCGGCTGGCGCCGATCTGGCCCAGTGCGCACCTGCAGCCGCTGGCGCTGAGCGCGGTGGGTTTGGGCAAGGACGCCTTGTGGCCGCACGTGCTGGCGTTGGCGGGTTATGGCCTGGTGTTTTTCATGCTGGCGGCTCGCCGCCTGCGCCGGGTCGGTTGAAGTACGATGGACCGTGGTTGGTGGCCGGGGGAGAGCGTGTGGTGCGTCAGCTGTTGAAAAACTGGTTTGTCCCCGCGCCCGATTCCCTGGTCGCCCGCGACCTGCGCCGTGCCCGATCTCCCTGGCTCAACGCCGTGCACCTGCTCTGGTCGGTGTGGGTATTCATCATCCCCATGTTCGATGGCTTCACCTGGGGCTGGGCGCTGGGCACGCTGCTGAGCTATCCGACGTTCCTGTTCCTATACGCCAAGTGCTGCACCGCCTCTCAACAGGTAGCCTACCGCTATGCGCTAGCGCTGGTGATGCTGACCTTCGTCACGTTGCCCTGGTATCCCAGTGGGCTTACCTACTTTGTGTATGGCTGCGTGATGCTGTGCACGTGTCGCATGAGCTTGCGCAGCTATCTGCTGGCACTCGCCGGCCTGAACGCGATATGCCTGGTCGAGGTCTGGTTGTTGAAGTACCCGTGGCAGGCGGTGGTATGGATGCCCGTCACCACGGTCATCGTGGGGCTGGTGGTAAATGCCGAGCGCCATGCGGACCAAAAGGAACTGGAGCTGAGCCTTTCGCAAGACGAAGTGCGTCGCCTTGCCGCGCTGGCCGAGCGCGAACGCATAGGGCGGGATCTGCACGACCTGCTGGGTCACACGCTCAGCCTGATTACCTTGAAGCTGGAGTTGTCGCGCAAGCTGTTCGATCGTGACAGCGAAGCGGCGCGCCGTGAGATGGAAGAGGCGGAAAAGGTGGCGCGGCACGCCCTGTCGGAAGTGCGCTCGGCGGTCAGCGGCATTCGCGCCACGGACCTCGCCGCCGAGCTGGCGGCGGCACGGTTGATGCTGGGCGCTTCGGCGGTGGAATTGGAAAGCGGCGAGCTGCCACCTTCTCTGCCGGGAGAGGTGGAGCGCGCATTGTCATTGGTGCTGCGCGAAGCGATAACCAACATCGCCCGGCATGCACAAGCGCGCAAGGCGCGCGTATCGGTGGTCGTGGTTGCCAATGTCTTGCAGATGGGCATCGAGGACGACGGGCGCGGCGGCATCGATAGCCACGGTAACGGTCTTAGCGGCATGCATGAGCGTGTGCGTGCACTGGGCGGAAGCTTGGCGGTGGACTCCCCCCGCGGCAAAGGTACGCGGCTGAGCATCCGGGTACCGCTGCGCGCGCGTTTGACCCTGGTGGGCGACGGCGCGGAAGCGCACGGGCAGGGCGATGGCTGGCCGGAACAGGAGCGCCACGCGTCATGATCGGCTGGCTCAAGCCGCATCCCGACTCGTTGTTCGGACAACTCGGCGCATCGAGCTATCTGCGCTGGGAGGCGTTCGCGAGTCTGGTGTGGATCGTTGCGCTGTTCGTCGGCCCGTTGACCGCCGACTCGTCGCATTGGTCGCGCTGGCTGCTGCCCACGGCGCTTTCGGTGCCCGTCTATGTGTACCTGCACCGCCAGGTGTATGCCGGGCCGTATCGCCGTTTGCCCTGGTACGCCGCGGGTATCGGTGCGCTGGGGCTGTTGTTGTGGCCATACAACGGCGTGGCGCTGGGCTATGTGGTTTCGTCCAGCATGTGCTTTGCCTATATGCATTCGCTGCGCCGCTGGTTGCTGGCCTTTGTATTGCTGGCGCTGGCGACCGTGCCACTGGCGGTCGCCATGCATGTATCGCCCTGGCTGATGCTGCTGGTGGGATTTGTCTCGGCGGTATCGGGTTTTGGTCATTATCTTCGCCTCAACAACCAGCGCCGCGACGCCCAGTTGCGCCTTTCCCAGGACGAAGTGCGTCGCCTGGCGACGGTGGCCGAGCGCGAGCGCATCGGTCGCGACCTGCACGATCTGCTTGGGCATACGTTGTCGCTGGTTACCATCAAGTCCGAGTTGGCGCGCAGGCTGGCATTGATCGATCCGCCGCGTGCCCAGCGCGAGATGGAAGAGGTAGAACGAGTGGCGCGGCATGCCCTGGGCGAGGTGCGCGCAGCAGTCACGGGCATGCGCCGGGGCGATCTCGCGGCCGAGCTGATCTCCGCGCGCCTGATGCTGGAGGCCTCAGGCGTGCGTTTTCAGGGCGAACTGCCGAACGAGATCGCGCTGCCCGAGGACATCGAGGCGCCGCTGGCGCTGGTGCTGCGCGAGGCGGTTACCAATATTCATCGCCACGCAAAAGCGGGTTCGGCGCAGGCGATTTTCACCGTGGGCAAGGATCGATTCGAGATGCAGATCAGTGATGATGGGTGTGGCGGCCTGGCCGCGCACGGCAACGGCGTCAGCGGCATGCGTGAGCGTGTGCGCGCGCTGGGTGGCAGCCTTCATATCGACTCGCCATCGCGTCATGGCACGGTGCTGACGGTTCGTGTGACGCTTCCTCACGTCAACGCCACGCAGGCGGTGGACAGGAGCGCCGCATGATCCGCGTCACCCTGGCCGAAGATCAGGCGATGGTGCGCGGCGCGCTGTCGGCGCTGCTCAACCTGGAATCGGACATCGAAGTGCTGGGTTCCGCCGCGGACGGCGAAGCCGCCTGGCGCGACCTGCAGCGCCTCAAGCCCGATGTGCTGGTTACCGACATCGAAATGCCCGGTTTGACTGGACTGGAGTTGGCGCAGCGCATTCAGCGCCACGAGATGCCCATCAAGATCATCATCGTGACCACCTTTGCGCGCCCCGGTTTTCTGCGTCGGGCGTTGGATGCGGGCGTTTCGGGCTATCTGCTGAAAGACGCGCCGGCCGAACGGTTGGCCGAGGCGCTGCGCACGGTTCATCGCGGCGGCCGGGCGATCGATCCGCAACTCGCGCTCGAAGCCTGGTCGGAGGCCGACCCGCTCAATGACCGCGAGCGGCAGGTCTTGCGGCTGGCCGGCGAGGGCCAGTCGGCCACTGACATCGCCAGCCAGCTCAACCTGTCCCATGGCACGGTGCGTAATTATCTGTCCGAGGCCATCGGCAAGCTGGGGGTGGCCAACCGGATCGAGGCGTACCGATTGGCCCGGCAAAAGGGCTGGCTGTAGCCAGCGGCGCAGGGATCGGCTGCAATAGCAGGCCCACACCGTTCGCGAGGCTGGCCTTGCCGCATCCGCTCGCTTGTTCCATTCGACTGCCCGCGTGGCTGCTCATCGTGCTGATTGCCATGTTGTCGAGCGGCTGCGCGAAGAAGCATGAGTCCCTGGGCAACGACGCCTATGTCTGGCAACGGCAGTGGACGCCCGCCCTGGCCGACGCGCTGCACGCCAGCCAGGACGCGGTGCAGACCTGGCGCGTGCTCGCCGCCGAAGTGGACGTGCACGGGCAATGGCACACCATGCGGCCCGACGCGGCGGCGCTGGCGGCGAGCGGCAAGCCGGTCATTGCGGTGGTGCGCATCGAAGGCCAGCTCGACCGCTGGGACGAACAAGCCCTCATCGACGGCGTGGATGGCGTGGTGACGGAATGGCGTCAGCGGGGACTATCGCCGGCAGGCGTGGAGATCGATCACGATTGCGCGACCTCGCGCCTGCCGGCCTACGCCCATTTTCTCGCTGCGCTGCGCCCCACCTTGGGCACGCGTGTACGTCTTTCGATCACCGCGCTGCCCACCTGGCTCGATAGCACGCAACTGGAGACGCTGCTCGCACAGGTGGACGAAGCCGTTCTGCAGGTGCATGCCGTGCAGTCGCCGCGCGCCGGCCTGTTCGATCCGCAGCGCGCGCACGCATGGATCGCCGCCTTTGCGAAGCGGGTGCATTCGCCTTGGCGGGTGGCCCTGCCGGCCTATGGCACGCGCGTGAGTTGGGACGACCAAGGGCGGGTGGCCGCTATCGAAAGCGAGCGGCCGACGCTGAGCGGCGCAAGCGACGCCAACGAGTTGTTTGCCGACCCCGTCGCCATGCAGGGCTTTTTGAACACCCTGCAGGCGGATGCGCCGCCCGGGCTGGCCGGCATCGTGTGGTTCCGTCTGCCTACCGACGACGATACGCGCGCCTGGAGCATGGCGACCTGGCGTGCCGTCCTTCTGCATCAGCCGCTGCGCATTTCCCTGTTGGCCCAGGTGCGCGCGGCGCGGCAGGCATCGCTGCGCGATCTGGTGTTGATCAACGCGGGCAATGCCGATGTGCCGCTGCCGTCGTTGGTGCGCCTGGATGCGGCCTGCTCGCTGGCCGATGGCGCCAATGGGTATACCTTGCAGCGTTCGGATCACGGGCTGTTCCTGCAGCGCGCTCGGGGCGGCCTGCTGCGCGCCGGTCGCCAGCTGGCCATTGGCTGGTTGCGTTGCGACGGTACGGCGGCGTTGCATATTGAAGCAGGGCGCGCCCGCTGACGCGACGTTGCCACGCTGCTGCCGCATACTTCGCGATATCGGGCGCGGAGCGCCCCGTTGACAGGTAACCTCATGTACAAGCGCTCATGGATCGTCGCTGGCCTGCTCACCTCGCTCGCGGGTGCCGTGGCCTGGGCCTGTGGCCCGATGTTCCCCAACCAGTTGCTCGATCACCGCGCCGATACGCTCAAGGCAACCCCGCAGAACAGCTTCGCTTTCGAGGCGATGCACCTGTTGGAGCCGACCGACAAGCTGGTGGCCGCTCCGTCGGGTGGCGGGGATGCATCGGCGCCCGACGCCGCTGCGCAGGCCAAGACCTTGGGTTTGAGTACCGCGCAGGCGGAACGGGTGGCCGCCCTGCGTCAGCTCGACAGCGCCGATGAAGCCTATGCCCAAGGCAAAGATCTGCCGGCCGATTTGCGCGCCTATACGGCGGGCGCGGTGGCCTTTGCGCAGGAGCGGCTGGATGACGCGGCAGCGCGCTTCGAGGAAGTGTTGGCGCTGCCGCCTGAGCAGGCCAAGCTGCGCGGCGTGTGGGCAGCCTTCATGCTGGGGCGCATCCATGCCGAGCAGATGAAAGCGGCCGGCGATGCGACGGCGTTCCAGCACGCGCGCAGCGAGGCTGCCAAGGCCTTCGAGCTGGCCCGCACGCGCGCGGTAGCCGGCGCTGACGATGCGCAGGCGCTGGCCGTGGCCAGTTTTGGCGAGGAAGCGCGTCTGTATCTCTACAGTGCCGGCGAGCAGTGCAGTTGGGACAACCTCAACGACTCTCAGAATCATTGTGGCGACGGTATCGCCGTGGCCGATCTCAAGCGCGCCATTACGTTGTACGCCGCACAGGCGGGCTACGGTTCGGACAGCGGCGTGCAATCGCTGGTGGTCCTGGCCGATCAAACGTTGCGCACGCCGTCGCAGTTGGCCGGGCTGATCGATGGCCCGGTGGCGCAGCGCATGCTGGTGGCCTACGCGCTGGCGCGCCTTGGCGGCGGCAGCATCGACTCCGTCAGCGGCGAGGCGAGCAAGCCCGATCCGCGTCTGGCGACGCTGATGCAGGCGATCGAGCAGCGCGGCCTGCACAAGGTTAGCGGCGCCGATCGTCTGGCCGCGCTGGCCTACGAAACCGGTCACTACGACGTGGCCGCGAATTTCGCGGCCAAGGCCAGCGGTCCGCTGGCCGATTGGGTGCGCGCCAAACTCGCATTGCAAAAGGGCGACCTGGCGGCCGCCAGTGCGGCCTACGCGGCAGCGGCCAAGGCCTTCCCCAAGGCCGGCCAAGCGCAGCCCGCCCTGGAGCCGGGCAACGTGCAACTGCTTACCGGCGAGCGAGGCGTGCTGGCGCTTGCTCGCGGCGAATACGTCGAGGCGCTGGGTCACCTTTACGACGCCGCGCAAGGCGTGGGCGGCGACGGCAACCTCTATGACGAGGAGGGTGACGGTGGCGGCTACGGCTATGGCAACGATGCCAACTATGTTGCTGAGCGCGTGCTTACGGTGGATGAGCTCAAGACCTTTGTCGATGCCCGTGCCCCCGCCACCCCGGTGCCGCCCAAGGGCAAGGACGAGGAGGGCTATTACCGCAATCAGCGCCCGCTGGGCGATAACCTGCGCTGGCTGCTGGCGCGCCGCCTGATGCGCGCCGGGCGCTATGACGAAGCGCAGGCGTATTTCCCCGTCGATGGCGATCCGCGCTTCGCCAGCTATGACGACGAAGGCAAGCCCCAGGCAACGACCTTGCGCAGCAAGGCTGCGGCCTATGCAAAGGCTTTGCATGAAGGCGAGCATGCCTGGACCCGTATCGGTCGTGCGCAGGGGCTTTACGCCGCGGCGAAGATCGCACGCGAGGACGGCATGGAAATCCTGGGCTACGAGCAGGGCCCCGATTACACCGACAACGGTGGCGGGTTCCAGGGTGGCAGCGGGCAGGCCGCCGAATCGCTCAAGCAGGGGTTCGTGACCGATGGCGAACGCCAGCGTTATGCCGACAGCGTGGCCAAGCCGGAGCGCCGCTTCCACTATCGCTACATTGCCGCCGACGAGGCCAGCGCCGCCGCTGATCTGCTGCCGCCGCGCTCGCAGGCCTTTGCTGCGGTGCTTTGCCAGGCCACGGGCTGGATGCAGGACGGTCCTCCGGATTACGAAGACAACTATCAGGGCTGGGGCGAGGAGAAGCCCAAGGGTGTGCCGGAGCGCCTGCAACGCGCCGATGCCCTGTATGCGCGCTATGTGAAGCAGGGTCCCTATGTGGACTGGGCGGAGGACTTCGGCCGCGATTGCGAGGAGCCTGATTTTGACCGCGCCCGCCAATTGCAGCGCACGCAGCAGGTGGCTGCGGTCCGTCACGCGGTGCGGCGCTACTTGCCCTATGAGGTGGCGGTTCTTGCGTTGGTGATGGTGGCATTTGGTGCCTGGGTGTGGCGTCGCCGCCGGCGCGCCAACGGCGGCTCGCACTGAGGCTTTGGCCCGGGCGCGGGGCGTCGCCCCGCGCTTTGCGCGATAATGGCCTATTCGACGCAAGCGCCCTGCCGTGAAGAAGACCGATTTCGATTTCGAGCTGCCCCCCGAGCTGATTGCCCAGGCACCCTTGGCCGAGCGTTCGGCCAGCCGCCTGCTGGTGCTGGATGTGGACGGCCAGACGCGGCAGGACCGCATGTTCCGTGACCTGCCGCAGTTCCTGCGCGAGGGTGACCTGCTGGTCTTCAACGACACCCGCGTACTACCGGCGCGCCTGTACGGGCGCAAGGAAAGCGGCGGGGCGGTCGAGATCCTGATTGAGCGCGTGACCGGTACACACGAGGCCACCGTGCAGTTGGGCGTGAGCAAAAAGCCCAAGGAAGGTGGCCGTATCGAACTGGCGGACGGCAGCTTTGCCGTGGTGCTGGGGCGTGAGGGGCCCTTCTTCCAACTGCGCTTTGAATCGCCTGATCCGCTGGAGCGCCTGCTGCTGCGCCTGGGGGAAATGCCCTTGCCGCCATACATCGAGCGCCACGCCGATGCCAGCGACATGGAGCGCTATCAGACCGTGTTTGCCCGCTCGCCGGGCGCGGTGGCCGCGCCCACCGCCGGGCTGCATTTCGACGAAGCCACGCTGGCGCTGCTGCGTGAACGCGGCATCCAGTTCGGCTATGTGACCTTGCATGTGGGAGCGGGCACCTTCCAGCCGGTGCGCGCGGACGACATCAAGGATCACCAGATGCACCGCGAGTGGCTTAACGTGGGGGCTGGCCTGGTGGAGCAGATACGCCGCACGCGCGCCGCGGGTGGTCGCGTGTTCGCCGTGGGTACCACGGTGGTGCGCGCGCTGGAGAGTGCCAGTCGCGATGGCGAATTGCAGCCCTTTGCCGGCGAAACCCAGATCTTCATTTTTCCGGGCTACAAGTTCAGCAGCATCGACGGCCTGCTCACCAACTTCCACTTGCCCCAATCGACCCTGCTGATGCTGGTGTCCGCGTTGGCCGGGCGGGATTTCATGCTGGCCTCCTACCGCCATGCGGTGGAGCAGAAATACCGCTTTTTCTCCTATGGCGACGCCATGTTGATCTTGCCGCAGGGCGGCTGAAGCCCGCGCGCCGCCGCTGGCTTCGGGTGGGTGGAGGGGGCCGGCGTTCAGGCGGACAAAGCACGAAACGTCGTAACCGGCGATAATGCGCCGATGACTTCCATGACCTTCGAACTCCAGGCCACCGATGGCGCGGCCCGTCGCGGCCGCCTCACGTTTGACCGCGGCACGGTGGAAACGCCGGCCTTCATGCCGGTGGGTACCTATGGCTCGGTGAAGGCGATGACGCCGCGGGATGTCCGCGAGATCGGCGCTGAAATCATCCTGGGCAACACCTTCCACCTGTATCTGCGCCCCGGTCTCGACGTGGTGGAGCAGTTCGGTGGCCTGCACAAATTCATCGGCTGGGACAAACCCATCCTCACCGATTCGGGCGGTTTCCAGGTGTTCTCGCTGGCGCACAAGCGCAAGATCACCGAGGAAGGCGTGGCGTTCGCTTCGCCGGTGGACGGCTCCAAGGTGTTTCTCTCGCCGGAAGAATCGATGCGGATCCAGAAGGTGCTGGATTCGGACGTGGTGATGATCTTTGACGAGTGCACGCCGTACCCGGCCACCGAAAAGGTCGCCTCCACCTCGATGGAACTGAGCCTGCGCTGGGCCGAGCGTTCGCGCCGCGCCTTCAACGACCTGAAGAACCCCAATGCGCTGTTCGGCATCGTGCAGGGTAGCGTGTACGAAAACCTGCGCCGTCGTTCGGCGGAGGGCCTGATCGAGATCGGCTTCGACGGGTACGCGGTGGGCGGCCTCGCCGTGGGCGAGCCGGAGGCTGAGCGCAACCATGCGCTGGACTTCACGGTGCCCCTGTTGCCGCAGGACAGACCGCGCTACCTGATGGGCGTGGGTCGGCCGGAGGACATCGTGGAAGCGGTGCGCCGCGGCATCGACATGTTCGATTGCGTCATGCCTACCCGCAATGCGCGCAATGGCTTCCTGTTCACCAACGAGGGCACTTTGCGTATCCGCAATGCCAAGTACGCGCTGGATACCCGGGTGATCGAGGAAGGCTGCGATTGCTACGCGTGCAGCAACGGCTTCAGCCGCGCGTATCTGCGCCACCTGGATCGTTGCAATGAGATTCTGGGCAGCCAGCTGGCGACCATGCATAACCTGCGTCACTACCAGCGCCTGATGGCGGGTCTGCGCGACGCTATCGCGGCGGGTCAGCTGGACGACTTCGTGGCGGAGTTCTATGCCCGCCGCCAGGGCGGCGTTGTGGCCTGACGCCATAAGCGGCTCCATGCCGGTTGGCGCCGGAAGGGCGGCATGCCGCGATCGGGGAACCATCTGCCTGCCGCCCCGGTCCAGCCCCTTGGAATTGCCATCGGCCGCCGCCAACCCCTTGGCGGACGGTTCTTGTGACGCATGCAGGCCCCGGGGGCGCATGGCATAATCCACGATCTTTTATCAGGTTTCGACGGAAATTCCCGTTGGAACCGCTACTTACGAGACAAGCTGATGAATCTTACGACGTCCTTCGTGATCGCTCAGGCCGCTCCGGCCGCCGGCGCAGCCCAGGCACCGAACCCGATCATGACGTTCCTGCCGCTGATCCTGCTGTTCGTCGTGTTCTATTTCCTGATGATTCGTCCGCAGATGAAGCGCCAGAAAGAACACCGCACCATGGTGGCGGCGTTGTCCAAGGGCGACGAGGTGGTCACCAACGGTGGCATCGCCGGCAAGGTGGCCGACGTGGGTGAGAGCTTCATCACGGTCGAAATCGCGCCGAACGTGATGATCAAGCTGCAGAAGGGTGCCGTGCAGCAGGTGCTGCCCAAGGGCACGCTGAAGTCGTCCTGACGACTTGCCGGGGCGGAGGGGTCCCGGTCCATCCGATGCATTGCTCGCCGCGGCCGGCCTCAGGCCGCGGCTTTTGACGGATTCAAGGCATGAGTGATTTTCCACGCTGGAAATATGCGCTGGTCGCCATCGTATTGGTGCTCGGCATTGTCTATGCGTTGCCCAACGCGTTCCTGCCGGTACCTGCCGTGCAGATCACGGCCAACCGCAACGGCACCGTCGACCAGGCGCTCGAGCAGAAGGTCGTCGCGGCCCTTGCGCAGGCGAACATCGCCAACACGGGCATCGAGATCAAGGGCGACCACCTGCTCGCCAGCTTCTCCAATGCCGATGTGCAGAAGAGCGCTGCCGATAGCATCAAGGCGGCCCTGGGCGATGACTACACGGTAGCGTTCAATCTCAAGCCCACCGTGCCGGCCTGGCTCACCGCCATCGGCGCCAAGTCGATGCCGCTGGGCCTGGACTTGCAGGGTGGCGTGCACTTTCTCATGCAGGTCGATCAGAACGATGTGATCGACAAGCAGGAAACGCGCTATGCCGACGATATCCGCAGCCTGCTGCGTGAAAAGAACATTCGCTATGAGTCGGTGACGCGCAACGCGCAGCGCGGGCAGGGCGTATCGGTGGTGCTCAAGTCCGCCGAGGATCGCGCCGCGGCGGCGAACATCATCGCTACCGAATACCCCGATCTGACCGTGCAGGACGCGAGCGCCAGCGGCGATCGCTTCCCGTTGAATGCCGCGGTGCGCCCGGACAAGCTGCGTGAGCTGTCGCTCAACACCATTCGCCAGAACCTGGGCACCTTGCGCAATCGTATCAATGCGCTGGGTGTGTCCGAGCCGATCATCCAGCAGCAGGGCGACAGCCGCATCGTGGTCGAGCTGGCCGGCGTGCAGGACACCGCCGAAGCCAAGAAGCTGATCGGCGCGACCGCCACGCTGGAATATCGCGCCGGCTACGGTACGCCGCAGCAGGCGATGGACGTGGCCCGCTCGGGCATCGTTCCGCCGGATGCGCGCCTGTACAAGGGCCGCGAGGGTCAGCCTTACCTGCTCAGCAAGAACATCATCGTCACCGGCGACCAGCTGGTGGATGCGTCCTCCACCTTCGACCAGCAGAGCGGTTCGCCCGCGGTGTCGGTGACGCTCAATGCGGTTGGCGCCAAGAAGATGCTGGACTTCACCACCGGTAACGTCGGCAAGCCGATGGGTGTGGTGTATGTGGAGCGCGTGGTCGAGACCAAGATCGTCGACGGTAAGGAAGTGCGTACGCCCAAGATCACCGAAGAGGTGATCAACTACGCCACCATCAATGGTGTGTTCGGCAAGAACTTCCAGACCACCGGCCTGCGCAGCCCGAAGGAAGCCTCCGAGTTGGCGCTGCTGCTCAAGGGCGGCTCGCTGGCCGCGCCGATCGACATCGTCGAAGAGCGCGTGATCGGCCCGAGCCTGGGTCAGGAAAACATCCAGAAGGGCCTGCGTGCCGTCACCCTGGGCCTGGCCCTGGTGCTGCTTGCGGCCGCGTTCTACTACAAGCTGTTCGGTCTGGTGGCCGACGTGGCGCTGTTCTTCAACCTGGTGATTCTGGTGGCGGTAATGTCCGCCGTGGGCGTCACGCTCACCATGCCGGGCATTGCCGGTATCGTGCTGACCCTGGGTATGGCGATTGACGCCAACGTGCTCATCTGCGAACGCGTAAGAGAAGAGTTGCGCAATGGTTCCTCGCCGCTGGCGGCTATTCGCGCCGGTTACGACAAGGCCTGGGCCACCATTCTCGACGCCAACGTCACCCACCTTATCGCCGCACTGGCTCTGACCACGATGGGCTCGGGTCCGATCAAGGGCTTCGGCGTGACGTTGCTGATCGGCATCCTCACCTCGATGTTCACCTCGGTCACCGTGACGCACGCCATCACGGCGCTGATCCACGGTCATCGCAAGCTCAAGACGCTGTCGGTCTGAAGAGGAACAGACACCTATGGAAATCTTCAACCACAACGCCAATGTGAACTTCCTCGGTATGAGGAAGATCAGCGTGGGTATCGCCATCCTGCTGATGCTTGCCTCCATCGCGCTGATCGCCGTGAAAGGCCTCAACTACGGTCTCGACTTCACCGGCGGTGTATCGCTGGTAGTGGACTACGAGAACCCGGTGACCACCGTCGAAGTGCAGGAGGCCCTGGACAAGGGTGGCATCGAGCATTCACTGGTGGCCAGCCTCGGCGGCACGCGCGAAGTATCGGTGCGCTTCCAGCCCACCGCCGCAATGAAGGACGAGGCGGGCAAGGTCAACCTGGACAAGGTGTCGGCGGTGACTACCGCAGTGCTCAAGGCCGCTCGCGCGGATGTGAGCGTCAAGAGCCGCGACTACGTCAGTTCTACCGTGGGCGATGAGCTTCGCAGTGACGGTGTGATCGCCGCCATCGTGGTGGTACTCGGCATCGGCTTATACCTGGGCATCCGCTTCGAGTGGCGTTTCGCGGTGGCGGCCATTGCCACCGAGGCGCACGACGCGCTGGTGACGGTGGGCATCTTCGCGCTTACCCAGCGTGAGTTTGACCTGACGGTGCTGGCCTCGGTGCTGGCGGTGATCGGTTACTCGATCAACGACAAGGTGGTGGTGTTCGACCGCGTGCGTGAGCTGTTCCGCCTGGCCCGCAAGGCCGAGCCGGAGGAGATCCTCAACCGTTCGATCAACAACACGCTGTCGCGAACCATCATCACCGCGCTGTTCACGGCCATCACCATGGCGGCGCTGTATTTCTTCGGTGGCCCGGTGGTGCACGGCTTCGCCATCACCATGTTGATCGGCATCCTGGTGGGTACGCTGTCCTCGATCTTCGTGGCGAGCCCGATCCTGCTGTGGCTGGGCGTGTCCAAGCAGGACCTGATGCCCAAGTCCAAGGAAAACCCGGAGCTGGCGCGCCGTCCATAAGCATCGGCAGCCACCCCGCTCAAGCAAACGGCCCGGTTTTCCGGGCCGTTTTTTTTTGCGTCCTTTTGTGGCGAACGGCCTGTCTTGTGTGGCGGACAGCCGGGCGTTTTCAGCAGCCTATGGGCGGGGCGCCATGGGGATCTTTCCCAAGAAAATTCCAGTCTTTCAGCAAGCTAACGCCGTTTTCGCCGTCGGTCGACGTAGGAATGCGGCCTGCAAAGTACTTCCTTTCTTCAGACTGAAGATGTGAATTTATTGTTGACAGATCGTAAGAAATAACCCATGTTCGTAGTTACTTCCTGTTTCAAGCGCGAAACATTGCGATGACAGGAGGCGCGCAGGCCGGGCGAATACGCGGGCCGTGTGGGGGGGGGTCTGCTGGGGGAGCCTTCAGATTCGAACCTGACGACTTTTGGTCAACCGGCGTAGCCGCGTGGACCCGGCATTGTTTTGCCCATTTTCGGGTTTTTTCGGGGAGAAACGTTTGATGAGTTCGAATAAGTTGAATGGCCTGGTGCTGCGACGCTCGACGCTCGCCATTGCCATGACCATGGGTCTGGCGGGCGCGGCGTTCGCACAGTCGACCACCGGTACCATCTTTGGCCAGGCAGAAGCCGGCGAAACGGTGACCGTGTCCGGTTCCACCGGCATCACCCGTTCGGTGACCGTCGATAACTCGGGTCGTTACCGCATTGCCAACCTGCCGCTGGGCACGTACTCCGTGCAGCTGCAGAAGGGTGGCTCGACCGTCGATACCCGCAACAATGTTTCCATTACGGTGAACGCGGGTACCGAAGTGTCCTTCGTGAGCGCCGATGCGAAGGCATTGTCCGCCGTGACCGTGACCGCCAATGCGCTGCCGGCGATCGACGTGTCGTCGGTCGATTCGCGCACCGTGGTGACCTCGCAGGACCTGGAGCGCTTGCCGCTGGGTCGTAGCGCCGAAGCCATCGCACTGCTGGCGCCGGGCGTGGTGCCGGGTAGCGGCTACTTCTCCGGCCAGTCCGCTGGTTCGTCGGTGGTGTCGTTCGGTGGTTCCGCTGTCAGCGAGAACGCCTACTACATCAACGGCTACAACAGCTCCGACCCACTGAAGAACCTGGGCGGTATCGGTCTGCCGTACGGCGCGATCGACCAGCAGGAAATCTACACCGGTGGTTACAGCGCCATGTACGGTCGTTCGGACGGTGGCGTGATCAGCCAGGTCGGCAAGCGCGGCACGAACGACTGGCACTTCGGTGGCCAGGTGCTGTGGTCGCCGCGGTTCCTCGCCGAGTCGCCCAGGGACGTCTATTTCCCGAACAATGCGCTGCCGGCCGGCTACGGTTACACCAACAAGAGCCAGCCGGGCACGCTGTACCGCTCGCGCAAGGACAACGTGAAGTGGAACAACACCTACAGCGCTTACATGGGTGGTCCGCTGATTCAGGACAAGCTGTACCTGTTCGTGGCGGCTGAAGCTGAGAAGCAGGAAGGCAAGTCGACGTCCTCGTCCACGGCGGCGGTGCCGGCCAACACGTACTACACGTACAAGATTCCCAAGTACTACACCAAGCTCGACTGGAACATCAACGACAGCAACATCCTCGAGCTGACGAGCATTTCCAACAAGACCGAGTACAGCGGTGACCTGTATCGCTACAACTACGCCACGGGCGTGGAAAGCAGCCTGGCCGGTCACGACACGTCAACCAAGACGGGTTCGGACATCTACATCGGCAAGTACACCAGCTATATCACCGACAACCTGACGTTCTCGGCGACGTATGGCCAGAACTACGCGATCGACTATTCGAACACGCCGGGCCTGACCACCACGCAGAACTACCTTAGCGGCGTCACCAACCAGAACCCGGCCTATACCGGCGGCACGCCGATTCGTAACAGCAACACCGTGCTGTACGTGAAGGACCCGGGCGCGAAGAACAAGACCCACGGTCTGCGCCTCGACCTTGAGTACAAGTTGGGCGATCACCTGCTGTCGGCTGGTATCGACAACATGCACTACAAGGCCACCAACGAAGGCCAGCAGATCAGCGGTCCGGGCTACGCGTGGATTTACTACAAGGCGGCGACCGGCAAGGAGAATGTGCCGATCCAGCCGGCCTTCGGCGTTGGCGCTCCGGGTGGTAAGGGTTACTACACCGCTCGCTACGTGTTCTCCACCACCACCAGCATGGCGGTGGACCAGAAGGCGCAGTACATCGAGGACACCTGGCAGATCAATGATCGCTGGATGGTGAAGCTCGGCCTGCGTGACGACCAGTTCACCAACTACAACAGCGCTGCGGTGAAGTACGTCGACCAGAAGGACCAGTGGGCGCCGCGTCTGGGCTTCAGCTGGGACGTGTTCGGCGATTCCACCTTCAAGGTGTTCGGTAACCTCGGGCGCTACTACCTCGCGCTGCCCAACAGCGTGGCGATTCGCGGTGCCTCGGCCTCGACCTTCACTTACGAGTACTTCACCTATAGCGGCATCGATGCCAACGGTGCGCCGACCGGCCTGAAGCCGATGGGCCCGGGCCCGGTGTCGACCAACGGCGAATACGGCCAGGCGCCGGATGCGCATTCGGTCGCCGCGTCCAACCTGAAGTCGCAGTACCAGGATGAAGCCATCCTTGGCTTCAACAAGACGCTGGGCTCCAACTGGCTGTATGGCGCCAAGGTCACCGTGCGCAAGCTGCAGAGCGCGATCGACGACGTGTGCGATCCGGATGCGGTCGAAGCCAAACTCGTCGCTACCGGCGTCAATCCGAAGAGCGTGGTGCTCCCGCACGGCTGCTTGATCTTCAACCCGGGCGAGACCAACGACTTCCTGTTGGCCAATGCCAACGGCAGCGGCTACACCAAGGTCAGCATGTCGACCAAGGATTGGGGCTTCGCTTCGGGCGCCAAGCGCAAGTACTACGCACTGGACCTGTTCGTCGAGCATCCGTTCGATGGCAAGTGGCAGGGTCGTGTGGATTACACCTTCTCGCGCAGCTACGGCAACACGGAAGGCCAGGTGCTCTCGACCATCGGTCAGGACGACGTGTCCAAGACGCAAGACTGGGATACCCCGGCTCTGATGGAGAACAGCAATGGTGTGCTGTCCAACGACCGCACCCATCAGCTGAAGGCATTCGGCGCTTACCAGATCGCCTCGGAATGGATGGTTTCCGGTGCGGTGCGTGTGATGTCCGGTGCGCCGAAGGCTTGCTTGGGCTACTACGGCGCCAATGAAGGTGATCCGTCGGGCTACAAGTCCAAGTACCGTTGGTGCGGCGGTCAGCCGTCGCCGCTGGGCAGCAACGGTCGCTTGCCGTGGACCAAGTTCCTCGACCTGGGCGTGAGCTATCGCCCGACCTGGGGCGACAAGAAGTTGGCGTTCAACATGAACGTGTTTAATGTGCTCAATGAGCGCAAGCCGACGGTGTTGGACGGCGTCTATGAAACCGGTCGCTACACTGTCTCCAACACCTACGGTGCCGCGCTGTACCAGACCGCACCGCGTTACGCCCGCTTCTCGGTGACTTACGACTTCTAAGTCGTACCACCGATGCTTCCCACGCTTCGTGGCGTTTCCTTCCCGGGCGCCACGGGCAACGGGTGTGTAGGGCCACACCTACATTGCATGGTGCTTCCAAGGCGTGTTGCACAGAACCACCGGCTTAGGCCGGTGGTTTTTTTTCGACAAAATTTTACGCAGCCACGGTCGTTGGAAATTTCGTTTCAGGCGAGATTTTTTCTTGTAGGACAAATATTTGGCGTTAGGTAAGTGCTTGCATAGTCGTTGATATGGGCCAATGTTCGGGAATTTTGCTCCGCAGCAAATATTAAAGCTGTGTTGACACGGCGTAAGAAATAGCCCTACTTTCGCTACATATTTCGCTTACGTCAGCTTCACTTAAGCTTACAAGCGGGGTGCGCAAGGAATTGCGCTGGCGCGTGCAGGGTGGGATCTGCAGGGGGAGCCTCTTTCAGATTCACGTCCAGACGCATCTGGCTGGCCGGGCTTCGGCTGGCACGGCTTTTTTGCCCTCTTGGGCATTTACGGGGAGATCCAATCGATGAACTTTCGTACGTTGAACGGTGCTGTCGTCCTGCGGCGCTCGGCCCTGGCCATGGCGTTGACCATGGGCATGGCGGGCGTGGCGTTTGCGCAGTCCACTACCGGCACCATTTTTGGCCAGGCAGAAGCCGGCGAAACGGTAACCGTGACGGGTTCCACCGGTATCTCGCGCTCCGCGACGGTGGACAACGCGGGCCGCTACCGCATCAGTAATCTGCCGCTGGGCACTTACAACGTGGTGCTCCAGAAGAATGGCGCCACGGTCGATACGCGCAAGGACGTCTCCATTACGGTGAACGCTGGTACGGAAGTGTCGTTTGCGGCTGCAGCCAATGCGCAGGCGCTCGCGTCCGTGACCGTGACCGCTAATGCGCTCCCGGCGATCGACGTATCGTCGGTGGATTCGCGCACCGTGATCACCTCGCAGGATCTGGATCGTCTGCCGCTGGGGCGCAGCGCCGAAGCCATCGCGCTGCTGGCGCCGGGCGTGGTGCAGGGTAGCGACTACTTCTCCGGCCAGAAAGCTGGCTCGCCGGTGGTGTCCTTCGGCGGCTCCTCGGTCACAGAGAATGCCTATTACATCAACGGCTACAACACCACCGACCCGCTGAGCAACCTGGGCGGTATCGGTCTGCCGTATGGTGCGATCGATCAGCAGGAAATCTACACCGGCGGCTATAGCGCCATGTATGGCCGCTCGGACGGCGGTGTGATCAGCCAGGTGGGTAAGCGCGGCACCAACGAGTGGCACTTCGGTGGCCAGGTGCTGTGGTCGCCGCGTTTCCTTGCGCAGGATCCGAAGGACGTCTATTTCCCGAACCAGGCGCTGCCGGATGGCTACGCCTACACGGACGACACCCTGCCGGGCACCAAGTACCGCTCGCGCAAGGACAACACCAAGTGGAATACCACCTATAGCGCGTACGTTGGCGGTCCACTGATCAAGGACAAGCTGTTCTTGTTCGTGGCGGCCGAAGCCGAGAAGCAGGAAGGCAAGTCCACCTCGACCTCGGTCGCGGCGCAGCCGGCCAACACCTACTACACGTACAAGGTTCCCAAGTACTACGCGAAGCTGGATTGGAACATCAACGAGAGCAACATCCTCGAATTGACCAGCATCTCCAACAAGACGCAGTACAGCGGCTCGAAGTACTACTACGACTATGCGACCGGCAAGGACAGCGACTTCATCGGCAACGATACGTCGACCAAAACCGGTTCGGACATCTATATCGGCAAGTACACCAGCTACATCACCGATAACCTGACCTTTTCGGCAACCTATGGCCAGAACCGCGCGATCGATTACTCGACCATCCCCGGTCTCGATCCGAGCCTGGTGTACCTGAGCCGCCCGGATCTGCAGAATCCGGCCTACAACGGCGGCAATCCGGTCTATAGCGGCAACACCATCCTGTACGCCAAGAACCCGAACGCGCACAACAAGACGCATGGTCTGCGCCTGGATCTTGAGTACAAGCTGGGCGATCACACCATCACTGGTGGTATCGACAACATGCACTTCACCGCCACGGACGAAGGCCAGCAGGTCAGCGGCCCCGGCTATGCGTGGCTGTACAGCAAGACCTCCAAGCCGAACTCGCCGATTTCCAGCGAGCAGGGCATTGGTGCGCCGGGTGGCGACGGCTACTACGTGCGTCGCTACGTGTTCACCACCACCACCAGCATGTCGGTGGACCAGAAGGCGCAGTACCTGGAAGACCGCTGGCAGGTCAACGATCGCTGGCTGCTGAGCCTGGGTTTGCGCGATGACCAGTTCACCAACTACAACGCGGCCGGCCAGGCCTATGTGAAGAACAAGAACCAGTGGGCCCCGCGTCTGGGCTTCAGCTGGGACGTGTTTGGTGACTCCACCTTCAAGGTGTTCGGTAACCTGGGCCGCTACTACCTCGCGTTGCCCAACAGCGTGGCGATCCGTGGCGCTTCGCCGTCGACCTTCACCTATGAGTACTTCACCTACGGCGGCATTGATGCCAATGGCAACCCGACCGGCCTGAAGGCGCTGGGTCCCGGCCCGGTATCTACCAATGGCGAGTATGGCGAAACGCCCGATCCCAAGACCGTCACGGCCAGCAACCTGAAGTCGCAGTACCAGGATGAAGCGATTCTCGGCTTCAGCAAGCAGCTGGGTTCGGACTGGGTGTTCGGTGCCAAGGCCACCTTGCGCAAGCTGCAGACAGCCATTGACGACGTGTGCGATACCGATCCGCTGATCGCCAAGGCGGCTGCGCAGGGCATCGACCCGGATTCGGTCCTGCTGCCGCATAGCTGCTTGATCTTCAACCCGGGCGAGACCAATACCTTCCTGCTGGCCAAGGCCGATGGCAGCGGCTACGAGAAGGTGAGCATGTCCACCCGCGATTGGGGCTTCCAGCAGGGTGCCAAGCGCAAGTACTACGCGCTGGACCTGTTCCTGGAGCATCCGTTTGATGGCAAGTGGCAGGGCCGCGTGGACTACACCTTCTCGCGCAGCTACGGCAACACGGAAGGCCAGGTGCTCTCCACCGTGGGCCAGGACGACGTCTCCAAGACGCAGGACTGGGATGCCCCGTCGCTCATGGTCAACAGCAATGGCGAGCTGTCCAACAACCGCACGCATCAGCTGAAGGCTTATGGCACCTACATGATCTCGCCGGAGTGGATGGTGTCCGGCGCGCTGCGTGTGATGTCTGGCGCACCCAAGGCATGCCTGGGCTTCTACGGTCCGGACAACAGCGATCCCGCGGGCGGCTACTACTCGGCGTATCGCTGGTGCGGCGGCAAGCCGTCCAACCTGGGCAGCATGGGCCACCTGCCGTGGACCAAGACCGTGGACCTTGGCGTGACTTATCGTCCGGAGTGGGGCGACAAGAAGCTCGCCTTCAACTTCAACATCTTCAATGTGTTCAACGAGCGCAAGCCGACTGTGCTCGATGCCACCTACGAAGACGATAAGTTCACTGTGTCCAACACCTACGGTGCGGCCGTGTACCAGACCACGCCGCGCTACGGCCGCTTCTCGGTCACATACGACTTCTAAGGAGCTCGTGCTGGCCGCAAGGCCAGCCACGCCACGCGATGTCACTCCCGTCATCGCGTGGTGTTTTCGTAGGGAAAGGATTCTTGGAAACCGATGCCCTGCCGCCGGCTTGCCCGGCGGCTTTTTTACGCGTGCTCCTCCGCCGTGGCCGCCCACGTGTTTGGCTCAGGGCGTCAGGTTCGGTTCGCTTGTCATCATGGGCAGCGATGCGTCGATGCCTTCGATGACCATCACCACCGCCAGCACACCTGCCGCCGTGATAGCGGCCAGGATCAGCCCGCGCGTGTTGAACGCCCGCCTGCCCGACGTTCTTGTGCAAGCCTTCACGGCGCAGGGCTTGCTGCAGCCGGTTAGGGAGCCGGGTACTGGAACGCGGCTAGTTCCGGCCGGTGTAGCCAGCCAGTCGCACCCCGCTGCCGCGTGTGAGGGTGTTCGTGGAATTCATGGTCACGCGACTTCTTCCGCCGAATGGAATGACGGATGGGACCTCAGGCCACCTCGGCCGACGTCTTGTCCGTGGTCGTTGCCCTGTCCATAGCGGTTGGCGCCGCGCCATGCGCGGGTTGCATCACATGGTGCGCCAAGCCGTGGAGGTCGAGTTGATCGACGGGAATGGGACGATAGTCCGGCCCGAACGCCACTTCGCCGAACTTCCATCCCGCCGGGCGGCGCACCGCGCCCCAAAAGCGCTTCACTGCGTTCCAGTGCAGGCCGATCAGGTTGTGGTTGTTGTCATCGTCCACCATCGGATCGCCCACCCCGGTGGGGCGCAGCGGCTCGTTATAAAGCGCGGTGCCGAACAGCACGTCCCAGATCGAGAATACCTGACCGAAATTGCAGTTGTGCAGCTTGGGACGCTCGGGGTCGACCAGCATGTGATGCAGACGGTGGAACTTGGGCGAAACGAACACGCGGTTGAACACTGGGCCAAAAGCGATGCGCACGTTGGCGTGCGAGAAGTTCTGCACCAGTTCGCCAAATAGCACCAACCAGGCAAATTGCTCGGGCTCCACGCCCATGACGATGCCCACGCAGGCCAGGATCATCGATTGGATGAAGCCGTCGATCAGGCTGCCGCGATCATTGGTCCAGCAGCTCATCTGCCGTGTACTGTGATGCATGCTGTGCAGCGCCCACCACCAGGGCAGCGCGTGCTGCAATCGATGCATCCAGTAGTAGACGAAGTCGTAGACCAGGTAATAGCAGCCGAACAGCAGCCACGGATGCTGCTTGAGCCACGGCACCCAGTGGGTGATGGCGAGCGGCGAGGCGCTGGCATCGCTGGGGCCGGTATCCGGGCCGCCAAAATAATTGGCGATGGGGGTGAGTATCAGGTAGCTGAAGATGGGGAAGATACCCACCAGCATCATCACCGTGTACTGGAAATCCACCGCGGTCAGCTTGCGGTTCTCCCACTTCTCCGCGGGAACGATGCTCTCCAGCGGGCGGAAAATAAGGCCGATGATGGCCAACTGCACGGCAGCGATGAGCAGGGACGCGGCAATGTCATTGGGATCGCCCGCCAGCCCTTCCAGGTGCAGCAACTGCAGCACCGGCAGCACGCCGTGGCTGGCGAACCAGCTGACCAAGTGAGACCAAAGTTCGGACATCGTGGATACCTTGCGGGAAAGCGGGGCGGTCCTGCAGGGCATCTCCTGGCGCAGGGCGCCCTACAGAACTGGGCGGTTTAGGATACCGCCGGTCTCCGGCAGCATCCATCCGGTAGGATTTTGCGCCCGCTTCCTTTCGCTCAGCTTGGGGGCTCTGATCGACGCCGCCTGGGCGCCACGACGCCCTTCCGGGCATCACTCATCCCACGATGTTCAATCCATCCGGCCTGAGGGGCGGCCAATAAGGCGATGATCAGAGCATCCCGGCGCGCAGGCGTGCATCCAGTTCGCTGAGACGCTGGGGCGTGCCCACGTCGGTCCATGCGCCGGGATGATGGCTGCCGCGCAGCTGGCCTTGGACGATGGCACGTTCCAGCAGGGGGCGAAGCTTGAAACGCGGCGGCTGCTCCTGCGCGCCGGCATCGGTGATCACCCGCGGCCAGTGGTCGAGCAACTCGCGTCGGAACACGCCAATGCCGCTATAGGTGAGGCGCGGCTGGGTATCGTGGTCGTGGAGCAGGCCCTGGGCATCCAGCGCAAAGTCACCGCGTGGATGGTGCGCGGGGTTATCCACCATCAGTAGATGGGCCGTGCCCTTGGGTTCGGCGGGCAGGGTGGCCAAATCGATATCGCTCCAGACATCGCCGCTGATGACGAGGAAAGGTTCCGGCCCCAGCAGCGGCAGCGCATTGAACATGCCGCCGCCGGTTTCCAGCGGGGTCGTGCCTTCATAGGCATAACGGATGCGCAGCCCCCAGCGTGAGCCGTCACCCAGTGCTTCGGGAAACTGATCGGCCAGATGCGAGGTATTGATGACCACATAGCGCACGTCGATGGCGGCCAGTTTTTCAAGGTGCCATTCGATCAATGGCTTGCCGCCTACCGCCAGCAGCGGTTTGGGCGTGTGTTCGGTGAGCGGACGCATGCGCTCACCCAGGCCGGCGGCGAAGATCAATGCGTGGCGCATGCGTACCTGCTCTTGTCGGTCATGCCGCCACCTTGGTCAGATCGCGCCCGTGCGCATGGCGTTCCAGCAGCGCGACGAAATCGCCCAGTTCCGGATAACGACGCGCGACCGATACCACGTAGTGATACACGCGAGGCACATCGGCGAGATAACCTGCCTTGCCGTCGCGATACCACAGTCGATAGAACTGACCGAGCACGCGTACGTGGCGATGCAGGCCGGTAAGGTCGAACCAGCGCTGGAAGCGCTCGGTGGTAACACTCGCGTCCATCATGCCGGCATCGAGCAATCGCTGGCGATACGACGCTACCCAACCTTCCACGCGCTCTTGCGGCCACACCACATAGGCATCGCGCAGCAAGGATGCGAGATCGTAAGTGCAGGGGCCCGACAGGGCACCCTGGAAATCGATGATGCCCGGGTTGTTGTGCGCGACGATCAGCAGGTTGCGGCTGTGGTAATCGCGATGCACAAAGCAACGCGGCTGCTCCAGCGCGTTATGGATGATCACGTCGAAGGCTGCTTCCAGCACATCCCATTCATCGCAACTGAGGGTGTGGCCGAGATGGCGACCAAGAAACCATTCGGGCATCACTTCCAGGCCGCGCACCAGCATGGCATGGTCAAAACGTGGCAATGCATCGTGCGGCATGCGCGTCTGCATGCGCAGCAGGGCATTCATCGCGTCGCCATAGAGCGCATCGGCGCTGTGTTCGTCGAGCGCGGGAAGGTACAGGCGGTTGCCCAGATCCTCGATCAGCAAAAAGCCTTGCTCCAGATCCTTCGCTTGCACCGCCGGTACATGCAGGCCGGCAGCGGCGAGTTGTTCGCCGATGGCCAGCCACGGACGCGGATCTTCCTGTGCCGGCGGCGAGTCCATCACGATCCAGCTTTTGCCAAGGTGACGCGTGCGCCAATAGCTGCGGAAACTCGCATCGGAGGAGGCCGGTTCCAGCATGAGGGTGTCATCGCCGAGGGTGGTGCGGGTCCAGGCCAGGCGGGCATCGGCGCGATCGGAGGCGGTAGTCATGGTGTGCTGCGAGTGGCGATGCTGCGCAGCTTAGCGGGTGGGCCGGCCGAACTGTAGGAGCCCGCGACGTGCGCTCGAGCGGCTGTTCAAGCGACCACCAGCCCTCTCCCGGGCGGGGAGAGGGCTGGTGGTCGATGCCTCAGGACAGGTTGTAAGCCTTCTCTTCGTGCAGGGCGAGATCGAGGCCAATCTGTTCCTGCTCGTCGTCTACGCGCAGGCCCAGCGTCCAGTCGATCAGCTTGAGAATCACCAGGCTCAGCACCGCGCTCCATACCACGGTAAAGCCCACGCCCTTGGCCTGGATCCACAACTGGCCCCACAGCGACTCCACTGTGCCGAAGCCACCCAGCTTGGGCGAAGCCAGCGGGCCGGTGAGCAGGGCGCCGACGATGCCGGCCACCGCGTGTACGCCAAACACATCGAGCGTATCGTCGTAGCCCAGCTTGTGCTTGAGGCGCGTGGCGCTGAAGAAGCAGATCACGCCCGCGATCAGGCCCAGCACCACGGCGCCGCCCGGGCCTGCCGTGCCGGCGGCAGGGGTGACCGCCACCAAACCGGCGACTGCCCCGGACACGATGCCCAGCACACTGGGGCGGCCATGCACGATCCATTCGGCGAACAGCCAGCCCAGCGCGGCGGCGGCGGTGGCCATCTGCGTGGTGAGCATGGCCATGCCGGCGCTGCCGTTGGCGGCTACCGCGGAGCCGGCATTGAAGCCAAACCAGCCCAGCCACAGCAGGCTTGCGCCCATGACGGTGTATCCCAGGTTGTGCGGCGGCATGGGTACGTTGGGGTAGCCGCGACGCTTGCCGATCACCAGGCAGGCCATCAGGCCGGCGATACCTGCGTTGATGTGCACCACGGTGCCGCCAGCAAAATCCAGCACGCCCAGGTCGCCCAGGAACGAGCCTGGCCCGCTCCATACCATATGGGCCATCGGCAGGTAGACGATGGTGAGCCACAAGCCGCTGAACCACAGCAGCGCACTGAACTTCATGCGCTCGGCAAAGGCGCCGATGATCAGCGCCGGCGTGATGATGGCGAAGGTGAGCTGGAACATCACGAACACGCTTTCCGGCACCGTCTGGTAGCGCGAATCGGGCTTCAATCCTGCGAGCATCACCCGGTCGAGCCCGCCGATGAACGAGTGCAGGTTGGTTACACCGGCCTGCATGCCTTCGGTGCTGAAGGCCAGCGAGAAGCCGTAGAGCATCCACAGCACCGAGACCAGCGCGGTGATGGCGAAGCATTGCATCAAGACGGAGAGCAGGTTCTTGGCGCGCACCATGCCGCCGTAGAACAACGCCAGGCCCGGGATGGTCATCAGCAGCACGAGGGCGGTGGCGGTGAGCATCCACGCGGTGTCGCCGCTATCTATATGTGTCGGCGCGGCAGCGGCCTGCGCCCAGGCGGGCGAGGCGGTGAGCAGGGGGGCGATGGCGAGCAGGGTCTTGGCATCAAAGCGCATCGACGTCGACCTCCTGCGTGCGAATGCGGATGGCTTGCTCCAGTTCGCTCACGAAGATCTTGCCGTCGCCGATCTTGCCGGTGCGGGCCGCGCCGATAATGGCCTCCACCGCGTGGTCCAATTGCTCGTCGGCCACCGCCACTTCCAACTTCAGCTTGGGCAGGAAATCCACCACGTACTCGGCGCCCCGATACAACTCGGTATGGCCGTGCTGGCGCCCGAACCCCTTTACTTCCGTGACGGTCATGCCCGTCACTCCCACCTCGGTCAGCGCCTGACGGACATCGTCCAGCGTGAACGGTTTGATGATGGCCGTAATCCACTTCATACCCAAAGGCTCCCCGTGCCGTGGTTATGCCGCAGTGCAGCAGGATGCGTGCCATCAGGAGGCCGCCATGAGAGGCAACGCTGAACCAGACCCTTGACGATATGCCCGAAAGAGCGGGAATCCACGGGCTTTCAATGACTTGGTAGTGAATGGCTACGCTGGATTCAGGCCTTGGCGGGAATGACGAGGCGGGTTGGGTGGTGAGGATGGTGAACCTACGCTTCGGCATTGCCCGGAAACAGGGCAGAGGGGCAGCTCAATTCCCGCTTTTGGTGCGCTGCCGCGGTTTGACCCTGAAGGCTGCAATCTGTACCATTTTGGTCCCGATTCCCGCAGTCCCCGGCCGCTTCCCATGCTTCGCGTCAGCCGCCTCACCGACTACGCCACGGTGGTGATGACCTGCATCGCCGCCCATCCTGACGACGTGCTCAGCACGGCGCAGATTGCCGATGAGGCGCACCTGGAATTGCCCACCGTGAGCAAGTTGCTGAAGTCGCTGAGCCACGCCGGGTTGGTGGAGTCATTCCGTGGGGTCAACGGCGGTTATCGTCTGGCACGCCCGGCGGGCGAGATCACCCTGGCGCAGATCGTGGAAGCGCTGGAAGGCCCCATCGGCATGACCGAGTGCAGCCTGGCCGAAGGCCAGTGCGAGCGCGAATCGCAATGCGGCGTGCGCGCCAATTGGCAACACGTCAACGGCGTGGTGGGCAATGCGCTGCGCGCCGTCAGCCTGTCCGACATGCTCAAACCACCCAGTCGTCGCATCGACGCGACCCTTATCGGATGAGCTGAAAGCCCATCCGCGCCCGCCACCGACGACGACCCGAAGACGACCATGACTACCGAAACCACCGACCGCAACGAACTCTCCGCCACGCTTCGCGACAACGCTGAAGTGGCCGCCGTGCTGGGTCGTCGCTACGAGGCCGGCTTCGTCACCGACATTGAAACCGACAGCCTGCCGCCGGGCCTGTCCGAAGACATCATTCGCCAGCTTTCCGCGCTCAAGCAGGAGCCGGAGTGGATGACCGAGTGGCGCCTGCAGGCTTATCGCCACTGGCTCACCATGCCCGAGCCGCACTGGGCCAAGCTCAATATCGGCGCGATCGATTTCCAGGCCATCAGCTACTACGCCTCGCCCAAGAACAAGCCCAAGTCGCTGGACGAAGTGGACCCCAAGCTGCTGGAAACCTACGACAAGCTCGGCGTGCCGCTGCACGAGCGCGCCCGACTGGCCGGCGTAGCGGTGGATGCGGTGTTCGACTCCGTATCGGTCGGCACCACCTTCCGCAAGGAGCTGGCCGACGTCGGCGTGATCTTCTGCTCGATGAGCGAAGCCATCCGCGAATACCCCGAGCTGGTGCGGAAATACCTCGGCAGCGTGGTGCCGGTGGGCGACAACTACTTTGCCGCGCTCAATTCGGCGGTGTTCTCCGACGGCTCGTTCGTGTTCATTCCCAAGGGCGTGCGTTGCCCGATGGAGCTGTCCACCTATTTCCGCATCAATGCCGGCCATACCGGTCAGTTCGAGCGCACCCTGATCGTGTGCGAGGACAGCGCTTACGTGTCCTATCTGGAAGGCTGCACCGCGCCGATGCGCGACGAGAACCAGTTGCATGCGGCCGTGGTGGAGCTGGTGGCGCTGGAGAAGGCGCAGATCAAGTATTCCACCGTGCAGAACTGGTATCCGGGCGACGAAGAAGGTCGCGGCGGCATCTACAACTTCGTGACCAAGCGTGGCGATTGCCGCGGCGACGATTCCAAGATTTCGTGGACGCAGGTGGAAACCGGTTCGGCCATCACCTGGAAGTACCCCAGCTGCGTGCTGCGCGGCGACCGCTCGGTGGGTGAGTTCTATTCGGTGGCACTCACCCATCATCGCCAGCAGGCCGACACCGGCACCAAGATGATCCACATCGGCAAGGGCACCAAGTCCAAGATCGTATCCAAGGGCATCAGCGCCGGCCGCAGCTCCAATAGCTATCGCGGCCTGGTGAAGGTGGAGAAGGGCGCCGAGGGTGCGCGCAACTACACCCAGTGCGACTCGCTGCTGATCGGCAAGAAGTGCGGCGCGCACACCTTCCCCTATATGGAAGTGAAGAACCCCAGCGCCATCGTCGAGCACGAAGCCACGACCTCCAAGATCTCCGACGACCAGCTGTTCTACTGCCGCAGCCGCGGCATTGGCGAGGAAGACGCCGTGTCGTTGATCGTCGACGGCTTCTGCAAGCAGGTGTTTCGCGAGCTGCCGATGGAGTTCGCGGTGGAAGCCAAGAAGCTGCTGGAAGTGTCGCTGGAAGGCGCCGTGGGTTGATGCTTATCCCTGACTCCCTTGGGGAGTAGGTATTCAACGGGTGGATGAGGGAGCGGCTGGCGCCTTGCGGCACGGCCCATCCTCATCCCCATCCCTCACCCGCTGGGTGCAGGGCATAAAGACCAGGAACGCATATGCTGAAGATCGAAAACCTGCATGCCCGTGTCGAGGGCAAGGACATCCTCAAGGGCCTCACGCTCACCGTGAATCCGGGCGAGGTACACGCGATCATGGGCCCCAACGGCGCGGGCAAGTCCACCCTGGGCAACGTATTGTCCGGGCGTGAAGGCTACGAAGTGACGGAAGGCTCGGTCGTCTTCAACGGCATCGACCTGCTGGCGCTGGAGCCCGAAGAACGCGCCGCTGCCGGCGTGTTCCTGGCCTTCCAGTACCCGGTGGAAATTCCCGGCGTGAACAACACCTACTTCCTGCGCGCCGCGCTCAATGCCCAGCGCAAGCAGCGCGGCGAGCCGGAGCTGGACTCCATGCAGTTCCTCAAGCTGGTGCGCGAGAAGCTCAAGATCATGCAGATCTCCGACGAGCTGCTGCATCGCGCCGTGAATGAGGGCTTCTCGGGCGGTGAAAAGAAGCGCAATGAGATCTTCCAGATGGCGGTACTGGAGCCCAAGCTCGCGATTCTCGACGAGACCGACTCGGGCCTGGACATCGATGCCCTCAAGCAGGTCGCGCAGGGCGTGAATGCATTGCGTTCGAGCGAGCGTGGTTTCCTGGTGATTACCCACTATCAGCGCCTGCTCGACTACATCGAACCGGATTTCGTGCACGTGCTGGCCGACGGCCGCATCGTGGAGAGCGGCGATAAGACGCTGGCGCTCAAGCTCGAAGCGCAGGGATACGCGTGGGTGGCCGACAAGGATCCCGCGCTCACCGGAGCCTCGGCATGAGCCAGGCGCAAGCGACGCCTTTCGTCGATTCGCTGCTGCAGGCTGCCGCACAGACGCCCCTGCCGAGTAGCGGTATCGACTGGCTGGACACGGCGCGCCGTGAGAATCTCGACGCCTTTGCCGCGAGCGGCTTGCCCGACACGCGGGTGGAAGCGTGGAAATACACCGCACTGCGCGCCTTGGGGCAGCGCCGCTTCGTCTTGGGCGATGCGCAGGCGGCCGCGCGCGCGGTCGATGCGGCCGTATTTGCCTTGCCCGGCGTGGACGGTCCCGCACTGGTATTCGTCAACGGCGTGTTCCGTGCCGATCTGTCGTGTCTCGATACATTGCCGGCCGGGCTGACCCTGTCGCCGCTATCGCAGGCTTTGCAGGGAGACGCCGAGCCGCTGCGCTTTGCCTTGTCGCGTCATTACCGTGAAGGCGGCGATGCATTCGCGCGCCTCAACGCCGCATTGGCCGGTGATGGCGTGGTGTTGCGCGTGGCCGCGGGCGCCAAGGTGGTCGCTCCGGTACACCTGGTGTTCGTTGGCGCTCCGGCCGAAGACGACATCGCCTGGCATGTGCGGCATGTGATCGAACTGGGCGAAGAGGCGGCCCTGTCGCTGGTGGAACACCATGTCGCCGTGGGCAAGCATCAGCACCTGGGCACGCAAGTGGCGGATATCGTGCTGCGCAAGGGCGCCCGGCTCACCCATGTCACCCTGCAGGATGCCGGCGAAGGCAGCACCCTGGTGCGCCATGACAGTGTGCAGCTGGATGCGCAGGCGCAGGCATCGCTTTATGTCCTCGAACTGGGTGGCTCGCTGGTCCGTCACGATCTGCATGCCACGCTGGCAGGCGACCAGTCGCGCCTGGAAACGCGCGGCGTGTTCGCCCTCGACGGTCGCCAGCATGTAGATACGCAGATGGCGATTCGCCATCAGGCGCTCAACACCGCGTCGGACTCGGTGTGGCGTGGCGTGGCCGATGGGCGCTCGCGTGGTGTGATTCGTGGCGCCATCGTGGTGGCGCCGGGCGCCGATGGCAGTGATGCGAGCCTGAGCAGCAAGAACCTGTTGCTCTCGGGGCAGGCGGAAATCGACACCAAGCCCGAACTGGAAATCTACGCGGATGAAGTGAAGGCCGCCCACGGCGCCACCGTGGGTCAGCTGGATGAGCGTTCGCTGTTCTATTTGCGCTCGCGCGGCATTCCGCTCGCCGAGGCGCGCTCGATGCTCACCGCGGCGTTCTGCCGCGCCGTGTTCGAGTCGTTGCCCAACGCGGCGCTGCGCGAACATATCGATCACCGCCTGATGGAACACCTGCCGTCCGCGTAAGCGACGACTGATTCTGCTCACCGGCTACAAGGCGAAATCTCTCCGATGAACGCACAGACCCAACCGCTTTCCACCGTGTTCGACGTGCAGCGCATCCGCGCCGATTTCCCTTTGCTGTCGCGCACGGTGCACGACAAGCCGCTGATCTATTTCGACAACGCCAACACCAGCCAAAAGCCGTTGAGCGTGATCGAGGCGGTGGACAGCCACTACCGCTTGCGCAACGCCAACGTTTCGCGCGCCGTGCACCTGTTGGGCGAGGAGGCCACGGCGGCATACGAGGGCGCTCGCGACCGGCTGGCACGTTTCATCAACGCGCCTTCGCGCAACGAGCTGGTGCTCACTTCCGGTACGACGCAGGCCATGAACCTGGTGGCCTACAGTTTTGCGCTTCCGCGTCTGAAGCCCGGGGATAGCATTCTCACCACGGTGATGGAGCACCACGCCAACATCGTGCCCTGGCAGCTGGTGGCCGGGCGCAGCGGTGCCACGGTCAAGGCGGCGCCGATCGATGAGCGCGGCGAGTTGATCCTCGAAAAGTATGTCGAGATGCTCACCCCCGACGTGAAGCTCGCCTGCGTCACGCATGTGTCCAACGTGCTGGGTACGGTGAACCCGGTGCGCGAGATCGCCCGCGAATGTCGCAAGCGGGGTATTCCACTGCTGGTGGACGGTTCCCAGGCGATTCCACATCGCCCTGTCGACGTGCAGGCGCTGGGGTGCGACTTCTATGCGTTTACCGGGCACAAGATGCTTTCGCCGACCGGCACCGGGGTGCTGTGGGCGCGCAAGGAGCATCTGGAGGCGATGCCGCCATTCTTCGGCGGTGGCGAGATGATCCGCGAGGTCCGCTTTGACGGCACCACCTTTGCCGAACCGCCGCACAAGTTTGAAGCGGGCACGCCCAATATCGCCGGTTTTGCCGGTGTGACTGCGGCCATCGACTACTACGCCTCGCTGGGCTTCGACGCCATCCATGCGTGGGAACAGCAATTGCTGCAGTACGCCACCGAGCGCCTGCGCGAGGTGCCGGGTCTGCGCCTGTTCGGTGAAGCGAAAGAGAAAGAGCCGGTGATTTCCTTCCTGATCGAAGGCGCCCAGGCCACTGATTTGGCGACGCTGCTTGACCTGCAGGGCGTGGCGGTACGCTCGGGTCACCACTGCGCGCACCCGCTGATGCAGTTCTTTGGTGTACCGGCCACCCTGCGTGCTTCGCTTGCGTTCTACAACACGCGCGAGGAAGTGGATGCGTTTATCACCGCGCTGCTCAAGGTGCGCAAGCTGCTGATGTAGGTCGCCGGAGGCGGCGTTGCATGCAACCTTCCTTGGGCTGACATCGTTGGCCGCGACGGTATGCTGACCTCCTCCATTGAGAACCCCTTGCCGTGTCCCCAACCCGTGTATTTTCGGGAGGAGGGCGCATGGAACGTTCCTGGCAGTTGGCTCAGATGAATATCGCCACGCTGGTGGCCGATGCGGGTGATCCGGTGGTGCAGCCTTTCTTCGATGCGCTGGCCGAGGTCAATGCGCTGGCGGAGAGCCGCCCCGGCTTCGTGTGGCGGCTGAAGGACGAGGTTGCGGACAATGCGACCAGTATCGCGGCGACCGCCGATCCCCGGCTTATCGTCAACATGTCGGTATGGGATAGCGCGGAGGCATTGTTCGACTTCGTGTACCGCTCGGCGCATACGGCCATCATGGCCAGGCGCCGGGAGTTCTTCGGCAAGCCTCCGGAAGGGCGCGCTTACCAGGTGCTCTGGTGGGTGCCCGCGGGCACCGAACCCACGGTGAGCGAGGGTCTCGCCAAGTTATGGCACCTGGATCGCTTTGGGCCGACGCCGCTGGCTTTCACCTTCAAGCAGCGCTTCGAGATGCCCGGGCGGACCCCAGCCGGGTTGGATGAAGCCGCTACGGCCGAGGTTTGAGCCCCGTGCGCGGCGTGCAGGTCAGGCCGGCACCGCCGCGGAAGCATCGTCCGGCAGTACGAACTGGAAGCCGCGCTGTTCCAGGTTGGTCAGGATTTGATCGAGCGCCGCCGCGGTGGTGGCCTTCTCATGCATCAGGATGATGGAGGCGTCGAAAGTTTCGTTGGTGGCGCGGCGGACGATCTCGGTCGGGTTCTTCACCAGGCAGTCGTAGCTGTTGGCGTCCCACAGCATTTGTTTCATCCCGGCCTGTTCGGCGACATGGCGCACCTGGTCGGAGGTCATGCCAAACGGCGGCCGGAAATAGCGCGGACGATGGCCCGTGACCTGGGCGATCCGCTGGCTGCAATCCTCGATCTGATGCGGCAGCGCCGAAGAGGCGATGCTGCTGAGCTTCAGGTGATCGTAGCTGTGATTACCAATGGCGTGGCCTTCGCTTTCCATCTTGGTGATGGAGCGAGCGGTCTCGGCGTTCATCTTGCTGCAAACCACGAAGAACAAGGCGCGGGCGTGATGGTGGCGCAGCACCCGGAGGATACGATCATCCAGCGCGCTACCCTCCGGGCCATCGTCGAAGGTGAGCACGGCGTACTTGTGGCGGGTCAGCCAGTCGCCTGCGGCGTGCAAAGGCTGGTGGTCACTCGGGGTGATGGTGCCTTGGCTCTCGCTCAGTGAGAACTGGCGCGGCGCCATATACGGCAGGCTAAGCATCAACATGGCTGCGGCGCAGGCCAGCACGGCGGCCACGCGCGATAGTCCCCTTACCGGTAGCTTGCGCGGTTTGGTGGCTTCGTAACGCATGCGTTCAAACAGGTGGCGCCACACCCGGGCGTCTTGCGCGTCGTCCATGCAGTCCATGCCCCAGTGCATCACATTGATATCGGTCGTCATGGCATTCGCCCTGTTCGATTGTTTCGCCTCGATGGCAGAACCAACGCACGTGCCGTGCCAAGTGCGCTAAGTACTCGCCCGGACGACGTAACCGAGGTGTTGGGGACGTAGCTAAGTCAACATGTGACCTTGCCGGGCAGCATTCCTGTCGCGATGCTTTCCCAGGGTGGTCTGTTGCTTTGACGTTTGACGGTACGCGGCCGGAAGTGACCCACGGCACAGTGCGCGCGAATGACGTGAATGCCGCGTCATGTGACGCCGGGCGACAGCACTTTTTGGGCTATAGGCCTAAAGGCGGTAAGGGTGTGAGGCCGGTGAATGCAGAAACGCCGCGGGCATGCCGCGGCGTTTCGTCGCATCCGCAACGTGCGGGGCGCTTACCAGATCTTTACTTGCTTATCGTCCGGGCGAACCATCGTATCGCCGGGCTTGCACTGGAAGGCCTGGGCGAAGGCGGGCATGTTGGAGGGCGCGCCAATGGCGCGGAATTGCGCCGGTGCGTGCGGGTCGGTGTTGAGCAAGGTGAGCTGCGCTTCGGGGCGAATGCTGCCGCGCCACACGCGTGCCCAGTTGAGAAAGAAGCGCTGATTCTGCGTGTAGCCGTCGATCTTGCTCTTGGCTTCCTTGGGGTTCTTGGCCAGCGCCATCTGCAACGCATCGTAGGCGGCGTTGAGGCCGCCCAGGTCGCCGATGTTTTCGCCCATGGTGAGCTTGCCATTGACGAACTTGCCCGGCAGCGCCTCGTAGCCGTCGAACTGCTCGGCGAGCTTGGCGGTACGTGCTTCGAAGGCCTTGCGGTCTTCGTCGGTCCACCAGTTGGCGTTGTTGCCCTGGGCGTCGAACTTGCTGCCCTGGTCGTCGTAGCCGTGACCCATTTCGTGACCGATCACGGCACCGATGCCGCCGTAATTGATCGCGTCGTCGGCCTTGGCGTCGAAGAAGGGCGGCTGCAGGATGGCGGCGGGGAATACGATCTCGTTCTTCTGCGGGCTGTAATAGGCGTTCACCGTTTGCGGCGTCATGCCCCACTCGGTGCGGTCCACCGGCTTGCCGATCTTGGCCACCATGTAGTCGTAATTGAACTTATCGGCGGCCTGCACATTGGCAAAGTAGTTGCCCGGCTGAAGCTGCAGGCCGCTCCAGTCACGCCACTTGTCGGGGTAGCCGATCTTGGGGGTGAAGCTGGCCCACTTTTCCAGCGCCTTCTGCTTGGTGGCGTCGCTCATCCACGGCAGGTTCTCGATGCGCTTTTTATAGGCGGCGCGCAGGTTGTCCACCAACTCTTGTGCACGCGCCTTCGATTCGGGCGAGAAGGTCTGGGCCACGTACAGTTGGCCCAGCGCCATGCCCATGCCGCCTTCCACGGCGTCGAGCGTCCGCTTCCAGCGCGCCTTCATTTCCTTCTGGCCGTTCAGTGTTTGCGCATTGAAGGCGAAGTCTTCCTGCTGGAAGGCCTTGGACAGATAGGGCGCTGCATTGTCGACAGCGTGGAAACGCAGGTACGCCTGCCAATCGCTGGCTGGCACATCGGCCAGCATCTTGTCGAACTCGGCAAAGAACTTCGGCTGCGAGAGCGAGAAGCCATTGCCCACATCCGCACCCTGCGCCTTGAAGAACGTCGCCCAGTCAAAGTGCGGCGTCACCTTGTTGGCCTCGGCGAGGCTCACATAGTGATAGCGATTCTCCGGCTGGCGCAGTTCGGTCGGCACCAGCGAGGCGGCGGCCAGGCGCGTTTCGAACGCCATCACCGCCTTGGCCTGCGTTTGTGCATCGGCTTCGCCTACACCCACCAACTGCAAGGTGCGCGCAATATGTGCCACGTACGCGGCACGGATTTTCTCGAAGTCCGGCTTGCTGTAGTAATCGGCGGTGGGCAGGCCCAGTCCGCCCTGGCTTGCGTAGGCGATCTGGTTGCTGGAGTTCTTGAAGTCCGGGTTGCCGTAGAAGCGGAACGCCACCGGGTTGCCGTTGGCGTAGCTGTCGCGGATATAGGCCACGATGTCCTGGCTGTTCTTCAGGCCGGCGATGCGCGAAAGCTCCGGCTTGATCGGTTCATAGCCGGCTTTTTCTATGGCATCTTCATTCATGCCCGATGCGTAGAAGTAGCCGATCTTCTGCTCGATCGAGCCCGACTGCGCGCTAGCCGCATCCTTGGCGGCCTTGTCGACGATGCCATGCTGCACATTGAGGCTGTCTTCGCGCAGCGCATCAAACGAACCCCAGCGTGTGCGATCAGCGGGAATCGGGTTGGCGGCGAGCCACTTGGCGTTGACGAAGCCGTTGAAGTCGTTGCAGATGTTCTTGCTGGTATCCAGCTCTTTGACGTTGAAGTTGCCCGAGGGGCCGGCCAGGGCGGCCGTGCTGAGGGCCAGGCCAACGGCCAGCGTCAGCGGTTTTACGATGCGGATCTTCATGCGGTGTTGCGCTCCCTCGGTTGACGGCACGCGGCGGCCGGAACATCCGGTCCGCCGCGCTGTTGAATCGACCGGTCAGGCTAGGGAGGCGGGCAGGGTATGGCCCAGTGTCGAAGGTCATGCCGCGGCGCATGACCTTGCGGGTTTCAGCGAGGGCTGACCCGGTAGCTGCAGCGGCGCGCGCCAGCCAGCAGGTGTTGCTCGCGTTCCACGCGTACCTGCGGACCGAGCACGTCCTGGAACAACTGTAGTTCGGCGCGGCAAAAGCCCTGGCAGGCGCGGGCGGCGGCGCAGATCGGGCAGTGGTCCTCAATCAGCAGCCAATCGGAGCCGTCGCGTTCGGCACGCGCCATATAGCCTTCGCGCTGGCGGATCTCGGCGAGGCGACGCACGCGCTCGCCGATGGAGCGCGCGTTCTTCAACTGGTCGAGATAGGCCTGCCGGTTGTCTTCGCGGCGCGCGTCGATCAGCCGGTCCACGCCGGCATCGCCAAAGAGTTGGCGCACGGAGCCGATCAGATCAACCGCCAATTGCGCATGCGTATCGGGAAAACGCGCGTGGCCAGTGGCGGTCAATGCCCACACCTGACGCGGACGCCCCGCGCCGGTGCCGCGCTCGGCTTCGCCGACGATCAGTTCGGATTCGTGCAGCTTCTGCACTTGCTGGCGCACCGCTTCGGCGGTCAGTCCGAGACTCTCTGCCAAGGTCGCGGTGCTGAGTGGGCCTACCGTCTTGAGCTGAAACAGGATGCGCTCGGCCGTGGCTTCGCTTTTATTTTCCAAGTTCATGCTTGTTTAATTCCGGTGCGCTCGATTAATATACAAGTACATTCTTGGATATTAGGCGCGTCCCCGCGCACTGTCGAGGTTTCATGTCCTCTGTCGCCGTTTCCCCGAGCTGGCGCACGCTTCTTTCTGGCCGCAATGGCACCCGCTGTCTAGCGCTGGCCGGCGGCACCGCACTCCATGCCATCAACATCTACATGGTCACCACGCTGATGCCATCCACCGTGGCCGACATCGGTGGCATGGCGTTTTACGCCTGGAATACCACGCTATTCGTCATTGCTTCGATTGTCGGCGCCAGCGCAGCGGCGCCTTTGGCGATGCGCTGGGGTGGCAAGAGCGCCTACCTGCTGGCCTTGGGCGTGTTTGCGCTGGGCACGGCCATTTGCGCCACCGCCGGCGCGATGCCGGTGCTACTGGTGGGGCGCAGCTTGCAAGGACTGAGCGGAGGCGTGCTGGTGTCGCTTGCCTATGTACTGATTCGCGCTGTCTTCGAACCCGGCCTGTGGCCGCGTGCGATGGGTCTGGTGTCGGCCATGTGGGGCATCGCCACCTTGTCCGGGCCTGCGCTGGGCGGAGTGTTTGCCCAATGGGGACATTGGCGTGATGCGTTCTGGTCGTTGTTGCCGGTGGTGGCGCTGTTGGCCGTGGTGGTCGCTCGCTGGCTGCCCGCAGGGGCGCGTCACGCAGGACCGTTCCGCTTGCCTGGCCTGCGTCTGTTTCTGCTGACGTTGTCGGCGCTGGCGATCTCGCTCGCCAGCCTCAGTCACTCACGTGTCTGGCAAGCCACGGGTGTGGGCCTTGGCTTGTTGCTGGTGTGGCCGATCATCCGGCTCGATCGCCACGCCCAGTTGCGCTTGTTGCCGCCGCTTGCGTACCAGCCCTCGCGCCTGCGTGCGATCTATCTGGTGATGGCGGCGTTGGTGGTGGGCACCAATGCTGAAATTTTCGTGCCGTATTTCCTGCAGGTGATTCACGGTCATGGCCCGTTGGCGGCGGGTTATCTCACGGCGGTGATGGCCGGTGGCTGGAGCTTCGGTTCTACGCTCAGCGCAGGTCGAGGATCGCGTTTCGCCGCATGGGCCATGCGCAGCGGGCCGTGGTTGATGGCCTTATCGCTGGGTGCGCTGGGCCTCATGCTGCGCCAGCGCGACGGCTTCGGCGAAGGCGCAGGCCTGCTCGTGCTGTGCGTGGCCATGGGCGGCGTAGGGCTGGGCATCGGCCTGGCCTGGCCGCACCTGCTCAGCGCCTTGCTGGGCAGCGTGCCGGCAGAAGACGGTGCGCTCGCTTCCGCCTCCATTTCCACCGTGCAGTTGTATGCAATGGCATTGGGCGCCGCGCTCGCCGGCCTGATCGTCAACGCGGCCGGCCTTAGCGACCCGGGTGGTATCGAGGGCGCCTGCCGCGCGGTGCCTTGGCTGTTCGGCGGCTTCGCCTTGTTGAGCCTGCTTGGCCTGCCGGCGGCGCGCCGCGCCGCGCAGCCCCTCTCCCTCGACCACGGAAGGAAAACCCATGGCGATTGAACTGTTGCCACTGCCGTATCCGCGCGACGCGCTGGAACCGCATATGTCTGCCGAAACGCTGGACTACCACTATGGCAAGCATCACCACGCCTATGTCATGCATCTCAACCGTTTGATCGAAGGCACCGCGTTCGAGCAGTCGGACCTGGAAACCATCGTGCACCACGCCACCGGTGCGCTGTTCAATCAGGCCGCCCAAGTGTGGAATCACAGCTTCTTCTGGAACTCCTTGAGTCCGCGCGGCGGTGGCGTGCCCCAGGGGCGACTTGCCGAGGCAATCACGCGTTCGTTCGGCTCGTTCGAGGGTTTCAAGGAGGCCTTCCACCGCGCCGCGATGGGGCACTTCGGTTCGGGCTGGATTTGGCTGGTGCAGCGACTGGATGGCGCCTTGGCGATCATTGCCACCACCCATGCGGCCACGCCGCTGGCCAGTCCCGAGCGGCCGTTGCTGGCGCTCGATGTGTGGGAGCACGCCTATTACATCGACCATCGCAACGCGCGCGCCAGTTATCTGGATGCGTTCTGGGCGCTGGCGCACTGGGGCTTTGCCGAGGACAACCTTGCCTGAGCCGGTGCGTGGCGCCGCGTGGCGGTTTACCATCGCGCCATGTCCAAGGATTTTGTTCCCGTATTCCGAGCGGCCGGGACCGCTGATGTGGCCGCCATCGTGGCCCTGGTTGAGTCCGCTTATCGTGGCGAGTCGGGTTTGCGTGGCTGGACCACGGAAACCCATTTGCTCGATGGGCAGCGCACCGATGCGGCGAGCGTGGCCGACGTGATCGGCCGCGCTGACAGTACGGTCTTGCTGGCCGAGCGCGATGGCGAACTGGTGGCCTGCTGCCACCTGGAGCGCCGCGGGCAGTTTGGCTACTTCGGCATGTTTGCGGTCGATCCCGCGTTGCAAATGGCCGGCCTTGGCCGCCGCGTGCTGGCCGAGGCCGAACGCATCGTGCGTGAGGATTGGCGCCTTTCCGACATGCGCATGTCGGTGATCGAACAACGCGGCGAGTTGATTGCGTGGTACCAGCGTCGTGGCTACCAGCTCACCGGCGAAACGGGTGCGTTTCCCTATGGTCAGCCGCGTTTTGGCATCCCCCGGCGTGACGACTTGCGCTTTGTATGGATGAGCAAGCCATTGCAGGAGGCGGCCGCATGAATCTTGCGGACTGGGTTTTCGTGGGCACGCGCAGCGAATTGTTGCCCGGCGAGTTCAAGGTGGTGTGGGACGGCGATACCGCCATTGCCGTGTACAACATCGCTGGCGACCTGTATGCCATCGAAGATGTGTGCAGTCACGATGGTGGCGAACTGGCCGGCGGTGACGTGCACGGTTTCGACGTGGAGTGCCCGCGTCACGGCGCGCGCTTTGACGTGCGCACGGGCGCGGTCACTTGTCCACCGGCCTATGAGCCCATCGCCAGCTTTCCCGTACACGAAGTGGATGGGCAGATCTGGACGCGCGACGACCGCTGACGCTCAGTAGCGGTAGACGAAGGCCAGCGTGGTGGTGAGCTGGTTGGCCGAGCCGAAGTGGCGCACGAGTGAACTGTCCGCCGCATCGCCGAGCAGGCGCGTGTAATTCACCGCAAACGCAATGCCGGTGTGCTGGCTGGTGGGCATGAACGCGTCATACTCCAGGGCGACCTGCTGGGCGCCGCCGCTGGGCGTCGACGGCGCCACCCCCAGCTTGCCGGCCTGCACGGGCGTGAGCTGGAAGAAGCGGCGCATCGCGGCGCCGTTCATCGCCTGCCATTGCAATTGCAGGCTGTGATTGAGATAGCCAATCACTGGAAGGTCGTAGTCGGCGTACACGTTGAGGTACGCGCCGGCGCCTTGCGTGTCATGACTCAGTTCGGCTCCCAGGTTCCATTGCGGGGTGGCCTGGTATTCGAGATAGCCGCCGCCGTTGAGTCGTGGCGAGAGCGAGTCGACGATGCCGCCAAGCTTGGGGCCCAGCTCCTGGCGATCCCGGCCCCACAGATAGTTGCCGTACAGACCGCCGCGCCATTGATCGCCATGAATAAAGTCGACCGTCAGGCCGTCCAGCGTCGATAGCGTGATGTGGTAGGGCAGCTCCGCCTGGATATACGGAATGGCCTGGTTGCGATGGTCACTGGAGCCCACCCACGCGGGCATGCGCTGTACGCCGGCGCCCAGCATGATGTTGGGGCCGTCGGTGACATTCTCCGCATACACACGGGTCACCGCGCAAAGGCTCAGGGCCATCAGCGCGAGGCGCGCCACCGGCAGCAGGCGTGGCGCGAAGGGTAGGGACAGGCGCATGTGGACGACCAGATCGCCTTACTTGCCGGCAGCGCCGTCGGCCGCCTTGAACTGCACGATCACGCGCTGGCCGATGCGCAGCGACGCCGGCGGCGGTTGGTCGAACGCCAGCACGCATTCCACCGTGCGGCTGTTGGCGCGAATCAGCGGATCTTCTTCCAGCGCACTGGGGCCAAAGACCGTGCCGATGCGTTGCACGTGCGCGCTGAGCGCGGGTGCGCCGCTGCCGCTGTCGTCCACGACTTGCGCCGCCATGCCTTCGTGCACGGAGGTGACGAACGACTCGTTGAGCTCCGCGCGCACAATGCGCGACTTCTCCGGCAGCAATACGAACACGGCGCCACTCTGCGGGGAGACGGCGGCGCCGGGCTGGATGCTGCGTTCCACCACCTGGCCGTCCACCGGGGCAACCAGGCTGCGCTGGGCCAGCTCATAGTGAGCGGCATCCAGTTTCTGCGCGCCCATGGCCTCGGCGGCGTGAGCGTTATCCAGCTCGCCTTGCAACTGCTGCGCCGCATCGCGGGCATCGTCCGCACTCTGGCCGTCGGCGGCGCCGGCCGCGGCGGCGGCGGCCAGGCGGCCAGCACGTTGCTGGGCGGCCTTGAGGCGAATCTCGAGCAGCTTGGCTTGTGCCTGTGCCTGTTGTTGCTCGGCTTCGGCCGCATGCACCGCCAGTTGTGCGGGCTTGGTGTCGAGCACTGCCAACACCTGACCCTTGGTGACATGGTCACCCTCGTGCACCTTGATCTCGGCCACCACGCCGTCACGCGGCATGCTCAGTTTGAGCAGGCCACCTTCGATGTCGATGCGGCCACGCGCTACAGCGGCGTAGGCCGGGGTGGCGGCAGCCTGCGCTTTGGCCTTGTCGGCATCGCTATGCGAACAGGCCGCCAGCAGTGCCACGGCAAGGGCGAGGGCAGGCAATGAAAGAAGCGTGCGCAGGGTCATGCAAATAGTTCCTTGTTGCCTCACGTCGGCGCGGATGCCGGCGTGGGCACGCGATCACTAAGGATACGGCCATCTTCCATGGCGAGCACGCGATCGGCATGGCCGACCAGGCGAGGATCGTGGCTGACGCACAGCACCGTAGTGCCGTGCCCGCGCGCAATGCGATGCAGGATGTCGATGATGATCTGGCCGTTGGCCGCATCCAGCGCGCTGGTGGGCTCGTCGGCGAACAGCAGGCCCGGGTCCTTGGCCAGGGCGCGGGCAATCGCCACGCGCTGCTTTTCGCCGCCGGACAGCTCGGACGGGCGCAGGCCCATGCGCGGACCCAAGCCCACTTCCTCCAGCGACGCCTGGGCGCGGCGGCGAGCTTCGCCGGGCGTCAGGCCCAGGTAGCTCAGCGGCAGCTCCACCTGTTCCAGCGCGTTGAGCGCGGGGAAGAGGTTGAAGCCCTGGAACACGAAGCCGGTGTGCAGCAGGCGGAAACGCTCCAGCGCGCGCTGGTTGAGCTTGCCCAGATCCTCGCCCAGGGCGACGACCTCGCCACTGTCGGCGCGCTGCAATCCGCTGAGGATGGCGAGCAAGGTGCTCTTGCCGCAGCCGGAGGGTCCGGAGATGAGGGTAAGCTCGCCCGCGCGGATATCCAGCGTCAGGTCGTGCAGCACCGTGTTGTGGATCGGTCCCGTGCTGAAGGACTTGCTGATGTTGCGCGCCTGCAACGAGATCGATGGCGCGGGGCTGGAGGCGAGGGAACTCATGGGTTGGGACATGTCGCTCGCCTCAGCGCAACAATGTGGCGGGATCGGCGCGATGCAGGCTGCGCATGGCGGCCAGCCCCGAGACAATCGCCAGGCTCATGCACAGCAGCAGGCATACCGCGGTGGTCCACGGCCCCAGCGATACCGGCACGTTGCGCGCGCGCGCAATTGCCAGGGCGATTGCCCCCAGCACGCTGCTGCCGATCAAGCCGAGTGCGCCGACCCAGAATGCTTGTTCCATCACCACCTTGCGCAACGCGCCCACGCCAACGCCCAGCGCGTTGAGCGTGGCGTACTCGCGTACGGAGCCGATCACGGCGGCGATCAGGGTTTGGCTGGTGATCACCGCACCCACCAGGAACACGATGCCGGCCAGGAACAGCACGCCGGCACCCGCGCCCGTGTCGAGTATCCAGTAGAGCTGGGAGCGACGGGCGAAATCGCGTGCGGTCCACACGTCGTAGCTACCGAAGGCGCGGTCGCCGCGCAGGCGCGCAGCAACGTCCGTGGCAAGCGCGGGGTCGCGTAGCTTGGCTACGAAATAAGTCATGCGGTTGGCGTTGGAGGGGTCGGTGTCCAGGGTGGCAGCCGTAGCCAGCGATGCCACCACGTTCACTCCGCCCAGCGCGCGCAGGCCGCTGCTGACGCCAACCACGCGCACACGGTGGCCGTTGATGACGGCGGTATCGCCCACGCCGACGCCCAGGTTCTCAAGGTCGGCACGATCCACGATCACCGCATCGGGCTCGTTGAGGCGCGCGCGCAAGCTCAGAGGCAGGGCGTGGGCGAACATGAGGCCGTCCGGCCGGGCGTTGATGCCGGAGACGAATACCGACACGCCGCCGGTGTCGCTGGGACCGCGCCAGTCGGCGTCCACCCAGTGGAAGGGTTCCACCGCGGTGACGTCCGGGTCCATGCGCAGTCGCATTTCCACACCGGCATCGATCGAGCGGCCCAGGTTGACGCTCTGCGTGCCGGGATAGCCCGCCCAGAGGTCGCCCGACGAACCGGTGATGTACACCGCCGCGCTGCCGAAGATGCCGAGCACCAGCGCGGCCTGCAGCAACTGCAGCAGGCCGGAAAAGCCGACCGCCACGATGGCGGGCAGAAAGCGACGCCATTCATAAACAAGCGTCTTGCGAGCCAGCGCCACCATCAGTTGGTGCCTTCCGGCAGTGGCGTGTTCGGCATGGGGGCGCCGCCCAAGGCCTTGTAGAGCGCCACGTAGGCGAGGTCGCGCGCCGCTACGGCGCTTACCACATCCAGCGCGGCCTTGTGGCCTTCGATCAGGCTGTCCTGCAGTTCGAGCGGGCTGCTGAGCTTGAGCTCGGTGCGCTTGCGCTGGGCGTTGAGGTTGGTCTGCACGGCCTCGGCGGCCTGCACGGTCGCCTGTTCGCGATCACGCAGCTGCGCCAGGTCGCCCATGGCCGTTTCCGCTTCGGCCACGCCTTGCAGCACCGCCTGGCGGTAGGCCAGCACGGCGGCCTTCAGTTCGTGGTCCTTGGCGTGGGCATTGGCCACGCGCTGGCCCCAATCGAACAGCGGAACGTCGATGATGGGCCCGGTGGAATAGATCGCCTCGCCGGTGTGCACCTTATGGTTGGCGGCAATGTTGGCTGACCACTGCACCGAGGAGCCGATCCCGATGTGCGGATAAATGTCCGCGCGGCTGATACCCAGCTCGCCGGCCGCACGCAACACGTCGGCTTCGGCGGTGGCGATTTCCGGCCGGGCGCGCAGCATGTCGGCTGGTGCGCTGGTCAGCTGCCAGTCGCCCAGGCGCGGCTGCTCGCCGGGTTGCAGCCATTGCGGGTCGGGTTCGGGCTGGCCCAGCAGCACGGCCAGCTGCTGGGCGCTGCTGTTGATCGTCTGCAGAGGTTCGCTCAGGGCGGCCTGGGCATGCGAAAGCTCGGCCTGGGCGCGCGCCACCTCCGCCGGGGGGGCGAGGCCAAGTTCCTGGCGCACCTTGAGCAGGCGCAGTTTTTCCCGCAGGGAGTCGCGGATCGCGGTCAGCAGGCGCGCTTGCTGCTGGGCGGAGCGTAGCTCGACCCAGCGCCGGGTCACTTCCGCCACCAGCGATACCTGGGCGCCGCGCACGGCGGCATTGACCCCGTCCAACTGCCCCTGAGACAACCGCTTGGTGCTTTGCCAGGCCCCGAACAGGGGCAATTCCCACACGGCATCGAAGCCCGCCACGAAGTAGGAGGCGGTGGTGTCCGGGTCGATCACGTCATTGGTGCGACCGTGCAGCGAGGGCAGGTACGGATCATGGGAGTGGCGGTTGAGGATGCGCGCTGCGCGCATGCGCTCGGCGGCCTGCGCCACCTCCAGGTTGCTCTGCAGGGCGCGGTCGATCAGCGCGTTCAGCTCGGGGTCGCCCAGCGCCTGCCACCAGCCGCGCAGGTCTGCGCTGGGGGGCGCGACGCCGGCCGGCGCATTGCGCCAGGTTTCGGGCACCGGGGGCTTGAGATCGGGTAGCGGGGCGACCGAGCACCCCGCCAACGTCACCAGTCCCCAGGCGATCAACCCGCTGGCGAACAGGGGGCGGATCCGGGAAGGTGCAGCTTCCATGTTCGACTGTTCCGGGTGATTTCGACGCTGAAACACGAATTTCCTGAACGTTCAGGTGACAAGTGGGGTGTGCTTGTGACCGGCGACAGCGCCAATAAGTGCCCCAATCATACCGGAGCTGCCCTACGACAGGCTTATAAATTGCCGGGAGCTGTCGTCTTCGTTAAGACGCCGCGCAGTTTCTTTCGGAAAGAAAGGAGGCCGAAAGGGGTGGGTCCCTATCGTGTCCTCATCCTGCAATACGGAGCTTCACCTTGTGACTGGCTGGACCATTCTCTGCGACTTCGACGGCACCATCTCGGTCGAGGACGTGATCGACTCGCTGCTTGACCGCTTCGGCCGCCCGGGCTGGGAGACGCTCGAGCAGGATTGGCGCGCCGGCCGTATTGGCTCGCGCGAGTGCATGACCGGCCAGGTTGGCCTGCTCGACATGACCCAGCAGGAGCTGGACAAGCACCTGGGTTCGCTGTGGATCGACCACGCCTTCCCGGCGTTCGTGAAGCAGGCGCGCGAGTTGTCCACGCCCATCCGCGTGGTCAGCGACGGTCTCGATTACGCCATTCATAAGATTCTGGGTCGCTATGGCCTGGACGATATGCCGCTGGCGGCCAACCACCTGGCCCCGGCCACGCCGCCGCGCCAGTGGCAGCTCACCTCGCCCTTCCAGGCCGAGGGTTGCCGCAGCGGTACCTGCAAGTGCGCCGTGGCCGCGCAGGCCAGCAAGGGCGGCACCAAGACCCTGCTGATCGGCGATGGCGCGTCGGATTTCTGCGCCGCTGATCGCGTCGATTTCGTGTTTGCCAAGCATCGCCTGATCGAGCACTGCCGCGCCGCCGGCATTCCTTATGTGCCGATCACGGGTTTCGAGGACGCGCTGGAGCTGTTGCCGCGCCTGCTCGACGGTAGCCTGCTGGCCGAGCACACCCCGGCTCAGCCCCCCGTGGCCATTGCCTTGTAACTGAGCGAGCCACGCTCGCTCTCCCCACTTTCCATCGTTTTCTGGATTCCCCTGATGAACGCTTACGACAAGAACGCTGGCGTCGTGATCCCCGACGCGCAGCTGCTGGCCGATGAGGCTGAGTGGAGCTCGTTCGGCGATACCGTGCATTACGTCGATCCGCCGAAGATCTTCCGTCATGGTGAAGGCAGCTGGATGATCGACACGGCCGGTACGCGCTTCCTCGATCTGCAGATGTGGTACTCCGCCGTGAACTTCGGTTACGGCAACCAGCGCCTGAACGATACGCTCAAGCGCCAGATCGACGTGCTGCCGCAGGTTGCCAGCCAGTACCTGCACCAGACCCGCATCGAGCTGGCCAAGACCATTGCGGTCGATGCCCAGAAGAAGTTCGGCCTCAAGGGCCGCGTGCACTTCAACGTGGGCGGCGCGCAGGCGGTGGAAGATTCGCTCAAGCTGGTGCGCAACTACACCGGTGGCAAGAGCCTGATGTTCGCCTTCGAGGGCGGCTACCACGGCCGTACCCTGGGCGCGTCGTCCATCACCTCCAGCTACCGCTACCGTCGTCGCTTCGGCCACTTCGGCGAGCGCGCGATGTTCGTGCCGTTCCCGTACCCGTTCCGTCGCCCGAAGGGCATGACGCCGGAGGAATACTCCGATGCGTGCGTGCGCCAGTTCGCGCGCCTGTTTGAAACCGAATACAACGGCGTGTGGGATCCCAAGGTCAACCAGGCCGAATACGCTGCTTTCTACGTTGAGCCGATCCAGGGCACCGGTGGCTACGTGTTGCCGCCGATGAACTTCTTCAAGGACCTGAAGAAGGTGTTGGATCAGTACGGCATCCTGATGGTCGTCGACGAAATCCAGATGGGCTTCTGGCGCACCGGCAAGCTGTGGTCGATCGAGCATTTCGGCGTGACGCCGGACATCATCGTGTTCGGCAAGGCGCTGACCAATGGCCTCAATCCGCTGTCGGGCCTGTGGGCGCGCGAAGAGATGATCAACCCGACCATCTTCCCGCCGGGCTCCACCCACTCCACCTTCAACTCCAACCCGCTGGGTACCTCGCTGGGTCTGGAGGTGATCAAGATGGGCTACGAGCTGGACTACGAGACCAGCGTGCCGAAGAAGGGCGCGCACTTCCTCGAAGGCCTGCGCGACCTGCAGAAGCGCCACAAGGAAATCGGCGACGTCGATGGCCTGGGTCTCGCCATGCGCGCCGAGATTTGCACCGACGACGGCTTCACGCCGAACAAGGCGCTGCTGGACAAGATGGTCGACATCGGCCTGGCTGGCGACCTGGAGCACAACGGCAAGAAGATCGGCCTCGTGCTCGACGTGGGTGGTTGGTACAAGAACGTGATCACCTTCGCGCCGTCGCTGGATATCACGCACGAAGAAATTGACTTGGCCATTGCGCTGCTCGACCAGCTGCTGACCAAGGCCAAGAAGGCTATGTAAGACGACGCGGCGAGGCTAATCCCTCGCCGCGTTGCCGTACGGTTTGTCTCGAGTAGTTCCCATGCAGGGGATGTGTGACAACGGCGACGCCTATGCGTCGCCGTTTTTTTTCAGTTGTCGAGCATGGCGGGAATCGCCGCCACCAGCGCATCGATGGCGCAGCGCGTCTTGGATGGCATGTAGCGCGTTTTCGGCCACACGACGTGAATGTCCTGTGGCGCGAGATTGCAGCGATCCTTGACCTGCACCAGCTCCCCGGTCTTGATGTGACGGGCTAGCAGCCACGACGGCAGACGCGCCAGCCCAAAGCCCGCGATGGCCGCCGCCGCGATGGCGGTCACGTCGTCCATGCTCAGCTGCGGCTGAATCTGCAGCCGGCGAATGTGCCCCTGGGTTTCACGCAGGTCCCATGGTGTCGTCACGCCCGCGCGTGAATGGGCGACGATAGCGTGCCGCTCCAAATCGTCCCATGCCGTTGGTATGCCATGTTCGGCGACATAGGACGGTGATGCGCCAATGCTGACGTATTGGACGCCGAGTTTGCGCGCAGCGAGGCTTGTACTGTCGCGTAGCTCACCGATGCGTACGGCCAGGTCGAAGCCTTCCTCGATGAGATCGACGACGCGGTCGGTAAAGGACACATCGATGCGCAGCGAGGGATATCGGCGCGCCAGTTCCATCAGCACCGGCGCCGCGCAGAGATGTCCAAACGCGATAGGCACACTGACGCGCAAACGCCCCTGTGGCTGTTGGCGACCGCCTTCGAGCATCGCTTCCGCGGCATCAAGTTCGGCGAGCGCGCGCACGCAATAGTCGTAATAAGCCTGACCGTCCTCGGTGAGGCTTTGCGCGCGCGTGGTGCGTTGAAGCAGTCGTGCGCCCAGGCGCGCTTCCAGCCGCGCAATGATCTTGCCTACGGCGGACCGCGTGAGGTTGAGCCGCTCCGCCGCCACGGCGAAACTGCCGGCTTCCACCACCTGTACAAAGGTGGCGACGCCGTCGAGCCTGTCATCCATGCGCCTGCTCATTGGTTCTTTCATGGATTCAGTGCGGGGAGCCAATTGAGTCAATGGGGATGTTTTGGCGTCGATATAGTAGCCGCTCTCGCACGGAGCGTAATCATGTCCCGCTCAGTCTCCCGCAACCGCATGGCATTGGCCGCGGTGTGCCTGTCTTCGTTGATGTTTGGGCTGGAGATCTCCAGCGTGCCAGCCGTGCTGCCCACGCTGGCGCATGTGCTCCACGGCGATTTTCGCGATATGCAGTGGGTCATGAACGCGTACACCATTGCCTGTACCAGCGTGCTGATGGGCACGGGTACGGTGGCCGATCGTTACGGACGCAAACGGTTGTTCCTTGTATGCATAGCGCTGTTCGGCATCACCTCGTTGCTGTGTGGCCTGTCCTGGAACATGCCGGTGATGATCGCTGGACGTTTTCTGCAGGGAGCCAGCGGTGGCGCCATGCTGATCGGTCAGGTGGCAGTGCTCTCGCATCAGTTCTCCGACCCTGAGGAGCGCGTGAAGGCATTTGCGTCGTGGGGCGTGGTCTTCGGTATCGGCCTGGGCTTTGGTCCCATCATTGGCGGCACCATCGCGGCGCTGGCCAATTGGCCGTGGGTGTTTCTGGTTCATGGGCCACTGGCGTTGATCACCTGGGCGCTGGCATGGCGTGGTGCGGTGGAATCGCGCGACCCGCACGCGCAGCGCCTGGATGTGGGCGGCATGGTCACCTTGTCGCTGGCGGTGTTCGGCATTGCCTATGTTATTACCCAGGGGGGAGACATGGGTTTTGCGAGTGCGCAAACCATCGTCATGGCTGCGCTGAGCGTGTTGTGCCTGGGCGCCTTTGTGTTGATCGAACGACGGTTGGCGCGGCCGATGATGGACTTTTCGGTATTTCGCATTCGCCCGTTCTCGGGCGCGTTGCTCGGGTCAGCGGGTATGAATACCAGTTTCTGGCCTTTCATGCTCTATCTGCCCGTCTATTTCCATGACGTGCTCGGCTACGGCGACGTCGTTGCAGGAAGCGCACTGCTTGCTTACACGCTGCCCACGCTGGTGGTGCCACCTGTGGCCGAGCGATTGGCGCATCGTTACCACGCGGGCTGGGTGATTCCGGGCGGGTTGTTCACCATCGGAGCGGGGTTTCTCCTGATGAAGTGGGGCAGTGGCGTGGCCCAGCCCAGCTGGTTAAGTCTGTTGCCCGGTTGCGTCATCGCGGGCATTGGCCTGGGGCTGACCAATACCACAGTGACCAACACGACCACCGGCGCGGTGCCTGCGGAGCGCGCGGGCATGGCCTCAGGTATCGACATGAGCGCGCGCATGATTTCGCTGGCAATCAACATTGCGTTGATGGGTCTCATCCTGGTCGCCGGCACTAGCGCGGGTTTGTCGCGCGTGATGTCCGGCCATGCGCAGGCACGTCACGTGATGGCCGTGGCCATGGCCGGTGGGCAGCCGGTGCCACTGGCGGCGGACGTCGTACATGGCGCACTTGCCCAAGGTTTCCAGTGGGTCATGCTCTACGCGGGGCTCAGCGTGTGGTTGCTGGCAGGGGCCAGCCTGTGGGTGTTCGGCGTCAAAGGCCGTGTGCGTAAGGTCAATGGCGCTGCGCACCTGTTGTCGTAACTCGGCATGCGCGAGGCGCGTGCGGGCGGCAACGCCCGTTCTACGCGCAAACCGCCCGAGCTGCCGTTGAGGCAGCGCACCAAGGCTCGCGGACGTTTGGCGATGGGCGGCACGATGGCCAAGCCCAGCCCCGTAGCTTCGCAGGGGATGTGTGACAACGGTGACGCCTGTGCGTCACCGCTTTTTGGGTCAGCGCTTGGCGTCTTGCGCCTGTCGCTGCCTGCGTTCGCGCCGGGATTCGATGGCAGGCGAGGGCAGCGAAGGCGCGAGGGTGTCGACGAACTCGCCATTCGACGCGCTCGGCATCAGCGCTTGGGGTGCCTCGGGTGGCGTCGGCGTGCCGCTGGACGCGGGAGTAAGGTGATGCAAGCGCCCATTAACCTGCGCGCCCGCAGCCATGTTGAGCGTCTGATAGAACACATCGCCGGTCACGCGTGCTCCCGCACCGAGCTCCAGGCGATCGGTAATATGCAGATCGCCGAACACTTCGCCGTTGATTATCGCCACGGGTACGCGAAGATTGCCGCGCAACACGCCATGCTCGCTCAGCGTGAAAACAGCGCCCGTATCGTGGGCGTGTACAAGTCCTTCAACCTGGCCCTCCAGATACAGCGAGCCGCTGAAAAGCATTTCACCCTGGATATGGGTGTGGCGTGCCACCAGGCTGGTGACGTCATGGGTACCGGGGAGATCCGGACGCTTGCGATTGAACATGATGGTTTCCTCCTGGGTTACGCAGCGCTGGCGCTGGGCCGGTGATGTGGTGGGCGCGCGAGCGACACAACGGTGCGACGCGTGGGGGCGGGTAGCACGCCTGCGGGCCCAGGCGGTGGTGCCGTCTGCAGTAGTCGACTTGCACGTATGGCGTAGTGGGGTAGCGGCCAGCGCACGGGCCAGTCGGCGACAAAACGTTCCAGCGCGTCCACCCATTTCCAGGCGTTTGCCTGATCGTGCGTCGACAGCGCGGATTCGATCTCGTGCGCTACGGTGACGATGGCTCGTCGCAACAGTGCGCGCGAACGTGCCTTGTTGAAGATAGGGTCTTCGTCCGCGCGATCGACGTGGATGGAGCCGCCGGTCGGGCCGGCATACTGTCGATGTTCGAGTTGTTGCTGCGCAGCCTCGCGGAGCGAGAGTTCGTGACTGCGCATGGCCAGGTGCAGGACCAGGGCCGGGTCGGTCAGTCCTTGCAATAGGCGCAGTCGGTCGTTGAGCGTCGGGGCGTTGTGGTGCGTTCCCGCCATCAACGAGAAATACAGTTGCCGCGCACGCACGCGGGTGCGCTCGTCGGGATCGTTGTGCGACAAGTGCTGGGCCGCGACCAGGTCATTGCAGCGCAGCAGTGCCGTTTGCCTGACCGCCGGAGCCGGGTCTGACATCGCCAATCGCGGAAGCTGGGCGATGAGTTGGGCGTCGTTGCTGAGTTCGATAGCGGTGCATCGGAACAAAGCGTTGTCGTGCAGCCACACGGGCTGGCGTTGCTTGTTGGCCATGGAGGGAGTGGTATGGCGGCGCGCGAAGGCGGCCTCGCCGTGCGCCATGCCTGCTCACATGCGATGGAACAACCCGCAAGGTGATGGCGTGAAATAGGACGGCGCGGTGAACGTGCGCACCATGCGATGCCCACGTTTCACTAGGGAAGGGTCACTGATCGCCGGGCAGCGATCCATCGGACAAGTCTTAAATGCCGTGCCAGCCGATGTGGTGTTTCGGCATCCGTTCAAGGAGCCCGCGTGACGTGGTGCAGACGTCTCGCGGGCACGGATCAACCGGTGGATCGCGAGGTGCGTGCCGGTGGAAATACGATCTCTACGCGCAATCCGCCGCTGTTGCCGGCGAGATAGCGCACCTGGGCGTGATGACGTTCGGCGATGCGCTGCACGATCGCCAGGCCCAAGCCCGTGCCTTCCTCGGTAATGCCGGGTACGCGGAAGAAGCGCTCGCCCAGGCGCTCCAGGAAGGCGGGCGGCACACCGGGGCCGTTGTCCTCCACGGCGAGGCAAGTGCCGTCAGCCTGTGCGGCGAGGCTAACGGTAAGCACGCTGTCGCGTCCTGCGTAGCGCAAGCTGTTGTCGATCAGGTTATCGAGCAGTTCCTGCAGCGAAATGCGGTCACCGTCGATCCATACGTGCCCCTCAGGCCCCTCGTAGCCCAGGTCCACGCCGGCCGCGATGGCATCGTGCACGCGCATGCCGAGCAGGTCCGGTACCAGTTGCGCCAGATCCAGCAGGCAGAGCGGGCTGCTGTCGTTCAACTCGGGGGATTGCGCGCGCGTCAGCGCAAGCAGCTGGGAGGATGTACGGCTGGCGCGTTGCGTCAATCGCAAGATGTGTTGCAGCGCATCCGTCACCGTTTCTGGCGTGGGGTTGGCTTGGGCGCGTTCCACATGTACGCGCAGGCCGGCCAGCGGGGTCTTGAGCTGATGCGCGGCATCGGCGATGAAACGCTCCTGTAGCGCGAGCATGCCGCGCTGGCGCGCGAACAGGCCGTCGATGGTGCGCGTGAGCGGGAGAATCTCCACCGGCACGTCGGCATCGCCGATGGGGGCGAGGTCGTGCTCGCGAGAGGCCAGTCGCGCCGTCAACGGGTCGAGTTGGCGCAGGCCCACGCGCACGCCATACAACACCAGCATGAACACGCTGGCGATCAGGATGGCTTGCGCGGGAATGCTTAGCAGCAGGATTTCGCGCGCGCGCTGGTGGCGATCATGGAAGGTCTCCGCCATGGTCACGGTGAGCTGGTCGCTGGGATCGTGCAGGTTGGGAATGCGCACGGTGGCCGCGCGCAGTTCGCGACGCTTCTGGGTGGGCGTATACAGCGTGGTGCTGTACATCTGCGGCTCGCCGTCTTCCGTGGCACCCGATAGCGGTGCCGGCTTGAGTTCGGCGGTGCCGGCCAGCAGGCCATGACGCTGGCTGCTGACGTTGAAATAGTTATGGCCTTCCGGCGCGTATTCGAGAAGGAAGCGCGCCTGCGGCGAGATCTGTCCGCCCAGGTCTTCCTGACTGAGCATCTGCGCCAGCGTGGTGGCATCGTCCGCGAGGTCGCGGTCGTGCACGTGATTGGAGTAGATCAGCGCTCCGCCGTAGGTCACCAGGCTTTCGATCACCAGCAGCACCATCAGTGGCACCAACAGCGAGGAGAGCAGGCGGCGGCGGAGGCTCGCGCGGCCATCGGGTTCGAGCATGCGATAGAGCCAGGGTTGTTCGAGCCGTGGCGCGGGTGCGCTCATGCCTTCGATTCCTTGCCTTCCTTCACTTCTTCCAGCAGATAACCCAGGCCTCGGATGGTGCGTACCTGGGTACCCGAATCGACCAGCTTGCGGCGCAGGCGATAGATGGCGATGTCCAGGCCGTTATCGGTGAGTTCTTCGTCCCAACTGCACAGCGCTTCGACCAGTTGGGCGCGGCTGGTGACGCGATCCGGGCGCGAGGCCAAGGCTTCCAGCAGGCCGAATTCACGCGCGGTAAGCTCCAGTGGTGCGTCGTCCACCCAGGCGCGATGGCCGGGCAGGTCCAGGCGCAATTTACCGATCAGCATTTCCGGCGCGCCTTGTGCCGTATAGCGACGCAGCAGGGCGCGCACGCGTGCCTCGAACTCGGCGAGTGCGAAGGGCTTCACCAGATAATCGTCCGCGCCCAGGTCGAGCACGCGCACCCGCTCGCGCAGGCCTTCGCGCGCGGTAATCACCAGCACCGGCAGGCCGGTGCCACGCTTGCGCAGGCGCTGTAATACGTCGGCGCCGTCCAGGTTGGGCAGACCCAGGTCCAGGATCAGCAGGTCGTACGGCGTGTCGCGCAGGGCGGCGTCGGCCTTGGCTCCATCGGTCACGCAATCCACGGCGTGACCGCCTTGGCGGAGCGATGCGCTCACACCAGCAGCAATGGAAGGGTCATCCTCGGCAATCAAAATACGCATGCAGGTTTCCGTTGGGGGCGGACCATCGTGGGCGATGGCACCTTCGGGGCGGCGCGGGTCAAATTGCGACTGATTCTCATTTGTGGCAACATCCCGGCCTCATGTCAGGGAAGCCGCCCAAGTGGGCAGCTTAGCGCCCTGACAAGGTGCTGGGACAGCATGCGCGAGCCTTCGTTGCATCGCCCGCGTCAGCATCCGTGTGGATAGGACAGACAGAAGGCGGGCATGGAACCAGCGAAGCAGTCGCGCGACAACCCAGGCACGGCGCATCGGGGTGGCCCGCGGCGGGCGTTCTGGCTCAAGCAGCTCCACCAGTGGCATTGGATCAGCTCCGCGCTTTGCCTGGTGGGCATGCTGCTGTTCGCCTTTACCGGCTTCACGCTCAATCATGCCGGCCAGATCGAGGCCAAGGCGCAGACCGTCCATCGGAACGCCCAACTTCCCGCGCCGCTGCTGAAGGTGCTGGCGGCCGAGGACGAACGCAAGGGCGTGGCGTTGCCACAAGCGGTCGCCGATTGGATCGACGGTTCGCTCGACGTCGATGTGGCCGGTCGCGCGGGAGACTGGTCCAGCGACGAGGTTTATCTCTCCATGCCGCGGCCCGGCGGCGATGCCTGGCTCAGCATCGATCGCGAAAGCGGCAAGGTGGAGTACGAACGCAGCACGCGCGGCGTCGTTGCCTACCTCAATGATTTGCACAAAGGGCGTCATGCGGGTGCCGCATGGGGTTGGTTCATCGATGTGTTTGCCTTGGCCTGCGTGATCTTTTCAGTCACCGGGCTGTTGTTGTTGAAAATGCACGCCGCGCAGCGTGGCGCCACCTGGCCGCTGGTGGCCTTCGGTTTGGTGTTGCCGCTGTTGCTGGCCTTGATCTTCATTCATTGACGGGGAATGCCCATGCGTCGACTGATGCTTTCCATGCCCGCGTTGCTGCTCGCCGCTCCGGCGATGGCCGCCGACCTCAACGTGACCGTGCAGATTCCGCAACTGGACGTCGCCGAATACCACCGCCCGTACACGGCCGTGTGGATCGAGCGCGAAGACCACAGCGTGGCCGCTCAACTGGCGGTGTGGTACGCGCAGAAGGAATCGAAGGAGGGCGCCGGCACCAAGTGGCTGCCCGAGCTTCGCCAGTGGTGGCGTCGCGGCGGCCGCGAACTTCAGTTGCCCATTGACGGCGTGTCCGGCGCCACGCGGCCAGCCGGCGATCAAAAGCTGAGCTTCCACGACGGCAAGGCGCCGCTTGGCCCACTGCCTGCGGGCAAGTACGAACTCGTGGTGGAAGCGGCACGCGAAGTGGGCGGACGCGAAGTGGTGCGCGTGCCGTTCACTTGGCCGGCCAGCGCGCCGCAGCAACTGGCTGCCAAGGGCAGCAGCGAACTGGGCGCGGTCAAGCTCGACCTGGCCCCCTGAACACGGAGAGTCCCAAGCATGTTGAAGCAAACCCTCAAGTGGAGCGCGTTGGCGCTGGCTCTTTCGCTGCCGCTGGCGGCGGAGGCGCACAAGATGTGGCTGGTGCCTTCGGCGACCAACGTGTCGGGTGCCGATCCGTGGGTTACGGTGGATGCCGCCGTCTCCAACGATCTGTTCTACCCCGACCACATGCCGGTGGCGCTGGACCGCGTGACGGTCATTGCGCCGGACGGCCAAGCGGTGCAGCCCGAGCATGGCGTTACTGGCCAATATCGCAGTGTGTTCGATGTGCACCTGACCCAGCCGGGCACGTACAAGGTGGCGGTGATCAATGGCGGCCTGTTCGCCAACTATGAGCTCAACGGCGAGAAGAAGCGCTGGCGCGGTGACGCGACGGAGCTGGCCAAGGCCATTCCGGCCGGCGCCAAGAATGTGGATGTGTCCGAATCCATCAATCGCGTGGAAACCTTCGTTACCAACGGCAAGCCCAGCGACATGGCGCTCAAGCCCACGGGCAGGGGCCTGGAACTGGTGCCGGTGACGTCATTCACCGACCTGGCAGCGGACGAGCCTGCCACCTTCCAGTTGTTGCTTGACGGCAAGCCGGCGGCGGGGCTGAAAGTGGTGGCGATCGCTGGCGAGACGCGCTATCGCAACGCGCAGGAGGAGCTGGACGTGACCACCGGCAAGGACGGCAAGTTCAGCCTCAAGTGGCCACACGCCGGCATGTACTGGATCAGTGCCAGCACGCAGGACGACAAAGCCAGTGTCAAGCCGGCCAAGCAGCGTCGCCTGTCCTATGCGGCCACGCTGGAAGTGCTGCCGCAGTGATGCGCGCAGCCGTGGGCACGCGTTGATGTCCCGGACCCTACTGCTTGCCGTGCACAACCTGCACGGCGAGACGATGGGCACGAACTGGTCGGTGCGCGCGGTATTGCCCGCGGGCATGTCGCTGCGTGACGTGCAGGATGGCGTGCAGCGCACGCTCGATCGCATCGACGGCCAGATGAGTACTTATAAGCCGCAGTCTGCGTTATCGCGTTTCAATCTGGCGCCGGCACGCACCTGGCATGCCTTGCCCAGCGAGTGCTTTGAAGTGGTGGCGCATGCCTTGCAGCTGGCGCAGGCCAGCGACGGCGCCTATGACCCTACGGTGGGACCGCTGGTGAATCTGTGGGGTTTTGGTCCCGACGCGCCGCGCCTGTCGCCGCCCTGCGATGAGGAAATCCAGGCAGCGCGCCAGCGCATCGGCTGGTCGCGCTTGCAGCTGGATATCGCCGCGCACAGTCTCTATCAGCCGGGTGGCGTGTACCTGGATTTGTCCTCCATCGCCAAGGGCTATGGCGTCGATCAGGTGGGTCGTTACCTCGATGGCATCGGCGTGGACGCGTGGCTGGTGGAGGTGGGTGGTGAATTGAAAGGCAAGGGACGCAAGCCCGATGGCTCGCCCTGGCGTATCGGCATTGAGCGGCCCGGCGCGGTCAGCGGTGCGGTGGAGCGGCTGGATCAGCTCAGCCAGGTGTTGACGCTGAGTGGACGGGCCATTGCGACATCCGGCAACTATCGACGTCATTTCCAGGCGAACGGCCAGTACTTCTCCCACCACATCGATCCGCGCAGCGGCCAGCCCGTGCCGCATCGCGTGGCATCCGTGAGCGTGCTCGCGGATCACGCCCTCCAGGCCGATCCACTCGGCACCCTGATGACGGTGCTGGGGCCGGATGCGGGCCTGGCCTATGCGTGTGAGCGTGGTATCGCCGTGATGTTCATCCTGCACGGCGAGCGTGGCCTGGAAGAACGGCTGTCACCGGCCTTTGTCGAGGCGCTGGCGGCGTGACATCGATGCTGGCCCGGGTGGAGCGCCCCGCGTGGGGCAATGTTCTTTTGTGCGCGCTGCTTGCCATGCTGCTGCTGGGCTTGGGCCTGTGGCACGCATCGGAAGGGGAGTCGTACCACCCCGGCGGGACGCGCGCGTGGGTGGCTGCAGGCGTGGCCGGTACATGGCTGGCGTTCACCGCCTGGGTGGCCATGCGCCGCGCGGCTGCGCGTAGACCCTTGGCCGTGGCGGGCGCCGCCGGCGAGCAGGTGCTGGTCGCCTTCGCCAGCCAGACCGGCAGCGCCGCGCAACTGGCCGCGCAGACGGCTGCCAGCCTGCAACAGGCGGGCATGCGTACTCAGCTGATCGAGCTGGGCACACTGACCCATGCCGCGCTCGCGTCCTGTCGCCGTGTGTTGTTTGTCGTCAGCACCACCGGTGAAGGCGATGCACCGGATAGTGCGGCGGCCTTCGTTACCCGCCTAATGTCATCGCCGCAGGCGTTGCCGGCGCTCCAGTACGGTCTGCTCGCGCTGGGCGATCGCGATTACGAACACTTTTGCGGCTTCGGTCGCCAGTTGGAACAGTGGCTGCAACTCAGCGGGGCCACACCATGGTTCGATGCGGTGGAGGTGGACAACGGTGACCCGGCCGCATTGCGCCATTGGCAACATCATCTGTCGCTTGTGTCGGGTGCGGCGGATATGCCCGACTGGGAACGTCCCGACTATCAGCGCTGGCGTTTGGTGGAACGTCGACTGCTCAACCCACACAGTAAAGGCGGCGCCTGCTTCCATCTTGCCTTGCAGCCGCTCGACGGCGACTTATCCTGGCAGGCGGGCGATCTGGTGGAGATCGGGCCGCAACACGCACCAGCCATGGTGGAGCGCTGGTTGGCAACGGCCGGGCTGGAGGGTGACAGGATCGTTGCGCAGCAGGGGCGCGCGCTCGCCCTGCGCGAATGGTTGGCCACCAGTCAGTGGCCGACGCCGGGCGCGGCACGTGGCTTGACGCCGAATAAGCTGGTGGAGGCGCTCACGCCGCTGCCGCACCGCGAGTACTCCATCGCCTCCGTTCCCGGCGACGGCAGCCTGCATTTACTGGTGCGTCGCATGCAGCGCGAGGATGGGAGTCTTGGTCTTGGTTCTGGTTGGCTTACCGAGCATGCGGCCATCGGCGAGACGATCGCCTTGCGCATCCGCGCCAACCCCGGGTTCCACGCGCCACCTGCCGAGGTACCGCTGATCTTGGTCGGCAATGGCACGGGGCTGGCGGGGTTGCGCGCGCTGCTCAAGGCGCGCATCGGCAACGGATACTCGCGCCATTGGTTGTTGTTCGGCGAGCGTCAGTCCGCTTGCGATTTCTATCATCGCGACGAAATCCTTGCCTGGCAGCAGCAGGGACATATCGAACGATTGGATCTGGCGTGGTCGCGCGACGGGGCCGGCACGATCTACGTGCAGGATCGCCTGCGCGAGGCGGCCACCGCACTGCAAGCATGGGTGGCAGACGGCGCTGCCATCTACATCTGTGGCAGCCTGGAGGGCATGGCCCCGGGCGTGGACGCCGTCTTGCGCGAGGTATTGGGCGAAGCCCTCGTCGCGGAGCTGCGCGAGCAGGGGCGTTACCGTCGCGACGTGTATTGAGCGCCGGTAAGCGTGACTTTTGGCCTATAGGGGCCTGCGGACGCATGCTTCACGCTGGCCGTTCCTTGGGGGAGGGCGCATGGGGATGCAGCAAGCGAACAGGATCGGCCGTTGGCTGGTCGTCATGGGATGCGTGGCGTGGTGCTGGGGCGTTCACGCACAGGAACAACCTGTCTCGGCGGCCTCATCGACGCCGCCAGCCATGGTGGAGATTCCCTTGGCCAAGGCCCATGCCGCCGCGCCGCGTGAACCCAGCGCGGCGGATGCGTGGGGTGGCGTGCGTACCGGTAAGGAAGCCACGCTATCCGATCGCGTGGTGGCCTATCGTATCGATGCAGAGCTGGACGCCGTTCGCCACAGCGTGAAAGGCAACGAGCAGTTGAGCTGGCGCAACCGTAGCAATCAGCCAGTCAATCGTGTCTATCTGCATCTGTATCTCAATGCGTTTCAGAACGAAGGCAGTACGTTCTTCACCGAACGCCAGGTGCTGACGGCGCACGGGCACTCGCGAGGCGCGGCGGCGCTTGAGAAGGGTCAGTGGGGATGGATCGATCTCAAAAGCGTGCAGCAAGGCAGCGCGGCGCTCAAATGGCGCTTCGTACACCCGGACGACGGCCCTGCCACCGATCAGACGGTGGTGTGCGTCGACCTGGCCGAGCCGGTGCCGCCTGGTGGCACGCTTGCGTTGAATATCGATTTCCTGAGCCAGTTGCCACGCGTCGTGGAACGCACCGGTTGGTGGGGGTCATTCAACCTGGTGGCGCAGTGGTTTCCCAAGATCGCCGTATTGGAGCTGCCGGGGGAGCGCGGTGCCACCCACGTGCAGTGGAACGCGCACGAGTTTCACTTCAACAGTGAGTTCTACGCGGACTTTGGCAGCTACGACGTGCGTTTGACGGTGCCGTCTGACTACACCGTGGGCGCGGTGGGCGAACTGCAAGGCCAGCCGGAGCGCACGGGTGACAAGGCCACCTATCATTTCCAGCAAGGCGACGTGCACGACTTTGCCTGGGTGGCCGCCAAGGGCTACCAGACACTGGATGCCAGCTGGCAAGGACCCGGCAGCCCGAAGGTGGCGGTGCGGGTGATCTATCCACCCGAATACAAGGCCAGTGCCGCGCCCGTATTGAAGGCCACGCTCGATTCACTGAGCTACTTCTCCAACACGCTCGGTGCGTATCCGTATCGCACGGTCACTGCGGTCGTGCCGCCGTTCAATGCCCAGGAGGCGGGCGGCATGGAGTACCCCACCTTCTTCACTGCCGAGGGCTACGCGAACATCGATGCGCAAACCATGGACCAGTGGAATATCGACTTCGTGACCATCCACGAGTTCGGCCACGGCTATTTCTATGGACTGCTGGCTTCCAATGAATTCGAAGAGCCGATGCTCGACGAAGGCATGAACGAGTATTGGGATCAGCGCATGCTGCGCGCGCGTAACCAGCGCATCCTGGTGCCCAGTTCGTTGGCACGTCGCGCTGGCATCACACCGTCCACCGATGTATTCCAGTTCGAGCGCCGATTTGCCGACCTTGCGCATCCCTACGATCCGCTGGGACAGAACAGTTGGGATCGTTATTCCAGCAGCAGCTATGGCACCGTGTATTCGCGTACGGCCACCGCGATGCACGACCTGGAGGAGCGTCTGGGCACGTCGGTGATGGAACGCGGTTTTCGTGAGTACTACCGACGCTGGCGTTTCCGTCATCCATCCGTCGCCGATCTGCGCGCCACCTTGATCGACGTATCCGGTAACGCCCGCGCGGTCAATGAGATCTTCGACCAGTTCATCTACGGCACCGCGCACATCGACGACCGCGTCGCATCGATCGATAACCAAGAGGTGTGGCCGCTGGCCGGCAGCTGGTCAAAGCGGGGCGAGCGCCAGGAATTCGTAGCGGATGATCGCGATGAGATGGTGGACCGGCAGCGCACGTCCTGGCGCAAGGCGCATCCGCATGACGGTAGCGACAAGCCTGGGCCTTTCCCTTGGCGCGGCACGGTGACGGTGGTGCGCGACGGCGCATCGGTGCCGCAGCTGTTGCGCGTCACCTTTGCCGATGGAAGTCATGAAGACGTGCATTGGGACGATGATCGCCGTTGGGCGCGTTTCGTATTCACGCGTCCGACCAAGGTCGTGTCGGCCGAGCTGGATCCGGAGCAGAAGATTCTGCTCGACGCCGACAAACTCAACGACAGTCGTACCACGACACCCAATCACGTGGCTTCGCGGCGTTGGACCGCCGATTTCGCCGCCCTGCTGCAGACGTTCTACGCATTCCTGGTGACGCTGTGATGGCCTACCGACAATCCCGTCGCGTCGATATGGGCGCTGTTTTCCGTGCGCCGTTCCTGGCCCTGCAATGGCGCTTGTTGCTGATGTGGGCCTTGCTGTTGTTGCTGCCCACGATGATCGCCGCCCTGCCGGTGTTGCAGGTGTTGGGGGGCCTGCTCGATCAATCGACCCACGTGCAGGCGTGGGCACGGGACTTCGACATGCTGATGTTCGGTGACGTGGGGCACGCCTTGAGTCAGCAACATCACCTTTTGCATGGCGCCTTGATGGCGAGTGTGCTGACGGCCGTGATGCTGCTGCCGTGGCTCAATGGCATGGTGGTGGCGAGCGGTCGCGCCGGTCGCTCGTTGGGTTTTGCGGCGCTGCTGCAGGGCGGCCTAGGCGAGTATGGGCGCATGTTCCGGCTGCTGCTGTGCGCGCTGCCGGTGTATGCGTTGGCGGGCTATCTCGCACAGCTGGGCCTGGATCACGCGGATGATCGCGCTGATCTAGCCGTACTGGAGTCACAGGCGACGGCCGCCGAACACCTGGCTTGGTGGCTGGCAGGGCTGGCCGTAGTCCTCGCGCAGCTCTGGATCGAATCGGCGCGCGCGGCGTTCATCGCCGATGGTGGCTTGCGTGCGGCGACCGTGGCGATGTGGCGTGGCCTGGTGCAGCTGTTGCGTCGACCGTTCTCCACGGCGCTCACCTATGTGGTGATTAGCCTGGTGGGTTTTGCAGTCGCGCTATTGCTGGGCTATGCGCGCACGCACACATTGGCGGTAGGCGGTGCGGCAATGGGTTGGGGCTTCCTGCTGACCCAGTTGATGGTCATGACGCTGGGTTGGATGCGCATCGCGCGCTTGTTTGCGCTCGCCGACGTGGCGCGCTCACTGGGCGGTTCGCGACGCTCGGGTTTGGGCTAGGCAGGGCCAACGCGATCTTCGTGCGTACGAGGGTCGCGTTGGCCCAGGTCAATGGCTGGGCAGGCGCGCCAGCACCAGCTCGCCGTCGCCTTCGATGCGTACGGGGTGACCGGGAATCGGGTCGATCCAGATCATGTCGTTGGGCGACACCGCTTGCGAGCGGTGATCGGCGTAGATGTCTGCATGGCCCGAGAGCAGCAGGAAAAACCAGCGCCAGCCCTGCGGTGCGAGCAGCACCATGGTGCCGCGCAATGGGCGCGCGAGCAGCTCGCCCTGCGCCTGGTTGCGCAGTTTCAGATTGACGGTGCGGGTGGGCGACGCCGCGCGGAACGCCTCAGGCGCATTGGCATCGTCGAAATAGGCGATGGCGAAACGATCCAACTGCTGGGTTCGCCCGTCGGGAAAGCTGATCTCGACCGGGGCATCCAGGGGCACAAACTGCCGTCGCATGTCGGCATGTGGCGGAAATGCTACCTGTTCATCGGCGCCGATCATGGTGAGGCGCCACTGCCAGTCATCGTTGTGCGGACCGCAGGCAATCTCCGTGATAATCGCGCTGCCGTCGGCGCACGACTTGCCGTGCAACTGGTCCGTGGAGACGCGGCTGAGCCGACTCACGCCCAGGCTCGCCGTTGCTGCGGGCAGGGCGGGTAATAGGCGAACACGTGGTTGTGTGCGCCGAAGAAGTCCATGTCTTCAATATGTTCGCCGCCCAGGCGCTCCGCCACGCGGTCGGATGCTTCGTTGCCGATCTTGACCAGGCTGATCACACGCGGCGCATTCAGTGCATGCCAGGCGAACTCCAGTACTGCCGTACCGGCCTCCGTGGCATAGCCGTGGTGGCGAAACTCTGGCTTGAGCATCCACCCCAATTCCAGATCGGGCCAGCCCTCGGGCTTCATCAATCCGGCGCGGCCGATGAATTGTCCGCTGTCCTTCAGTTCCAGCGCCCACATGCCATAACCACGCAGTTGCCAGTGGCCGATCAGCATGGCGAGCGAGCGCCACGCGTTGGTGCGATCCAGCGGCTGGCCGTCGCCAACCCAGCGCGTGCTCAGTGGATCGGCCAGCATGGCGGCGTAGTCGTCGAAATGACGCTCCAGCAGAGCGGTCAGACGCAGGCGCGCGGTTTCAATGACAGGTATCTCAATCATGGTATTCATCAAGCAAGTCGGGTGCCATCGAGCAAGGTCGCCAGCGCGCGGGTGCTGATGGCCAGGCTCTCGTGCCACGGTAGGCCGACAATGCTGTGGCCAGAGGCGGTATCGACAAACGCCTCCGCTTCACCCGGTGGTAGCAGGTGGCGGTAGTCCACGGTGATCTCGGTGCCTGCGGGCAAGTCGCGCGTGGCAAACACAAAGCCCAGATGCCACAAGCCAGTCGGTTCGAAGCTGTGGTTGATGTAGCACTCATCCGGCCAGTCGGGCGAGACGGTGTAGCGATCCTCGAACCAGCGTGCACTGGCGTAGAGCTGTTGAGACAGCTCGGGCGAGCCTATCAGCTCGTCGTAGCGGTAGGTGCGCTCAATCGCGTCCGGCGCGGTGACGATATGTCCCGCGCGAACGTCTTCCTCGAGAAACAGCCCCTGACCCGCGCCGACGATTTCAGATGCGGCAATGCGGTAACGCGGAACGATCATGTGAACCCTCAGAGCCTATTCCATGTCTTTATGTGGCCTGTGCCGGCTACGTGGAGACAGGGGGCAGGCTCTTGTACTCGACAAGGCGGCCGAGTGTAGGCTCATCCGGCCGGGGGTGCCAGTCCCGGCCGGTGGCACTTTAGTAAACGCAAGTGACTGATCGGTTTGGTTATTCGTGTGCAGCTTTGGCGGCGTTCGGTTTGGTCTTGGCCGGAGCTGCCGTCGCGGCGGCTGCGGCGGCGGGCTTGCCCGGTGCCTTTTCTGCGCCGGCGGCATCGCTGAGCTGGATGGCGGTGCGATTGCGTTCGAGGGTAGCGGGGCCGATGCCCTTGACCTGGCCGAGATCCTCCACGCTCTTGAACGGACCGTGGGCTTCACGCCACGCCACGATGGCGGCGGCCTTGCTCGGGCCTACGCCGTCCAGCGCGTGCGCGATGGCGGCAGCGTCCGCGGTGTTGATGTTGACCGGGGTGGACGCCCAGGCGGGCAGGGCCAGGGTGAGGGTGAGCAGCAGGGCGGCGAACAGGTGGCGCATAGGGAAGCCTCCGGAATGGATGGGATGCGGCGCGAGTCGGGCCGCATGCCGACTGTGCGCAGGTTGCGTGGCGAGGGCAGTCGGCGGCGATAGCGATATCGGGTAGGGCTTGCCGCGAACGCCACGCGCCTTAAGGGCGGCATCGTTGTGGGCTGCGGCGGGCTCCTCGCCAGCGCTGATACAATTGCCCCTTTCCCAACGTTGTAGGAGTCGCCTCATGGATACCGCTCGCCTCAACCGTTTCATCGGCGGTCTGTGGGACGACGAGATCGTGCCGCAGCTGGTGGAGTACATCCGTATCCCCAACAAGTCGCCGATGTTCGATCCCAAGTGGGTTGAGCACGGTTACATGGATGCGGCGGTGAAGCTGATGGAGACCTGGGCACGCAGCAAGCTGCCCGCGCTGCCGGGTGCGACGCTGGAAGTGGTGCGACTGGAGGGGCGCACGCCGCTCATCTATATCGATGTGCCGGGCAGTGGTGACGACACCGTGGTGTTGTACGGGCATCTCGACAAACAGCCGGAGATGACTGGCTGGGCGGAAGGCCTGGGCCCGTGGACCCCGGTGATCAAGGGCGACAAGCTTTACGGTCGTGGCGGTGCCGACGATGGCTACGCGATCTTCGGTTCGCTGGCCGCGCTGCTGGCATTGCATGAGCAAGGTATTCCGCATGCGCGTTGCGTGGTGATGATCGAAGCCTGCGAAGAATCGGGCAGCTACGATTTGCCTTACTACGTCGATCACCTGGCCGATCGCATCGGCAACCCGTCGCTGGTGGTGTGCCTTGATTCGGGTTGCGGCAACTACGACCAGCTGTGGCTCACGACCTCGCTGCGCGGCATGACCGGCGGCGAGCTCACCGTACAGGTGCTGGAAGAAGGCGTGCATTCGGGCGACGCCTCCGGCGTGGTGCCCTCCAGCTTCCGCATCCTGCGCGATCTGCTGAGCCGCCTGGAAGACCAGGAAACCGGTGCGATCAAGCCCAAGGAGTTGTACGTCGATATTCCGCAGCAGCGCATCGAGCAGGCCAAGAAGTCGGCGCAGGTGCTGGGTACGGCGGTGTACGACAAGTTCCCCTTCGTGGACGGCATGCATCCGGTCACCGAAGACCTGACCGAGCTGGTGCTCAACCGCACCTGGCGTCCGCAGCTGGCGGTGACCGGCGTGGACGGCATGCCGCCGCTGGAGAGTGCCGGCAACGTGTTGCGTCCCAAGACCTCGGTGAAGCTGAGCCTGCGCGTGCCGCCGACGTTGTCTGGCGCCAAGGCGGGCCAGTTCGTCAAGCAGCTGCTGGAGAAGGACCCGCCGTACGGCGCCAAGGTCACCTTCAAGCTGGAGAAGGACGGCAGCGGCTGGAACGCGCCGCAATTGTCGCCGTGGCTGGAGGACGCCGTGGCCAAGGCCTCGCAGACCTATTTCGGTGCGCCGGCTGCTTACATGGGTGAGGGCGGCAGCATTCCCTTCATGGGCATGCTGGGCGAGAAATTTCCCAAGGCGCAGTTCCTCATCACCGGCGTGCTCGGTCCGCACTCCAATGCGCATGGTCCGAACGAGTTCCTGCACATTCCCACCGGCAAAAAGGTGTCGATGGTCGTGGCCGACGTCGTTGCCCACCATTACGCGCAGGGCGCCAAAGCCTGAGCGTTCATTGCCGCCCCGGCGTATGCCGGGGCCTGGCGCCCGATCGTGCCGCAGGACACGGGGTGCCGGCTTGGGCCGGCACGATGCTCAGGCGGCCAGCAGTCAGAGGTGCACTCCATGATGCTTTCCTTCGGCGATGACTCCTCTTTGGCGGCAAACCTGGCTGAGGTGCGAGCGCGCATCGATGCGGCCTGTCATGCGGTTGGGCGCGACCCGGCCGAGGTGTCCTTGTTACCCGTCAGCAAGACTTTTGGGGCGGATGCCGTGCGGGCCGCGCTTGCGCTCGGCCTGCGCCGATTTGGCGAGAACAAGGTGCAGGAGATTCGCAGCAAGGCGCAGGCGCTGTCCGATTGCCCGGTGGAGTGGGTCGTGATCGGTCATCTGCAGACCAATAAAGCCAAGGACGTGGCGCGTCTGGCCAGCGAGGTGCAGTCGCTGGACCGTCTCGAACTGGCGGATGCCCTGCATCGTCGCCTGCAGCAGGAAGGCCGCTGCATCGATGTGCTGGTGGAGGTGAAGACCTCGCCCGAGGAGAGCAAGCACGGACTGGCGCCGGCCGAACTGCCTGCGCTGCTCGATGCGCTGCGCGGCTACGACACGTTGCGCGTGCAGGGACTGATGACCATGGCCGTGCAGTCCGAGCACCCGGACGAAGTACGTGCCTGCTTCCGTCGGCTGCGCGAGTTGCGGGATGCCGCGCAGGCGCGTGGCCATGTACTGCCGCGCCTTTCCATGGGCATGAGCGGAGACTTTCCATTGGCCATTGCCGAGGGGGCGACGGACATACGCGTGGGTACGGCCATCTTTGGCGCACGTCACAGAATCGTCTGAAACATACGCCACCGAATTGGATAATTAGTTCACTAATTGATCATAAAGTAATCAAGTCAGTCATATTTCAATATTAAAAACAATGACTTGATGGCACTGCATAGCTCGTGCCAGATTTTGAAACGATAGAGTTCAGTTAACCTCGATCCAACATACGATCTATATCCCTTTGCTAAGTTCACGGCTTAATCACGGTCGCCAGCACTTCCGGCGGCTTAACCTCCGAACTGCAAAGGGATTTGTCCCACATGCCAACGAAGCGAATTTTCGCCGCAGCTGCGCTTGCTGGTGCAACGCTCTTCTCCCTTCCGCTCTTCGCTGAACCGCTGACCGTCGATGCCACGGCATCCAAGCCGGCCGCCACGACCACCAATGCCGCTCCCAGTCTGATGGGGTCGCTGTCGGTCTTCTCGCCGGCAGCCATGCTGGCGCAATCGGCTGTTCCGGTGCATCTCGCCACCAGTGCGCCCGCCGCCAAATCGGCTGGCTGGGGCGGTGACGACGACGATCTGGATGCCGACGGCATGCCCAGCACGGGCGTCGCCGGCAACGCCGTCGTTGCGCTGGCCAATGACACCTCCGACCTGCGCAAGACGCTGATCGGTCTGGCCATGCAGCTGCGCGACATCCGCTATGTGCGTGGCGGCCGCGATCCGTCCACCGGCTTCGACTGCAGCGGCTTCGTCCGCTACGTGTTCGCTCATGCGGTGGGCCTGGAATTGCCGACCAACTCGGCGTCCCAGTTCCTGGCCGGCCTCAAGGTCAGCCGTGACGATATGAAGCCGGGCGATCTGGTGTTCTTCCGCACGGCCGGCAAGCGCGGCCAGGGCCGCATCTCGCACGTGGGCATCTACATCGCCAACGGCCAGTTCATTCACTCGCCCTCGCGTGGCAAGACGGTGCGCGTGGACAGTCTTGACGAGTCTTACTGGGCACAGCGTTTCGCCGGCGCCAAGCGCCCGGGCGGTCTTGCTCGCAGCTGATGGCGCAATCGCCGTCCGTCAAAAGGGCCGCCCTGTGGGCGGCTTTTTTTTGGGCGGATGAAACGCCAGGAACGGGTCAGGCGCCCAGTGCGGCCAGTTCGTCCGATTCCGCGATGCGCAGGCCGGTGCCAGGGGCGTTCGCAAGCCTCTGCATGGCGCGGGCCACGGTGGCGGCTTCGATGCCCCGCCAGCGCCCGGGCAGCAGGCGCGAGAAGGGAGCGGCCAGCACCTCACCCGCGCGTGGCTTGTGCCGTGCGCCAAGCAGCAGGGACGGGCGCACGATGGTGAGTCGAGGCCACCCCTGCTTTTGCAGCGCCAGTTCCAACTCGCCCTTGGTGCGGTTGTAGAACAGGCGGGAGCTTGCATTGGCGCCGAGCGCGCTGATCACCAGGTAATGGCGTGCGCCTAGCGCCAGGGCGTGGCGCCCCAGTGATAACGGCAGGTCGTAGTCGACCACGCGGAAGGCTTCGCGCGACCCCGCCTGTCGGATCGTGGTGCCGAGGCAGCAGAACGCCGTATCGACGGTGCCGTGCAACTGGGCGATCAGATGCCCGATCATGCCCACCGGGTTCTCCAGCTTTGGGTGCGCAGGCAGCGCGTGACGTGTCGGCGCGAGCACGTGCGCCACCTCGGGGTCATCCTGCAGCAGTCGCAATAGGTGACCACCGGTGAGTCCGGTGGCGCCGGCAAGCAGAACGTGGCGGGGGGCTGTGCTCATGAGCGCATTGTAAGTGGCCTCGTGTTACGAGGTTGGATGACGGGTCGGGGGTTGCCTGGACGCTGGCGGGCCCCATCTCTGGACATCGTTTTTCAGGAACTTGCCGATGTCCCTTTCTGCGTTGCTCCAGATGCCCGGCGTGAGCAAGCCGGAGGCCGCCACCCGTGGCTTCGTGTTCAATCACACCATGATCCGCGTGAAAGACCTTGCGCGCTCGCTGGATTTCTACACCCGCGTGCTGGGTTTTACCCCCGTCCATCGCCAGGACTTTGCCGAGGCGGCGTTCACCATCGTTTACCTGGTGCTGGCGGCGGACCCGAGCCAGATTCCTGACGATGATCAGCAGCGCCTGCAGTGGGTGTTGGGCCAGCCGGGCGTGCTGGAGCTGACACACAACCATGGCACCGAACAGGACGAGGCGTTCCAGTATCACCACGGCAATGCCGAGCCGCGCGGCTTCGGTCACCTCTGCGTGTCGGTACCGGACGTGCAGGCCGCCTGCGCTCGGTTTGAAGCCTTGGAGGTGCCGTTCCAGAAGCGCCTGACGGATGGGCGCATGAAGCACATCGCCTTCATTCGTGATCCGGATGGTTACTGGATCGAGATTCTGCAGCCGGCGGCGTTCATCGCCTAAAGCCCTTTCATGCTGTCCGGGCGGTGAAAGTCGCTGCCCGGTTTCCATTGTGGGTAGCTGTCCTCCACCGAGAGGCGGCTACCCACCATAAACAAGGCGCGTACATCCTCGACGGCGCCGCTGAGGTTCCAGCGGGGATTGAAGCTGTCGTCCAGTGCGGGCGTATCGCCGCCACTTGGCACGGCGTCCGGCCGCGCCGCCGCCGAGCGCGCGTACAGCACCGGTACGCCGGCCCGCGCAAAGCTGAGCTGGTCGGAACGGAAGAAGTAGCCCTTTTCGGGTGCCAGGTCCGGCATCACCGTGCGGCGCTGCACCTTGGCGGCGTCGGCGAGGTATTCGTCCAGCTGCGATTGGCCAAAGCCGATCACCGACAGTGCGCTTGCCGGGCCGTCGACCGGCAGCATGTCCAGGTTGATGTCAGCTACCGTCTTGGCCAGCGGTACCAGCGGATGCGCTACGTAATAGCGCGAGCCGAGCAGACCAGATTCGTCCAGCGTGGTGGCGATGAACAGCACACTGCGATGAGGTTTGGGCGCGCGGTGCGCGAACGCCTCGGCGATCTCCAGCAAGCCGGCCACGCCCGTGGCGTTGTCCACCGTGCCATGGGGCGGGCTTGCGGGCGGGGTCAGGTGATCCCAGTGCGCGGAATAGACGATGGCTTCGTCCGCGTGCGTCTTGCCATCCAGGCGGGCGACTACGTTATGCGATTCACCGCGTCGGATATCGCTGTCGAACGCCACGCTCAGGGTGGCCTGCAGTGGCACGGCGGTGAAGCCGCGCTGCGCGGCCTGGCGCTTGAGCGTGTCGAAGTCGACACCTGCGCTGGCAAACAGCTTGCGCGCGGCCTCGGTGGTGAGCCAGCCGGCCACCGGCAGTCGTCGCGAGGCCTCCTCTTGCTTGGGCAGGTCCATCCGCTCGCCGCTCCAGGTGCGCTCCACCGTGCGCCAGGGATAACCCGCGGCTTCGGTGTCGTGCACGATGAGCGCGGCGCTGGCGCCCTGGTGCGCGGCCTCTTCGAACTTATAGGTCCAGCGACCGAAGTAGGTGTACTCGCGGCCCTTGAAGAAGTTGGGATCTTGGGTGGCCCAGCCTGGGTCGTTGACCAGGATGATGACGGTCTTGCCTTTGAGGTCCGTGCCGGCGTAATCGTGCCACTGTTCCGCGGGTGCTTCGACACCGTAGCCCACGAATACCAATGGCGAATCATGCAGCGCCGTATGCGTCTGCTCATCCAGCGTACCCACCACCATCTCGGGCCCGAAGGCGAGCGAAGCGGCTCCCTCTTTGCCCGCTACGTCCAGCCTCACCTGCGCCGCGTGCTGCACGGTGGCGGCGACATACGGTACGGCTTGCAGCCAGCTACCGTTGTTGCCGGGCGCCAATCCCATACGGGTGAATTGCTTGATGAGGTATTGCGTGGTGCGACGCTCGGCTTCGCCGCCCGGCGTACGTCCAAGCAGCGCGTCGGAAGAAAGCACCTTCATATGCTGGGCCAAGTCATCGACCACGATGCCGGGCGAAAAATCGTTGTAGTCAAGCAATGCGCTGGCGTCACCGTCGCGCTCGTTGCTCGAATTGGTTTGATGATGGTGGCACGCGCAGAGCAAAAGGCTCAGGGCAGCCAGCGGCCACAGGTAACGCATACTCATTCCGTTGCATATCGCTTTGTCTAAATGTAGCGCGTATCCAACGCATGCACGCATACCGGAAGACATCTCTTCCGGTATGCGTAATCGCAAGAAAATACTATTTCATCAGAACTTGTAATCGACTCCGAGTGTTACGAAGCGGCCACGCGGATCGGCCTGCGTGATATCGAAGTACGGCGTTGAAGGATCCCACGGCGGACGACGATTCTGCAGGTTCTGCACCGCCAGCGTAAGGGTGGTTTTCGCAAGGCCGGTGTAAGCGACCGACAGGTCGAACGTGCTCCAGCTCTTTACCCGATCCGGATAAGCATCCGTCAGCAGGTTGGCGGGATTCTGTTTGTAGCCGCCCACGTAGTACCAAGTGAGCGTGCTGGAGAAGTCGCCTAGCAACCAGTTGACGCCCGTGGTGCCGCGCCACTTCGGTAGCGACCCGAAGAGGTTCGTGCCCGCACCATTCACCGGCGCGTCGCCCGCCACCAGCGGCTGGCTGAACTTCAGCAGTCGCGTGATCGAGCCATTGAGGGTGAAGTCGCCATAGCCCTGCGTGCGAAGCACGTGGCGCAAATCGATGTCCACGCCATCGGTGGTGAGGCTTTGCTGGTTCCTGTACTGGTTGTAGATGGTGACGATGCGGCCCTGTGCATCGCGTTGCACGCGTGGGTCCTTGCGTTCCACCAAAGCGGCGTCGTTGTCGGGGCCGATGATGCCGTCCTGCACGATGTGGTAGTAGTCGAGCGAAAGACTGGTATCGACGCTGGGAGACAGCACGATACCGGCGTTGTAGTTGGTCGATCGTTCCGGCTTCAGGTTGGGGTTGGCAGTGAAGACGTCCGTATAACCGCGACGTTGGCCGGGCGTGATCGGGTCATACGGATCGATCACCGTGCTGTAGCTGATCGCCGTGCTGTTGGTGATCTCCGGCAACGACGGCGCGCGGAAGCCGCGCGAGAACGAACCGCGCAACAACAGCCAGTCCAGTGGCTGGTAGCGCAGGCTGAACTTGGGAGCAAAGGCGTCGCCGAAATCACTGTAGTGATCGAGACGGCCGGCAATATTGGCTTCCAGCGTGCTCAGCAGCGGCAGGTTGAACTCTGCGTAGGCCGCATTGACGTCACGCGACCCCTGGATGATGTCGATGGCCGGACGCAGTTCGCTGCCCGAAAGCACGGCCTGGGAAGTGCGTGAGTTCATCGCTTCGTGGCGGAACTGGTAACCGGCGGCAAAGCCTACCGTGCCCGCGGGTAGATCGAACAACGGCGTGCTGGCGGTGGCATCGACGGTAGTCAGGCGCGAGACGGCCGGGCGAATGGTCGACAGGCTGAGGGCATCGATGGCCTGCGGCGAATTACTGGTGCTGGCGAGGTTGTACCCGCCATTGGCAAGCAGCGACTGGAATGCATAACGGTTGCCGAAGTCGGTCACGTATTCCTTGAGGCTGCTTTCCGAGTGCTGGGCCGACACATCCCAGTCCCATGCGCCCGTGTGGCCTTTTGCGCCCAGCAGAAACCGCGTAAAGATGGTGCGGTCACGCTTGTTGCGCTGGCCCACATCCCACAGGTTGGTATTGACGGGTGTGGGCACGTTATAGGGATTGGCGGGGTTGCCGACCGGCAACGTGGTATCGATGTTGGTCAGGCGCTGTAGTTGGTTGTCCCATGCGCGCAGGCCGCTACCGATAGCCAGCGGCGGCCCGAAGATGAAGGAGGCGTGGCTGCGGCTGTACATGGCCTCGCCATAGCCGGTGATGTCATCGGTGATCTTTACCGTGCTGCGCAACACCGCGTGATAGCGCTCCACACCGGGAATCAGGGTGTCGTACTGGGCCGGGTTGTAAGCCCACACCTCGCCGGTTTTGCCAGGCGTGATCGCACCATAGGGCACGTTCTGCACGGGGCCCACGGCATTGGCGAAGCCTTGCGTGGGGTCGTTGTTGTAATAGTTGGTGGGTACCCAGTTGAGCTGGCCACCGGGTTGGTCGCGGAAGTCGTTGCTGCGCAGCCAGCTCACGTCGGAAGCATTGAGCTGGTTGCTGCGCGTACCGTCAATGGCGAAGAACACGTTGTAGCCGTCTTTCTTGACGTCGCCGTGGCCCAGCAACAGGTGGAAGTTGTTCTGCGTCTGGCCAGTGCCCTGCGTGCTGGCGCCGAAACTCGCGCCAGCTTCCGCGCCCTGGTAGTTCTGTTTGAGGATGATGTTGATCACGCCGGCGATGGCATCGGAGCCGTACACGGCGGAGGCGCCATCCTTGAGTACTTCGATGCGCTCAACGGCAGCCAATGGCAATGAATTGAGGTCGACGAAGGTGTCCTTCAGCTCATAAGCGGTGGCGTAGTTGGCCACGCGCTTGCCATCAACCAGGATCAGTGTGTTTTTCTGGCCCAGGCCGCGCAGCGACATACCCGCCGTGCCCGCCGAGAAGCTGCCGGTAAGCTGCTCGTTGACGCTATTGCCTGTATTGGCGGAGATGGCGCGGAGAAAGTCCGGCAGGGTGGTCTTGCCACTGGCCTTGATCTGATCGGCGGAAATCACTTGTACCGGACTGGGGCCTTCGGTGTCGGTGGTCTTGATGTTGGAGCCGGTGACGGTAACGGCTTCCAGCTGTTTGGCTTGCGTGTCGGTGCTGTCGCTGGCGTGAAGTACCGGAGTCGCCAGCGCTGCGGCGATAGCGAATGGAAGCAGGTGTCGCTTGAACATGGAGGGGCAGTCCTTATGCGCACGCCCGGCCCGGCATGGGCCAGGGGGGAGGTGTGCTGGGTGTGGACAGCGGGGGAGCTGTCGAGGGATTCGCTGCGGGGACGGCGTTAACGGCTGAGCGTGGGGACGCTCGGTGTGATGGCGTCAGTCAATGCGACACATTCGACATGCGCGACAACACGCGCGATATCGAAGGCGGCTAGGCGTGGCGCAATGCGCGGTGCGGGACGAAATAGTCATATGGACATCCATAAAAGGCCATGAGCCTTGGGCGGCGGCCGCAGTGGCCGTGCGGGGTTTCTGCGTGGCGTGCGATCAACAGCCGCAACACATCGCCATGAGGCGGTGTGCGGTGTTGTTGGCCGGGCAGAAACGCTGGATGTTCACGGAACGGTGGGTCCTGAAGGTCGGTCGACACCGCTGTGAATAGCGGTATGGACGTCCATTTGCGCATCTGGTGAAAGCGATGTCAACCATTCGTTGGCCATGGCGTTGGTTCCGATGGCTGAGGGGAGGCGCGATGCGCGCGGGAGCCCTTGGTTGCGCGGCTTGCACCAGGCGCCAGATCGGGTGCGGCGAATTGACGCAGTCTTTCGTGGCGGTAAACCGCCGGTACGGGTACGCTTGGCCGGATCGCTTTTCCGGAATCGCCAGCCCATGCCGTTCGACATGCCGACAGTTACTCGTAACTTATTGATTGCCAACGTGGCGGTCTTTTTGCTGCAGCAGGTCATGGGCGAGACCCTGCTGATGCACTTTGCGCTGTGGCCGTGGGGCGCCGATCAGATGGGGCAGACCTCGGCGGGCGACATCGTTTCGGTCGGTTTTCGCCCCTGGCAGCTGGTGAGCTACGCCTTTATGCACGGCGGCCTGCTGCACCTGTTCTCCAATATGTTCGCCCTCTATATGTTCGGCGGCCAGATCGAGCGGGTGTTCGGGCCACGCAACTTCACCGTGTACTACTTCGTCTGCCTGATTGTGGCCGCGCTGGCGCAGCTGGCCGTGGTGAGATGGTTTACCGGCGGCTTCTACCCGACCCTGGGCGCGTCGGGCGCGGTGTTCGGCATTCTGCTGGCCTTCGGCATGTTGTTCCCGCACGAGCGGCTCATGCTGCTGTTTCCGCCCATCCCCATGCCTGCGTGGGTGTTCGTGACGCTCTACGGCTTGTACGAACTGGTGCTCGGCGTTACCGGCACGCAATCGGGCATTGCGCATTTCGCCCATCTGGGCGGCATGCTCGGCGGGTTTATCCTTATCCAGTATTGGCGCGGCAAGTTGCCGATCAAGCCGCAGCGCCAGCTCCGGCGCTGATCGCGCGACCTACATTACCTCCGGTTTTTCATGACACAGCATCTTCAGCGCCGCCTTACGCCGCGCCATATCACCTTCATGGCGCTGGGTATGGCCATTGGCGCGGGCTTGTTCCTGGGCTCGGCCGACGCCATCAAACTGGCCGGTCCATCGGTGTTATTCGCCTACCTGTTCGGCGGCGTGATGATCTTCATCATCATGCGCGCGCTGGGCGAGATGACCGTGCGCGATCCGGTGGCAGGTTCCTTCAGCGTGTACGCGAGGCGCTATCTGGGGCCGTTCGCCGGCTACGTCACCGGTTGGAATTACTGGCTGTTGATGGTGGGCGTGGGCATGGCCGAAGCCACCGCGGTGGGCGCGTACATGAACCAGTGGTTTCCCGACTGGCCGCGATGGATCTGGGTGCTGGGCAGCGTGGTGATGATTGGCGGGCTGAACCTGCTCACCGTGAAGGTCTACGGCGAGATGGAATTCTGGTTCACCCTGGTGAAGGTGGTGACGGTGCTGGCGATGATCGCCGGCGGCCTGGCCATCATCTTCCTGGGTTGGGGCAATGGCGGCCAGGCGACCGGATTGTCCAACCTGTGGTCGCACGGCGGTTGGTTCCCGCATGGACTGGTCGGCATGGTGCTGGCGCTGCCGGTGGTGGTGTTTTCCTTTGGCGGCGTGGAAACCGTGGGCATTGCGGCGGGCGAGGCGGCCAACCCGGAACGTACCATTCCGCGCGCGGTCAATTCGGTGTTGTGGCGCATCCTGATCTTCTACGTGGGCTCGCTGTTCGTGATCATGGCGATCTACCCGTGGACGGGCCTGGGCGAACACCGCAGCCCGTTCGTTACCACCTTCGCCAAGCTGGGCATTCCGCAGGCGGCGGGGTTGATCCATTTCGTGGTGATCACCGCGGCTTTGTCGGGCTTCAACAGCACTACCTTCAGTGGCAGTCGCATGCTCTTCAGCCTGGCTGGCAAGGGGCAGGCGCCGGCCGTATTCAATCGGGTGAACGAGCAGGGCGTACCGGTGCGCGCCATCCTGGCTACCTTGGCCGTGCTGCTGTTGGCGGTGTTGTTCAACTACCTGCTGCCGACCAAGGTGTTCGGCATGATGATGTCGATCCTGTCGTTCAACACCGTGTGGACCTGGTCCATGGTGTTGCTGGCGCACTACAGCTTCCGTCGTCGCTTGCGCGAGCGGGGCGAAAAGCCCGCGGGGTTCCGCCTGCGCTGGTGGCCTTTCACCGGCATTGTCTGCCTGGCCTTCCTGGGTTTTGTGGTGGTGATGCTGGGAGTGAGCCCGGATACGCGCGTGGCCTTGTACGTGGGCGCCGGGTGGATTGCCCTGCTCAGCGTGGCCTACAAGGTGTTTGACGTGCGCCACCGCATCATGGCGGGCGAACGGGCAATGGCCTGAGGCGGGGTATGGTCGTGGCGCGGGCCACCCCAGCCTTGCAGGCATTTTGGTAGCGCTTCGGCCACCTCAAGGCTGCGGTACGCATGGAACAGGTGCATGGTCGACCTGAGTCGCGCCGGCAGCCCGCCCCAATCGCAGCGCAACGTTTTCGGCGTGAAGCCCGCGATATTCGTCTTCCGTGCGACGGGTGCCGGAGCGGCCAATGGCCGCCCCGGATGGATGACTCAGCGTAGCGCGAGGAAGTCCGGGCTCACCACGAAACGCACGGCGTCCAGGCGCAGGCGCGACCCTGGCAGGGCCTTGAGCAGGGCGGTGCGTTCGTCCGCCACGGTGACGATTTCGGTTTCGCTGATAGCGGGGTTCACCGCACGCAGTGCCAGCAGGCGCGATAGCTCGCCATCGAGCGTTTCCGTGGCGAGGGCTACGGCATCGGCGATGTGCGATTGGCCGCGCTCGCTGGCGATGCTTTCGGCCTTCTCCAGCATGGGCGGCACCAGCTTGCCGAGGAACTTGCGGTAGCGAGCCACCTCGATGTTGCGATCGGCCGCCTTGCGCAGGGCGATGTCGCTGGGCCGGAAATCCGCGCGCTCGGCCAGCCGGGTGTCGATGGTGACCACGATCGGCAGCGGCGGCAGAAAGCGTTCGGCATCCAGCTTGCGGTCGGCCACGCATTCCAGCAGGTATACCGCTTGCAGCAGCGCGCTGCGCGGCGGCAGCGTGTCGTCCACCAGGAAGGCGGCGTTGCCTTGCTCGTTGGAAAGGGTGAGATCGAGCGCACCCATCACCATCGGGTGATCCAGGCGCAGCAACGGGAGATCCTCACGCGCCAGGGCCACGTCGCGGGCAAAGGTGACCGGCACGGGACCTTCGGCAAAGCCGGGCAGTGCATCGGTGGAAAGGTATTGCGGGTCGAGCAGCATCACCTTGCCGCCCAGTTCCTCCGCGTGGATGCCGAAGCGCTCCAGCAGCCCCTGGATGAAATGATCGCGACTGGGATCGTGATCTTCGCGGCTAAACGCCTGCTGCAGTTCATCCGCATGCAGGTCGCGGCTGGCGGCCAATTCGAGCAAGTGGTCGCGGCCATCGCGGATCAGGGCGGCCAACTCTTCGTGGCTGGCGCGCGTTTCGGCGAGCAATACATCCAGCTCCTGGTCGCGGTTATCGTCGCCGCGTGCGTGCTCGTCGGCCAGTTTGGCCAGCGACTCGCCAAAGCGACGCAGCAGTTCGCGACCGTCGGCCGGGCTGGAGCGGAAGGCATCGATACCCTCGTCGTACCAACGAGCCAACACATGTTGGGCGCTATCGGCCACGGCAAGCACGTGGATGCTGATGTCGTGCTTCTGGCCGATGCGGTCCAGTCGGCCAATGCGCTGTTCCAGCAGATCGGGATCGAGCGGGAGATCCCACAGCACCAGACGGTGCGCAAACTGGAAATTTCGGCCTTCGGAGCCGATTTCCGAACAGATCAGCAAGCGCGCGCCATCCGGCTGGGCAAAGTAGGCTGCATTGCGGTCGCGCTGCACGATGCCCAGGCCTTCATGGAAGCGGGCGACGCCCACGCCACTCTTGGTGCGCAAGGCTTCTTCCAACGCCAACACTTTGGCCTGGCTGCGGCAGATCAGCAGGAACTTGTCCTGCGGATGCTCCTCCAGCAGGGTAACCAGGGCGTCGATGCGCGGGTCGTTGCTGTAGTCGATCTCGATGGCCGGTGCCGGCTGCTGCATGTCCGCGTGGAACTCCGCCAGCAAACTCTGGCGAGCAGCGTCGTCGAGCGCGTCGGCGTCAATCAGGTGCCATTGCGGAATGCGCTTAGGGAAACCGCCGATGTTGGCGCGGCGGTTGCGGAACATCGCGCGACCGGTGCCGTGGCGATCGATCAGCGCGGCGAGGATCTCGCGCATATTTTCCGGCTTGGTGGTATCGGCCAGGTGTGCCTGCAGGGCCGAATCACCGGCAAACGCCTCGCGCAGTGCGGCGAGCTGTGCATCATCCAGCGGTTGGCCTGCGAGCAGGCGGTCGGCCACCTTGGACAAATTGTGGAAACGATCGGACTCGGACAAATAGACGTCCAGGTCGTGATAGCGCTGCGGATCGAGCAGGCGCAGGCGCGCAAAGTGACCGCTGCGGCCCAGCTGTTCCGGCGTGGCGGTAAGCAGGATCACGCCGGGGGTGGCCGCGGCGAGCTGATCCACCAGCGTGTAGCGGGGACTGGCGGCTTCCGGGGTCCACGCCAGGTGATGGGCTTCGTCCACCACGAGCAAGTCCCACGAGGCATCCAGCAATTGCTGGGCACGCTTGGGCGAGTGTTCGAGGAAGCTGAAATCGGCGATGACCAGCTGTTCGTCTTCGAACGGGTTGGCGCCGGCGTCGGACATGTCCAGCGCCTCGCAACGTTCCTCGTCATAGATGGCGAAGCTCAGGTTGAAGCGGCGCATCAGCTCCACGAACCACTGATACACCAGGGTATCGGGCAACAGCACCAGCACGCGCTGGGCGCGGCCGGTGGCGAGCTGGCGGGCAATGATCATGCCCGCTTCAATGGTCTTGCCCAGGCCTACTTCGTCGGCCAGCAGCACGCGGGGAGGGCGGCGCGAGGCGGCGATGCCGGCCACGCGCAACTGATGTGGCACCAGCCCGATGCGTGCCGCGCCCAGGCCCCAGGCCGGCGAGCGACGGGCATCGGCGCGGCGCTTGAGGCCCTCCAGGCGCAGTTCGAAGTGCGCGACGGGGTCAGTGCGGCCACCGATCAAGCGGTCGTCCGCCTGGCTCACGCTCTGTTCGTCGTCGAGCTGACCTTCTTCCAGCTCGCGGCCTTCGCCACGGTAGATCAGCAGGTCCTCGCGGATTTCCACACGCTCGACCAGAAACGCGATGCCTTTGCCGGCTACCCGCTGGCCAGGGCGGAATTCCGCGCGCACCAGCGGGGCGGAGTCGATCGCATAAGGGCGCAGCACGCCCGCTTTGGCGAACAGCACCTGTACGCCGCGCCCTTCGACGCGCAGCACAGTGCCGAGGCCCAGTTCGGGTTCGGCGGTGGAGATCCATCGTTGCCCAGGTACAAACATCGCGACGCCATCAACTTATTAAATACAGAGGGCGTCGATTATCCGCTGCCAGGCACGCGCCTGCAAAGCGCGGGCGCCTGAGGCACTTATTGTGGCCAGCAGGTGGATGTCTGCGTGGCGCCGGTGTTGTCGTAGGCCTGGTGCGGGCTGGCACTGCTTACGACAAACTTGGCGCAAGTGGTGTCCTTCACCTGCGGTGAGCCCGTGGCGGGCGTGGCGGTGAGCGTATAGGACGTCTGCGGCGAGGACGTTCCAGGCATCGCCAGCGCTACCGTGTAGAAGCCATTGGGCGAGGTATTGCCGCTGGTGGAGAGGCTTCCGCAGCCTGAACCGCTAACCGTAACCTTGTTGTAGTCGAAGGTCTGTGAATAGCAGCGCTCGAGTATGCCCTGGTCCGTGGATAGCGCGCTGAGTGCGTCAGAGCGGCGGCTGGTTTGTGCATAGCGCGCGTAATTGGTGATCGCCAGCGCGCCAAGAATGGCGATGATCGCGACTGAGATCATCAGCTCGATCAAGGTAAAGCCCGCAGCGTGCTTGGTGGGGTTTTTCATCGGCTTAGCCATTGGCGCTCAGTGGGTGGGGGTCGTTGCGCTCGTGGGGTGCACCGCAATGACGGACTGGTCCTTGCTGGACAGATCCAGCGTCACCGCCTGTCCCGCCTGAAGGTTGGAGAGGCTGCTGTCCACACGCACGTCGGACTGCAAGGTATAGGTCTTGCCATTGACGGTGACCGCGCTCCCCGTGCCTAGCGGGCGCACTTGTTGGATAACGCCAGAGGTGGTGGGGGCGGGCGTGCTGGCCTGTGCGCTCAGGGCACACGCCAGACCGGCAAGGGCGAGCAGATGGCGACGGGTGGTCATGGTGATCCTCCTCATTGGACCTGCCACCAGCCCACGCGCCCGGGCTGGAAGCCCTGCGTGGCTACGGTCTGCAGGCCGTTGGCCGTACTGATGATGTTAACGCTGGTGCCGCTGCCGGACTGCACGCTGGTTGGCGCCGCCGCATAAGCATTGGTTACATAGACACCGGACAACACCACGGCTTTGCCATTCACGGTGGCCGAACTGATCGTTACACCCGAATTGGGCAGGCCGATGGATGCGGTGGGCAGGGCGCTGCCGGAACGATAGTCCACGTTGAGGAAGTACGAGTTTGGCTGCGCGCAGGCGTTCGCGGGTGGCTGGTTGGTGGTGAACTTCACGCCGCCTGCATCGACCGCCAGCGTGGTGAACGAGCGGGTGCCGCTACCCAGTGGCGACAAGTCGAAATACCAGCCTTCCTGCGGCGCGACGGTTATGGTGGCCGGCGGCGGCGATGGATTGGTGGCGCTTACGGACGCAAACGTGAGGTTCACCGGGTTGGCGCTGTTGGTCACACCCTTCACGCTGGTACCGGAGACCGTGGCGGTTACCACGCTCACGGTCTGCTGAGCCAGGTTGGAGCGGGTATAAGGCGGCGCAGGATACGGTTTGGCGTAACTGGTCAAGTTGGCGGTGTTGTCCCACACGCCATAAATGGTCTGGACATTAGTGCTGGTGAGGTCGGCCTGGGTGAGCAGTTCGCCCGTGCCGAAGAACGCCATCAGTCCGAACTCGTTAGGAAAGTTCGGGTTGAGCGTCAGCGCTGGCGCGGTGGTGATTGGTTGCGTATTGCCCGAGCCGTCGCGGGCCTGGAACAGCAGCGTCACCGTCCATTTGCTCGGGTTGCTGTTGCTCATGTTGATGGCCCACAAATTGCCCTGCAGGTCACCCGCGTAAGCCATGTCCTGGACGACACCGGCCACACCGCTGGAGTTGGCCACCGACACGCTGGACAAGCCATTGGGCAGCGTGCTGCTGCATGCATTGGGCGAGGTGGCCGATACCGCCGAGCACAGGTTGATCTTGGCCAACTGCTTGCCGGTGGAGGCATCCACGGCATAGAAGATGGGGTTGCCGCTGGCGCTGTTGTAGCCATTGCCGAAGATCACCGCGAAGCCGGCTGCCGTGGTGCTGGTGGAACTGGTCTTGTCGGTGACGGTGACCGCGGCCGAACGGGCAATCACGGGAGTGCTATAGCTCAGGCCCATGTCGCTATCGGAGAATTCCCAGAGCACCGAGCTGGCAACGTTGGCGTCCGAAGTGAAGTTGTTCGGATTGGTGACGTCCAGCGCATAGATCGTGCTGCCGCCGGCGCTCTCACCACCCACCAGCACGGTATGCCATTTGCCGTCCGTGGACAGCAAAGCGTCGCTGACCTGTGGTGAGCCGTCGACGAAGAACTGGTGATGGTAGAAGTAGTAAGGACTAGCCAGCATGTACAGGTTGGAGAACACGCCATTGGTGCCGCCATTGGGGATGAACCCCATCACTTCCTGGCCCGTATTGGCGTTCACGCCGTGCAACATGCCGTCGTTGGCGCCGAAGTACAGCATCGGGGTGCGACTCTGTACCGTGCTGCTGGCGGAAAAGGTGGCGTAGGAATCGTCCTGGAACGCTCCCGCTGGCACGCTGACGAAGGCTGGCGAACTGTCCACCACGTCGCCCAGCAGGTGGGCGCGCGTTCGCAACGTTCCCCCGTTGGACTGTTCCTGCGAGTGATCGCCGCGTATGAAATTGAGTACGTACTGGCCGTTGTTGCTGTTCTGCGCGAGCTGGGTTTGCAAGGTGCTCGACAAGTTGGTCCAACTGAAACCTACCGCGGCCGGTGTGACCGTGGTGCCGCTGGATATGTGGTAAGGGTCCCACGTCGCGATGTGGCGGGTGGTTGGCGTCAAGCTGTCCAACTGCGCCTGCGCGCTCCAGGTGGCGGTGGTGTTGATGGTGGCCGAGGCGTTGATGCCGTATTCCTGAAGATCACCGATCCAGGCGTTTACCGCCGTGCTGCCCGGCGTAAACGTGGCCTGGTACACCTGCGAATTGGCATTGAGGCTGGTGGAGTTGGCGGTGGCTGAGCTCGACGACGAACTCTGGCTGGCCACGTCCGAAAGAATGCTCTGCAAGTCCGTCACCAACGCCGAAGGGCTGGTGGCGGGGAAGTACTGCGTGCCGCCGGTGATCTTGGTGGCGGTAGCCGCGCTGCCGCCCGCCACGGACATCGCGGCCAGCGTTGCCGCGGCCTGCGGGTTCTTGGTGGGGTCCACGCCGGCACCCAGGCCGATCACATAGGTTTCCACGCCGGCCGCGTTGAGGTTGGATATGGCGGTGATGGTGTCGAGCAGCGCCTGGTCATTGGTGCCCGCGGTATTGAGCGAGCCATCGCTGTTGAACGTCGCGGTCATGCCATAACCGGTGGCCGATACACTGCCTACCGGTGGCCAGAACTTGCCCTTGAGATCCTCGGTGGGCAGGCCGTCGGTGATCAGCACCACGTATTGCTTGGGCGGGGTGCAGCCGGAGCTGGTGGTCGGCAGGCTGTTGGCAAGGGTAGTCTTGGCGGTGGTCAACATGCCGGCCAGCGCAGACTGCCCGGCCAGCGCCTTGATCTCGCTGGTGCTGGTGCTGTTGGTTTCAGGCTGCAAGGCTGCGCTGAAGTAGCCTACCGCGGTCGCCACGGTGGCTGACGTGGGCGACTGGCCGGCGCTGATGATGGAGTTGCCGCTGCTGTCCTTCACCACCACATTGCCGATGCCGCCGGTCTGGGCGTCGTTGGCGCCGTAGCCGAAGCCGCGCTCGGCGTACATCACTTGTTGCGAGTAGGGGATGTAGCCCGCATTGGTGGGCGACGTGGTCTGGTTCGCACTCGGCACCGACTTGCTGTAGGTAGTGCTGATGCCACCCGAGTTGTACTTGGCCAGCGTGTAGTAGCTGTAGGGATTGGAAGGCGACACGCCGCCATAGGTGACGTACACGCCTGGCTGGCTGCCGGCATACAACACGTCGTTGATGCTGGGGTCATCGCTTGACGCACCAACGATCATGTATTGGTACGTGCCCATCTTGCCGCTGTAGAGGGTGGTGTCGATGCTCGAACAGTTGCTCTTGATGGTGGAGCTGGCCGAGGAGTAGTTGTAGCAAGGGTTGGTGACGTACTCCGTGCCATTGGTCGGTGCGGTATTGGTGAAGGTGAAATTACTGCCCGAAGCGGACATGTAATACACCCACGTCGTATAGAGCGACGTGCCGGTGGTGCCATAGTCCATCAGGCCGAAGTCCGTGCTCGGCATGTATTGGTTGATGATGGCCGAGATACCTTGCTTGGCCACATTGAGGCGGCTGGGGCTGTTGTCGTACAGCGTGCCGCTCTGGTTCACTGTGTAGGGCGCGCTACCGCTACTGCCGGCATTTACCGGCGGCGTGAAACCGCTGGGGATGGTGAAGTTGGTAGGTGAGCTGGAGCTGGTCAGCGCACCCAGGCTGGAACTCAGCGAACCCGAACCCGCCATGATGGCGCCGGAGAGGTTGCCGTCCATCGATTCGGAGTTGCCGATGGCGATCAGCACCTGCGGATGCGTGGGCTGCACTACCGTCAATGGAACCTGGGAAATGGGCAGTGTCGGTGGCGTACTGGCAGCGTGAGCCTCGTCCATGGGCAGATTCGCCACGCCAGCTGTGAGGGCAACGACTGCTACCGCTGCGCCCAGGCGCAGCGAACGAACGAACCGATGGGTTTGCTTGCTCATGGTAGGTCGCCGGTGATCAATGTTTCTGGAAGAGGGTTTGCAGCATCACGACGCTTTGGCCGTCCGGCCCCACCACGCGCGACGTGATACGGAACACGCTCACGTCGCTGCTGAATCCGGGCGGGCGAATGTTAGGCAGCTTCTCGATGATGTACTTGCAACTCTGCACGGTGGTGTTGCCGCACCATGCCGTATTGGACGTCGTTGCTGCCCATGCTTTTGGGTTCTGCCAGGGCAGCAGCACGCCCGCGTACGAAGAGGCCTCGAATTTGTACTGGCCATTCGCGGGATAGCTGGAGGTCGAGAGAGGATACGAGCCGGGGTCGGTCGCAATGGTGCCGGAGCGCATCTGGTTGACCACATTACGCAATACCGCTTCGGCCGCCTGGCTGGAGATCTCGTTCAGCGAGGCGTTGGTGGCTACGCGGGTCTGCGTGCCGATCTGCTCTGCAATCACCAGCGAAGCAATGGTGAGCACCAGCAGCATGATCATCACCACTGGCAGTACGACGCCGCGCTGGCCGCGCGAGTCAATGGGCGTGGCGAGCCGGTTCATAGCGTGGCGTTCCGCGTGTTGATGGTAAGGAAATAGGTGTGCCGTAGGCGCGAATCCGGCGGTACGGTCAGGGTGGTGTTGAACAGTGTGTACTTCGTCGCCGCAGACGGAATGGTCGCCGAGTTGAGGTTGCCCTCGATCAGAAAACCCAACTGGATGCTGGTTACCGCGCCCCAGCCGCCGTTGCTGGATACGGCACTGGCATCCACGTACTGGGTGGCCTGCCCGTTGCTGCCGATGCCGTAGCGCACTTGCATGTTCGACACGCCAGGCACCATTTCATTCATGGTCCACGCGGCCGATGCCGCCGGGCCGCTCATGGTGCCCTGAAAGAGCGCGCTTTCCCCGCCGTCGCCCTTGGCGATGAAGTACACCGTCTGCTGCAGCGGAATTAGCTGCGAACTGTTGGCAAACGTCGGCGTGCCGTTGGGGCCGCTGGTGAAGGTCACGGTATTGGCGGACGTGCTGATGGCCGTAGCCAGGAACACCGCGCTCTTGCCGCAGTCGGACACCGACAACAGCAGTGGATTGGCGGTACTGGCGCTGGGAAGCGCGCTGGCATTGTTCACCGACAGCGAGCCGGAGTTGAACGCGGTCACGCCGATCGGTTGCGCGCCGGGCTTGGCGCCGATCAATACCAGCACGTCACTGCCCTGGGCCACGCCGTTGGTGGTAAGCGACGAATCGAGCGTGGGGCTCCAATCGGTGCCTTTGGTGTCGTTGGCGGTGCCGGTGACGATCTGTGTCGGCATGGTGCTGGCCTTGTAGCCCTGCACAGCGCTACTAGTGCTGTAGCTCAGTGGCGTCGCAGGGCTGCCGACGTAGGTGTAGCTGCCGGCGCTGTTCATCGAACTGCACCCGAGAAAGCCGGCGCCGCGCACCGTCGGCGTTATCACGGCGGCGATGGTGCTGTCGGCGTTTTGAATCAGTGCCTGCGAGGACGCATTGCGATACACCTGGCGTTGCGCGGTGAAGATCACCACAACGCCGGCAAGCACGATCAAGCCCAGTGTAACGGCGACCATGACTTCGACCAGCCCGAAGCCTGTCTGCCTGGATCTACGTGGTTGCCTGTTCATAGCGCGGTGACGATTGTGTAGGAGGCGTTGGTCGCAGTGGTGTTGCCAAAGCTTGCTTGCGCGGGCTTGTCGTTCCACGTCACGGTCACCGTGATGTTGGTGGTATTGGTGTTGCCTGCGGCGACCGACACTGAGCCAAGGCCATTGGGCAGGCTGTTCTTTATCTTTGTTTGCCACTGCCACACGTCGAACGACGCCATCTGCGTCGCCGAGCACGTGGCGGAGCTGCAATCGGGGCTGGGCGTGGTGGTGCTGGGTGCAGTGGCGGCGGCGATGTAGGGGTTGCTCGTGGTCGAGTTGCTCGCCGCAGTCGCGTTGGCCCGCATGCGATCGACGATGTCGTAGGTCAGCGCAACGGCCTGCTGTCTGGCGTAGTTGGAGTTGGCGCTGCGCGATACGGTCAGCAGAATGCCCGCCACGCCGAGCATGCCGACCGAGACGATCACTACGGAAATCAGCACTTCGATCAGGCTGAATCCTTGGTTGTGGCGCTTCTTGTTCATAGGCTCATGGACAGGTCAGTGCAGTGCCGTTGGGCGCCGTGCCCGGATTGGGCGAGGCCTGGATGTAACCCACGGTGTTGATGAATACGGCGCGGGCATAGTTGGATCCACGCGAGTCGCACACCACGATGGTTTCGCTGCCGGCACTGGGCATGTTGGTTACCAAACCCTGGCCGTTGAAAGTAAGAGACGTGCTGCCGTTGAGGGCCTTGAGCGTGGGCGTGGCGCTGGTGGTCACGATAGCGTGGCTGGTCAGCGATACCGTGGAGGCGTTGGCCGGCAGAGCGAGTACTTCCCAGCCGCCGCCCCATGTGCCGCCAGTGCAGCCCACCCCCGTAGTACCCGCGCAAATCAGGGTAGTCTGGTCCGTGCTCAGCGCTTGGTTGCGCGTGTAGTGCAGGGACGCGACCAGACCATCGACCACGCTATCGCGACGGACGTTTTGCACAAACGTGCGCAGGTTGGGGATAGCCACCACGGTAATGATCACCACCACGGCCAGAGTGACCATCAGCTCGATCAGCGTAAAGCCATGGTCACGCGAGCGCGGTGCGCAAGCCGGCATCATGGAAGGCGTCCCCTGTGTGTTCAGCTGTCCCCACCTACCGATCTGCGTTCGGCAAGGCCCGTGAAAACCGGCGTGTCATCACCGGTGCGCGGGACGGATCTGTTGCTCTTCAGCTGGCCGTTGGCCGTGCAGACATGTCGTCGCGTGGCCCCTTTTTGACGCCATTATTCTGAGCGTTAACTGAACGTTTTTTCATGCGATTTTTGTGATCCAGGGCGTGCCGCTTGTCGGTTTTGGATTACCGTTGGTCGGCATCTTCTCGGGCATTCGTAAGCAATCGCGAATGGCGCAAGTCCGCTAAATCGTCAGTTTGAATACAGGCTTGGCGCCTGAGGTATGGCTAAGCGTGGACGTGGGCATGGCGAATGCTTTCGCCACACGGCGGACCCACAGATGAAGGGGGCAGTCGGTGGCTACCGGGGACTCAGGTCTCAGCCCACTGCCGCAGCAGGTTGTGATACGTGCCCGTGAGTTGCAGCACGGCCTGCGCGTCGGCGCCGGTGCGGGTGAGGGTCTGGATGGCGGTATCGAGTTCGAACAGCAGGCGGCGTTGGCTGTCGTCGCGCACCAGGCTTTGCACCCAGAAGAAGGCAGCGATGCGGGCGCCGCGCGTCACCGGTGTCACGCGATGCAGGCTGCTGGAGGGATAGATGATGATGTCGCCAGCGGGGAGCTTCACCTCGTGCTCGCCATAGGTATCGCTGATGACAAGTTCGCCGCCGTCGTATTCCTCCGGCTCGGCAAGGAACAGCGTGCAGGAGATGTCGCTGCGCAGTTGCTCGCCCTGCGATAGGGCCATCACTGCGCCATCCACGTGGTAGCCATACTCGCCGCCGCCCGCGTAGTGGTTGAAGCGTGGCGGCAGCGTGCGCAGCGGCAGGGTGGCCGCGTGATACAGGGGGTGGTGCGCCAGTGCGTCGAGTACCACGCGTGCGAGTTCGGCACGCAGTGGCGAGGCATCAGGCAACTGCAGGTTGCGTTTGACCTTGGCGCCTTGCGGACCGACGGTTTCGCGTCCGTCGGTCCACTCGGCCTGGTCCAGTGCCGCGCGAATGGCGGCGACCTGTTCGGGGGCGAGGATGTTGGGGATGTGCAGCAACATGACGGTGCCTCGAACAGGGTGGCGCGTTGTCGCGGAGGTGTGCGATCAGAAGCGTACGTTGGCCGTCAGCATCGCCGCGCGCGGCGTGCCCGGCGTGTAACGGTAGCCGCTCTTGTTGATGGCTGCGACATAGTCCTTGTCGAACAGGTTATAGAGATTGAGGCGCAGATCGACGTGCTTGTTGAGCGGATAGGAGGCCATGGCGTCGACCACCCAGTACGCCTTGGTGTACGCCGGTGTGCCAATGGCGCCGTCGGTACCGCGCTGCATTTCGCCGCTGTAGCGGGCGCCGCCGCCGATGGTGAGACCGAACGGCAGCAGATAGCTGGTCCAACTGGTGAAGGCTTTCTTCGGCGTATAGGCGAGGTCGGAGGAGCCGTCCTGCGCTACGGCGGTGCCGCTGATCACGCTGGCGTTCATGGTGGTAAAGCCCGCGCTCACGGCCCAGTTGTCGGTGAGCTTGCCGACGGCGCTCAGCTCCACGCCTTGCACGCGCTTCTTGCCGATCTGGTAGTAGAGCAGGGTAACCGGGTCCTGCACGAGGTCATTGCTGACCGTGGTCTGGTACAGCGCGCCAGTGAGCAACAGGCGCTGATCGAGTAGCTCCCACTTGGTGCCGACCTCGTAGGTGCGGGCGCGCTCGGGCTCCAGGTTCGGGTTGTCCAGGCTGTTGGCGGAGCTGCTCAGGGTGAGCGTGCTGCCGCCCGGCGGCTCGGCCGACACCGCGTAGTTCACGTATACCGAGCCGTTCGGCGCAGGCTTGTAGAGCACGCCCAGCTTCCAGTTCCACAAGTTATCGCTGACGCGCGTATT
>NZ_JAELTT010000268.1 GCF_016428975.1 Dyella sp. ASV21
GTTTAATCCAATCATTATTGGGATATAGGATGGGGTCTTTACCCGCAATGGTGTTATCAATTTTATTCGGGCTATAAGGAATAGCACCTAAAGGATCCCGCGTTGAAACAGCTTCATTTGCCAGTCTCATATAAGTAATATTGTCGGCAAGCTGATAGTTTTTCGTATTGGTAGACAATCTGTTTTCTACTCTCACATTTAATTTGGTTTCTCCACTAACCCCGGTTTTGGTTTTAACAAGAATAACTCCGTTGGCACCCCTTGCACCATACAAGGCTGCAGCTGAATCATCTTTTAAGAGGGAAAAGTTTTCAATATTGTCTGGCTGAAGTCTGGCCAGATCTGTAGGATTACTTTCAATTCCATCTATATAAATGAGCGGATC
>NZ_JAELTT010000269.1 GCF_016428975.1 Dyella sp. ASV21
CCCCCCCCCCCCCCCCCCCCCCCCCCCCCCCCCCCCCCCCCCCCCCCCCCCCCCCCCCTTTCACCCCCGCCGCCCCCCGAGAACTACACCCGAACGTTGTCGTCGGCAGCGTCAGATGTGTATAAGAGACAGACTTGGTTTTGCGCCGGTCGGCCATGACCCCGTTTTCAACGAAATCGACGCTACCTATGCCACCGGCCGGCACGCCCTGGTCGGGCGCAACGGCAGCGACAAGTCACTGTTGGCCGGGGGGGGGGGGGGACACATCTCCGAGCCCACGAGACCCGTGACCGAATCTCGGGTGGCGGCGGGGGGTTGAAGAGGGGGGGGGGGGGGGGGGGGGGGGGGGGGGGGGGGGGGGGGGGGGGGGGGGGGGGGGGGGG
>NZ_JAELTT010000270.1 GCF_016428975.1 Dyella sp. ASV21
CCCCCCCCCCCCCCCCCCCCCCCCCCCCCCCCCCCCCCCCCCCCCCCCCCCCCCCCTTTTCACTGCTCCCGCGACCACCGAGATCTACACCCGAACGTTGTCGTCGGCAGCGTCAGATGTGTATAAGAGACAGGCGGCGGCCTGGGAAGAAGCGCTCGCGTATCCCGACGCGCCGGCCTCGCTGTGGCTCTACCGTTGCGCCTTGTCGGCCATCGAAGGCGTACCCCTGCCTTCACACTGCAAGGCGATGGGGGGGGGGGGGGGGGGGGGCGGGGCCGAAGAGACGCGGGACGGAGGGGGGGGGGGGGGGGGGGGGGGGGGGGGGGGGGGGGGGGGGGGGGGGGGGGGGGGGGGGGGGGGGGGGGGGGGGGGGGGGGGGGGGGG
>NZ_JAELTT010000271.1 GCF_016428975.1 Dyella sp. ASV21
CCCCCCCCCCCCCCCCCCCCCCCCCCCCCCCCCCCCCCCCCCCCCCCCCCCCCCCCTCTTACTCCTACGCCGACCACCGAGATCTACACCCGAACGTTGTCGTCGGCAGCGTCAGATGTGTATAAGAGACAGACATCCTGCCACGCCTCAGCCAGCATTGGCCTCACGCGGTGGAATCGATCGTGCACGCGGCCGGCCTGAGCCGCGCAGCAGTTTGAGCAACACCGTTTCTGCCTGGTCATCGCGATGAGTGTCTCTTATACACATCTCCGAGCCCACGAGACCCGTGACCGAATCTCGGGTGGAGGGTGAGGGGTGTAAAGGGGGGGGGGGGGGGGGGGGGGGGGGGGGGGGGGGGGGGGGGGGGGGGGGGGGGGGGGGGG
>NZ_JAELTT010000272.1 GCF_016428975.1 Dyella sp. ASV21
CCCCCCCCCCCCCCCCCCCCCCCCCCCCCCCCCCCCCCCCCCCCCCCCCCCCCCCCTTTCCACGCCCCCGCGACCACCGAGATCTACACCCGAACGTTGTCGTCGGCAGCGTCAGATGTGTATAAGAGACAGAGCCGCGCGTGGGGAGATCACGCGCGCACCTGCGCGTCACCTCGCGGGTGAGCTCGGTTACGCGATGGCGCAAGGTGGGCAGATCGTCCGTGGTCTCCTCACCGGCGGCGGGCGATTCCCTGTCTCTTATACACATCTCCGAGCCCACGAGACCCGTGACCCGAATCGCGGGTGGCGGGGTGGGGGTGGAAAGGGGGGGGGGGGGGGGGGGGGGGGGGGGGGGGGGGGGGGGGGGGGGGGGGGGGGGGGGG
>NZ_JAELTT010000273.1 GCF_016428975.1 Dyella sp. ASV21
CCCCCCCCCCCCCCCCCCCCCCCCCCCCCCCCCCCCCCCCCCCCCCCCCCCCCCCCCCCCTTTCCCACCACACCCCCCCCACCGCGATTCGGTCACGGGTCTCGTGGGCTCGGAGATGTGTATAAGAGACAGCTATGAATGTGGTCGAACACCATCTGCGTCTCGAAACGCTCGGCATGCTGCGCCATGCGGTGCATCGGCTCCGGACCCTGCACACCCTTGTCGTCGCCCGGCCAGTTGTCCACCGCCTGCTGGCTCTTATACACATCTGACGCTGCCGACGACAACGTTCGGGTGTAGGTCTCGGGGGGGGCGGGGGCGTGGGAGGGGGGGGGGGGGGGGGGGGGGGGGGGGGGGGGGGGGGGGGGGGGGGGGGGGGGGGG
>NZ_JAELTT010000274.1 GCF_016428975.1 Dyella sp. ASV21
CCCCCCCCCCCCCCCCCCCCCCCCCCCCCCCCCCCCCCCCCCCCCCCCCCCCCCCTCTCAATGACCCCCCGACCCCCGAGATCTACACCCGAACGTTGTCGTCGGCAGCGTCAGATGTGTATAAGAGACAGGGCAAGGTGCGCGCCGTGGATGGCGAAGTCATCGAATTGGTGGCCGACACCTTGTGCGTACACGGCGATGGCCTGGTCGCTCTCCGTGATGACGGCGCCGGGCTCGCGCCGCGGTTGCAGGGGTCTCTTATACACATCTCCGAGCCCACGAGACCCATGACCGAATCTCGTGTGAGGGCGTAGGCTTGGAAAAAGGGGGGGGGGGGGGGGGGGGGGGGGGGGGGGGGGGGGGGGGGGGGGGGGGGGGGGGG
>NZ_JAELTT010000275.1 GCF_016428975.1 Dyella sp. ASV21
CCCCCCCCCCCCCCCCCCCCCCCCCCCCCCCCCCCCCCCCCCCCCCCCCCCCCCTCCTCACCGACCCCCCGACCCCCGAGATCTACACCCGAACGTTGTCGTCGGCAGCGTCAGATGTGTATAAGAGACAGGGCCGGCAGCACGCTCATGATACGTGCTGCCGGCCTGCCGCGCGAGGCGCGGCTACGCCGCGCCGGTGATTTCGCTGCTCTGCGTCATACCAGCGGCCGCTTCGGCGGCCGCTGTTTTTCCGTGACCGAATAGCGTTTTGCGGGTGCTGGTGGTTCATAGGGGGGGGGGGGGGGGGGGGGGGGGGGGGGGGGGGGGGGGGGGGGGGGGGGGGGGGGGGGGGGGGGGGGGGGGGGGGGGGGGGGGGGGGGGG
>NZ_JAELTT010000276.1 GCF_016428975.1 Dyella sp. ASV21
CCCCCCCCCCCCCCCCCCCCCCCCCCCCCCCCCCCCCCCCCCCCCCCCCCCCCTTTTTAATGCCCCCGCGCCCACCGCGATCTACACCCGAACGTTGTCGTCGGCAGCGTCAGATGTGTATAAGAGACAGGGCCCGCTGGCCACCTACTCGCACGGCGGCAAGATCGGCGTGATCGTGGGGTCTCCGGATTGTGTGGGGCAAAACGTGCGTATTGTAACGACAGCGACGCGAGCGGGTAAGACTGCTGGGGGGGGGGGGGGTACACATCTCCGAGCCCACGAGACCCGTGACCGAATCTCGTTTGGCGGCGTGGGCTTTGAAAAAGGGGGGGGGGGGGGGGGGGGGGGGGGGGGGGGGGGGGGGGGGGGGGGGGGGGGGGG
>NZ_JAELTT010000277.1 GCF_016428975.1 Dyella sp. ASV21
CCCCCCCCCCCCCCCCCCCCCCCCCCCCCCCCCCCCCCCCCCCCCCCCCCCCCTTTTCACTGCTCCGGCGCCCACCGACATCTACACCCGAACGTTGTCGTCGGCAGCGTCAGATGTGTATAAGAGACAGGCCTCATGCCCGATACGGATGCCTTCGATATAGGTTTCCGGCGACAACCCGGCCTTTTCGGCCGCCAGCATGATCGGCGTGCCATAATGCCCAACCCACCTGATGTCATTGCCGCCCCGGGGGGGGTCTTATACACATCTCCGAGCCCACGAGACCCGTGACCGAATCTCGGTTGCCGGCTGGTGGGTGTAAAAGAGGGGGGGGGGGGGGGGGGGGGGGGGGGGGGGGGGGGGGGGGGGGGGGGGGGGGGG
>NZ_JAELTT010000030.1 GCF_016428975.1 Dyella sp. ASV21
ATCGCGCAGAGCATGCCGATGCTGATCCTGTTCCGTGCCATCCAGGGCGCGGTAGCCGGGCCGATGTATCCGGTCACGCAGAGTCTGCTGATCTCCATCTATCCACCCGCCAAGCGCGGCATGGCGCTGGCGCTGTTGGCAATGGTGACGGTGGTGGCGCCGATTGCCGGCCCGATCCTGGGCGGCTTGATCACCGACAACTATTCGTGGCCGTGGATCTTCTTCATCAACGTGCCCATCGGCATCTTCGCCAGCATGGTGGTCGGCAACCAGATGAAGCTGCGCGTGGATACCATCTCTCGGCCCAAGGTGGATTACGTAGGCCTCATCACGCTGATCGTCGGCGTGGGCGCGCTGCAGATCGTGCTCGACAAGGGCAACGACGAGGATTGGTTCAATTCCTCGTTCATCGTAATCACCAGCATCGTGTCGGCGGTGGCGCTGGCGGTATTCCTGATCTGGGAACTCACCGACGACGAACCCATCGTCAACCTGCGCCTGCTGCGTCACCACAACTTCCGCGTGGGTACGATTGCGCTGGTGTTGGCTTATGCGGCGTTCTTCGCCATCGGCCTGCTGGTGCCGCAGTGGCTGCAGCGGAACATGGGCTATACCTCCACCTGGGCGGGCTTCGCGGCAGCGCCACTGGGCATTCTGCCGGTGATGCTCACCTTTATCGTGGGCAAGTACGCCGGTCGCACCGACATGCGTCTGCTGGCCTCGTGCGCGTTCCTGGTGATGGGCGCCACATGTTTCCTGCGCTCGCACTTCTTCCTGCAGGTGGATTTCTGGCATGTGGCCGGCGTGCAGTTGTTCCAGGGTCTGGGCGTGGCGCTGTTCTTCATGCCGGTGACCACCATCCTGCTGTCGGACCTGCAACCGAACGAGATCGCCTCGGGCGGCGGCCTGGCGACATTCCTGCGTACATTGGGCGCGAGCTTCTCCGCCTCGCTCACCACGTTCCTTTGGGATCACCGCGCCATCGTGCATCACGCGCATCTGAGCGAGCACATCACGGCGTACGACAGCTCGGCGCAGAGCACGCTGCAGGCGGCGGGCGTCAGCGGTCAGGCAGGCAATGCGATGCTGGAGCAGATGATTACCCAGCAGGGCTATCAAATCTCCTTCAACGAGGTATTCCACTTGCTGGGTTGGGTGTTTCTCGGCCTGATCGTGGTGGTGTGGCTGGCGCGTCCCCCGTTCAGCGCCAAGGGTGGTCCGGCCGCGGATCATTGAGTCGCGGCCGCACAGGCGCCTGAAACGACAACGGCCCCACGTGGGGCCGTTGTCGTTTCGGTGAGTACCACCGGTTTAGAGGTTAAAAGCCAATCCTACCAGGGCCATGGTCTCGCCACGGTTGGAGCCCTTGATGCCCGCGTTGGACACGTGGCGCACCTGGAAACTCCAGTGGTCACCCTGCCAGCCGACCGAATTGACGAATTCACCGCCGCTGCTCAATGCCAGTGTACGGCCACCCTGGGCGGCGACCTGCGTGGTCCAGAACAGGTGGTGGTACCAGTCGTTGTCGCTGCCGTAGCGAATGCGGGCGCCGCCAGCCAGTAGCCAGACGTCGTCGGACACCGCCCGGCCGTAGCGCGTAACGTTGCGGCCGTTGATGAAGCCGACGGAGGCGTCGGGCGCCCAGGTGAAGCGGGTGCTGCCGACGGGGTGCTCGCCGAACACCGCCTCCACGAAGCCGGTGTTGGTCCAGTAGCCGTCGGAATAGCTGCGACCGCCTTCCAGCTCGATACGGGTATCGGCGGCGGCGACAGCGGACACGCCCAGCAGGGCGGTCGCCAGGACACTACGAATCAATAGGGAACGCATGGGAAAACTCGTTCTAGTTTGGGGAGGGTTTTGTGCACCGCATAGTTTAGTAAGTTAGTGGACCGGCCGGTACTAGAAATAGGTCGAATCCATGCAACACACCGTTGCGCGGGCGGCGCTTGCATCCCCGTGCTTGCTTCGGACAGGACACAGCATTGGCGCGCCGGCGTAAACGGCGCGCGCAAAAACGGCGAAGATTTGGCAAGCCACGTCGGCCAGGACGCCGCCGACCGAAGCGGGGCGCTACATCAGGACGCCGTCCACCGGCTGCAGTGGCTCGGGCAGCGGCGTATCGCCGAGTAGTTCGCCCAGGCTGATCTCGATGGTGCGGCACAGGGCATCCAAGGCGAGATCATTGGGCAGGCGGTCGAAGGGGTTTTCGATCTGGTCGCCCAACGCGTCCAGGCCGAAGAAGGTGTAGGACAGCACGCCCACCACCAGCGGCGTCACCCAGCCCACGCTGCCGACCAGGCAGAACGGCAGCAGCAGGCAGTAGATGTAGACCGTGCGATGCAGCAGCAGGATGTAGGCAAACGGGATGGGTGTGCCCTGGATGCGCTCGCAGCCACCCAGCACGTAGGACATGCGGCTCAGTTGCTCCTCGATGCTGGCGAGCAGCATCGCGTCCAGCCGTCCCTCGCGGCGCAGTTGGGCATAGCTCTCGCCAATCGTGCCCAGTAGCGCGTTGGCCGGATTGCGTGCCTGCATCAGCGCCGCCACTTCAGCCGGCGGCAACCAGTGGGCGAGGTCCTCCTGCGCCGGCGAACCGCGCAACAGGTGACGCAGGGCGTGGGCATAGGCGATCAGCCGGTGCACGCGCAGGCGTTGTTCTTCGCGGGGCAATCCGTCCGGCAAGGTGAGTGTCTGGCGTGCCAGGTTGCGCAGCACAATCAGCAATTCGCCCCACAGTTTGCGCGCCTCCCACCAGCGGTCGTAAGCCACGCTGTTGCGAAAGCCAAGGAAGATCGCCAGAGTCAGGCCCATCAGGGTCAACGGCCCCGCGCCCAGTTCGATGCCGGTATGGGGCAGCCGCTCTTCCAGCAGCACCACCAGCACCGCCAGCAGCATCATCCCCAGCACCCGCTTCCAGATCACCGGCACGATGGACCCGCGCAGGGTGAACAGCATCAGCCGCAGTGGACGGTGAGGAGGATGGATGACCATGGGCATGGTGGCGGAACGGAGGGATGGCCCACTTTACCGCGTCCGTGCAAAGGCGTTGATGCCGTTTTTTTGCCCGGGTAATATGAGAAAACACCGACAGCCGGGCCGCACTATGCAGCGCAAGGATCGTCCGACCTGCACCGCCTTCCTGGGCCATCGCCAGCTCGCCTCTGGCAGCCTGGCCGAGGTGGCGTTGGCGGCCCGCAAGGCCCTGCTCGATGACGCCGCGGCGCCGGTGCTGATCTTTGACGATCTCAGCGGGCGCACGCTCGACCTGGATCTGCGCGGTACGCTTGATGAGGTGCTGGCACGGCTGGCGGACTACACGCCGTGCGAACAGGCGCCCGCGCGCGGGCCTGGTCGTCCCAAGCTGGGCGTGGTGCCGCGCGAAGTGACCCTGCTGCCGCGCCACTGGGAGTGGTTGGCGGCGCAGCCGGGCGGGGCCTCGGCCACGCTGCGGCGGTTGGTGGAGGAAGCGCGTCGCGAAAGCGTGGGACGCGATCGCGCGCGCCTCGCAGGCGAGGCGCTCGATCGCTTCATGCTCACCATGGCCGGGGACCTGCCTGGTTACGAAGAAGCCGCTCGTGCGTTCTGGCGTCAGGAGCGCGATCGCTTCGGCGAACTGATCCAGCGCTGGCCCATCGACGTACGCACGCACCTGCACCGGCTGGCCGACCAGGCCTGGCAGGAACACGAACTCGTCGGCTGACCTTCACCCTCCTCCCCTTTTCCGGAATCGCTCCGATGTCCTCCATTGCCTCCCGGCAACCCTTGCTCACCGAAGGTCCGATCGCGCGCACGCTGCTGATGTTTGCGCTGCCGATCCTGGGCAGCACCGTGCTGCAGTCGCTCAATGGCTCGGTCAACGCCATGTGGATCGGCCACTATCTGGGCGAGGCCGCGCTCACCGCGGTAAGCAATGCCAATCTCATCCTGTTTCTGCTGCTGGGCGCGGTATTCGGGCTGAGCATGGCCTGCACCATCCTCATCGGCCAGAGCCTGGGCGCGCGCAACATGCTGGAGGCCAAGCGCGTGGTCGGCACCGGCGTCACCTTCTTCGTGTCGGTATCGGTGCTGGTGGCGATCGGCGGTTACTTCGGCACGCCGTGGATGTTGCGCGCGCTGGGCACGCCGGTCGATGCGCAAGCCTTCGCGGTGCCGTACCTGCGCATCATCTTCATCGCCGTGCCGTCGATGTACTTCTACAACTTCCTGATGATGACCTTGCGCGGCGCGGGTGACTCGCGCACGCCATTCACCTTCATGGCGCTATCGGTGGTGTTGGATATCGCACTCAATCCGCTGCTGATCTTTGGCGTGGGTCCGTTCCCGCGCATGGGTATCGCGGGCTCGGCCACCTCCACCTTGATCGCGCAAAGCGTGGCGTTGATCGCGCTGTTGTGGACGCTGTATGCGCGCAAGCACTTCCTGCGCCTCACCCGCAGCGAATGGTCCTTCCTCAAGCCCGATCCGGACATCCTGCGCTCGCTGGTGTTCAAGGGCCTGCCGATGGGCCTGCAGATGATCGTGATCTCCACCTCCGCGATGATCATGATCCACATGGTCAACGGCTACGGCTCCAAGACCACCGCTGCCTACGGCGCGGCCACCCAGTTGTGGACCTACGTGCAGATGCCGGCAATGGCCATCGGCGCGGCGGTGTCCTCCATGGCGGCGCAGAACGTGGGCGCGCGCCTGTGGGATCGCGTTAGCACGATCGCCAAGGTGGGCGTGCTGTACAACTTTCTGCTCAGCGGGGCGCTGATCGCCTTGATCTACCTGTTCAACCACGCCGCGCTCAACCTGTTCCTGCCCAACGACGGCGAAGCGCTGGCACTGGCGCAGCACCTCAATGGCATTGCGGTGTGGTCGTTCATGTTCTTCGGCGTCACCTTCGTGATGTTCGGCGTGGTGCGCTCCACCGGCGCGGTGCTGCCGCCGCTGGTGATCCTGTTCATCTCGATGTGGTTGATTCGTCCGCCGTTCGCACTGGCATTGGCGCCCACGCTGGGCGCGGACTCGATCTGGTGGAGCTTCCCGCTGGGCTCGCTCGCCTCGATGCTGATGGCGATGGGGTATTACAAGTGGGGCGGCTGGCGACGCGCGCATATGCTGGCCAAGCCGATTGAAGTGGTAGCCGAAGGTGCTGCTGGCGCCGGCCAGCAAGCCCCCACCACCGGTCAGGGCGTACCCGCCTCGGTAGACTGAATCTCCCCGCTGCGCTCCCCGCCATGGGCTTTGACGAGGCCATGGCGGGCGTTGTACCCCTGGGTGTTTCTCGTTCGTCCCCTTCCGCGCCTTGCATCAGCATGCCTGCGAAGCGTCGCCGTCATGCGCTCCTGAGTGTGATCCGCGTCGTGTATGTAATGTGCATTTTTTGCTAAAGGAACGTTATACGCTGCCGACAACGTCGACGTGGAGGAGCGATTTCTTGCGGTTCCGGTGCCTGTTCCCAGGCTAGCCGGCTTCTTGGCCATCGACGGCCACGACCGAAAACCCTCATCCCGACCCGACCACGGCGTTCCCGCGAATGCCGTGCACTTTGTTTGCGCCAGGAATGAATAGCGTCGTATGAACAGGATTTTTCGAGTGATCTGGAGTCCCGCCCTTGGCCAGCCGGTAGTGGCCTCGGAGCTGAGCCGTCGCAACGTCGGTGGCAAGTCGCGGGAGACGCGTGACGCCACGCCGCTGCGCCGCACGATGCTGTCGATGCTGATGCTTGCCGCTGGCCTGGGCTTCAGCCACGCCAGCCACGCGACGGCAGGCGGCTTGTCGCTGCCGGCGGGCGCGCTGCTGGATATCAACAACGGTACCGCCGCCAATAGCGCCAGCAACGTGGCGAACCAGTTCCAGACTTACTCGGTGTCCTACACGGCCACCAGCGATGGTGCCAATTACGTGCTGTTCGCTTTCCGCCAGGATCCGGCCTACTGGACCTTCGGCAACGTGATCCTCACGGCGGCAGGCAGCAGCACCAACCTGTTCGTCGACCCCACCTTCACCCAGGGTGGCACCTTCAGTCAGCAGAGCGGCCTGCAGGCGCCGGCCGGCTGGGGCATCGTGTACCAGAGCGGCAGCACGCCAACGGCCGCCGGCCGCTGGGTAGCGCCGGGCTCCGGTCACGCTTCCAGCACCACCAACGTGAACCAGGGCACCGCAGGCGCCTGGTACGACGGCGCGGTCGGCAGCTTCGACGGCATCTACCAGGGCGTGAGCCTGGTGGCCGGCACGACCTACACCATCACCTTCACCGCGTTGTCCAACAACCTTGCGGGCTCCAACAACGGCGTCGAGCTGGGTGTGTTCGCCGGCAACTGCCTGGCGCTGACCGGTTCGGCCTCCAGCTGCGTGCCCGACAATGCCTACTTCGAAGTGCTCGCCACGCCGTCGCAGACGACCAACGCGGGCGGCCCTTCCTCCACCGTGATCAACGTGCCGGTGACCGTCACCACTCTGGGCTCGGCCCTGGGCGTATTCGACGGCGGCGTGCTGACGGGTGACCGCTCGGCGACGTTGAGCCAGAACTTCACCGTCAGCGGCCATGGCGGCACGGTCGACGAAGCCGGCCACGACCTGGTGATCGGCGGTGTGGTCAGCGACGCACAGAGCGGCACACCTGGCGCGCTCACGGTGACCAACAGCGGCCAGGGCGGCTCGCTCACCCTCACCGGTGCCAACACGTACACCGGCACCACCACCATCGACAGCGGCTCCACCCTCGCGCTGGCAGGCGCGGGCTCCATCGCATCGTCGGCTGGCGTGGTGGACAACGGCCTGTTCGACATCAGCCAGGCGAGCGGCAACGTGGCGATTACCACGCTCTCGGGCGGCGGTGTCGTGGCACTGGGTTCGCAAGGCCTCACCCTCACGGCCGCCGCCGGCGATTTCGGCGGCAGCATCCAGGGCACCGGTGGCGTAACCGTCGCCAGCGGTACGGAAGTGTTCTCTGGTGACAACACCTACTCGGGCGGCACCCACCTCAACGGCGGCAGCCTGCAGATCAGCCGCGACAGCAACCTGGGTGATGCATCGGGTGCGGTGACCTTCAACGGCGGCGACCTCACGGCGACGCAGTCGATGAGCACGCAGCGTGCGATGACCATCGGCGCCGGCAACGGCTCGCTGACCACGCAGGCCGGCGTAACGCTGGCGGCGCAGGGCGATATCGGCGGCACCGGCGGCCTGGTGAAGAACGGCGCGGGCACCCTGGTGCTCTCGGGTGACAACAGCTACGCCGGTGGTACCACGCTCAACGGCGGCAGCGTGCAGATCAGCCGCGACGGCAACCTGGGTGATGCGTCGGGTGCGGTGACCTTCAACGGCGGCGACCTCACGGCGACGCAGTCGATGAGCACGCAGCGTGCGATGACCATCGGCGCCGGCAACGGCTCGCTGACCACGCAGGCCGGTGTAACGCTAGCGGCGCAGGGGAATATCGGCGGTACCGGCGCCCTTATCAAGAACGGCACCGGCACGCTGGTGCTGACCGGCAACAACACCTACAGCGGTGGCTCGGTAATCAACGGTGGCGCCGTGCAGATCAACAGTGGCTCCGCGCTGGGCACCGGTACGCTGGCGCTCAACAGCGCCACGTTGCAGACCATGGCCAACCTCACCCTCAACCAGCCGCTGCTGCTCAGTGGCACCGCCGGTATGAACATAGCGGCCGGCACCACGACGGTACTGAGTGGTTCGATCCAGGGCAGCAAGACCACCGGTTGCTTTACCAAGGATGGCAAGGGCACGCTCAACCTGACCGGTGCAGCCACGCTCAATGCAGGCACCTGCGTCGCGGAGGGCATTCTGCGCGCCAATGGCACGCTCAACAGCCAGGTGCAGGTGTACCAGCAGGGCGTGTTGCGCGGTGTGGGACAGGTCAATGGCGCCATCACCGTCAACGGCACCTTGGCGCCGGGTAACTCGCCGGGCACGCTGACGGTGAGTGGCCCGGTGGTGATGAACGCGGGTAGCTCGCTGCAGATCGACATCGACGGCTACGGCACCGGTACGGGCGCAGGCAACTACTCGCGCCTGCTGCTGGTCGGCGCCAACAGCAGCTTTACCGCGGGCGGCACCCTGGTGCCGGTGCTGCGCGGCATCACGGGCAATGCCTCCAACACCTTCACGCCGGTGGTGGGCGACCAGTTCGTGGTGGTAAGCGCACAGGGTGGCGTGCAGGGCCAGTTCACCGGTCTGCAGCAGCCGACGGCGGGTCTGGCGCCGAACACGCGCTTGCGCATGTTCGTGCTCAACGGCAACCAGGTGAACCTGTACGTAACCCCGGCTTCCTACGCCTCGCTGCTGACCGGCCAGGTCGACGGCAATGCCCTGCGTACCGCTGCCGCGGTGGATCGCATGGGCAGTGCGATGGACAGCGCCAGCGCTTCGGCCGCACAGCAGGTGCTGCTGTACGGGCTGTCGGGCGCCAAGTCGGGTCAGCTGGCCGCGCTGATGAGCAACCTTTCCGGCGAGGTGCATGCGCAGCAGGCCGCGATGGCCCGCGAAGCGAGCCTGGGCCTGGCGGGGGACATCGGCGATCACCTGGCCGAATCGCAGGTGGGTGATGGCACGCACGCCAACCGCGCATGGGCGACCCTGTCGCAGGGCGGCTACCGCACCGTGACAGACGCGGATGCCCAGGGCTTCCGCTCGCAGCAGAGCCGCATGAGCGTGGGCCTGGACGCCTACCGCAGCGATGCCATCGTGTGGGGCGTGGGTCTGGCGCATACCGAAGCCAACCTGGTGGATGCGGCGGACTCGGCGACCGTGCGCGGCAATGCGCTGATGGTGTACAGCGAAGTGAAGGCTGGCCCCGCCTTGCTCGACGGTTCGGCCACGTGGTCCAAGGACGATTGGAACAGCCATCGTCCCGACCCGCTGGCCAGCGGCAGCCTGTACGGCGACGCCAATGGCCACAGCATGGCCGCAAGCCTCACCGCGCGCTTCCCGCTCGCGTTGGCCGGCGGTCGCTTCGAGCCGTATGCGCAGGCCATCTGGCAGCGCGTGAGCCGCGATGGCTTCGCCGAGAACGGCGACGCCGTGACCCAGCTCCAGTTGGGCAGCTACCGCGCCAACGGCACGCGCGTGCTGGCCGGCGTGAAGTTCGGCTCGGCGATCCAGGATGCGCTGGCGGCGGACGTGACCTATCGCGTGGGCGTGGCTGCCGGTGCCGATATGGGCGACACGCTCAAGCCGACGCTGGACGCGACCCTGGCTGGCGAGAATTACACCTTGAACGCCCCGTCGATGGGGCGCGCCCTGGTGAAGCTCGATGCCAGCGGCACCATGCGCCTGAGCAAGCAGGCCTACCTCTACGGTGGCCTCAGCTCGGAAACCGGCCGTGACCGTTCCAGCTACAGCGTGAACGCCGGCGTGCGCGTGCAGTTCTAAGCACGTCGCGGGTCGCAAGACCGGGAAACGCTGCCGACGAGAGTCGGCAGCGTTTTCTTTTGTGCTCAGCGGCGCATCCGGCGCTGCCATGGTTCTGTCATCCAGCCTGCCTAGGGTGGTTGGATGACACGCAACCGTTCCGTGGACGATCACCGCGCGCACCGCCGGGTGCGCCCATGAAGCCGTCGCGCCGGCAGTTCCTGCGTGGTCTGGCCAACGCCTACGGTGCGCTGGCCGCCGCCGAGCTGGGGCTCTTTGCGCTGGCGCCGCGTGTACGGGCGCATGACATGGCGCGCATGGCCATGCCCCAGCTCGCCGCGCCGTCGGTACCGCTGCTCAACCCGGTATCGTTGACCCGCTTCGTCGATCCGCTGCCCATTCCGCCGCTGGCGCGCGCGGCAGGCGAGCGCACGCATGCGGCTTATCCGGGGCGCACGCTGCCGTACTACCGCTTGCGCATGCGCGCCTTCAGTGCACGTGTGCACCGTGATCTGCCACCCACGGCGCAGTGGGGTTACGAGGGATGCTCCCCAGGCCCCACGCTGGAAGCCACGCGCGGCGAGCCGCTGCTGGTGGAGTGGGTCAATGCGCTGCCTGCACAGCACTTTCTACCCATCGACCATGGCATCCACGGGGCCGAGCGCGACAAACCCGAGGTGCGCACCGTGGCCCATGTGCATGGCGCGCGCGCGCCGGCGGCGAGCGACGGCTATCCGGAGGATTGGCTGGCGCCCGGACATGCGGCGACCTATCACTATCCCAACGGACAGGATGCCGCCACGCTGTGGTACCACGACCACGCGATGGGTATCACCCGCCTCAACATCTACGCCGGGTTGTACGGCACCTACATCGTGCGCGATCCGGCCGAAGCGTCGCTGGGCTTGCCCACGGGGGCGTACGACCTGCCGTTGGTGCTCTGCGATCGCCTCATCGCGCAAAGCGGCGCGCTGTACTACCCGGTGTCCGATGATCCCCAGGCGCCATGGGTGTCGGAGTGCAACGGCAACGCCATCCTGTGCAACGGCAAGTTGTATCCCTACCTGGAGGTGGAGCCGCGTCGCTATCGGCTGCGCCTGGTCAACGCAGCCAACGCGCGCTTCTTCCATCTGTCGTTGTCCCATGGTCATCCCCTGGTGCAGATCGCCAGTGACCAGGGGCTGCTTGCCGCGCCGCTGCCGCGCACGCAGGTGGAGCTCTACCCCGGCGAGCGCGCCGATGTGGTGGTGGATTTTTCCGGCCTGGACGGCCAGCAAGTGAGTCTGCGCCAGCAAGGCGATGCGATCCTGGCGTTTCGCGTGCGCGATCGCGGTCGCCGCGATGCATCCCGGGTGCCCGCAACGCTGCGTTCCATCGCGCGCATCGAGCCCGCCAGCGCGGTGCATGAGCGCGTGCTCACCCTGGGGGAGCAGGACGATAGCGGCGGTCGACCGATGATGATGATGCTCGGTGGCCAGCACTGGTCCGCGCCGATCACCGAGCGCCCGCGCCAAGGCAGCACCGAGATCTGGAGCTTCGTCAACCTCACCGGCGACGTGCACCCCGTGCATCTGCACCTGGTGCGCTTCCAGGTGCTCGATCGTCGCCCCTTCGACTTGTTCGCATGGAATGCCAGCCGCACGCTCAAGTACACCGGCCCGGCGCTGCCGCCAGCGGCGGAGGAAATGGGCTGGAAGGACACCGTGCGCGCTGATCCGGGCATGGTTACGCGCATCATCGCGCGCTTCGATGGCGAACCGGGTCGCTACGTATGGCATTGCCATCTGCTGGAGCACGAGGACAACGAGATGATGCGGCCGTACGAACTGCTGCCCGCATGATGATCCGCAAGACGCAAGGCATGCCATGGGCGCCTTGAATCCGTTGCATGGTGATGCGCCGGGGCCGCACCGACCCTAGGCGCGCCGCCGCAGCACCAGTCGTACTGGCTGCTGCGGCCTGAGCGTGACATGCATGCGCGGCTGATACGCCGCTGGCGAGGCATCAGGGAGATCCAAGGTATAGCGCTGCAACAGCATCGCCGCGAGCAAAGTCATCTCCAGCATCGCAAAGTGCTGCCCGATGCATACACGCGGCCCAGTGCCGAACGGCATCCAGGCGCCCTTCGGCGGCGACGGCGCGTCTTCGAGAAAGCGCTCGGGCTGAAACTGCGTGGCCTGCGGGAACCATCGCTCATCGTGATGCAGCACCCATGGCGATATGCGCAGCACTGCCCCGGATGGAACGACGTGGCCATCCAGCGTGAACGGTGACACGACGCGCCGGTTCATCAACGCCGATACCGGCGGGTACAGGCGCAACGCTTCCTTCAGTGTGGCGACCAGCCAGGGCAAGCGCTCCATATCGGGTGCGCCCGGCGTGGCCGAACCCAGTACGTCGTCCACTTCCGCCTGCGCGCGGCGCGCGGCTTGCGGGTGTGTGGCCAGCAAAAGGCTCCACCACAGCAACGCGGTGGCCGACGTCTCATGGCCAGCCTGAAAGGTCACCATGCACTGGTCAAAGATCTCCTGCGAGGACAACGACTCGCCGGTTTCCTCATCGCGCAACGCCAGCAGCATGTGCAGCAAGTCTTGGCGTTCGGTGGTGCCCGCCTCACCGCGGGTGCGCGCATCGATATGGCGCTGGATCAAGCGACGCAGCGTGCGCAAGGCACGCCGCTTGGCGGCCTTCCCCGATAGCGGGAGCCAGTCGGGCAGTGTGAAAGGCACAAACATCTCACGGAACGCGGTGGCCGAGATCACCTGGGTGGCCGCCGCGGCGTCTCGCGCGTCCCGTTGCGCCGATGCGCTGAAAAGTGTGCGCAGGATCACATCCATGGTCGCATCCGTCCAAAGGTCATCCATGCAGACCTCGCCTTGCGCTTGTCCGGATGGCACCGCGTTGTCCAGCGCCACGCCGGCCGCCTCGACCATCAGCGTGGCGTAGCCGGCCACGCGCTTGGGCGTGAATGCAGGCATCAACATCCGTCGCTGGCGCTGCCAGGTGTCTCCTTCGCTCACCAGTACGCTTTCGCCGAAGATCTGGCGGAACACATCGATGCCGTGCTCCCAGCGCAGCAGCTTGTCCGCATGGGTTACCAGCGCTTCGCGCGCCAGCCGGGGCGACATCAGATCCCAGGTCTCCCAGTTGAGCAGGTGCATACGCGTGAGGTCGCCATGTTGACGTTGCAGAGCAATCAGGTAGCCAATGTAATCGGCGCGCATACGGCGTATCTGCGGCAGCCCCCACCAACGCCGGGGCGGCCCCGGTGGGCTGGCGGTGGGCGAGGTGCTAGGCGTGGTGGGGAGATGTCTGGCGGAGTTGTCCATGGCGTGATGCTGTCGCGCGCTTAGCGCGGCGTCTTGAACGAATGCGACATCGGCGCGGTGCTCTAAACTTCCGGGCATGGCAACACTCATACCTCTTCCCTCTACCGAGCCCGGCGGCTTGCTCCCTTCCGGCCAGTTCTGGCTGCCGCGTGCATCATTGATAGCCTGCATGCGCAGCGTGTTGGTGCGCTCCACGCTGGGCTATTCGCTCGACGACACGCAACGCATCAACCGATTTCCCGCCACGCCGTTATGCACCTTGAGCTGGTGGTTCGAAGGCAGCAGCGAGTTGCTGGTGCCGGAGCGACCCGGCGTGATGCCCTGGCCGGACGGCAAGCGAACACCAGCCCCCGGCCGTTGGGTGCTGAGCGGCCCGCAGATGAGTCCCACATCGACATGGTCCCCGGGCCCGGTCCACGGGATGATGGCGTTGTTCCTGCCCGATGCGCTGCACCTGCTGACCGGCCTGGAGCCGGCGGCGATTACCGATCGCCTGGTGGATGCGGCGAGTGTCTTGCCGCCGGATTGGTTGGCCATGTGCGAAGCCGTGCAGCAGTCCAGCGATGATGCACAACGGGTCACCTTGCTGGAGAATTTTCTCGAACCGCGTTGGCGTGCTTGCCGGCCTGCGCTGCCATTCGCCGCGCACCGGCAAGCGGATTGGGCGGCCTATCTGGCGCAGCGCGCCGCCGCTTCCACCATGGGAAGCAGCCTGCGGCAGCTGGAGCGGCGCATCAAGCAATGGGCCGGGTTGCCGTTGCGCGAATTGCGCGGGTTCGGCCGGGCGGAACACGCCTTCTTCGAAGCGCTCCAAGCCGGGGCGATGCAGGCATCGGTCAACCTGGCGGAGGTGGCGGCTGAGGCCGGGTACGCGGATCAGTCGCATCTATCGCGCGTCATGCGACGCATGACCGGTTACTCGCCACAAGCGCTTTATGCGGGCATGCGCCGCGAAGAGGCGTTCTGGCTGTACCGCATGTGGGGTGTCTCCTGAGCGGCGACCGCGCCTAGCGATGTGTGGTTTGGCGCCATCGCCGCACATCGAAAGAACACTCGCGGCACGATAGTTCTTGCGTGATGGGCTGCTTGTCAGCGTATCCGTTGCGCGGAGTTTCGCCTGGCGCCGCGCATTGCACGTCACCGCCGCGACGCAGGCTTTTGCGTCGTAGCACCACTGTCACGTGCGCCCCGCGCGCTGTCGCACGACTGCCAAGGTGCCGTCATCCGGGCGGACCAGACTCGCCGCCGGCCTGCACTCCGTTGCGCTTTGCTGCGGGCCATATCAGGGGGACCACTCGCGCAGCCCTAAGGGGAACTGCAGGAGATCCAAGTCATGACGTCTGTCCGCAAGCGATTTTTGCCCTTGGTCATCGGCACGCTGGCCGCTGGCCTGGCGGGTGTAGTGAGTGCACAAAGCAGCAACCCGTCCGATCAGGACATGCCGTTCCGCGACAAAGTACCGGCAGCGGGCGTGAGCCAGCGTGCCGGGCTGCCGGGCGGTGTCACCACCCTGCACATGCCCGGTGAGGGCGAGGACCGCAGCGGTCGCACCGCCACGCCGATCAAGCATGTGATTTTGCTGATTGGCGAAAACCGTACCTTCGATCACGTCTATGCGACTTACACGCCGCCGCAAGGCCAGAGCGTGCATAACCTGCTCTCCGAAGGCATCGTCAATGCCGACGGTACGCCGGGGCCGAACGTGGCGGCCGCGCGCCAATGGCAGGCCAGCAACACCGGCACATTCACCGTGGCACCGACGCATACGTCCGCTTACGCGCAGCTGCCGTCCATGAATACCGGTGGCGCGCCCACGCAGGCACCGTTTGCCTCCGCCGCACAGGCGCAGGCCGTGGAACCGGGCTTGCCCACCGCGTCATACAGTGAGCTGGCCAACGGTGGCACCGGCCTGCCCAACGACGTGCTCGACTCGCGCTTCCCGGCCCAGTTGCCGAATGCGCCGGTGGATATGCATGCCTCGCTGAGCTACGACGACTACGCCAATAGCCCGGTGCATCGCTTCTTCCAGATGTGGCAGCAGCTCGATTGCGACGTCCATGCCGCCACCGCCAAGAATCCCAGCGGTTGTCGCAACGACTTGTTCCCCTGGGTGGAAACCTCGGTGGGCGCGGGCACCAACGGCGCGACTCAGCCGGCCGGCTTCAACGAGCAGAGCACGCATGAAGGTTCCACCGCCATGCAGTTTCTCAACATGGCCAAGGGCGATGCACCCTACTTCGAGGAACTGGCGCGCACGTACACGCTCAGCGACAACTTCCACCAGTCGGTGATGGGCGGCACCGGCGCCAATCACATCATGCTTGGCTACGGCGACCTGATCTATTACGCCGACGCCAACGGCGAGCCGGCCGTACCCCCGGCCAATCAGATCGAAAACCCCGATGCCCAGCCCGGCACCAACAACTGGTACGTGCAGGATGGCTACAGTGGCGGCTCCTACGTGAACTGTGCCGATGACAGCCAGCCGGGCGTGGCTGCGGTCAAGGGCTATCTGAAGTCGCTGCCCTATCGCACGTTCCACGGCACGGATTGCCGCAAGGGCGCCTATTACCTGGTGAACAACTACAACCCGGGCTACCTCGGCGATGGCACCCCCGCACCGTTGGGCGCCAAGCAGTTCACCATTCCGCCGAGCCAGCAGGACAACCTGGCGCTGCTGCTGACGCGTCACGGCGTGAGCTGGAAGTACTACGGCGAAGGCTGGGGCGGCGGCAAGGAGAACGGCGAAGCCGGCACCTTCTGCAACATCTGCGATCCCTTCCTGTACTCCACGCAGGTGATGACCAACCCCGCCCTGCGCGCCAACAACCAGGATCTGAACGACCTGTACAACGATATCCAGAACGGCACGCTGCCGGCGGTGGCCATCGCCAAGCCGGACGGCATCCTGGACGGTCACCCGGCCTCGTCCAAGCTGGACCTGTTCGAAGGCTACGTAAAGAAGATCGTGGACATGGCCAAGGCCAACCCCAAGGTGTGGGCCGACACCGTGATCATGGTGACCTTCGACGAAGGCGGCGGTTACTACGACTCGGGCTATGTGCAGCCGATCGATTTCTTCGGCGACGGCACGCGCATTCCGCTGCTGGTGATCTCCCGCTACTCCGAGGGCGGCCGCGTGGTGCACACCTATTACGATCACGTGTCCTTCGACAAGTTCGTGGAAGCCAACTGGGGCCTGCGCGAAACCATCTCGCACCGCAGTCGCGACAACCTGCCCAACCCGGTGGCGCTGCCCAACAACCCGTATGTGCCGTTGAATGCTCCCGCCATCGGCAACCTGATGAACATGTTCGACTTCGATCGCATCGGCCACGCGAACGTCGCTACAGCTGAAACACAAGACTGATCCAATGCCGGCCGTGCCCCGCCTGCCGGTGCAGGCGGGGCTGTTGCCCGACCCGTTGGAGCCCTTGTCCCGTGAACCCTTTCCGCCAAGCTGCCGAAGCTCCCCGCACCCAGGCGGTGGCGCGCGTCATCGCCGTGCTGGTGCTGCTGGCGGCTGCGGTGATCGGCGAACCCAGCCATGCCGACCCAGGCGATTTCCAAGCCATGCCAGGCCTGTGGAAGATCGTCACGCACAAGCTCGATCACGGCCACCCCGGGCCGGCCCTGGTGCAATGGCATTGCGTGGACGAAAGCCCCGACCCTTGGTCAGCATTCGCCAACCTTCCCGCGCCGACCACCTGCGAGCGCAGCGACGCGCATCGCAGCAGCACGGCGCTGGCCTGGTCATTGCGTTGTGGCGGTTCGTCCCATCCGGTGGGCACCGGGCGGGTGGATTTCGACTCACCCGAGCACTACACCGCCAGCGTGAGCCTGGATGGTCACGAGGTAGTGCAGGCCGAAGGGCGCCGCTACGCGGCGTGCACCAGTGCCAACGATTGAGTATCCCGCGCTGCCGGTGAGCGCGCTGCGGGCATCCATCTAGGCCGTAAGGCAGCGCAAAGTCGTCTCAGTCACTCGCGCCCGTACAGGCGCGGACGACGTGTCCTGTCCTTGCTAGCGCGTGCGGGGTGTATCGGCGTTGCGCGTGGTCCCCCTCCCCGCAGGGAGAGGGCATCCATCCATCAACCTGCGGCGGTTTGCGCCTTCAGTGCCCGCTTGGCTTCGCGCTTGGCCTTGCGTGCTGCCTTGCGCAGCTTGCGATCGTAGTTCCACAGGTAGATCGCTGGCGTACTCAGCAGTGTCAGCAACTGCGATACCAGCAAGCCGCCGACAATCGCCACGCCCAGCGGCTGGCGCATTTCCGAGCCCACGCCAAAGCCGATCGCCAGCGGCAGTGCCGCGCCCATCGCCACCAGGGTGGTCATGGTGATGGGGCGAAAGCGCACCAGGGCGGCCTCGCGGATCGCGTCCGGCGGCGAGAGCCCGCGCTCGCGCTGGGCGACCAGGGCGAAGTCCACCATCAGGATGGCGTTCTTTTTCACGATACCGATGAGCATCAAAATCGCGATGATCGCCATCAGGGTGAGCTGGGTCTGTGTCGCCAGCATCGCGAGGAAGGCACCCGCGCCCGCCGCCGGCAAGGTGGAGAGAATGGTCAGGGGATGGCCCAGGCTCTCGTAGAGAATGCCCAGCACGATATACATCGCCACGATGGCGCCGATCAGCAGCACCATGCCATTGCTCTTGGCCTGCTGCAGGCGCTGGTTCTGGCCGGTGAACTCCACCCGCACGCCGGCCGGCAGACCCACCGCGATGGCTGCGTTCTCCACCAGCTTCACGCCCACGTCCTGGCTTACGTCCTTGGCCAGGTTGTAGTTGATGGTGGAGGCTTCGAGCTGGTTGTGGTGGCGCACGCGCATCGGGCTCATGTTCGGCTCGATATGCGCGATGGCCGATAGCGGAATCATCTGCCCGCCGCCACTGCGCACGCGCACGTTGAGCAGCGACTCGGGGCTCAGCGAGGTGGCGGCGCTGGAGGTGAGCACCACCCAGTACTGGTTGATGTCCGAATAGATCACCGATACCTGGCGCTGGCCGAACGAGTTGAACAGCGCGGTATCCACCTGGCCCATGGTGATCTGCAGGCGGCTGGCCGCCTCGCGATCCACCTTGAGCATCTGCTGCTTGCCGACCAGGTCGAAGTTGCTGCCTACATCGCGCAGATCCTTCATCTTGCGCATCTGCTGCACCATCTTCAGCGTCCACGGCTGCAGGTTCTCGCCGCTGCTGCTGATCAGCTGGAATTCGTACTGGCCGCCCTTGTCGCCGCTGCCGCCGCCACCAAGGAACTGCACCAGGCTCAGGGTGACGCGCACGCCTGAAAGCTGGTCGTACTGCTTGGAAAGCCGGTCCATTACCGCCTTGGCGCTCTCATGGCGATCGTTGGGGCCGCTGCCCTTGGGCTTGAGGTCCACGAACATGCTGCCGGCATTGCCCACCGCGCCGGTGCCGTCGTTGCCGCCCAGCGTGGTGAGCACATCGAGCACCGCCGGGTCTTTGCGCATGATCTCGGCGGCTTTCTGCGCCTGCTCGGCCATGCGCGTGGGCGAGATGTTCACGTCCGCGCGGATATCGCCCTGGATCATGCCGATGTCCTCCTCCGGCATGAAGTTGCCACCCGCCGTGGCCACCACCGCCGCGCCCAGCGCAAACGTGGCAAACAGCAGCACCAATGGCTGCCAGCGCATGATGCGGCGATGGCGCATGGCCCAGTCCAGCGAGCGCTCATAGACGCGATGCAGCCAGTGGTCGAAGCGCTCCAGCGCCTGTTCGATGCGGCCAGGCGTGCGCTCACCGGGCGCCTCGTGCTTGAGGAAATAGCCGCACAAGGCCGGTGTGAGGGTGAGCGAAATCAGTGCCGAGATCACCACCGCCGCCGCCAACGTCACCGAGAACTCGCGCAGCAACATGATCAACATGTTGTTGCCGAACAACAGCGGCGCGAACACCGCCACCAGCGACAACGTGATGGAGACCACCGTAAAGCCGATCTCGCGCACACCGATCAACGAGGCCTGCAACGGCGTCTCGCCCTGCTCCATATGGCGCACGATGTTCTCGATCACCACGATGGCGTCGTCCACCACGAAGCCGATGCACAGCACCAGCGCCACCAGTGACAGCGTGTTCAACGTATAGCCCAGCGCCAGCATCACCACGAAGGCGCCGGCCAGCGACAGCGGCACGCTCAGCGAGGCGATCAGGGTGGGCCGCATGCGGCGCAGGAACACCAGCATCACCAGCACCACCATCACGATACTGATGAGCAGTGCCACCTGTACCTCGTGCAGAGCCGACTTGGTGGTCTGGGTGAGGTCGAAGATCGGCGTGATCTTCACGTCCGCGGGCATCCAGGCGCTGAACTCGGGCAGGCGGCGGCGGATTTCCTCCACCGTCTCCACCGCGTTCGCCTCCGGGCGCTTGCTGATCTGCATGGCGACCGTGCTCTGGTCGTTGAACCAGGCGCCTTGGTAGATGTCCTGCTGGCCGCTGCTCACCTTGGCCACGTCCGACAGGCGCACCGGCGCGCCGTTGCGCGTGGCGATCAGCACGTTGGCGAAATCCTTGGCCTCGCGCATGCCGTCGTTGGCGGTCACCGTCATCTGCGTGCGGCCGTCGGTGAGCACGCCCTGCGGCGAGGTCACGTTGGCGGCAATCAGCGCGTTGCTCACATCGTTGGCCGTGAGGCCTTTGGCGGCCAGCGCGTTGATGTCCAGTTCCACGCGCACCGCGTGCGGCGTGCCGCCGAACACCTGCACCTGGGCCACGCCGGGAATCTGTGCCACGGCCGGCTTGAGCAAGGTATCGGTGAGGTCGTACAGCTTGTCCTGCGGCAGTCCGGTAGAAGTGAGCGAGACCAGCAGGATCGGAATCTGCGAGGTATCGAACTTGAAATACTGCGGCGGGCTGGGCATCACCGGCAGGTCGGCCTGCGCCGCATTGATCGCCGCCTGCACGTCGCGCGCCGCCTTGTCGGCGGTACGGTCGAAGGTAAAGCGCACCTGGATCGAGGCCGTGCCTTCGGAGGCATTGCCATACATGTCATCGATGCCCGGAATGCGCCCGATATGCCGCTCCAGCGGAGCCAGCACGGTGGAGGCCATGGTCTGCGCGCTGGCGCCCGGCATCTGCGCCACGATGTACACGCCGGGGAATTCCAGCGACGGCAGCGCCGCCACGCCGAGCAGGCGATAGGCAAAGACACCGGCGAGCAACAGGCCCAGCGCCAGCAGCGACGTGCCCACAGGGCGGCGTATGAGAGGGGCGAAGATGTTCACTCAGGTTTCCGTACCGGTAAGGGCTGTGCGCGCCCGCCTCCCAGGCAGACCCGCAACAGGGGCGCTCGTTCACTCGCAAATCCGGCGAAAGGCGCAGTCATGCCGCACTTTATGCCTGGAAAGACATAAACCGCGAATGTGCCTGAAGTCGGTCCGTGCCGAAAGGCAGGGGCCACATCCAGGCCCGCTTGCCCGGCGGAGTATGACCGGCCGTCAGCCTGCGGCGGGTTGTGCCTTCAGCGCGCGCTTGGCATCGCGCTTGGCGCGGCGTGCTGCCTTGCGCAGTTTGCGGTCGTGGTTCCACAGGTAGATGGCGGGGGTGCTCAGCAGGGTCAGGAGCTGTGAGACGAGTAGGCCGCCCACGATGGCTACGCCCAGCGGCTGGCGCATTTCCGAGCCCACGCCAAAGCCGATCGCCAGCGGCAGCGCCGCGCCCATCGCTACCAGGGTGGTCATGGTGATGGGGCGAAAGCGCACCAGGGCGGCCTCGCGGATCGCGTCGGGCGGCGAGAGCCCGCGTTCGCGCTGGGCGACCAGGGCGAAGTCCACCATCAGGATGGCGTTCTTCTTGACGATGCCGATGAGCATGAGGATGGCGATGATCGCCATCAGCGACATCGGCGTACCCGTGGCCAGCATCGCCAGGAAGGCGCCCGCGCCGGCGGCCGGCAAGGTGGAGAGAATGGTCAGCGGGTGACCCAGGCTCTCGTAGAGAATGCCCAGCACGATGTACATCGCCAGGATCGAGCCGATCATCAGCACGTTGGCATTGGAGCGCGTTTCTTCCAGGTTCTGCGCGCTGCCGGAATAGCCCAGCTGCACGCCGGCCGGCAGGCGCGCGTCGGCCACGATCTGTGCGATCAGGGTGTTGGCCTTGTCCTGCGTCAGGTTCGGCTCGACGTTGTAGTAGATCTTGGACGCTTCCAGCTGATTGGTGTGGATCACGAACGACGGCGTGACCTGCGGCTTGATCTTGGCGAGGGCCGACAACGGCACCAGATTGCCCGTGTCGCTGCGCACATAGGTGTTGAGCAGCGTGCTGGGGCTTACCGAGTGCTGGTCCGACGAGGAGAGCACTACCCAGTACTGGTTGATGTCGGAGTAGATGATCGACACCTGGCGCTGACCAAAGGCGTTATACAGCGCCGAATCCACCTGACCCATGCTCACCTGCAGGCGTCCGGCGGTGGCGCGGTCCACGCTGAGCAGTTGTTGCTTGTCCACGTCGTCGTAGTCGGTGCTGACGTCGCGGAACTCCTTGTGCTGGCGCATGCGCCGCGCCACTTCCAGCGCCAGCGGTTGCAGGTCCACCGTGCTGCTGCTCACCAGTTCGAAACTCTGGCTGCCGCGATCGCTGTCGTTGTTGTCGTTGAAGAAGCCGATGGAGTTGATCGAGACGCGCAGCTCCGGCAGCGCGGCATAAGCCTTGTTGAGGCGCGTGATAATGTCCTTGATCGGCTCGGGTCGCTCGCCGGCACCGTGCCCGCGTGGCTTGAGATCCACGAACATGGTGGCCTGGTTGCCCACCGAGCCGCCGGCGCGATCGCTGCCCAGGAAGGTGGTGACGTCGCGCACCGCGGGGTCGGCCAGCATCACGGCGGCGGCACGCTGCGCGCGCTCGGCCATCAGCGTGGGCGAGATGTTGGAATCGGCTTTGACGTCGCCCTGGATCATGCCGATGTCTTCCTGCGGCATGAAGTTGAAGCCGAACAGGTTAACCACCAGCATCGCCAGCGCCACGGTAAGGCTCAGCAGGATCAAGGGCTGCCAGCGCATCAGCCGACGATGGTGCAGGGCCCAGTCCAGCGCGCGCTCGTACTTGTCGTGCAGGCCGCGATCCATGCGCTCCAGTGCCCGTTCCAGCCGGTTCGGCTCGCGGGCGCTGTTGTGTTCCACGCGCAGGAAGCGTCCGCACAACGCGGGCGTGACCGTCAGCGAAATGACAGCCGAGATCACCACCGCCGAGGTCAGCGTGACGGAGAACTCGCGCAGCAGCAAGGTAAATTGGTTGTTGCCGAATAGCAGCGGAGCGAATACCGCGATCAGCGACAGGGTGATGGACACGACGGTAAAGCCGATTTCCTTTACACCCACCATCGCCGCCTCCAGTGGCGGCGTGCCCTGCTCCATGTGGCGCACGATGTTTTCGATCACCACGATGGCGTCGTCCACCACGAAGCCGATGCACAGTACCAGCGCCACCAACGACAGCGTGTTGAGCGTATAGCCCAGCGACCACATCACCACGAAGGCGCCGGCCAGCGACAACGGCACGCTGATCATGGCGATCAGTGTGGGCCCCACGCGACGCAGGAACACCAGCATCACCAGCGCCACCATCAGCACGCTGAGCATCAGCGCCACCTGCACCTCGTGCAGGGCCGACTTGGTGGTCTGGGTCAGGTCGAAGATCGGGGTGATCTGGATATCGGCGGGCAACCACGCGCGCATCTGCGGCAGCTTGGCGCGCACCGCATCGGCGGTCGCCACGGCATTGGCCTCGGGGCGCTTGCTGATGCGCAGCGCGACGGCGCGATCCTGGTTGAACCAGGCGGCCTGGTATTCGTCCTGCTGACCGCTGGTGACGCGGGCGACATCCGAGAGGCGCACCGGCGCGCCGTTGCGGGTGGCGATGAGCAGGCTGCCGAATTCCTCCGGCGTGTGCAGCGCATCGTTCGCGGTCACCGTCATCTGCGTGCGGCCGTCGCTCAGCGCGCCCTGTGGCGAGGTGACGTTGGCTGCGCGCAGCGCGTTGGCCACATCGTTGGCGGTGAGGCTCTTGGCGGCCAGGGCCTGGGTGTTCAGTTCCACGCGCACGGCGCGCGGGCGGCCGCCGATCACGCGTACCTGTGCCACGCCGGGTATCTGTGCGATGGCTGGATTGATCAGCGTGTCGGCCAGGTCGTACAGCTTGTCCGGCGGCAGCGAGTGCGACGTGAGCGACAGCAACAGCACCGGGATATTGGCGGTGTTGAACTTGTAGTAGCGCGGCGGTGCCGGCATGTTGGTGGGCAGGTCCACCATGGCGGCATTGATCGCCGCCTGCACGTCGCGCGCCAGCTTGTCGGTGTTGTTGCCGAAGTTGAACAGCATGCGCACCGAGGTGGAGCCGTCGTTGCTCTCCGAGTGCATCTCCTTGATGCCGGCGATGCGGCCCAGGTGGCGCTCCAGCGGCGCGGCCACGGTGGAAGCCATGGTCTGCGCGTTGGCGCCGGGCACCTCCACGTACACCACCATGCCGGGAAACTCGATCGAGGGCAGCGCGGCGACACCCAGCAACAGGTACGCCCACAGGCCGGCCAGGGCCAGCCCCAGCGCCAGCAGTGAGGTGCCGATAGGTCGGCGGATCAATGGCGCAAACAGGTTCACGGGTTCCCAACCCTTGGCGATGACGCGTCCCCGCGCGCCTTACGGACGAAGGCGCTACCGCAGCGGTCACCTCGTGCGTCTTTATGCCTGCAACCGCGCGTGGGCGAATGTGCCGTTAGTCGTTGGCCTTGCGATTCGTCATGGTGGCGCAAGCCAGTCTGCGTGTCGCAGAGACGCGAACGGCGCGGAAGCCGCGCCGTTCGGTAGGGGGCCGGTGCCTGCCTCAGCGCACGGCGGGGCTGTAGCGCAGGGTGAGGAACCAGCTGCGGCCGGGCTGGTTGAAGTAGTAGGCGGTGGCGTAGTTGCGGTCGAACGCGTTGGCCAGGCGCGCTTCCACGCGCCACTGCGGCGCAAAGTCGTAGCTGGCGCGCAGATCGGTGGTGGTGTAGCCGCCCAGGCGATGCGTATTGGCGAGGTCGTCGTAAGCCTTGCCGGAGGCGAAGAACGTGGCGCCGATGCCGAAGGCGTTGAAACGGCGGTCCACGTCCACGCGCGCGGTCTGCTCCGGGCGGCGCGGCAGCAGGTTGCCGTCCGCGCTGCCCTGCACGTTCTTGGGCTGCATCAGGGTCAGGTAGCTCTGCACCTGCCAGCCGTCCAGGTTTACGCCGAACTGGCCCTCGATGCCACGGATGCGCGCCTTGCTGATGTTCTGCGGCACGTAGTTCTGGTCAAGCTGGATCAGGTCGGTGATACGCGTCTGGTACACGTTCACTGCCCAGTTCCAGATGTCCTGCTTCTGGCTCAGGCCCAGTTCGCCCGTGCCCGAGCGCTCGGGCTTGAGGTTGGGGTTGCCGCTGCCATAGGGGTAATACACGTCGTTGAACGTCGGCGCGTGGAAGGCGGTGCCGTAGCTGGCGGACAGGCGCAGGCCGTGGTCGAACGCGTAACCCCAGGCCAGGCTGCCGGTGTCGTGGTTGCCGAGCTGGTCGTAGTGGTCGTGGCGCACCGAGGCCTGCAGTTCGTTGCGGTCGAAGGTGCCCATGTACTGGGCGTAGACGCCGGTGTCCTGACGATCGCTGGCAAGGTAGCCGGTGGCGCTGTTGATGTGTTCCTGCTGGTAATCCACGCCCACCGTGAGCAACTGGTTGGTCGCCAGCGTTACGTCGTTCTGCCAGGAGGCCTGGTTGCGACGCGAGTATGCGTATCCCACCTTGCCGTACGGGTAGTACGTAGTGGTGCCGGCGTACGGATCGGTATAGGTGCCCTGGTAGTAGTTGGTGGAGTCATCGCGGCTCTGGCCGGCGTTGAGCGTGACCTTCCACGCATCGAGCGGGGTGAAGCTGAGCTTGGCGCCCGACACCAACTGCTGGTTCACCGCCTGGTTGCCGCCATAGGGGCTGCCGGCGTAGTTGACGAAGCTCTTGCTGCGCAGCCAGGTGGCCGACAGCTCGGTGCCGTTGTCCCAGCGGTAGCCACCGTTGGCCATGCCGTTCCAGTTGCGGAAAGGGTCGTTGTTCGGGTCGTCCACGAAGCAGCCGGCGCCCTGCTCGGCCGCGCCCATGCGGCACGCCGGGATGCCGCTGGTGTATTGACCGCCCAGGCCCACGTTGAACCACGCGTGGGAGTCGCCGCCCGAAAGGCCAGCCTGTTCGTCCATGTAGCTGCGGCTGCCGGTGGTAAGGCTTAGCGACGGGCTGAGGCTGCCATCGGCGGAGCCGTGGCGGGTGAAGATCTGGATCACGCCGCCCACGGCATCCGCGCCATACAGGCTCGAACGCGGGCCGCGCACCAGCTCGATGCGCTCGATCTGATCGACCGGAATCTGCTCGAACGCCGCCAGGCCCGCGCCCACCGCGCCGATGCGCACGCCATCGATCAGCACCAGCGTATGGGTGGAATTGGTGCCGCGCAGGAACAGCGAACTCTGCTGGCCGAGGCCGCCAGACTGCGCAAACGACACGCCCGGCAGGCCCACCAGCAGGTCGCGTACCGAGGTCGGCTGCAAGCGTTCGATATCGGCGCGGGTGATCACGGTGACCGAGGACAGCGCCTCGTCGGTGGTGATGGACGTGCGCGTGGCGGTGACGATCACCGACGACAACGAGGTCGCCTGGTCGGTATCAGCGGCGTGGGCGGCCAGCGTGCACGACAGCAGCGCGGTGGCCAGCAGGGTCTTCTTCATGCGTGTTCCTTCGGGCGCGCACATCCGCGCGACCCTTCAAGTGGGTTTCGAGGGAATCACGGTGGAGAAGGCGACGGCAGGCAACGGCCATGACACGGCACTCGACCTCGCCCACCGCGAGTCTTTCGTAACGTGTCGGGCCGGTCTCCGGGCTTGCGGGCGGCATGCCGTGACGCTGCATGCACCGTGGGGCGCCTTCCCGTGCTTGCGCACAGTGGCTTCGTGCCCGTGGGTTGAGTCGCTCGCTTACCGTTGCGGGGGCAGCGCCGGACTAGCTGCATGGCAGCGCACCGGCTTCCCGTTTCATCCCGGCGAGACATTCGCAGGGACACCCGAACCGGCGCAGCTTAATGAGTGGGCGCCGCCCCGGCAAATGCCGGCACGTTCGCCACCGCATGGCGATGGCCAGCAGGAACTTGCGTGGTGCGTGTTTCGCGTGCGCATGCAGGGCGCGCGGCTGCGCCGCCGCGTGCGCCACGCGGCCGGTCGGCGCGCCCCGCGTGCGCCAACTCTTTACGCGATCTATATGGCGTGCAGGTTCCCGCGATATCGCTTCTTTATGCCGGGCCGCCACAGAATACGTCCATGAAAACCGCATTCCGACGCTTGTCTCTCGACCTTCGATGGCGACACGTGCTCCTGCTGGTCTCCGCGCTGCTGTTCGCCGCGGCCATCTACAAGCTCATGCTCGGTGCTGGCGCAGACGCCGGCATCTGGCGCGGCGTGGCGCTCAGCGCGCTCTACCTGGGCTTTTGCCTCACGCAGCGACGACTGTTTACGCCGTCATCGCGTCACTATGCCGAGCCGCTGCCGCGCGAGCGCCTGCTCAAGTAAGCGCCTGTTTCATGTCTCCCCGCGGCTAGTGCCGCCACTCCCGCGCACATCGACCAGGGATGGATGCGGGCAGCGTGCCGGTGGGCGCACGCTACCCGTGGATGTTCGACGTGGAAGCGGCCTTCACGGTTGGGCGCCGTGGGCTGCGGGGAGACATGGGGCTGGCCTTGCGCGTTCAGCCGTGCGTCGGGGGTGTCTGCTTGGCGAGCTGTCGGCAGCTGGCGCTGTAGTCACGCAGATTGTTGCGCACCGCATCGAGATCCAGCGCAAAGCCGTAGCGCACCGCGCCGCCGCGATCGGCGAGCCACGCGCCCATCGAATGGGCCGATAGCAGCGGGCCCAATTGGTCCACCGACACCGGGTGGCTGAACACCAGCGATTGGTTCACGGTGGCGACGCCATCGCGCTCCCCCTGCGGCGTGGGTTGCCGATCGATCTCGAAGTACGAGTGCGTGATTCGCGCGGCGATCTTGCGCGAGCGCTCCGCGCCAACCATGTAGTACGCGGTGAGCGTCATGCCGTCGGGGCGGCACAGCAAGGTGATGCGGTGCTCGCCATCGCGCGCCACCTGACTCAGCGACAGCGAGGTGGCGCCGATCATGGGGTGATAGCTTGCCGTGGTAGGCAAGCGCCCGTTGTTGGCCAGGCCGCCGGCCATCATCTGGTCGCCATCGAACCAATGGACGTCGCCCGCCGGCGTCGTCGCCGGTGCGGCGACGAGTTCCGGGCGTATGCCCATGTCCTTGAGGTAAGCGCTCACCTCGTCCGGTGCCGCCGCGCCGGTGTTGCCGATGCGTTGAACGCCGAAGCGATCGTTGCCAGTGGGCGCCCAGCGATAGAGCCCCCCCAGGTAGGCGTAGGCGCAGGCATCGATGCATTGCGCCGCGCGTGGCCCGATCGGCATGCGCGCGGTGCGTCGCGGCACACCCAGGTGGGTGGCGAGCGAGCCGGCGCGGAACAAGCGGCCCAGTGCGAGCCCGCTCGCCATGTCGCCGCCGGTGGCGTTCAAGTAGATGTCCGAACCGGGTGGAATCTTGCCGGACTTGATCAGCTCATCCACGCGGCGCGGCGCATCGGTGTCGATCCTGCCGTACAGGTACACCTGCGGCACCTTGGCGACCGCCAGGGTCATGCGATCGTTGTTGACCTGAATGGCCAGTTGATCGCTGCTGCTGGAAGACGTCGCGCCGCGCGCATCCGGATCGTATGCGTTGGCGTGCGCCGCCAGCCCCGCGCCCGCCCATGCCAGCGCCGCGCGCAGTACGCGCCTCGGTCGATGGGACGAACCAGGGCGATCACGATTGATGACAAAAGCGGGCACAGGCAGGTCCGGCGGAGAACGGTCGCTCAGTGTGCGTGGTTTGGGATGTGGTGCAAGTGAACGCTGGCTTCCATCGGATAACGTGCGGTCAGGTGCATGAACAGGCGCGCTGGGCAGGCACGAGCTACATCCGGGTGATGTTGTCCGGCGGCCGGCCATCCCGGACGTCCGCGAGACTGTCCGCGGACTGCGGACAGCGCGGTCAAGCGCACACAAGTGACGGAAAAGCGGCGATTTTTCGCTTGGCACGGCGCTTGCCATAGACATCGCAACGACGCTGGCGCGGGGGCGCCAGCGCGATTCGGACGTAAACCGCATTTCCAAGGAGATGGCCTTGAACACGTTTCGCACCACCGTGCTGTTCGCGTTGACCTTCGTCGCTGGCATCGCCGTTCATCACACGGCCCTCGCGGCCGATGCGCCGGCCACGCCGGGCAAGCCGATGTCGCGCGAGGAAGTCACCCGCATCCTCGACAGCAATCGCAAGATCGACACCACGCAGGGCGTGGATGAAAAGCTCAAGGTTCGCATCAATGGCATCGACCAGTGGATCTCGGTGCGCGGCAAGGATCGTCGCAACCCGATCCTGCTGTTCCTGCATGGCGGCCCGGCCGCGCCGGCGATGCCGGAGGGCTACACCTTCCAGACTCCGTGGGAGGACTATTTCACCGTGGTGCAATGGGATCAACGCGGCGCCGGCAAGACCTATCGCGCCAACACGGAGGAAGCGATGGCGCCGGGCATGAGCGCCGAACACATGACCGACGATGCGAGCGAAGTGGTGAAGTACCTGCGCGAGCATTACGGCAAGCAGAAGATCTTCGTGCTCGGCCACTCCTGGGGTTCCATCCTCGGCGTGCGGCTGGCGCAGAAGCATCCCGAATGGCTGTACGCCTACATCTCCACCGGTCAGGTGGTGAACGGTCGTCGCAATGAGGAAGAGGGTTACAACTACGCGTTGCGCCAGGCCAAGGCCGAAGGCAATGCCACGGCCATCCGAGAGCTGGAAGCGATGGCGCCTTACCCGGGCCCCGGCCCGATGACGCTTGAGCGCTTGGGCATGCGCAGCAAATGGGAGATGTATTACGGCGGTCTCGCCTGGGGGCGCAAGGACTATCAGTTCGATGTGGATGCCGAAGAACTCTCGCCCGACTACAGTCGCGAAGACCTGGACGCCATCGACAAGGGCAGCCTGTTCTCGCTCCATCACCTGATGCCCGAGCTGATGGCAACCAACTTCGATCACGTCACGCGCTTCGAGTGCCCGGTGATCGTCTATGTCGGCGCGCACGACTACACCACGCCGCATGAACTCACCGAGGAATGGTTCGGCCACATCCAGGCACCGTCCAAGCGCCTGGTCAGCTTTGCCGACGCGGCGCACATGATGATGCAGGAGCAGCCGGGCCGCTTCCTGCAGCATCTGGTGAACGATGCGCGCCCGCTGGCGGAGAAGGCCGGCGACGTGGCACCGGCCGAAGTGGTGCGCGACCGCTGAGTCGGCAGGCCCGATGCATGGCGTTGCCCCGGTCGGTCGCGGCCGGGGCAACCGCGATCAGTCGGTTTGCAGCTCGGCCACGAAATCGTAGATATCGCCGCGATACCACGAGGTGGTGAACTCCACCACGCGGCCGTCATCGAGAAAGCTGCGGCGCTCGATGTTGAGGCCGGCGCTGCCCACCGGCACATGCAGCAGGCGCGCCTGCTGCGCACCCAGCGATACCGCGCGCAGGCGCTGCAGGGCACGGCGTGGGCGGGCGCCCAGGGCCTCCAGCACTTGGTACAGGGAGTCGTGCACGATGGTGGGGTCCGGCAGGATGCTGGCCGGCACCACGCTGCGTTCGATCGCCAGCGGTTCTTCCTTGGCGTAGCGCACGCGGTGCAGGCGCGCCACCAGCACGCCCGGCGACAGGTTCAGCGCCATTGATTCTTCCGGCGTTACCTCGCCCACCACGCGTTCGGAGAACTCCGAGCGGGGGTTGAGGCCGCGGGCGCGCAAGTCTTCGGTGAAGCTGGTGAGGCGCGACATCGGCTTGATGATGCGCTCGGCCACGAAGGTGCCGGCGCCGTGGCGTTGATGCAGCAAACCCTCTTCGACCAGGCCGGCGATGGCCTTGCGCACGGTCACGCGCGACAACTGCAGCAGGCGCGACAGGTCGCGCTCGCTGGGCAGCGCCTGGCCCGGTTCGATATCGCGATGCTCCACCACATTGCGGATGGCCCGGCGCAGGCGCAGGTAGGCCAGCGGCTGGCTGGAGGCCGGGTCCCGGCTGAGCCGGCGGTATTCGTTGACGAGGGCGGTTTCCATGCCTGAACGATACCAATGACCATACCACTCTGGCAATCCATCGTTTTGGCGGGAATTTCTGGTGGTACCAATTTTTGGGTCGAACCGTTGGCCTGTCTCGATCGCCGAGTTGGATCGAGAGAACTGGTTTTGTCTGGTATGTCACTGGTACGATCGGTGGGCATCGCACGTGGTATGCATGCCACGTGTCGTTCTCTGCATCGCCTTGAGGTGACTGAAGTGACTGCTTCTCCCCAGCCGGTCGAACCCTTTGACCTGGTGATCTTCGGCGGAACCGGCGACCTCGCCGTACGCAAGCTGCTGCCTGCCCTGTACCACCGCTATGCGGACGGGCAGATTCCCGACACCAGCCGCGTCATCGGCATTGCCCGCGAAATGCTGGACGACGACGGCTACCGCGCCCATGCGCGCAAGGCGCTGCTGGAGAACGGTGGCGACAAGAGCAAGGTCGACGATTTCCTCAAGCTGCTGCACTACCGCTCGCTCGACGCCCGCAAGGACGAGGGCTGGGACGCGTTCGCCGCACTGATGAGCGAGCAGCCCGGGCACGTGCGCGTGTTCTATCTGTCCACCTCGCCGGACCTGTTCGTCGACATCTGCAATCGCCTGGGTGAGCACGGTCTCAACCAGGGCAAGGCGCGCGTGGTGCTGGAAAAGCCCATCGGTCGCGACCTGGCCAGCGCCAACCAGATCAACGACGACGTGGGCCGCGTCTTCGACGAATCGCAGACCTATCGCATCGATCATTACCTCGGCAAGGAGACGGTGCAGAACCTGCTGGCGCTGCGCTTCGGCAACGTGCTGTTCGAGCCGTTGTGGAACGCCGAGCACATCGACCATGTACAGATCACCGTGGCCGAAACGCTGGGCGTGGGTCAGCGCGTGGCTTACTACGACCATGCCGGCGCACTGCGCGACATGGTGCAGAACCACATCCTGCAGTTGTTGTGCATGGTGGCGATGGAGCCGCCCTCCTCGCTCTCGCCCGATGCGGTGCGCGACGAAAAGCTCAAGGTGTTGCGTTCGCTCAAGCCGATCGACGAAAGCAACGCGGCGCAACTCACCGTGCGCGGTCAATACCGCGCCGGTGCCGCCGAAGGCCAGAGCGTGGCGGGCTATCTGGACGAACTGAAGGATCACAAGTCGCATACCGAGAGCTTCGTGGCGCTGAAGGCGGAAATCGCCAACTGGCGCTGGGCCGGCGTGCCGTTCTACCTGCGTACCGGCAAGCGCCTGCCCGAGCGTGTGTCCGAGATCGTGGTGGTGTTCAAGCCCGTGCCGCATTCCATCTTCGATGCTTCGGCCGGCCCGCTGGCGCAGAACCGCCTGGTGCTGCGTCTACAGCCGGACGAGAACATCAAGCTGTGGGTCACCATCAAGCATCCGGGTCCGGGCGGCCTGCGCCTGCGCCACGTCTCGCTGGACATGAGCTTTGCCGAAGCTTTCGGCGTGCAGCAGCCCGATGCATATGAGCGACTGATCCTCGACGTGGTGCGCGGCAATCCCACCTTGTTCATGCGTCGCGACGAAGTGGAAGCCGCATGGCGCTGGGCCGATCCCATCCTTGCCGCGTGGGCGGAAAGCGGCGAAGCGCCGCGCCCGTACACGGCCGGCACCTGGGGCCCGAGTGCGGCCGTGGCGCTGATCGAGCGCGATGGTCGCACCTGGAACGAGGACAGTGATTAAGCGCTTTGTTCGCATGCATCGCTGCGACGCGCAGGCACTTCACCTGCACGTCGCGGCCCCCCGCCTACACTGCGTGGCATCCCCGTTGTCCTTGCCACGCGTGTGTTTCCCGCGCCGCCTGATATGCCTCCCACCATGTCCGACACCGTGAACGTCACTACCCAAAGCTTCTCCGATAACCAGGCGCTGGCCGCTGCCTTGGCCGAACGCGTCGCCCAATGCCTGCGTGAAGGCGTGGCCGTGCGTGGCCGCGCGTTGCTGGCGGTATCCGGCGGCAGTACGCCGCGTCATTTCTTTGAGCGCCTCTCGCGTGAAGTGCTGGACTGGGCTCGCGTGCAGATCACCCTGGTCGACGAGCGCTGGGTGCCTGAGAGCCACGAGCGCTCCAATGCCGCGATGGTGAAGGCGATGCTGCTGCAGCATGCAGCATCAGCAGCCCAGTTCGTGCCGCTGTATGCGGATGCGCCCACGCCGGAGGCCGGGCTGGCCACGGTGCGCGCACGCATGGCCGCGCTGAGCCTGCCGTTCGACGCGGTGGTGCTGGGCATGGGCAACGACGGCCATACCGCGTCGTTCTTCCCCGGCGGCGACCGCCTGCCCGAGGCGCTGGATATCCATAACCCGGTGCGGGTGTTGCCGATGCGCGCCGCTGGCGCAGGCGAGCCGCGCATCACCTTCACGCTGTCGGCGCTGCTGGAAACCCGCGCGCTGTTCCTGCATATCGAAGGCGAAGCCAAACGCCAGTTGCTTGCCGATGCGGAGGCTGGCGTGGGTGAGGCGATCCATTTCCCGATACGCGCCGTGCTGACCCAGCCGCGCGTACCGCTGACCGTGTACTGGTGCCCCTAAGGCATCCACGGTGCTCTTTAGCTTGCACGGTGCGCCGAATGGCGCGCCAACCGACTGATCCGGAGTTCGAACATGAGTGTGCTTCACCCTGTCGTTGCCGAAGTCACCGAGCGTCTGCGCGAACGCAGCCGCGATGCGCGCGCGGCTTATCTGCGCCGCATTGAAGGCGCCCAAGGCCACGGCGTGCATCGCGAGCGCCTGTCCTGCGGCAATCTAGCGCACGGCTTCGCGGCGTGTGGCGCCACCGACAAGGAGCGTCTGCGCGAAGGCCACACCCCCAACCTCGGCATCATCAATGCGTACAACGACATGCTGTCGGCGCACCAGCCTTACGAGCGCTACCCGGAGCTGATCCGCAGCGTGGCGCGCGAAGCGGGCATCACCGCGCAGATGGCCGGCGGCGTGCCGGCGATGTGCGATGGCATCACGCAGGGCCGCGCCGGCATGGAGCTTTCGCTGTTCTCGCGCGACCTCATCGCCATGGCCACCGCGGTGTCGCTCTCGCATGACATGTTCGACGGCGCGATGTACCTGGGCATCTGCGACAAGATCGTGCCGGGACTGTTGATTGGCGCGCTGAGCTTTGGTCATCTGCCAGGCATCTTCGTGCCCAGCGGCCCGATGCCCAGCGGCATCAGCAACGAACAGAAATCCAAGGTGCGCCAGGCTTATGCCGAAGGCAAGGCGACCAAGGCCGAGTTGCTGGAAGCGGAGGCGGCGTCCTATCACGCGGCCGGTACCTGCACCTTCTATGGCACCGCCAACTCCAATCAGATGCTGATGGAGATCATGGGCCTTCATCTGCCGGGCTCCAGTTTCGTCGCGCCGGATACGCCGCTGCGCGATGCGTTGACCCGCGAGGCGGTGCATCGCGTGGCGGAATTGAGTGCGCCGGGTTCCTCGCATCTGCCGCTGGGACACATCATCGACGAGCGCGCCATCATCAACGGTGTGATCGGCCTGCATGCCACCGGTGGTTCCACCAATCACCTGCTGCATCTGGTGGCGATCGCGCGTGCGGCCGGCATCGAGCTGCGCTGGGACGATTTCGATGCGCTGTCCTCGGTCATTCCGCTGCTGGCACGCGTATATCCCAATGGCTATGCCGACGTGAATCAGTTCCACGAAGCCGGCGGCATGGGTTTCCTGATCGACCAGTTGTTGAGCCAGGGCTTGTTGCACGGCGACGCGCGCACCGTGTTCGGCACCGGTATGGACGGCTATACGCAGGTGCCAGAACTGGACGAACACGGCCAGCTGCTGTGGAAGCCGGTATCCAAGGAGAGCGGCAACCGTGGCGTGTTGCGTGCCATCACCGAGCCGTTCCGCGCCGATGGTGGCCTGCGCATGCTCAGCGGCAATCTGGGGCGCGCGGTGATCAAGGTGTCCTCGGTGCCGGACGATCGTCTGGTGATCGAGGCACCCGCCATCGTGTTCCATGACCAGGACGATGTGCGCAAGGCGTTCGAGCGCGGTGAGTTGAATCGCGACTTCGTGGCGGTCGTGCGCTTTCAGGGGCCGCAGGCCATCGGCATGCCGGAGCTGCACAAGCTCACTCCCACGCTGTCGGTGTTGCAGGATCGCGGCCATCGCATCGCGCTGCTCACCGACGGTCGCATGTCCGGCGCATCGGGCCGCGTGCCGGCGGCGATCCACGTAACGCCGGAAGCCCAGTCCAACGGTGCCATCGCGCGCATTCGCGACGGCGACATGGTGCGGCTGGATGCGGAACACGGAAAACTCGATGTGCTGGTCGACGCCGCCGAGTTCGCCGCGCGGGTGCCGGCCACCGCCGATCTTTCCGCCCACCAGTTCGGCATGGGCCGCGAGCTGTTCGGCCTGTTCCGTCAAAACGCGATCGCGGCCGATCTCGGCGCGGGTGTGTTTTGACGCACGGCCACTGACGACAACCTCATTCCACGGAACGCCATGAGCATCGAACAAAAGCAAAAGCAGATCGCCACCACTCTGCGCCTGGCGCCGGTGGTGCCGGTGGTGATCATCGAGGATGCCCGCGCCGCGGTGCCGATGGCACGCGCGCTGGTCGCCGGCGGCATTCCCGCCATTGAAGTGACCTTGCGCACGCCGGCCGCCCTCGATGCCATCAAGGCCATCGCCCAGGAAGTGGAAGGCGCGGTGGTAGGCGTGGGCACCGTGCTCAGCGCCAAAGACCTGCGCGCCGCCTACCAGGCTGGCGCGCGTTTTGCGGTGTCGCCGGGCGTGTCGCCGGGTCTGCTGGATGCGGCGGATGACAGCGAATTGCCGCTGTTGCCGGGTGTGGCGACCGCGGGTGAAGCGATGACCCTGCTGGAGCGTGGCTATCGCCACCTGAAGTTCTTCCCGGCCGTGCCGGCTGGCGGCCACAAGCTGCTGGGCGCCTGGGCCAGCCCGCTGCCGCAGATCACTTTCTGCCCCACCGGTGGCATCAGCCTGGCCAGCGCGCCGGAGTTCCTCGCACTGCCCAATGTGGTGTGCGTCGGCGGCTCCTGGCTAACCCCGGCCGACAAGCTGCACAGCGGCGACTGGGCGGGCATTGAATCGCTGGCGCGCGAAGCGGCGGCACTGAAGGGCTGAACCCGTCGCGGATGGCGCGGCCCGCAGGGCGCGTCATCCAGCCGCATCGTCCATCGGCATCAGGTACGGAATGACGTGAGTCATCCCTGCGCGCCGTGAACGGTGACGCTCAGCGTGAGTAGCCCATCTTTCCGACGGTGCCTGGATGCTGCGTTGCACGATGACGAGGTAATTTCTCTCGATCATGCTGCCGCGCCTACGTAGGAACATGCCCTCGTTCGGGTCCGCGCAGGAACATGCGCAACCCGTCATGGAGGTTCCTGCGCCCGGCGCGCGGGGGCGCGCCATCCAAAAACGATGGGGAGAAGCATGAGTTATCGCCGCCGCTTGCCGCAGGTGTCCGTCGCGCATTTCGATCGATGGCGCCGGCGTCCGTTGACCGTGGCCTGCGCCACGGCCCTGTTTGCTGTGATGAGCGCCGGCCAGGCGCATGCGCAGGTCGCGCCCGCCAACAACGGCCAGGACCCGGGCAGTGCCGCGCCGGCCAAGGACCAGGCGGCCACGCCGTCCAAGCCGGTGGCAAAAACCCAAACCAAGTCCGAGAACAGCGCCAAGAACCTGGATGCCATCGTGGTCACCGGTATCGCCGGCAGCATCCAGAACGCGGTGGCGGCCAAGCAAAATTCGGACAACATCATCGAGGCGATTTCGGCCGAGGACATCGGCAAGCTGCCCGACGCCAGCATCGCCGAGAGTCTGGCGCGCCTCCCGGGCCTGGCCACGCAGCGCGTGGACGGTCGCGCCAACCAGATCTCCATTCGCGGCCTGTCGCCGGACTTTGCCGGCACCACGCTCAACGGTCGCGAACAGGCCACTATCGGCGAGAACCGTGGCGTGGAATACGACCAGTATCCGGCCGAACTGATCAGCGGCGCGGCGGTATACAAGACCCCCGATGCGAGCCTGATCGGCCAGGGCCTGTCCGGCACGGTGGATCTGCACACCATCAAGCCGCTGGACCTGCCCGGTCGCGCGATGGCGGCCAACCTGCGCGGCGAAACCACTAGCAATGGCAACCTCAAGGCCGGTGGCGACGTGGGCGACCTGGGCCATCGCGCCAGCTTCTCCTACATTGACCAGTTCCTCGATCACACGCTGGGCGTGGCGGTGGGCTTTGCCCAGCTCGATTCGCCCATCCAGGAAAAGCAGTACCAGGCCTGGTGGTGGAGTGTGGATAACGGTCCGGCCGGCATCGAGCAGAACTGGGGTGGGCCGCATACGCCGGGCCTGCCCGACAACGTGCTTTCGCAGGAGGGCATGCAGTTGCGCGCGCAGTCAGAGAACCAGCTGCGCAATGGCTTGATGGCGGTCATCGAGTGGGCGCCGAACGACGTCTACCACTCCACCCTGGATATGTACTATTCAACCTTCAACGAGAAGAAGTACACCAACGGCGTGCAATGGTCGAGCAGTCCGTACAACACCAACGGTCTGCCCACCTATGGCAACGTGGGCGTTACACCGGCATCGCCATACCCCATCGTCACCTCCGGCTCGATGAGCAACATCGCGCCCATCCTGCAGAACGAGTACACCAAGGAAAAGGACAAGCTGTTTTCCGTCGGTTGGAACAACCAGGTGGACTTCGGCCACGGCTGGTCGGGCACGGCCGATCTCTCCTACTCCACCGCGCGCAAGCACCTGCAGGATGCCTACCTGTTCGGCGGACTGGCGGGCAGGCCCACCACCAGCGTGGATTTCAACACCCCGACCAGCGACGGCTACCCGGATTTCCGTCCGGCGGTGGACCTGTCCAACCCGGGCAATGTGGTGTTCACCGACCCGGACAACTATGGCTACAACGGCCGCGAGGAATGGGACAGCCAGAAGGACACCATCAAAGCGATTCGCCTGCAGGTGAGTCACCCCGTGGGCTGGATCTTCTCCACCGCTGACGTGGGCGTGAACTATTCGGACCGCAAGAAGACCAAGCAGGCCGATGTGTACTTCGCCTGGCTCAACGGCAACGGCAGCGGTACGCCAGACAGCCCGTACCTGCCCTCCTTCAGCGCGCCCATCGGCGGTAACTTCCTGTACGGCCCTACCTCGCTGAGCTACGGCGGCATTCCCGGCATCATCAACTACAACGTGCTGAGCGCGCTGGCCAACCAGTTTTATCTCACGCCCGAAAATGGTCAGGGCGATTGGAGTCGCAACTACTCCGTCGAGGAGAAGGTGCCGGTTGCCTACGTCAAGTTCAATATCGACACCATGCTCGGCGACGTACCGTTGCGCGGCAACATGGGCGTGCAGTTCGTGCATACCGATCAGTCGTCCAGCGCGTTCCAGACCAATGGCAATACGCTGGTGGGCACCCTTGCCGGCGGCGCGGTGTACAACAACGTGCTGCCCAGCTTGAACCTGGTGGCGCAGATCACCGATAGCCAATACCTGCGCTTTGGCCTGGCCAAGACCATGGCACGTGGCCGCATCGACGATGAGAAAGTGGCGTCCAGTGCCTATGTGGCCCGCGTGACCGATGGTCCGGCGGCCGGGCAGGTGCTGTGGACGGGTAGCGGCGGTAACCCGCAGCTCAAGCCATACGTTGCGGTGGGCACGGATATCTCGTGGGAGAAATATTTCGGCAAGGCCAGCTACGTAGCGGTCGCGGTGTTCAACAAGAACCTGTTGAACTACATCTACAACAAGACCGTGCTGGACTTTAACTTTGCCCAGGCCGGCTACATCAACAACACGCCGACCCTGGTGCCCAGCAGCGATATCGGTTCGTTCACTCGTCCGGAGAACGGCACGGGCGGCAAGATGCAGGGCCTGGAGTTGTCTGGTGCGTTCGAAGGCGCGTTGCTGACGCCGACGCTGGATGGCTTTGGTGTGCAGGCGAACTTCTCGCTCACCAACAGCGATATTCCGGAAAGCTCCGTGTCGTCGATTCCGGGCGCGCCGGCAACGCTGCCCGGCCTCTCGCGCAAGGTGGCAAATCTGGCGTTCTATTACGAGAAGTACGGCTGGTCCGTGCGTATCGCCGAGCGTTATCGCTCCTCGTTCACGGGTGAAGCCGTGGCGCTGTTCGATCAGCTCGGCTACACCACCATCCTGGCCGACAGGCAGACCGACTTTCAGGCGGGTTACGCGTTCAGCGAAGGACGCTGGAATGGCTTGTCCGTGCTGCTGCAGGTGAACAACCTCAGCAACTCGCCGGCCAAGACGCGTCAGATCTCCGCGTTGCCCAACAACGTGCAGGTATCGCGCCCCCTGGAGTACGACACCTGGGGTCGTACGGTGATGTTCGGCATCAACTACAAACTGTAAAAATCAGCCGGGGCGTTCTCGACGAACGCCCCGGCGCTGACGCCGTACTAACGGCGCGCGGTGTTGAATGGGTGGACCACACGGAGGGACACACATGAACAAGCGCATCGGCAGTATCTCGACCACCTGCGTAGCCATCGCGCTCAGCCTCGCCTGCAGCACGGGTGGCGCGCAGGACCTGGGCAAACTGGGCAGCATGATCCCGGGCGGCGGTTCGATGGCCTCGGGCAGCATGGGCAATGTGGCGGGCCTGCTCGAATTCTGCGTGAAGAACAATTACCTCGGTGGTGACTCGGGTGCTTCCGGCATCAAGGATCAGCTGATGGGCAAGCTGGGCGGCGGTTCCAGCGCCTCCAACGGCAAGAGCAGCTCCAGTTCCAGTGCCAGCGACATGCTCGGCCAGCTCACCGGCGGCAAGGCGAAATCCTCCAGCGACAGCATGGCCAGCAGCGGCGGGGCCAGCAACGACCCTGGCTACCTTAGCGGCGCCAAGGGCATCCTGCAGGGCAGCAACGGACAGAGCACCGACCTCAACAGCCTGGGCGGCGGTTCCAGTGACATGAAGTCCAAACTCACCAAGAAGGTGTGCGATACGGTGCTCAAGCAGGGCAAGTCATTCCTGTAACGACTTGCGCCGGGATTCAGCGCCGGGCACGCAGCCGGCGCTCGTCGCGCACCACATACACGCCCGCGCCCAACACCATCAACGCCAGCACGTACCAGGTGATCAGGTAGCTGAGATGGTTGTTGGGAAAGTTCACCACGGTAAGGCCGCCTTGCGGCCATGCGGGCTTGCCGGCGTCGAGCGTGCCCGGCGCGGCGTCCTCGTCCACGAAGTACGGAGCCACGTGTTGCAGGCCGCGCGTCTGCGCGATGGCGGCCACGTCACGCGTGTACCAGCTGTCGCGCGCCGGATCGTTGTGGCGAAAGGTGACCGCCGGCTCGCTCAGGCGCAGCAGGCCGGTCACCGTGACGTCGCCGACGGGGGCCGTGGCGCAGGCGTTCTTCAGGCCGCACCAATCGGTGGGCACGAAGCCGCGGTTGACCAGCACGATGGAGCCATCGGCTTGTTGCAGCGGCAGCAGCACCCAATAGCCGCTGCCCAGTTCGGTGGCGGCCCATACCAGGGTGCGGCGATCGCTGAGGAAGTGGCCTTGCAGGCGCACATGCAAATACTCAGCCGTCTGCGCATTCACGCCGGCCCATTGCGCGGGGCCGGGTGCGTCGGTGGGCGGTGCGTGCACGCGCGCATCCACACGGGCGATCAGGTCCCGCTTCCAGGCAAGGCGATATACCTGCCAGGTGCCCAAGGCGATAAAGCCGGCGAACAACACCACGCCCAACAGGGCGAGCAGGCTCAACGCCAGGGCGCCGCGCGGCTGGCGGCCCGATTCTTCGGTGGAACTCATGAATGACTCACGATAGTGATGGAGCGGCCTGCGTGAGGATTCACGGCAGGTTGGCGGGGTTCATCAGCGGCATCATGTTGTTGTTGAGGTGATACATGATCCAGATGGAACCGCTCAGCGTGATGACGACCAGCACGATGGTAAAGACCAAGGCCAGCATGTTCCAGCCGCCCTCGGACTTCGCGTTCATGTGCAGGAAGTAGATCATATGCACCACGATCTGCACCGCCGCCAGTGCGAGGATTACCACCGCCGCCGTGCTCGACTTGGCGATGACGTGTCCCATCACCAGCCAGAAGGGGATGACGGTGAGAATCACCGACGCCACGAAGCCGGTCATGTAGCCGCCAAAGGTGGCGTGGATGCCCAGGTCGTCGTGACCATGATGATCGTGGTGGGCGTGCTGCGTATCGTGCGAACTCATGGCAGCACTCCCATCAGATAGACAAAGCTGAATACGCCCACCCACACCACGTCGAGGAAGTGCCAGAACATGGACAGGCACATCAGGCGTCGCTTGTTGGCCGGGATCAATCCTTTCTTCGCCACCTGCGTCATCAGCACGATCAGCCACAGGATGCCGCAGGTGACGTGCAGCCCGTGCGTGCCCACCAGGGTGAAGAATGAGGACAGGAACGCGCTGCGCTGGGGACCCGCACCGATGCTGATGAGGTGGGCAAACTCGCGCAACTCCAGCGTGATGAAGCCGGCGCCCAGCAGACCGGTAATGGCCAGCCAGATCATCATGCTGCGCTGGCGGTCGCGCTGCATCTCCAGCACCGCGAAGCCATAGGTGATGGAGGAAAGCAGCAGCAGCGAGGTGTTTACGGCGACTGCCGGCAACTCCAGCACCTCGGCGGCACTGGGCCCGCCCGCGTACTCGCGCCCCAGCACACCATAGGTGGCGAACAGGCAGGCGAAGATGAGGCAGTCGCTCATCAGGTACACCCAGAAGCCCAGCAGCGTACCGTTAGGCACGTGGCTCTCGGTGGTCTCGTAGAACGCCAGCGGTGGCGCCGTAGCGCCGCTGGCCGGATAGCTCGTGGATAGCTCAGACATGGCGGGCCATCAGCTCCGTACGGGATGTCTCGACGCGGCGCACTTCATCCGCCGTCAGGTAATAGTCGCGGTGATAGTTGAAGGTGTGCGCGATCGCCACGACCACGATGGCCGCGAACGACACGATGGCGACCAGCCACATGTACCAGACCATGGCGAAGCCGAAGACGAAGCTCAGGCCCGCCAACGTGATGCCGGCACCGGTATTCAGCGGCATGTGGATGGGGATGAAGCCATCCAGCGGTCGCTGGTAGTGATGCTTCTTCATCATCCACCATGCGTCGTGGTCGTGCACCAGCGGCGTGAAGGCAAAGTTGTACTTGGGCGGCGGCGACGAGGTGGACCACTCCAGCGTGCGGCCATTCCACGGATCGCCGGTGACATCGCGCAGCGCTTCGCGCCGGCGGAAGCTCACCACGAACTGGATGATCATGCTGGCGATGCCCAGCAGTATCAGGAACGCGCCGAACGCAGCCAGTACGAACCAGATCTGCAGCGCCGGGTCGGTGAAGTGACTCAGGCGTCGCGTCACGCCCATCAGGCCGAGGACATACAGCGGCATAAAGGCGAAGTAGAAGCCCACCACCCAGAACCAGAACGCGCACTTGCCCCAGAACGGGTCTAGCTTGAAGCCGAATGCCTTGGGGAACCAGTAAGTGATGCCGGCGAACAGGCCGAACACCACGCCACCGATGATCACGTTATGAAAGTGCGCGATCAGGAACAGGCTGTTGTGCAGCGAGAAGTCCGCCGGAGGCACCGCCAGCAGCACGCCCGTCATGCCACCGATGACGAAGGTGACCATGAACGCGAGCACCCACATCATCGGCACTTCGAACTCCACCCTGCCGCGATACATGGTGAACAGCCAGTTGAAGATCTTCGCCCCGGTGGGAATGGAGATGATCATGGTGGTAATGCCAAAGAACGAATTGACGCTGGCACCCGAGCCCATGGTGAAAAAGTGGTGCAGCCACACCAGGTACGACAACACCGTGATCACCACCGTGGCGTACACCATCGAGGTGTAGCCAAACAGCGGCTTGCGACTGAACGTGGCGGTGACTTCGGAGAAGATACCGAATACCGGAAGCACCAGGATGTATACCTCCGGATGGCCCCAGATCCAGATCAGGTTCACGTACATCATGGCGTTGCCGCCAAGTTCGGTGGTGAAGAAATTGGTGCCCGCGTAGCGGTCCAGCGCCAGCAGCGCCAGCACCGCGGTGAGCACCGGGAAGGCCGCCACGATCAGCACGTTGGTGCACAGCGCGGTCCAGGTGAACACCGGCATCTTCATCATGGTCATGCCGGGGGCGCGCATCTTGATGATGGTCACCAGCAGATTGATGCCCGATAGCAAGGTGCCGACACCCGCGATCTGCAACGCCCATATGTAGTAATCCACGCCGGCATCGGGGCTGGAGGCGATATCCGACAACGGCGGATACGCCAGCCAGCCGGTGCGCGCGAACTCGCCCACGAACAGCGAGGCCATCACCAGCAGCGCGCCGGCCACGGTCATCCAGAAGCTGAAATTGTTGAGGAAGGGAAACGCCACATCGCGCGCGCCGATCTGCAACGGCATCACGAAGTTCATCAACCCCGTCACCATGGGCATGGCGACGAAGAAAATCATGATGACGCCGTGCGCGGTGAAGATCTGGTCGTAATGCTCCGGCGGCAGATACCCCATGTTGTCGCCGAAGGAGATTGCCTGTTGCGCGCGCATCATGATGGCGTCGGCGAATCCACGCAGCAGCATGATGAAGCCGAGGATCATGTACATGATGCCGATGCGCTTGTGGTCGATGCTGGTGAACCACTCGCGCCACAGGTAGCCCCATAGCTTGAAGTAGGTAAGCACGGCGACCAGCACGAGGCCGCCAAGGGCGACCACGGCGAAGGTGCCCAGCACGATCGGTACGTGCAGCGGCAACGACTCCAGGGTGAGGCGACCGAAAATCAACGTGGTGAGGTCGGGGTGGGCAAGCATCGTGGACACCGCCTGTCGCTAGAGTCAGTTCGAATGTGCTGGGTGGGCGGACATATCGGCCATGCCCGTCGCCGCGCTACCCATGGGCTGCGCCGCGCCGCCCTCGCCTTCCGGCTTGGGTGCATGCATGTCCATGCGGGTCATGCACGAGGGACTGTCCGGCTGAAGGCAGTGCGTGAGGATGGCTTGGTACAACCCGGGCGCTACCGAGGCATAGAAGGCCACCGGCGCGTTCTCGCTCGGCTCGGCGAGCTTCATGTAGGCATCGCGGCTGAGGTCGCCGCCGTTGGCCTTGGCCTGCGCTACCCATTGCGCGAAGCCGTCCTCGCTCACGCCGTGGAACACGAAGTGCATGCCGGAGAAGCCCTCGCCGCTGTAGTTGGCGGAGAAGCCCTGGTATTCGCCGGGCTTGTTGATGACCGCCTGCAGCGTGGTTTCCATGTTGGGCATGGCGTAGATCTGGCCAGCCAGCGCAGGGATGAAGAACGAGTTCATCACCGTGGTCGCCGTAATCTTGAACTGGATGGGCCGATCCACCGGCGCGGCCAGTTCGTTCACGGTGGCAATGCCTTGCTCGGGGTATATGAACAGCCACTTCCAGTCGAGCGCGACGACGTTGACCACCAGCGGCCGCGCATCGGCGGGAATGGCCCGCTCGGCGTCCAGGCGCTCCAGCGGCCGATAGGGATCGAGCTTGTGCGTGCTCACCCAGGTGATGGCACCGAGTGCGATGATGATCAACAGTGGTGCGGACCAGATCAGCAGTTCGAGGATGGTGGAGTGATCCCAGTCGGGATCGTAGGTGGCCTTCTTGTTGGAGGCGCGGAAATGCCAGGCGAACCACAGCGTCAACACGATCACCGGAACGATGATGAGTAGCATCAACACCGTGGATGTCAGGATCAGGTTCCGCTGCTGTACTGCCAGGTCGCCCGATGGCGACATCAGCACGGACTGGCAGCCCGCAAGCAGGGCGAGGGACGATAACAGCGGTGCACGGAGAGCCTTCATGGACATGACCGATGGCGCGACCGAAGTTCTGATGGTGGAAGACGGTACGCCGATCGGCGCGAAACAGGAACAGGTGTAGCATTCCCATCACGCGGTAGGCGTGGCGATGTCGAACACTGTCGGGGTCATCCTCCCTCTTTCCGAGTAACGACTATGTCAAGCACGTTCCCTGAGCAAGGCACGGCAGGCAATACGGTAGAGGCCATTGGGCGCCTGCAGGCGCACGCCAAGGTAGCGCCCGGCGAGATTGCGGTGGGTGTGATCATTGGTCGCACCTCCGAGCACTTCGATTTCTTCGTGTTCGGCATTTCCTGCGTGCTGGTGTTTCCTTCGCTGTTGTTTCCCGACGCCAGTCGGCTGGACGGCATGCTGTATGCCTTCACGATCTTTTCACTGGCTTTCATCGCGCGACCGTTCGGCACCGCGTTGTTCATGAGCTTCCAGCGCCGGTGGAGCCGCGGCATCAAGCTCACCATCGCCCTGTTCCTGCTCGGCAGCGCCACGGCGGGCATGGCCTTTCTGCCTAGTTACCGTGTGATCGGTACCTGGTCAATCGCCTTGCTGGTGCTGTTCCGTATCCTGCAGGGCATCGCCTTGGGCGGCTCGTGGGATGGCCTGCCCTCGTTGCTGGCGCTCAATACGCCGCCCTCGCGACGCGGTTGGTACGCCATGCTGGGCCAGCTCAGTGCGCCCATTGGCTTCATGGTGGCCGGTGCGCTGTTCTTGTTCCTGCACACCAGCCTGAGCGAGGCGGACTTTATCGACTGGGGTTGGCGCTATCCGTTCTTCGTGGCCTTTGCCATCAACGTGGTGGCGCTGTTCGCGCGCCTGCGCCTGGTGGTCACCGAGGAATACACGGTGGCGATGGAGGAGCGCGAACTGGAGCCGATCGGCATTATCGAGCTGCTGCGTACCCAGGGCTACAACATCTTCATTGGTGCGTTCGCGGCGCTGGCCAGCTATGCGCTGTTCCATCTGGTGACGATTTTCCCGCTGTCGTGGATCGTGCTTGGCGCCACCCAATCGGTGGGCGCGGTGTTGGTGGCGGAGTTGATCGGTGCGGTGGCCTGCATCCTGGGCATGATCGTGTCGGGCCTGCTGGCCGATCGCTTCGGCCGGCGCACCACCCTGGGCACAATGGCGGCATTGATCGCCATCTTCGCGCTGATTACGCCGTGGCTGCTGGGTGGTGGCAAGCTGGGGCAGGATGCCTTCATCATCCTGGGCTTCGGCGGCTTGGGCCTGTCCTACGGGCAGGCGGCGGGCAGCGTCACGTCCAACTTCGATATCCGGTTGCGCTATGCGGGCGCGGCCCTGACCACCGATTTCGCGTGGCTGATCGGTGCGGCCTTCGCGCCGCTGGTGGCGCTGGGTTTGTCGGCGCGTTTCGGATTGGTGGCGGTGAGCGCGTATCTGCTCTCCGGCGTGGCATGTACGCTGCTGGCGTTGCGCGTGAACCGGGCACTGGCCGCGCGCGAATAGCGCCCGGCACCGGCTTGGCGCATCACAAACCTTGCGTCATCAGGTGGTAGCCATCGCGTCCGTTTTCCTTGGCCCGATAGAGTGCGTCGTCGGCGTGCTGCAGCAAGGCGTCGGCATCGTTGATGTCGCGGCATAGCGCCATGCCGATGCTGAGCGTGACCCTTAGTGGGATCGCGCCGAGCATCACCGGCGCACGCATTGCTTCCATAATCTTCTCCGCCAGCGCCTCGGCGGTGGCGGGGCTATCAATGTCGTGGCAGAGAATGACGAACTCGTCGCCGCCCAGGCGTGCGAGAAGGTCGGTTTTGCGTACGCTGGCGGTGAGCCGCTCGGCGACTTCGCGCAGCGCGGTGTCGCCGGCGGCATGTCCGTAGGTGTCGTTGATCTGCTTGAAGTGATCCACATCGATCATGATCGCCAGCAGCGTGGATTGCCTGGCCGAGGCATGGCGTATCGCTTCGGTGATGCCATCGTGGAAGGACAGGCGATTGGCGATGCCGGTGAGCGCGTCGTGATGGGCCAGGAACGATAGCTGTTGCTCGGCGTGCTTGATCTCGGTGATGTCCGTGGTGAGCGTGTAGAAGCCGTTGTGCTCGCCACGTGCATTGGTCACCGGCAGATAGGTGGCCTGGAGATGGCGATGGCGACCGCTGGCATCGGATTCGTACTCGAAGGTGGTCGCCTGCCCGTTCATGGCGCGCTCCACGTGCGGCTTGAGCAGCGGAAACAGCGTGGCGCCGCGCACCTCTTCGATGGTGCGGCCGAGAATGCCGGTGGAGTCCAGGCCGACCATGCTGCAGGCGTAGGCATTGATGAAGGTATAGCGTTGATCGCTATCCACCTGGGCGATGATAGCCGGCACGTTGTCGGTGATCGTGCGCAGGCGCAGTTCACTTTCAGCCAGCGCCTGCTCGGCCAGCACGCTCTCGGTGATATCGCGCCCGGTGTAGAACAGTTCGGATTCGCCGGGGTGGTCCGGGCTGGGCGCCACCCGGGCCAACGCTTCGATCCACAGGTATTCGCCGTCGCGTCGTCGTATCCGGTATTGGGTAAGCATGGGCTTGCCGGTTTGCCACAGGTGCTCGGCGGCTTCACGCACGCGCGATCGGTCGTCAGGGTGGATCAGTTCCCGGCCCTGCGCGATGTACTCGTCTATTTCCCAGCCGAGCATCTCCTTGACCGAAGGCGATACATAGCGGCGGGTGCCATCGCGCGCGACGCGCATGATCAAGTCAGTCGCGTAGTCGGCCAGCAGGCGGTAACGGCTTTCGCTCTCCTCCAGTTGTTCGAGCAGAAGCCGTCGATCGGCCATGGCCAGCGCCACGGGCAGTGCCACCACGCACAGCGCACCCAGGAACACCTGGGCCAGCAGCGCCCACATGCTTGCGTCGTGATTGACCAGCAGGTTGAACGGGCCCCAGCCCCACGCGGTCGCATGGTTGGTCACGGTGGCGACCAGGCCAATGCCGATTACCAATCCAGCGAAGCGGTGCTGGTACACCAGGTAAAGCAGCGGCGGAAAAATCAGGAACAGCAGCGGATACTGCGATTGAGCGAATACGCCCACCGTCACCAGGGTGAGCAGGATGACATCGAACAACAGCCGCAGGCGCTTACCCGGTTCGCCCAGCATGCGACTGCGCTGGCGCAGCAGCACCAGGGTGAGGGTCGCCACGATTACCATGCCCAGCAGGTGTGCACGGAACCACGTATCCACCGAGCTCCAGAACGGCAGGCCGTTGGCAGCCCGGTCCACGGCCGCGCCCAACAACGCGCAGGCCGCGCTGCCCAACACGGTGGCGATGATGCCCACCCGGCCGAGCGCCCGGTAGTGCAGCAGATGCGGGTTGTCGGCCAACTGCGGGAAGCGACGCCGCACCAGCATCACCACGATCAGGATATCCAGCATGTCGGCCACGCTGAAGGCCAGCGACATCGGCAGGCGATGATGGGGCGCACCCTCGTACGTGAGCGCTTCGGCCACCATGAAGGCCAGGAAGGCGGCCAGGAAGTACGGCAGCCAGTCGCGTGGACGTGCCATCAGCGCCACCCCGGCCACGATGCCGCCGGGCAGCCAGATCGGCACCACGCCGCCAAAGTGCACGCCCAGCGCCAGCGAGTACACCGAGGTGATGAGCACGGCTGCGAATAGCCCGGTCATGCGAGCCAGCAGCGCCAGCCCATCGCGATAGCGCGCTTGTTGCTCGTACATGCCGTCATCCCAAGGTGTGGAGCGCAGGCAAGCGCCTGCCACGCCATTTTTGGGCGGGTCGATGTCAAGGATGCGTCGTTGCCTGGGCGGCCTCGCGGCGCCCTGCGAGGGTCAGCGCTGCGGTGGTGAAAGCGCGCCTGCCGCCGCCACCAGCAGGGCGTGGGCAGCCAGGTCGACCGGGTGATGCACGACCTGGCTGCTGGCCGGGTGGCGCGCCAGCGAGTTGCCGTTCTTCCAATCCTGCGCGGGGCGTATCGGGCGCGGCACGAAGCCGCCGCCGCAGTTGGGGCAGACGTTGCTCAAAAGCGCCACGCAGTCATGGCAGAACGTGCATTCGAACGAACAGATCATGGCCTCGGTCGACGCTGGCGGCAGGGCCTTGTCGCAGTGCTCGCAGGTGGGGCGCAACTCCAGCATGGGTGTTCCTTCGGTCGTCAGGCGGATCATCGCACGCTCCGTGCGAGCTGGCCGGCGCGGCAGTTGCCCCGGTTGTGCGGCGTGGGCCATGCGGCTACCGTGCGCCACCTTTTCCGTCATCATTCAAACCCGGCTCGGCTGCCATCGCTTTGGATGCCGGGCTTCATCGGGGTGTCGCGAGGCTGGGGCAAGGTGGGTGGCCACACCGCGCCAGTGAGCGACATCGCCCGATCACCGACAAGGACCCTCCATGATCTACGTGTTGATGAGCGTCGCCTGCAGCGTGCTGGTATCCGTGCTGCTCAAGCTGGCGCGGCGGCTTGAGGTGGATGTCGGCCAGGCCATCGCATGGAACTACGTGGTGACCAGCGCGCTTACCGCCTTGGTGTTCCATCCCGACCTGGCCGTATTGCGCAGCGCGCAGGCGCCCTGGCTGGGCTTTATCGGGCTGGGCCTGTTGCTGCCGCTGATCTTCCTGGCGCTGGCGGCCTCGGTGCGTACCGCCGGCATCGTGCGAACGGATGCGGCGCAGCGTCTTTCCTTGCTGATCTCGCTGCTGGCGGCATTCCTGTGGTTCGGCGAAACCTTGAGTCTGCTGAAGGCCGGCGGCATCGCGCTGGGCCTGCTGGCCTTGCTGTGCATGGTCTGGCGGGTGGAGTCGCGTGGCGTGGAAGCCGGCCCGCGTGCCTGGTTGTGGCCGCTGCTGGTGTTCGCGGGGTTTGGCGCCATCGACATTCTGTTCAAGCGCGTGGCGCAGGCCGGCACGCCCTTCGCGGCGTCGCTGCAGGCGATGTTCGCGCTGGCCCTGCTGGTCTCGTTGGCCTTGCTGCTGTGGCGCCGCTGGCACGACCGCACCTTCTTTACCCTGCGCGATGCCATCGCGGGCCTGCTGATCGGCCTGGCCAACTTCGGCAATATCGTGTTCTACGTGCGCGGGCACCAAGCCTTGCCGGATCACCCGTCGCTGGTATTCGCCAGCATGAACCTTGGTGTGGTGGCCGTGGGTGCGCTGGTGGGCACGCTGGCCTTTCGCGAGCGCCTGAGCCGTCTCAATGCGCTGGGCCTGCTGCTGGCGCTGGCGGCGATCGGATTGATCGCCTGGGGCCAGGCGTGACTTCTGGCGTATGTAAAGCCATGGAAGCTGCTGCCTAAGCTGGGGTCTTCGCGCCCCGCGCTTCCCCAGAGGTTCCCCGTCCATGCGTAAGCTCCCCCTCGCCGTGGCGCTCGCCACGCTGTTGCTCGGCTCGGCCGTGCAGGCCGCCGACAAGGACGCCAAGGCATCCAAGCCCGAAGACAAGCCCGATGCGGCCTTGTTGCAGCCGCAGTCGTCCGAAACCTCCGGCACGGTGAAGGTGGAAGGCAAAGGCATCGACTACAAGGCCGTGGCGGGCACGCTGGTGCTGCACGGCAGCGGCGACAAGGAGGCCGAGCCGCAAGTAAGCATGTTCTACACCGCGTACTTCAAGAAGGGCGTGGCGCCGGGCAAGCGACCGATCACTTTTATCTACAACGGTGGCCCGGGCTCCGCCACGGTATGGCTGCACATGGGCGCGTTCGGTCCCAAGCGCGTGGTGACCAGCGACGACTCGCACACGCCGGCCGCTCCCTACGGCCTGGTCAACAACGACTACAGCCTGCTCGATGCGTCGGACCTGGTGTTCATCGATGCGCCGGGCGCCGGCTTCAGCCGCCTGTTGGCGGACGATGCCGACAAGGGCAAGCGCGACGAGCAGATGAAGGATCGCAAGAAGCAGTACTACAGCGTGGATGGCGACGGTCATGCATTCGCGCAGTTCATCACCCAGTTCCTGTCCAAGTACAACCGCTGGAATTCGCCCAAGTACCTGTTCGGCGAAAGCTACGGCACCACGCGCTCGGCGGTGGTGTCCAACATCCTCACCAACGAGGACAGCGTCGACCTCAATGGCGTGATCCTGCTCTCGCAGATTCTCAACTTCGATACCAGCATCGACGGTGCGGGCAACAACCCGGGCGTGGATCTGCCCTACGTGGTGGGGCTGCCGACCTTTGCCGCCACGGCCTATTACCATCACAAGCTGCCGCAGCAGCCCGCCGCGCTGGAGCCGTTCCTGCATGAAGTGGAACAGTTCGCCCTCACCGACTACGCTGCGGCGCTGATGGCCGGCGCGCGCCTGGACGATGCGCGCAAGCAGGCGATCGCCGAGAAGCTGCACCAGTACACCGGCCTGCCGGTGGCCTATCTGCTCAAGGCCAACCTGCGCGTGGATGGCGGCATGTTCGAGCACCAGTTGCAGGCCGATGGCGACATCACCACGGGCCGTCTGGACTCGCGCTTCTCCGGACCGTCGCTGGACCCGCTCAGCAAGACCGCCGACTACGACCCGCAGTCATCCGCCATCAGCTCGGCCTATGTGGCGGCGTTCAACGACTACGTGCGACAGCAGCTCAAATTCGGCGAAGGCCGTACCTATCGCCTGTTCGCCGATATCGACCATTGGGATTTCGCGCACAAGGCGCCGGGGGCCACCGAGGCCCTGCAACAGTCCACCAACGTGATGCCGGACCTGGCCACGGCGATGAAGACCAATCCGAACATGCGGGTGTCGCTGCATGGCGGTTACTACGATCTGGCCACGCCGTACTACGCCGCCGATTATGAAATGCACCACATGCCGATACCCGCGAACCTGCAACAGAACATTTCTTATGCGTGGTACCCGTCGGGTCACATGGTCTACGCGCACGAGGCTTCGCTGAAGCTGTTGCACGACAATGTGGCGCGCTTCATCGAAGAGACCGACAACCTGGGCAAGCGCTGAGCGGCAAGGTGAAGGTGCGGCCCGGCCGCACCTTCACGCTGGCATGTCCGCAGTGGCGTTACGCTCAAAGGCCCGCCTGCCGGAGCACGAGCCCATGAGTACCGAAGCCATCGCCAAGCGCCTGGTCGCCATGTGTCGCCACGGTCGTTTCGAGGAAGCCCAGCACGAGCTGTACGCCCCGGATGCGCTAAGCATCGAGCCATCGAATATGGCGAACGGCCCGCTGGGCAATGTGAGCGGGCTGGATGCGATTCTCGAAAAGGGTAAGCGCTTCCAGGCCAGTGTGGCGGAAACGCACAGCGTGGAAGTGAGCGAGCCGCTGGTGGCCGGCAACTGGTTCAGCGTGGTGATGACCCTGGATGTGACCATGAAGGAATACGGCCGCGTCACCATGAGGGAGGTCTGCGTGTATCACGTCAAGGACGACAAGATCGTGCAGGAGCAATTCTTCTACGACGCCGGCTGAGTCCGCGCCCGCAAACAAAAAGCCCCGCATGTGCGGGGCTTTTGTACGTGCACCAGCGTGTGGCTTAGTCGATATCGAGGAACGAGCGCAGCTGCTCCGAGCGGCTCGGGTGACGCAGCTTGCGCAGCGCCTTGGCCTCGATCTGACGGATGCGCTCGCGCGTCACGTCGAACTGCTTGCCGACCTCTTCGAGCGTGTGATCGGTGTTCATGTCGATGCCGAAGCGCATGCGCAGCACCTTGGCTTCCCTCGGGGTGAGGCCAGCCAGCACGTCGCGCACGGTTTCCATCAGGCCCGTTTCGGTGGCCGACTCGATCGGCGAGGATGCGTTGGTGTCCTCGATGAAGTCGCCCAGATGCGAATCTTCGTCGTCGCCGATGGGGGTTTCCATCGAGATCGGTTCCTTCGCGATCTTCAGCACCTTGCGGATCTTGTCCTCGGGCATGTCCATTTCCTTGGCCAGTTCCTCCGGCGTCGGCTCGCGGCCGAACTGCTGCAGCATCTGGCGGGAAATGCGGTTCAACTTGTTGATCGTCTCGATCATGTGCACCGGGATACGGATGGTGCGCGCCTGGTCGGCGATCGAGCGGGTAATGGCCTGGCGGATCCACCACGTGGCGTACGTGGAGAACTTGTAGCCGCGGCGGTATTCAAACTTGTCCACGGCCTTCATCAGGCCGATGTTGCCTTCCTGGATGAGGTCGAGGAACTGCAGGCCGCGGTTGGTGTACTTCTTGGCGATCGAGATCACCAGGCGCAGGTTCGCCTCCACCATTTCCTTCTTGGCGCGGCGGGCCTTGGCCTCGCCGATCGACATCGTGCGGTTGATTTCCTTGATGTCGGTCAGCGGCAGGAACAGCTTGCGTTCGATGGAGGCGAGCTTTTCCTGCTCGGCATCGATCGCTTCCTTGTGCGGCTTGATGTTCGGCGACCACTTCTGGCGCTTGCGACCCAGTTCGTTGGCCCACTCGAGGTTGCCCTCGTTGCTGGGGAACGTCTTGAGGAACTCGGCCTTGGGCATCTTCACGTGCTTGACGAAGATCTCCATCAGCACGCGCTCGTGGTGACGGATGTCGTTGACCACTTCGCGCAGCTTGCGCACGAAGCCATCGATCAGCGCGG
>NZ_JAELTT010000278.1 GCF_016428975.1 Dyella sp. ASV21
CCCCCCCCCCCCCCCCCCCCCCCTCTTTCCACCCCTCCCCCGGCAACCGAGATTCGGTCACGGGTCTCGTGGGCTCGGAGATGTGTATAAGAGACAGCCTTTGCCCGTGAGATAGAGCAGCACGCCCAGCGGCAGGCCGGCATCGAAATCGAAGAAATCACCGCATCGTCGCCGGAGAATCGCTCGTGACCGTCGCCCCGCTGCAAAGCCTGTTTCCCAACATCGATGACTGGAGCGAGATCGGCCAGGGGGGGGGGGGGGGGGGCATCTCCGAGCCCACGAGACCCGTGACCGACTCGCGGGGGGGGGGTGGGGTGGTAAAAGGGGGGGGGGGGGGGGGGGGGGGGGGGGGGGGGGGGGGGGGGGGGGGGGGGGGGG
>NZ_JAELTT010000279.1 GCF_016428975.1 Dyella sp. ASV21
CCCCCCCCCCCCCCCCCCCCCCCCCCCCCCCCCCCCCCCCCCCCCCCCCCCCCCCTATTTTCACCCAGACGACGGCATACGAGATTCGGTCACGGGTCTCGTGGGCTCGGAGATGTGTATAAGAGACAGGTGTCGGGCCGGCACGCCACGCGTCGCGCGTCGACTCAATGTCGCTCTTATTCAAACGCAGGGCGGCCCTGTCCCGAAACTGGATGATAGGCTGGCCACCGCAGACGTAGCCCCGCCCGAACCAAATCACGCTGTCTCTTATACACATCTGACGCTGCCGACGACAACGTTCGGGTGTAGATCTCGGTGGGCGCCGGGGCATGAAGAAGGGGGGGGGGGGGGGGGGGGGGGGGGGGGGGGGGGGGGGGGGG
>NZ_JAELTT010000280.1 GCF_016428975.1 Dyella sp. ASV21
CCCCCCCCCCCCCCCCCCCCCCCCCCCCCCCCCCCCCCCCCCCCCCCCCCCCCCCGTTATCCCGCACACCCCGCCACACGCGATTCGGTCACGGGTCTCGTGGGCTCGGAGATGTGTATAAGAGACAGGGCACAGTTGAGATAACGCGCGTCCAGCGGCCAGATCACCGGCAAATTTGAAGCGCGACTCCAATCGATCCAGCGGCCAGCCATAGCGAAACGACGCCCGCCCAATAGCGCTCAGCGCGGAGGGGGGGGGGGGGACACATCTGACGCTGCCGACGACAACGTTCGGGTGTAGATCTCGGTGGTCGGCGTATGATTAGGATGGGGGGGGGGGGGGGGGGGGGGGGGGGGGGGGGGGGGGGGGGGGGGGGGGG
>NZ_JAELTT010000281.1 GCF_016428975.1 Dyella sp. ASV21
CAGATGCCGCCCCCCTCCATCGGGCGGATTTCGTGCCAGTGCAGGCCCGCTGGCTGGCGCAGGTCGTTGACCATGGTGCTCAGCATCTCGTTCACCCCCTGCGGCGAGGTGCGCAAGCGCGCCGCCGCGGGGTTGTAGCCGCGCACGATGGTGAGGGTGGGGATGGGCCAGGCCTCCAGGAAATCCTTCAGCCCCAGCTCCAGCGCATCGGCTTTACGCTTTTGCCACGCCTGATCCTTGGCATCGGCGATGACCGGGTACGTGGCCGGGTCCGTCGGCAGGATCGAGCCCAGCTGCAGGCTGGCCGGCTGGCCGGCATCCTGTTGCCGCAACCGCTGCCATACCTGGCCTTGCCGATAGACATCCACCACCAGGCC
>NZ_JAELTT010000282.1 GCF_016428975.1 Dyella sp. ASV21
AAGAGGTCTACCCGCGCCCGATCGATCAGGAAAAGGTCGTCCGTGAACAGAAGGCGCTGGATGACTTTATCGCCAGCGGCCCCCGCGTGGACCTCGACGAATGGCTCAAGAAGTGAGCGTGTGTGGCGCCGGTGGTCGCGCGACCTGGTTCGCGTGGGTAATGGCTTTGGCGGTTGCACCGGCGGCGGCGGGGTGCGCGGCGCGCTTGGCGGTCGCCCCGCCTGCTACGGATAGGCCCTCGATGACGACCTCGCCGCTGTACAGCGCCCCCACCACCTCACCGCACCTGGATACGCTGGATATCGTCAGCGTGGGCCTGGTGGTGGATGTCTATCGGCAAGGCCAGGTATGGCAGCGGTTG
>NZ_JAELTT010000283.1 GCF_016428975.1 Dyella sp. ASV21
CGCTGCGTCTGCCGCTCGATACGCTGCCCGGCGTGCAGCGTGTGGTGTCCCTGCACGGTGGCTTGCACATGCCCGCCGACCTCGACGGTGTGGTTGGCGGCGATCTTCTCGTGGCGGTGATGGCCGATGGTTTCGAGGTGATCCTTGCCGATGTTGACGGTGTGGTTGCGCTCGACCTGCAGGAACGCATCCTGGCCGATCTGGTGGCGGCGATCCCTGCCGATGGCGACCTGCTCGTTCTCGCCCACGTTCTCGCTGCGGTCGTGGCCGATGGTGATGCGTTCGTCGTGCTCGACCTGTTCGGTGCGGTCGTGGCCCACGCGGGTGGTTTCGTCGTGCTCGACGACGATGTTCTGGTCC
>NZ_JAELTT010000284.1 GCF_016428975.1 Dyella sp. ASV21
GACCCAGAACGGACATGCCGGATAGGCGGGGAACTGCTGGTAATGTTCGTGGCGACGCCGTAGAGGCGAGCTCTTTAAGGGGGATTGATGCGCGAGGCCATCGAGGACGTAGTCGGAGCGACCGCCAAGTTCATCTTCAAGGTGATCATCTGGGACTTGGTGCTCTTCCAAGTGGGCCGCGCTGTGATGCTTGCGGTCACCTTAGGCCGTTATCCGACCCGCAAGGATTGCGCACAATCCCAGGGTCGAATCCAATGGGTGGGAATTGCAGCGCTTGTTGTCGCGTGGCTGGCGATTGCCGCCTTCAACAACCTGCGTCACTAGGCATTTTCGTGAGGTCCGCTACCGACCCG
>NZ_JAELTT010000031.1 GCF_016428975.1 Dyella sp. ASV21
CATCGGCATCCAGCCGGACGTACTGCTGTGCCGCTGCGAACAGCCGCTGCCCGATGGCGAGCGCCGCAAGATCGCGCTGTTCACCAACGTGCCCGAGAACGCCGTGATCAGCGCGGCCGACGTGGACATCATCTACAAGCAGCCGTTGTGGCTGCACAAGCAGGGGCTGGACGAAATTGTCGTCAAGCGCATGGGCCTGCCGGCCGGTCCGGCCGACCTTTCCTCCTGGCAGCGCACCGTGGACGCGGTGGAGCATCCCAAGGACGAGGTCACGGTGGCCATTGTCGGCAAGTACGTCGAGCACAAGGACGCCTATAAGTCCCTGGGCGAGGCGCTGCGCCATGGCGGCATCAAGCAGCTCACCCGCGTCAATCTCAACTGGGTTGATTCCGAGCAGGTCGAGGCCGAAGGCGCCGCCAAGGTGCTGGGCAATGCCGACGCCATCCTGGTGCCCGGCGGCTTTGGCAAGCGTGGCTTCGAAGGCAAGGTGCTGGCCGCCAAGTACGCCCGCGAGAAGGGCGTGCCGTATTTCGGCATCTGCTACGGCATGCATGCCGCGGTAGTGGATTTCGCCCGTAACGTGGCCGGCTTCACCGACGCCGATTCCAGCGAGAACGACCGCAATACGCCCAACCCGGTAATCGCCTTGATTACCGAGTGGACGACCGCCACCGGCGAAGTGGAAACCCGCAGCGAGCGTTCGGACCTGGGCGGCACCATGCGCCTGGGCGCGCAGGAGTGCCGCCTCAAGGCTGGCACGCTGGCCCGTCAGCTCTACGCCCAGGACGTGGTGCGCGAACGTCATCGCCATCGTTACGAGTTCAACAACCGTTACCGCCAGCCGTTCGAGGATCTCGGGCTGGTGATCTCCGGCAAGTCGATGGACGACCTGCTGGTGGAGATCGTCGAGCTGCCGCAGCAGAAGCACCCGTGGTTCCTGGGCTGCCAGGCGCATCCGGAATTCACCTCGACCCCGCGCGATGGGCACCCGCTGTTCATCGGTTTCGTGCAGGCCGCCCGTGAGTTCAAGGCGGTGCGTGAGGGCGAGCGTCTGGCCAAGGAGTCGGTGGCATGAAGCTGTGTGGTTTCGAGGTTGGCCTGAACCAGCCGCTGTTCCTGATTGCCGGCCCGTGCGTGGTCGAGTCCGAGCAGTTGCAGATGGATACCGCCGGCAAGCTCAAGGAGATCACCGGCAAGCTCGGCATCCACTTCATCTTCAAGTCCAGCTTCGACAAAGCCAACCGCTCCTCGATCGACAGCTTTCGCGGCCCCGGCATGGAAGCGGGCCTGAAGATTCTGGCTGAAGTGAAGCGTCAGCTCGGGGTGCCGGTGCTCACCGATGTGCATGAGTACACCCCCATGCACGAAGTGGCCGAGGTGGTGGACGTGCTGCAGACGCCGGCGTTCCTGTGCCGCCAGACGGATTTCATCCAGAAGGTTGCCCGCGCCGGCAAGCCGGTGAACATCAAGAAAGGCCAGTTCCTCGCCCCGTGGGACATGAAGAACGTGGTCGACAAGGCCAAGGCCACCGGCAACGAGGACATCCTCGTGTGCGAGCGTGGCGCGAGCTTCGGCTACAACAACCTGGTGTCGGACATGCGCTCTCTCAGCGTGATGCGCGACACCGGTTGTCCGGTAGTGTTCGACGCTACCCACTCGGTGCAGTTGCCGGGTGGGCAGGGCGCCACCTCGGGTGGTCAGCGCGAATTCGTGCCGGTACTGGCGCGCGCCGCCGTGGCGGTGGGTGTGGCCGGCCTCTTTGCCGAAACCCACCCCAACCCGGCAAAGGCGCTGAGCGACGGCCCCAACGCCTGGCCGCTGGATAAGATGGAGGCCTTGCTCGAGACGCTGCTGGAACTCGACCAGGTCACCAAGCGACATCCATTCCTGGAACATACGCTCTGATCCGCCGCGGGGGAGGCGAACGAAGCGAATCCCCCGCGACACAGGCAGGATGTTCTTCACCGCTTCATTTACCTCAGCAAAGCTACGGACCCCATGAGCACCGAAATCACCCGCATCCACGCCCGTGAAATCCTCGATTCCCGCGGTAATCCCACGCTCGAAGCGGAAGTGACCCTGGCTGGCGGCGGCTTTGGTCGCGCAGCGGTTCCCAGCGGCGCCTCCACCGGTTCGCGCGAGGCTGTGGAGCTGCGTGACGGCGACAAGGCGCGTTACCTGGGCAAGGGCGTGAAAAACGCCGTGGCCAACGTCAACAACGCCATCGCCAGCGCACTCAAGGGCTTCGACGCCGCCAACCAGGGCGGCCTTGACGCCAAGCTGATCAATCTGGACGGCACGCCCAACAAGGGCAAGCTGGGTGCCAACGCCATTCTCGGCGTGTCCATGGCCGCCGCGCATGCCGTGGCAGCGCAGCATCACCAGCCGCTGTGGCAGTACCTCGCCACCATCAACGGCACCACCGGCAAGCCGGGTGCGCTGCCGGTGCCGATGATGAACATCATCAACGGTGGCGCGCATGCCGATAACAACGTCGACGTGCAGGAGTTCATGATCCTACCGGTAGGCGCGCCCAGCTTCGCTGAAGCGCTGCGCGCCGGTACCGAGGTGTTCCACGCGCTCAAGAGCGTGCTCAAGGGCAAGGGCCTGAACACCGCCGTGGGCGATGAGGGCGGTTTCGCGCCGAACCTGCGCTCCAACATCGAAGCGCTGGACACCATTCTCGAAGCCATTCACAAGACCGGCTACAAGGTCGGCAGCGATATCCTGCTCGGCCTGGACGTGGCCAGTTCGGAGTTCTTCAAGGACGGCAAGTACGACCTGGAAGGCGAGGGTAAGGTCTACACCCCGGCGCAGTGGGTGGACGTACTGGCCAGCTGGGCCAAGCAGTACCCCATTGTCACCATTGAAGACGGCATGGGCGAAGGCGACTGGGACGGCTGGAAGCTGCTCACCGATACGCTCGGCAAGAACGTGCAGCTGGTTGGTGACGACCTGTTCGTCACCAACCCGGCGATTTTCCAGGAAGGCATCGACAAGCACATCGCCAACGCCATCCTGATCAAGGTGAACCAAGTCGGCACGCTGTCCGAGACGCTGGAAGCCATCGCCATGGCCGATGCGGCCAAGTACGCCGCCATCGTCTCGCACCGTTCGGGTGAAACCGAAGACACCACCATCGCCGATATCGCCGTAGCCACCACTGCTACCCAGATCAAGACCGGTTCGCTGTGCCGCACCGATCGCGTGGCCAAGTACAACCAGCTGTTGCGCATCGAAGAGGCGCTGGGCTCGGCGGCACGTTACGCCGGTCGCGATGCGTTCCCCAACCTGACCAGCCTGCCGGGCTGAGCCGGGAGGCCGACTATCCATGTTGCGCTGGGTCGCCCTGATTCTGCTGCTGGTGCTCGTCGGCCTGCAGATGAAGCTGTGGAACGGCAACGGAGGCGTGCACGAGGTGGAAACCCTGCGCGCCGCCGTCAAGAAGCAGGGCGAGGACAATGCCCGGTTGCAGCAACGCAACCAGGCGTTGAGCGCTGACGTGGATGATCTCAAGCACGGCGAGCAAGCGGTGGAGGCCCGTGCGCGTGTAGAGCTGGGCTTGATCAAACCAGGCGAAACGTTCTACCAGGTGGTCGAAAAGCCGGGCGCCCAGCAGGCGCCCGCTTCCGCCGCATCCACAGGCGAGCGCTGATCATGGCGCCCCTATGGTGTGTGGTGCCGGCCGCAGGGCGCGGCACCCGGGTTGGCGGTGAACTGCCCAAGCAATACCTGCCGCTCGCCGGGCGGCCACTGATCCTGCATACGTTGGAACGGCTGGCAGCGCATCCGCGCATTGCCGGCTTGATGGTCGTGCTCGGTAACTGCGATCGGCATTGGCTTGGCATCGAGCAACTGAGTGGCAAGCCTGTGCTCACCACGGTTGGTGGGGCAGAACGCTGCGATTCCGTGCTTGCCGGGCTGCAGGCACTGCCGACCGAGGTCAGCGACGATACCTTCGTGCTCGTGCATGACGCGGCGCGGCCCTGCGTGCGCGAGGCGGACATCTCGCGCCTTATCGATCAGGGCATCGCAGCGGGTGGCGCGTTGCTGGGCGCGCCCTTGCGCGACACGCTAAAGCGTGCCGGCGATAACGGTCGCAGCCAGGTCACCGAGCCGCGCGATCATCGTTGGCGTGCCTTCACGCCGCAGATGTTTCGTCGTGGCGAACTCGCTACCGCCTTGCATGCCGCCTCCGCCGACGGCGTGACGGTGAGCGATGAGGCGATGGCGATGGAGCGTGTCGGCTTGGCGCCATTGCTGGTCGAAGGCGCCGAGGACAATATCAAGGTAACGACGGCAGCCGACTTTGCGCTGGCCGAGTTCCTGTTGCCGCGTACTTAAAGGAGAGGCCGCATGATGAGAATCGGCCAAGGTTTTGACGTCCACACCTTTGGCGAGGGCGATCATGTGATGCTCGGCGGCGTACGCGTGCCGCACCATAAGGGCCTGGTAGCGCATTCCGACGGCGACGTGGTGATCCATGCATTGTGCGACGCCATCTTTGGCGCGCTGGCCATGGGCGACATCGGTCGGCATTTTCCGCCCAGCCAGGAGCAGTGGCGCAACGCCGACAGCCGACTATTCCTGCGCCACGCGGCCAAATTGATGCGCGAGCAGGGCTACGCGCTGGGCAACGCCGATGTCACGGTCATCTGCGAGGCGCCTAAGGTGGGCCCGCATGCGCAAGCGATGCGCGAAGCGGTAGCCGAGGAGCTGGGCAGCACGATCGATCGCATCAGCATCAAGGCCACCACCACCGAGAAGCTGGGCTTTACCGGGCGCGGCGAAGGCATTGCGGCGCAAGCCTGCGTATTGCTGGTCCTGGCATGAGCGAGTCAGGGGCTCGCAGTCCGGCCTCGCGCCCACACGAACAGCTCGACACCATTATCGAGCTGTTGCGCCGGCTGCACGGCTTCGGCCAACTCGCCGAACCAGATGCCGATGCGGGCTTTCGCGAGACCGAGGTAGAGCTACAGCGCTTGCTGGACAGCCTGCATCCGGCCGATATCGCCTATGCGCTGGAAGCGCTGCCACGCAACGACCGATTGACCGTCTGGCATCGCGTCAAGGCTGATCGCGACGGCGAAATCCTGCTCGAAGTCTCCGACGCGGTGCGCGAATCGCTGATCGCGGACATGGACCAGGGCGAGATCCTTGCTGCCGTGGAACCGCTGGACGCCGACGAACTGGCAGACCTGGTGGACGACCTGCCGACCGCGGTGCTTCCCGAGCTGATGGCCAGCCTTGGCGCGCAACAGCGCGAGCGCGTGCAGGCGGCGCTGTCCTATCCGCAAGATCAGGTTGGCGCGCTGATGGATTTCGAAATGGTGACCATCCGCGAGGATGTGAGCCTGGAAACCGTGCTGCGCTATCTGCGCCGTTTCGACGAGCTGCCCGAGCAGACCGACAAGCTGTTCGTGGTCAATCACGAGAATCTATTGACGGGTGTGTTGCCGCTGCACTGGCTGCTGGTCAATTCGCCCGAGAAGATGGTGAGCGAGGTAATGGCGCCTGACGTCAACACCTTCCATCCCACCGATGACGCCTACGAAGTGGCGCAGGCGTTCGAGCGCTACGATCTGGTCACCGCACCGGTGGTCGATGGCGGTGGCTACCTGATAGGCCGCATCACCATCGACGCGATGGTGGACGTGCTGCGCGAGGAGAGCGAAAGCGAAGCCCTCAGTCGTGGTGGCCTGCGTGAAGAGGAAGACATCTTCGCCTCCGTGTGGAAATCCGTGCGCAACCGTTGGGCGTGGCTGGCGATCAATCTCGTCACGGCCTTCATCGCTTCGCGCGTGATCGGTTTGTTCGAAGGCTCTATCCAGAATCTGGTCGCCCTGGCCGCGCTCATGCCCATTGTCGCGGGCATTGGCGGCAATTCCGGCAACCAGACCATCACCATGATCGTTCGCGCGCTTGCGCTGGACCAGATCACTCCAGCCAGCGCCCGCCGTTTGTGGGGCAAGGAAATGGGCGTGGCGCTGTTCAACGGCCTGGTGTGGGGCGGGGTGATCGGCCTGGTGGCGTGGCTGCTCTACGACAATCTGGCGCTGGGTTTGGTGATGACGGCGGCGATGACGCTTAACCTGGTGCTGGCCGCGTTTTGTGGCGTGGGCATCCCTTTGCTGATGATGCGCTTGGGTCGCGATCCGGCCATGGGCTCCAGCGTGCTGATTACCGCCATGACCGACTCGGGCGGCTTCTTCATCTTTCTCGGTCTCGCCACGCTGTTCCTGATGTAATACGCCTTTGGCGTTTTTGTTTTTTCTATTGATAGCCGGCGGCGCCGGTGGAGTCCCATGTCCGATCTCGAACTGCCCTATGCCTATGGCAACCCGCCCCTGACCGCCGTGCTGCGCAGCACGCCGGAGGATTTCCAGGTGGAGGAGATCCTCGGCTATGACGCTGATGGCGAGGGCGAGCATGCGTTGCTGTGGGTGGAAAAGCGTGGCGCCAACACCGATTGGGTGGCGCGCGAGCTGGCCAAGTTCGCCGGCATCCCCCCGCTCAATGTCGGCTATGCGGGACTCAAGGACCGTCATGCGGTGACGCGCCAGACGTTCTCCGTGCAATTGGCTGGCAAGCCCGATCCGGATTGGTCGACGTTTCCGCACGCCGACGTGAAAGTACTGGCTGTGACGCGCCACAAGCGCAAGCTCAAGCGTGGCGCGCTGCGCGGTAACCGCTTCGTATTGGTGCTGCGCCAGATCCAGGGCGATCGCACCGTGGCCGATCAGGTGTTGCAGCAGATCGCCCAGCGTGGCGTGCCCAACTACTTCGGTGAGCAGCGTTTTGGCCGTGAAGGCGGCAATGTGGCACAGGCGCGTGCCATGTTCGCGGGGCGACGGGTGGATCGCGACAAGCGTCACTTCCTGCTGTCCGCCGCGCGTTCGCATATCTTCAATGCCTTGCTGGCGGCGCGCGTGGAGCAGGGCGTATGGGATTCGCCGATGGAGGGCGAGATCTGGGCATTGGCCGGTTCGCGCTCCTGGTTTGGCCCCGAGCCGTTCGACGCTACCTTGTCCGCGCGACTGGCCAGCGGCGACATCCATCCTTCCGGTCCGTTGTGGGGCCGTGGCGAAACTCCGGCCAAGGCGGATGTAGCTGCGCTGGAGAACGCCGTGGCTGCCGCCAATAGCGACCTGGCCGAAGGCTTGGTCGAGGCGAAGATGGATCAGGAGCGTCGCGCCCTGCGCATGATTCCGCAGAACCTGTCCTGGCGCTGGCTGGACGAGGATGCGCTCGAACTCAGCTTCGAGCTACCCCCGGGCGCGTACGCCACCACCGTGGTGCGAGAGCTGGCTAGCGCGGGCTGACCCCGGCGCGCCCCTTCTCCAGGGTGGAAAGGGGCGCGCAAAAGCTTAGCCCTTCAGCAAGACCACCACCGCTCCGGTGCCCCCCTGCATGGGCCTTGCCGATGCAAACGCCACCACGTCATCGCGGCGGCGCAGCAGGCGGTCAGTGAGCATCTTCAGCACCGGGCCAGACGCCCGCGAGCGCAACCCCTTGCCATGCACAATGCGCACGCAGCGCAGGCCCCGCTGCTTGGCCTCGGCCAGAAAGTCCGCGATACAGGCTTGTGCGGCGGCGGCGTTCATCTGGTGCAGGTCGATTTCGTCCTGGATGCTGAACTGGCCGCGTTTGAGCTGACGCAGCAGCTTGGGCGGATAGCCGTCCCTCAGGTAGGTGAGCTCCTCGCCGACTTCGATCAGGGCCGGGTCAAAGGCCATATCCAGCAGCTCGCCTGGCACGGCCGCCTCATCCGCCTCGAACATGCGCGCTTCCGGTTCCGGCTTGGGCGCGGCCGGTGGGGGCGCGACGGGATCGAAAGGCTTCACCTCGCCAATGGCCTCGCGAAAAAGGCGAGCGTCGTCCTCGGTAACCTGGGTGGGAGGGCGTTGTTTCATCCATCCATCCTAATGCAGGCGCTGGGGGCGCGTGTCGCGCCGGCACTGAGCGTGAGATGGGTCTCAAGTTGAACGCCGACGTATGGTTAAAGCGTGCTCCGGGCAATGTGAAACCGTCGCCCCGGTCCGGTAGACTCGGTGCTTCACCAGGCGTCTTTCGGCAAGGCCAAGACGCTGCGACTGGCTCTGAACGGATCATCATGCAAGTTCTGGTTTCAAACGACGATGGCGTGGATGCACCGGGCATCCGCGTACTTGCTGAGCGCCTAGGCGCGGTTGGCCAGGTCACGGTAGTGGCCCCCGATCGCGACCGTTCCGGCGCTAGCAATTCCCTCACGCTGGATGCGCCCATTCGCGCACTGCGCATGGACAACGGTTACTACCGTGTCGCCGGCACACCCACCGATTGCGTGCATCTCGCGCTGGCAGGGTTGTTGGATCACGAGCCGGATATCGTGGTTTCGGGCATCAACAACGCCGCCAACCTGGGCGACGACGTGATCTACTCCGGCACCGTATCGGCCGCGATGGAAGGGCGCTTTCTCGGCCTGCCCGCCATCGCCGTGTCACTGGTGAGCAAGGACCATAACGGCATTCATTACGAGTCGGCGGCCAATGCCGTGCTGCTGCTCATGCAGCGCCTGCTGGTGGACCCGCTGCCGGCCGATACCATCCTCAACGTCAACGTGCCCGATCGCCCGTGGGAGGACATCCGCGGCTTCGAAGTCACTCGCCTGGGCAAGCGTCATCGCTCGGCGCCATGCATCAAGCAGACCGATCCGCGCGGCAAAACCATCTGGTGGATTGGTCCGGCCGGCGACGTGGACGATGCCGGCCCCGGCACTGATTTCGACGCGGTGCGCCGCGGCTATGTGTCGGTCACGCCGATTCATGTCGATCTCACCCGTTTCCAGGCGTTGGAGAAAGTCAGCAGCTGGGTAGGCGGCCTGAATCAGGGTGTCTCGGGCGGCCAGTCGACCGATGAGGCCGCTTGAGGTGAACGTGCATCCGCTGCCTCCATCGGCATTGAAAGGCGAGGGCATGACCTCGCAGCGAGCGCGCGACCGTCTCGCTACCAAACTCAAGGAAGAGGGCATTCGCGACCAGCGTGTGATCGACGTGCTGCGCAATACGCCTCGCCACCATTTCATCGATCAGGCGCTGCACTCGCGCGCCTACGAAAACACCGCCCTGCCGATCGGCCATGGCCAGACCATTTCCCAGCCGTGGGTAGTGGCGCGCATGACCGAGGCGTTGCTGGAATACGGTGTGCCGCAGAAGGTGCTGGAGATCGGCACCGGTTCGGGCTATCAGGCCGTGGTGCTGGCGCAGCTGGTGCCACAGGTCTTCACCGTGGAGCGCATCGAAGAATTGCTGCGACAGGCGCGTCGTCGCTTTCGCCAGTTGGGGTTGTCCAACATCCGCTCGCGCCACGACGATGGCAAGCTGGGTTGGCCGGATGAAGCTCCATTCGACGCCATCATCCTCACCGCCGCCGGTGATGCCATTCCGCACGCCGTGCTCGATCAGCTCAGCCCCACCGGTGTGCTGGTGGCGCCGGTAGGTTCGCCCAGCAACCAGATGCTGATCCGCATGCGTGGCGACGGCCAGGGCGATTTCATCCAGGAAGAGCTGGGTGCGGTCAGTTTCGTGCCTTTGCTCGGCGGCATCGGCTGATGCACCACTTCATACAGGGAACCCGCTAAGCATGCGTTTGTTCGGACCGTTATATGCGCGTGCACTCACGTGGGCGCGCCACCCCAGGGCTGTCTATTACCTCTGCGGCCTGAGCTTCTTCGAAGCCTTCATTTTTCCGATCATGCCGGAAGTGATGTTGGCGCCGATGATGCTGGGCAAGCGTCACAAGGCCTTCTTCTACGCCAACATCAGCCTGCTGTTCTCGCTGATAGGTTCGCTGGTGGGCTACGCCCTGGGCCATTGGGCCTTCCACGCGCTGTCGCCCCTGCTGGACAGCCTGCACCTGCTGGCGCCCATCGAGAAGGGCGTGGACAACCTGCGCCTGCAGATGAACGAGCATTGGCTTGGCTTGCTGGTGGTGCTGGCGCTGGCCGCGCTGCAGCCGGTGGTGCCGATGAAGTTCGTGACCTGGGCCGCCGGTATCGTTGGCGTGCCGATCATTCCGTTCCTGGTGTGCATGGCGGTTGGACGCGGCAAGCGCGTATGGCTGCTGGCGCTGCTGATCCGCCTGTTTGGTGAGCGCGCCGAGCGCATTCTGCACAAACATATCGAGCGCATCGGTTGGGCGGCTATCGTCATCTTGGTGGGATTGTTGGCGTGGTGGCTGCTCTCGCGCTGAACGTCGGCCGTCGGGCCGGCGGTCGTCCAGTGGGTCATCGCATGAAAAACGGCGATGGCCTCGTTATGCTGGCGGCCATGAATGGATATCTCCGGTCACTCGTTCTGGTTTCCGCCACCGTGGTGCTGGCCGCATGCGGCACGCAGCGCTCCGTGGTGGTCGAGCCTGCCGCTGGTGGTTCGTCTCGCGGCGGCGTGGTGTCTCCGGCCGCGCGTCCGGCACCCGGCGGCTCCTATCGAGTGGTGAAGGGCGACACGCTCTATTCCATCGCGTTTCGCAACGGCGTGGATTTCCGCGACCTGGCCAATTGGAACCATATCGATTCGCCTTACACCATCTGGCCCGGCCAGGAGCTCAAGCTCGGCCCGGCGGGTGGTAAGCCGGCCGTCACGCCCGTACGCAACATGACAGGCACGGTGGTGACCACCGCCAAGCCTGTGACACCCACGCCTGCGCCCGCCGCGACCCATGGGGTTGCGGATGCTCCTGCGCCGGTCGTGTCCGTGCCGGTCGCGAGCAGTTCGACCACGCCCGCCAGCACCCCGGCGTCGGCGGCAAGCACGGCACAGGTGGTGCCGGTGGCCGGCGCCCCGGTGGCGGCCGCCACCACACCGCCGCCGCCCCCGCCAGCGCCCGCCGCACCGGGGGCTACCCGCAGCAGTGGCGGCGTGGCCTGGCGATGGCCTGCCGACGGTTCACTCATCAAGCGCTTTCAGGCAGGCGATGCCATTCCGGGCATCGAGATCGCCGGCAAGTCCGGCGACCCCGTGCGCGCGGCCGCCGATGGCGTAGTGGTTTATAGCGGTAACGGCCTGGTGGGCTATGGCGAGCTGGTCATCGTCAAGCACAACGACAGCTATCTGTCGGCCTACGGCCACAACAGCAAGCGCTTGGTGAAGGAAGGTCAACGCGTGAGCGCCGGCCAGCAGATCGCCGAGATGGGCGCCACAGGCGCCACCCGCGACGAATTGCAGTTCCAGATTCGCAAGGACGGCAACCCGGTCGACCCGCTGGGCTACCTGCCGTCGCGCTAAGCGCGCAAGGCCATTCCGTAGGTGGGTGCGTGAGTAGAGCGCCGATGTGCGCTCTCTCACGGTAGCGGCGTGGCTGCCAGGATGTCGGCTTTCAGGCCGCCGGCAAGATAAAGGCCGCCACCACGCGACGGCTCTCGGCCGCCAGTAAGTCATAGGTGCGAGCGGCGGCGGCGTTGTCCATCACTTCCACGCCGACGCCTTTGCGCAGCAGCCCGGCCATGAAGGCAGCGGCCGGGAACACCTGGCGCTCGCCGGTACCCAGCACCACCAACTCCGGCTTCAGTTCCAGGATGGCCTCTGCATGGCCGGCATCCAGCTCAGTGGACGCGGCCACCGGCCAGCCTTCGATCGCACGGTCAGGCGCCAGCAGGAAGCTGGCGGTGATTTCCCGGTCCATCACCGTGACGCTGCGTGGACCCACGCGGCGCACGAACAGGTAATTGCCTGGGCGGTCGAGCGTCAGGTCCATGCGTGCCTCAGCGCGGCAGGGCGAGCTTGGGCTCGTCCTCGTTGCGACGGAACAGTACGGCGATATGGCCGATCTGCTGCACGCTCTCGGATCGGGTGCCGTTGGTGAGGAAGTCGATCTGCTCCTGGCGCTCGTCCTTATCGCCGCCGGACAGCTTCACCTTCACCAGTTCATGATGGGAGAGAGCGAGGTCCAGCTCTTTGAGGACAGCCTCGGTGGCACCCTTGGCGCCAAGCAGGATGACAGGGTGGAGATCGTGGGCGAGGCTGCGCAGGTAGCGGCGCTGCGAGGGGGAAAGAGCCATGCGTTCAGTCTTAAATTCGCGGCGGAGAGACTGCTAAGGGTATCATGCGGTATCCCCCTACCTGCGTCCGTTGCCGACATGTCTCGCAGCAAGAGTAGTTCCCGCTGGCTGCGGGAGCATTTCGATGATGTTTATGTGAAGAAGGCCCAGGCCGAGGGCCTGCGGTCCCGTGCCGTGTTCAAGCTGGAGGAGCTGGTCGACCGCGACCGCCTGCTCAAGCCGGGCATGCGCGTGGTGGACCTGGGTGCCGCCCCGGGCGGCTGGTCCCAACTGGTCCGCCAGCGCCTGGGCGACACCGGCGCGGTGATCGCCATGGATATCCTGCCCATGCAAGGTATTGCCGGGGTGGATTTCCTCCAGGGCGATTTCCGTGAAGAATCGGTGTTGCGCGAGCTGGAAAGCCGTTTGCAGGGCCAAAAAGTGGATCTTGTGCTATCTGACATGGCCCCCAATATGAGTGGTGTAGCCCTGGCGGACCAGATCCGGGCGATGGACCTGGCGGAGCTGGCACTGGATTTCAGCCGGCAATGGCTCAAGCCGGGTGGATCGTTCCTGATCAAGTTGTTCCAGGGGACAGGCTTTGACGATTACTTGCGCAGCTTGCGCGGGGACTTCACCCGCGTGACCATGCGTAAACCTAAGGCCTCCCGCGCACGTTCGCGGGAGGTGTATGCATTAGCCGTGGGTCGCAAGATCACCGGCGGGCAATCGGGCGAGAACCGTGCATGAATGAAATGGCGAAAAACCTGCTGCTCTGGCTGATCATCGCGGTGGTTCTGCTCACCGTGTTCCAGAGCTTCAATCCGCATGGCGCGTCCTCCTCGGATCTGCCCTACAGCAGCTTCGTGCAGAGCGTGGACAACGGAAACGTGGCCACGGCCACCATTAGTGCCGACCAGCCGGCCGCCATCAGCGGCAAGCTGAAGGACGGCAGCGCGTTCCGCACCGTTGCACCGGTCCTCGGCTGGTCCACCAACTCGGTGGTCAAGCAGATGCAGGACAAGGGCGTGGAAGTGCGCCAGGAGCCGTCCAACAACGGCCCGACCCTGCTAGGCCTGTTGCTCAACTGGCTGCCCATCATTCTTATCGTAGGCGTGTTCATCTGGTTCATGCGCCAGATGCAGGCCGGTGCCGGTGGCCGAGGCGCCATGAGCTTTGGTCGCTCGCGCGCCAAGCTGCAAGGCGAGGACCAGATCAAGGTCAACTTCAGCGACGTCGCCGGTTGCGACGAAGCCAAGGAAGAAGTGGGCGAACTGGTCGAGTTTCTGCGCGACCCGGGCAAGTTCCAGAAGCTGGGCGGCAAGATTCCGCGCGGCGTGCTGATGGTTGGCCCGCCGGGTACCGGTAAGACGCTGTTGGCCAAGGCCATCGCCGGCGAAGCCAAGGTGCCGTTCTTCTCCATCTCCGGCTCCGACTTCGTCGAGATGTTCGTGGGCGTGGGCGCCAGCCGCGTGCGCGACATGTTCGAGCAGGCCAAGAAGCACGCGCCGTGCATCATCTTCATCGACGAAATCGATGCCGTCGGTCGCCATCGCGGCGCCGGCCTGGGGGGTGGTCACGACGAGCGCGAGCAGACCCTCAACCAGCTGCTGGTGGAAATGGACGGTTTCGAGGGCACCGAAGGTGTCATCGTCATCGCCGCCACCAACCGTCCCGACGTGCTCGATCCGGCGCTGCTGCGCCCGGGCCGCTTCGACCGCCAGGTCGTGGTGGGCCTGCCCGACGTCAAGGGCCGCGAGCAGATCCTCAAAGTGCATCTGCGCAAGGTGCCCACGGCACCGGACGTCGACCCCATGACCATCGCGCGCGGCACGCCCGGCTTCTCCGGTGCGGATCTCGCTAACCTGGTCAACGAGGCCGCGCTGTTCGCCGCGCGTGAGAACGCACGCGATGTGCGCATGAGCCACCTCGACAAGGCACGCGACAAGATCCTCATGGGTACCGAGCGTCGCTCGATGGCCATGAGCGAAGACGAGAAAAAGCTCACCGCCTATCACGAAGCCGGCCACGCCATCGTCGGTCGCCTCGTGCCCGAGCACGATCCCGTCTACAAGGTCACCATCATTCCGCGCGGTCGCGCGCTGGGCGTCACCATGTACCTGCCGGAAGGCGACAAGTACAGCATGAACCGTGTGGCGATCGAATCGCAGCTGTGCTCGCTGTATGGCGGTCGCGTGGCCGAGGCGCTGATCTTCGGTGAGGACAAGGTCACCACCGGTGCCTCCAACGACATCGAGCGCGCGACCAAGATGGCGCGCAACATGGCGACCAAGTGGGGCTTGTCCGACACGCTCGGCCCCGTCACCTACGGCGAGGAAGAGGACGAAGTGTTCCTTGGGCGCGCCGTGACGCAGCACAAAAACGTCTCCAACGAGACCGCGCGCAAGATCGATGAAGAAGTGCGCGCCATCCTCGATCGCAACTATGCTCGCACCAAGCAGCTGCTGACGGACAACATCGACAAGCTGCACGTGATGGCCGACGCACTGCTGCAGTACGAGACCATCGACGCGCACCAGATTGACGACATCATGAATGGTCGCGTGCCGGGTCCACCGGCGGATTGGTCCAAGACCTCCAGCACCGGCTCCACGCCGCCGCCTCCGCCGCCGCGTGGCGATGCGGGTGCCAAGGTGGGTGATCCGGCCACGCAGAGTCGTATCGCTGATCGTTGATCGATGGCGTGCAGAAACAGCACATCAAAGGCGGCCGCAAGGCCGCCTTTGTTTTTCCTGCAATGCAGGGTCGCGTGCAATGCGCACAGAACGCGGCTATCGCGGTCACCACGCCACACACATCGTGCGGGGCAGGCGACGAGTCTCAGTACGCATGCAGCACGTCACGCGTAGCGCGTCATGCGAAGCGCGAGCGCCGCGTAACGGTGTCCATGCAGGGTGTTGTCACCCCATATCACTATTTGTGAAATTTTTTGCCGGAAAGGTCTGGCGAAACCCGAAGCGGATGGCATAAACTATGCAGCTCGGGTGACGCGTTTTCATCGTTTTGCAGAAGCTTCTTCAGCAATCGATGAAAAAAATATGAAAAAAAGTATTGACGCGCCGGCCTCGAATCTGAATAATTCCGCTTCTCGCTTCGGCGCTTTCCACTAAGGTGGTTAAGCGGCAAGGCAAAATGTTTTGAAAACGCGCCCGTAGCTCAGTTGGATAGAGTACCAGGCTACGAACTTGGTGGTCGGGAGTTCGAATCTCTCCGGGCGCGCCAAATTTAGCAAGTCGATGTGTTCGCACAACGATTTGCACCGCAAGGCAGTGAATCGCCAAACGGACCGAACGTAGTGAGAAAGTTCGGTATGCTTTATACGGATTGACTAGGCTACGCGTCACCCGTAGCATTTCAAGGCTTCAGCCCGAGAAGGTTGAGGGTTCGAAATCGGGGTATAGCTCAGCCTGGTAGAGCGCCAGCTTTGGGAGCTGGATGTCGGGGGTTCGAATCCCTCTGCCCCGACCAGCAGATGCTGATGCACAATGTGCACAAGCGCCTGTAGCTCAACCGGATAGAGCATCGGCCTTCTAAGCCGACGGTTGCAGGTTCGATTCCTGTCGGGCGCGCCAGTTCAAGTTTGCGGTGGATGTAGCTCAGCTGGTTAGAGCATCGGATTGTGATTCCGAGGGTCGTGGGTTCGAGTCCCATCTTCCACCCCAGTTGAGCCGGTAAGTAAAAACAAGTTTTGGGCCGTTAGCTCAGCTGGTAGAGCAGTTGACTCTTAATCAATTGGTCCTAGGTTCGAATCCTAGACGGCCCACCAAAAAGATAGGGACTTAGCGAAAGCTAAGTCCCTTTTCTTTTGCCTGCCGGAAAAATGCCCGGGAAATTGGCCGGTAATTCGCCTATGAAACGGCGCCCGCCGGCGCAGTGTCTCAGGTCATGCCAAGTTGATCTCGGCCTACTTTTTAGCCCTTCCGATGAGCTGCACCACGGGCACACGGCAGGCCGGACGCGCCGCGCCGCGCCACGTCACGATCAGGCTGCTTCCACGCTGTCCCCCTAGGCTGATGGCCATAGAGCGTTCGTGAGTCTGCCCGGGGCGGGCGTTTGGGCTGATAGTGCGGGCAGGGCTTTGCGAGTTGCCGCGTATGCGGTGGTGCGGGGCATCACATGGCAACGGGGGCGGTATGGATAGTCATACGACGATCCAGGGCATAGTGGAGCAAGCGTCGCATTGGCCGGGTATTGGCGGCTTGCTGCGCGCCAGGTACGAGCGGCGTTTTCGTGCGCACGATTCCACCATGCGCAATCTCTATCGCGGCGTGTACTCCAGCTTTGCGGAAGCGCAGGCAAGTATTCCGCAGAGTCTGCTGCAGGGGTACGACAACGCGGCATCCGCCTCCTTTTATCGGGAGCGCACGCGGCGCGTGTTTCTCAACGACTACCCCGCGATGTGGTGGTTGTCGCGCCTGTTCGAGGAGGGGCAGACCTCCGTGTTCGATCTGGGTGGCCATATCGGCATTGCGTATTACGCATATCAGCGCTATTTCCGTTACCCCGATACCGTGCGCTGGACGGTAATGGACGTGCCGGCGGTGATGGAGGCCGGTGCGGCATGGGCGGAAAAGAACGATAGCCTGCGCCACCTCAGTTTCACCTCTCGTCCCGAGGATGCCGGCGATGCCAATGTGTTCTTTGCGGCGGGTTCGCTGCAGTACCTTGATTACACGTTGGCGCAGTTGCTCGCCCAGCTCGATCGGCGACCGGCGCATTTGCTGCTGAACTCCGTGCCCATCCATATGACGGTGTCGTACTTCACCGTGCAGAACACCGGGGTTTCCTGTTGCCCGTATCGCGTCATTGCTGAGCGCGAGTTCGTGGATGGCTTGCGAGAGCTGGGCTATGTCGTGCGCGATCGCTGGGAGAACACCGATCGCCGCTGTGATATTCCTTTCTATCCGGCGCATTCGCTGGATCGTTACTTTGGTTTGTATCTCAGTCGCGAATCCTGACGCGCGCCCACCCGCGTCATCGCCATGCGAGCCGGGTGCCTGATTCCTGGATGGCACCCGTTACACATCCTTTAAGCGCGCTTTCTGGCGAGGCATTTGCTGCATCGCTCGATCTAAGCGGCGGCAGAGGCGCGCGCCATGCAACCCCTGACGACGCAAGGCGCTCCCGCTGCGGTCGGCGCGGTTGGCAAGTGCGTACCTGGCCGTGTCGGAATGAGTTGGATGCGGCCCGATGGGTGGAGCGTCCGGACGTATCGGCCAAATGGTCTAAATCGGCTGCCCCGGCGGGGTTGCTCTCATGTGTCGGATGTAGCCCGCCTACCGCGTCGGATCAGTGGGCCGGCCCTGCCTAGGCCGTCTGGCTGCTAGAGGCGAGCGCGCGGTAGCGAGAGCCTTCCATCGCGGCTGGCGGTGCGGTTGCGATGGCCGTCCATGTGCGGCAAGTCATAGCTCTAATGGCTTTGTCAAGCGGGATTTTCTATTGGATATACTCAGTCGTGACGCAGTTCACACTTTTGAACCAGGGGGCGGCCATGAAGAGTCTTCGTCAGCTTTTCGTACTGTGTGCGGTGCTGTTGTTGAGCGCCTGCGCGACCGGTGGCGGGTCGACAGAGGCGCCCAAGATCGATCCACAGGCGCAGGCTGTGACGACCTACCGCATTGGTGTCGATGACCAACTGCAGATCACCGTCTGGCATAACCCCGATTTGAGCGTAAGCGTGCCGGTGCGTCCGGACGGCAAGATCACCGTGCCGCTGATTGGCGATGTGGTCGCGGGCGGCAAGACGCCGGAGGAAGTGGCCGGCGAGATCAAGGACAAGCTGCAAGCCTACGTGCGCGACCCGCAGGTAGCGGTGATCCTCACCGAGCTGCGCAGCCACGAATACCTCTCACGCGTGCGCGTAACCGGTGCTGTTCGCTCGCCAGTGTCCATTCCTTACCGGCAGGGCATGACCGTGCTGGATGCGGTGCTGGCGGCTGGTGGCACCACCGAATTCGCCGCGCCCGACCGCACCGAGCTCTATCGCAAGACCGCCGATGGCGTAACCACGCCCTATGCGGTGCGGCTGGACAAAGTGCTGCAACAAGGGGACCTGGCCACCAATTATCCGGTGCAGCCTGGTGACGTGGTGACCGTGCCGTTGCGGGCGTTTTGACGCCCGCCGTGATCCAGGGAACCGGATCGAGGGAATAGCTATGAGTGGCGAACTCACACCTTTTGCGAGCCTGGTACCAGCACTGGTAAGCGAGGCGCGTCGTCGGCGAGTGACCATGGGCGTGCTGTTCGCGCTGATTGCCCTGGCGGCCCTGGTCACCGGCACGCTGTGGCCGAAGAAATACGAGGCATCCACCACCATCATCGCGCAGGAGAGCAACATCATCTCGCCGCTGATGGAGGGCGCGGCATCGGCGACGGCCAACAAGAACCGAGCCAGCATCGCCCGCGACGTGATCTTCAGCCGCGACGTGATGAACCAGATCCTGGTTGTCGGCGGCTGGGCGGCCAAGCACCCCTCGCCGATCGAACAGGATCGCATCGTGGAAGGCATCAAGTCGCGCACCAAGGTGCTGATGGAGCGCGACAACCTCATCACCATCAGCTATTTCGATACCGATCCCCGCCGTACCTACGAGGTGACGCGGCAGTTCGCGCAGCTGTTCATCAGCGAAAGCCTGGCTTCCAAGCAGCGTGAAAGTCGCGAAGCCTACGAGTTCATCAACAGCCAGGTCGAGGCCTACCGCAGCAAGCTCACCGATGCGGAGGACAAGCTCAAGGCCTATCGCGGCACCAACGAAGATGCGCGCCCGGGCAGCGAGACCGATACCAATGCGCGCATCAGCCAGTTGCGCAGCCAGATCGAGCAGGCGCGCATGGATCTGATGGAGCGCCGTTCGCAGGAAGGTTCGCTGGCGTCCCAGCTCACCGGCGAGTCGGAAGTGAGCACGGTGGAGACGGTGGGTGGCGTCTACCAAACCCAGATGGCCGATCTGCAGGCGCAGTTGGACAAGCTGCTGCTGACCTATACCGAGGAATACCCGGACGTGGTCCGCATACGTCACCAGATGCAGGACCTTCGCCAGCAGATGGCGCAGGAAGACCAGCGCAAGGCGGCCGCGCAACTGTCCGGCACACCAACGACACTGGATAGCCGCGTGCAGTTCAATCCGGCCTATCAGCAGATCAAGACCCAGTTGAGCACCACGCGCGCCTCCACTGCGGCGGCTGCGGCGCGCCTGGGTGCCAGCGAAGCGGCTTTGCAAACCGAACTGCAGCGCAGCGCCCGCATCGCCAATTCCGAGAACGTGGTGGCCGAGCTCACGCGTGACTACAACGTCAATCGGGACGTGTATCAGGATCTGCTCAAGCGTCGCGAGAACGCACGTGTGTCCATGAACCTGGATGCCGAGCAGCGTGGTCTGACCTTCCTGATCCAGAACCCCGCCGTGATGCCGTTGGTGCCCTCGGGCCTGCGTTTCATGCACTTCAGCATTGCGGGGCTCGCGCTGGCATTGGCAGTGCCGGTGGGCCTGTTGTTCGGGCTGGTGCGGCTGGATCCACGCGTGCGTTCGGTAGAGCGCCTGGAGCAGGCGACGGGTCTCGCCGTGCTGGCCTCCATCCCGTTCTATCCCACCCCCGATGATCGTCGTCGAGAGCATCGGCAAAACCTGTTTCTGATGGTCACGCTGGCGGGCATTGCGGCGATCTACCTGGGCGTGTTCTGGCTGAGGCTGAAGGGATGAACATCAAAGACGACAACGTGAACGACGCCTCCGACAGCTTCGAGAATGTGTTGGAAGAAGCGGCGCGGAGCCTGCAGCGCCATGGCTCACCGGGTCACTCGATCGCGCGCATGAACGAGAGCGGCCAGGAGCTGGTGCCGCTGCAGCTGGAAGAACGCCGGTTGATCCATCGCGATGAGTCGGTGCGTCGCCAGTCCGATGCATTCCGCGAGATTCGTACGCGCCTGCTCGGCATCGCGGGCCAGCAGAACTTCGTCACGTTGGTGGTTTCAGTAAGCCCGCGCTCAGGTGGCAGCTTCGTCACGCGCAATCTGGCGGCGGCCTTTGCGTTCGATGAAGCCAAAACCAGTTTGCTGATCGACTGCAATCTGCGCTATCCCAGTCAGCACAAAGCGTTGGGCGTGGAGCCGCTCAGTGGTGGCCTGATCGACTTTCTGGAACAGCCTTCGCTGGGCATCGAGCCGGTGCTGTACCGAACCGGTATTCCGCGCATGCGCCTGATTCCGGCGGGCAAGGCACGCGAGAACAGCGGCGAGTATTTCTCCTCGTTCCGCATGAGCACCATGCTCGACTCGCTGCGCTGTCGCTATCCCGATCGCTACCTGTTCCTGGACGGGCCCGCCATCAAGGGCTCACCGGACGCACGCATCCTTTCGGACCTGGCCGACTTTGTGGTGGTGGTGGCGGGTTATGGGCGCGACACGCCAGGGGCGATCAGTCAGGCAGTCACCAATTTCGATCCCGAAAAAATGGCCGGTGTGGTGTTTAACCACGTGCCGTGAAGGGCCGTACTGCGAGTTGACCTAGGCGGTTCCAGCGACGACTCCACCAGGGGAAGGGACATGGCAGTACGCACAACACTGGCTCGATCGATCATGGTTGCCCTGGCGGCGTGCTCGGGCAACGTGTACGCGTCGCAGTTCGACTGGTCGGTCTATGTGACGGGCGAGCACACCGATAACGCCGCACTGACCACCACCGCGCCGATCAGCACCAATGTGTTGGCTCCTGGCGTCACATTCGCTTACACCCAGCAGGGTTCCGCGGTGCAGGCCAACGTTACCGGCAACCTGGAATATCGCAACTATTCCGGCAACACCTTCGCCAACCAGACCGTGGCCCAGGTCGCGGGGCAAGCCAACTGGGCGGTGATTCCCCAGCGGCTCGATCTCACCGTGCAGGATTACGCAGGCGTGGCGCCGGTGAACTCCCTGGCCGCCAATGCGCCGGGCAATCAGCAGCAAACCAACGTACTTGCCATCGGCCCGACCCTGCATTTTCGCGTGGGCGAGGGTATGACGGGCGACGCGGAAGTGCACTACATCAATAGCTATGCATCCAAGGTGGACGAGTTCAATTCATCGCGTGGACAAGCCGCGCTGCGTCTGTTTCGCGATATCAGCCCCACCGACCAGATCTCCGGCAACGTGGAGTACCAGCACGTCGACTTCAGCAGCAGCACGGCGGGCTCCAACTACGACGATTATGCGGCTTACGCGCGCTACACCAGCCGGCTCACGCACCTGAGCATCGACGCATCGCTGGGCTGGTCGCAAATCAAATTTACCCAGGGCGGCTCCTACAGCAGCCCGCTCGCGCGCATTGTGCTGGGCTGGAGTCTTACGCCACGCAGCACCATCACCATCAACGGTGCGTACCAATACGCCGATGCGGCGCAGGACATGCTGCAACCCACCAATGTCTCCGTGGGCGGCGAACTGGTGCCCTTGCAGCCGCTCACCGAGGCGATGGACGCCACCCGCGGAACCATTGGCGTGGGCAGCGTGGTCATCAGCTCGGACGTATACAAGGAACGGCAGATCTCGGCCACCTATAGCTATCGCGATGAACGCCTCAACTTCTCGGTCGTGCCGTCGTATAGCAAGCTCGATTACATCAACACGACCACGCTGAACCAATCCGCCAAGGGATTGGGTTTCACCACGGACTACAAGCTCACCCAAAGCGTATCGATATCGGGCTTCGCCACCGGCGAACGGGTGACGTACGACAGCATCGATCGCCACGACAAGGGCTATCGCTACGGCCTGGCGTTCAATCATCAGCTGACCCAGCACTGGAGCTGGGGCACTTCCTATGTGCGCCAGATCCAGCACAGCGACACGGTAGGGCAGTCCTACCACGAGAACGAATACCTGGTGACGGTGGTATACAAACGATGAAACGGCCTGATAAAGAGCTTCCGTTTTTCTTCGGTACGCGCGGGGAGCTATTCGGCATCTATCATCCGGCTCCCCGCTCGATGGGTAAGGCAGTGCTGTTGTGCGCGCCGTTGGGCCAGGACTATATCCGTTGCCATCGTCTATACCGACAACTTGCCAGCACGCTGGCGGCGGAGGGCATGCCGGTCTTGCGATTCGACTACTACGGCTGCGGTGATTCGGCCGGTGCAAGTAGCGAAGTGGATTGGGATCGTTGCCTGCAAGACACCGCCACGGCGGCGCACGAGTTGCGCGCGCGTGCGGGTATCGATCATGTGGTGGCGTTTGGCGCTCGCCTGGGTGGCAGCGTGGCACTTGCAGCCGCTCAGGCGGCGCGGCTGGACGATGTCCTGGTGTGGGATCCCGTGTTGCATGGGGATGCCTACGTCGCCACGCTCGATGCGCTGCAGGACGCCTTGCGACGCGACACCAAGCGTTTCGTGCGCCCGCGCGAATGGGTGGATGCCGCAGGTCAATGGCTTGGTTTTGAGGTTAACCCGGCACTGCGCCGACAGATCGGCGCCCTGCATGCCGGCTGGCACAAGCGACCATCGCTGCTGCTCGACACCTTGGGCGATGCCGCGCCGCACGATTGGAAAGGCTTGTCGGTGGATGCCAGCAGCATCCGCGTGATCGAACCCGCCACGCCGTGGGACGACCTGGCCCGACTGGAAGCGGCCATCATCTCGCATCCCGTGGTCCAGACCGTCAGCTCGCATTTGAGCGGAGCGTGCGGATGATCGAGCGGGCCTTCCGGTTTGGACGCGCACAGCACCTGGTGGGCATCGCCGGGCTGCCCGAATCCACCCCAGCGCCGGTGGGCGTGATCGTTCTCAATGCGGGGCTGGTGCATCGCGTCGGTCCGTTTCGCCTCAATGTCGATATGACGCGTCGCATGAATGCGCTGGGTTATGCGACTTTGCGCTTTGACATGTCCACCATTGGCGACAGCGGTGCGTCCGGGGAGTCGCAGACGCGCGCGCAGCAGGTTTGCGCCGATGTGGACGACGCCATGAGCCTGCTGCAGCAGCAGGCCGGGTGTTCCCGCTTCGTGCTGGTGGGCCTGTGCTCGGGCGCCGAGAAAGCGCATACCGTGGCCCGCGATCGGGCCAGCCACACCAGGCTCACCGGCGTGGTGTTCTTGGATGGCTTTGCCTACCGCACGCTGGGTTTCAAACTGCGCTATTACCTTCCGCGCGTGTTCAACCTGCGCAGATGGACGCGCTGGCTGGGGCGCAAGTCGCGTGAACTGGCCAAGGGTGACGCACCGTCCTTCGGCGTGGCGCCGCTGCCGCAGGACGTCGTGAGCGAAGACCTGCGCGATATGGTCGGGCGGGGCCTCAAGCTCTGCATGATCTACAGCGGCGGCATCAACATGTATTTCAACCACTCGCGGCAGTTCCGCGAGTGCTTCGGCAGCGTCATGGCCAGCCCGGCCGTGAGCACGCGCTACATCGAGGAAACCGACCACACCTACGTGCTGGTGGACGATCGGCGGCATCTGATCGACCACATCGAGGCGTGGCTCTGCCGCAATTTTCCCACAGCCCATGCAGGTGCTTCGCCATGAATGGAGTCCTCGTCACCGGCGGAGCCGGCTATATCGGTAGTCACGTCGTGCAGCAGCTGGTGGCGCGCGGAGAGCACGTGGTGGTGATCGACAATCTTTCCACCGGTTACGCCGAAGCCGTGCACGGTGCCGAACTCGTCGTGGGCAATATCGGCGATCGAGGCCTGGTATCGAGGGTGCTCGAACGCTACCGGGTCGATACGGTGCTGCATTTCGCGGCGCATACCGTAGTGCCCGAGTCGGTGAGTGATCCGGTCAAGTATTACGGCAACAACACCTGCAACACCTGCAACCTGCTGGCCAGTTGTGCGGAAGCCGGCGTGCAGCACTTTATTTTCTCATCGACGGCGGCGGTGTACGGCCTGACCGAGGCCGGGATCGCGGATGAGGAAACACCCACCAACCCCGTCAACCCGTATGGCATGTCCAAGCTGATGTCGGAGAACATCCTGCGCGACTTGAGCGCGGCATCGAGCTTGCGGCATGTGATCCTTCGCTACTTCAATGTCGCGGGTTGCGATCCTCTGGGGCGCATCGGTCATTCCGCCCCGCATGCCACCTTGCTTATCAAGGCCGCGTGCGAACATGCGGTCGGCAAATGCGAGAGCTTGTGCATCTACGGCACCGATTACAACACGCCGGATGGTACCGGCATTCGTGATTACATCCACGTGGAGGATCTGGCGGCCGCGCATTTGCGTGCACTGGATCACCTGCGTCGCGGCGGCTCGTCGCTCACGCTCAATTGCGGCTATGGGCATGGCTACAGCGTGCGCGAAGTGATCGACTCGGTGACGCGGGTCAGCGGTCGCGCGCTCAATGTGGTGGAACGTCCGCGTCGCGCCGGCGATCTGGCCATGTTGATCGCGCAGAGCGCGCGCCTGCAGGAGGTGCTGGATTGGCATCCGCAATATGACGACCTGGACTTTATCGTCACCACCGCGTTCCGTTGGGAGCAGAAGATGGTGGAGCGGATAGCGCATGTGGCCTGATATCGCCATCGCGCGTCGCTGCCGCGTCGCCCTGGGTGTGCTGCTGCTGTTCGCGGGCGCGGCTGCGGCTGCCTCTACACACTCGGCAACCAAGGCGCATACCAACCCGTCGCCGGCCACGCAGGCCGGAACAGCGACTGCCGCGCAGGGCGAGTTGCTACCCGATCAGCGCATCGTGGTCCATCGCAACGTGGGAGACCGTTCGCCTGCGCTGGTGACCATGGGCATTCCGTTTGCGCCGGATACGCTGAAGGACCCGCAACTGCTGCGGATTCTCGACGAGAAGGGCAACGAAGTGCCTTCGGTCGCCAAGACCGTGCTGCATTGGTACGCCAAGGACAACAGCATCCGCGCCGTACGTGTGCAATTCCGTGCACCGCTCACCTCCGATGAGGAGACCTTCTACTTCGCGATCGACAAACCGCGCCAGCAGGAGATCGCCGGCTGGCCGTACGATACGGGATTGGTGGAGGGGGAAAAGGGCCTTCGCGTGCCTGCCGCGCTCGCCACGCTTACCCCCGAATGGCTGACCGCTTCGCTGATCGCCGGCCCGCAGGCGGTCGCCGCACCGAACGAGGCTTACGCCAACTATGTCGCCACCCAGTTCAAATGGGCCGGTCGCTTGCCGGCGGACGATTCCACCGCATTCCTGTTTGATCGATCCTCGACCTTGTTCAAGGCGTACATTCGTACCGGTCGGCTGGACTACCTGCAGGCGGCCGATCTCAGTTACCGCTTCTACATGAAGTACATCAAGCGCGACGGTATGCCGGAGAGCCCTGGTTGTGCGGGCGGCTGGACGTATAACGACAAGCCTTGCGACGTGAAGTACGTCTATATCGAGCCCATTCTGCTTTCCCTTGCGCTCACCGGCGACGATGTGACCTACGACAGCGCGATGGTGGAGAAGATGGCGACGCTGTGGGACAACGGCGGCTGGAACAATCGGCCCGGTCCTTACACCAAGCCGCAGCAGTACTTCACCGAACGACTCGCCGGGCTGGGTTTGTTGGCCACGGTGAGCGCGTATGAACTCACCGGCGACAAGCGCTGGCTGGCCAAGGTGAACGATCGGGTGGGTTGGCTGTATGAGCACCAGCGCAACAACCCGGACGGATTGGGCGACGATGGCTCCTGGCGCAATAGCTGGAATATCCACGAGAACGACGATTGGAACCCCGCCAGCGATGTGCGCGGTGCCTCGCCGTGGATGACCGAGAACATCATCGATGGTCTATGGCATGCGTGGCTGGTCACCGGGGACAAGCGCATTCCGGGCATGATTGCCGGGTTTGGCCGCTATCTGGAGCAGTACGGATGGATCAGTCGCGACCTGCTGGTGAATCCGCACGATTGGCGTAACCCGTGTTCAGGCGCAGATGGACAGATTGCCTGGTATTGGTCGTCCTCCAAGGCCAAGATCGATGCCTTGCGCAAGATTCAGGAATCGGAAGGTTGGTACAGCGACGCCCACGACGTGGAGTTGGCGTTGCCGGTAGCGGCGGCCTACTACTTCGAAACCGACCCCAAGCAGAGTGCGGCCTTGAAGGAGCGCTTCGAGAAGCTCTCCAGTTCATATAGCCCCGCTTGCGGCAAGCTCGACGACACCAAGCGCCGGTTCAATTGGAACAACCGCGGCAGTGGCGTCGTGCAGTGGCTGATGCGGCAGCCGCCGGGCAGTGGCGCGTCGCCTCCGGCATCGCCTGCAGCGCAGGCCTCGCCATGAATCGGGGGCCGCGCAACAGGGGCGCAGCCTCCCAACGGCAGGGTCAGCGATGCATGCGGAGCACCGCATGAGCAGCCGTACCGCCATCCTGCGCAGCGTCACCATCGTTTCGGTATCGAGCTATATCGAGTTCGCGCTCGGCTTGCTGGTGAGTGTGTGGATCGCGCGCGCGCTGGGACCGTCCGACTTTGGCCGTTACGCCTTCACCGTGTGGTTGTGTGGGTGGTTGATCGTCTGCAGCAATCACGCGCTTACCACGTCGTCGACCAAGTTCATCGCCGAAGCGGAGGGTGCCGGGCAAACCCAGGTCGCCTCCCATATCGCCTATTGGCTCAACCAGGTGCAGCACAAGAGCAGCCTGATCGTGGTGGGGCTGTTCCTGCTGGCGTTGACCATCATCCAGCCGGCCGAATGGCATAACGGCCTGCTGCCGGCAGCGGCGATGGTGGTGGTGGCCACGGTGAGCAAGGCCAACTACGCCATGCGTGTGGCGATTGCTAAGGGGCAGGAGCACTTCGAGCCGGAAGCTATCGCTACCGTGCTGGGTGGCGTGGTGGGTATGGGCCTGGTGCTTGCGGCCATGGTGCTGCATGCGGGGTTGCTGGCCTTCGTCGGCTTGTTCACGGTGGCATGCCTGCTGCTCAACCTGATCAACCGCGTGGCCTATCGACACTACTGCGTGCCGTTCGGAAAAGGTCCGATCCCGTTGGAGCTGAAGGCGCGGCTGGTGCGCCATTTGCGGCTCACCGCCGTGCTGATCCTGGTGGGTTCCTGCAAGGCGGGCACCATTGAAGTGTTCCTGCTCAACACGTTCAGTACCACCACCGCCGTGGGTTTTTTTGCGATCGCCGGAACCTTGACCAAGGGGGCGGTGCAGTTGTTCTCGGTGGGGCTGACGTCGACTTTGCTGCCGTATATGTCCAAGTCGTACGGCCAGAAGGGGCATGAGAACGCGGTGCGCTTTCTCGGCGAAGCTTCGCGCTTCTATTGGGCATTGGGGTTGCTCATTGCCGGGCTCGGCCTGGTCACCACGCCCGATATCGTTACCCTGATGTATGGGCACCGCTACGTGGACGCGATTCCCGCCATTGAAACCATGCTGGTGCTGGCGGGCTTGCTGTTGGTGGTCAATGGCATCGCTGCCTACCAGACCGTGGTGGACCGGCAAGGTGACCGCGTACGCATCGCCATGATCTCGCTGACCGTCAACGCCGTGCTTGGCTTGGCGCTGGTTCCCTGGCTTGGGCTCACCGGCGCGGTGCTGGCCTATGCGGGTACGCGGTTCTCCGAGTTGTTGCTGGCGATCTACTACCTGCGCCGTGCCACCACGGGCGGCTTGCCGGTGGGGGCTATGGCGCGCTTGTTCGGTATCGGGCTGTTGGCGACCGCGACGGCGTGGCTGGTGACACATTGGGTCGCCAACCCCTTTGGCTTCCTGCTGGGTAGCGCCGTCTTCCTGGTGGTGTTCCTGCCGGCCAGCGTGCTGGTGCGCTACTGGGCCGACGATGATTACCAGTTCATTGCCTCGGTGGCGCAGCGCCTGGGGCCACCCGGACGCGTGTTGATGCGCGGCCTTAGTTGTCTACAAGGATAGGGAGCCTGGATCTCGCCATGATGTTGTCCAGCGACGCGTCCATCACCGCCATCACCGTGCATGGCACGGAAGAACTGCGCCAGTTGCGCGATGCGCTGGCGCGGGTGGCGGATATGCCCGGTGCCGCTTCGGGCGTGGTGCAGCATCCGGATTGGCTGTTGTTCGAACTTGCCTGGCGCGGCGAGATCTTCTCGCCGCATGTGGTGGTGGTGCGTGCGCCGGATGGCAACGTGGTGGGCTACGCGCCGCTGCTCGCCTATGTACACCACGCCCGTCTCGCGCTGGGGCCGCATCAGGTGCCGATCTATCGTGGGCGCGCGTTGCGGTTGCTTGGTTCGGGCGTGGTGGCGTCGCCAGCGTGGCGTGTGCAAGTGGAGCGTGCAGTGGCCGAGGTGTTGCGACATACGCGCCGCGCACGCGTGCTGCGCATCCAGGAGACGAGTTTGCCCAATAGCTTTGCGCAGGCCTTGGCGCTGGGGCCGCATCGCTTTACCCCGGTGCAATCGAACCTGCTCGATCAGGTGAGCTGGTCGATCGATCCCGCTCCCGCGCTAGGCGACTGGCTGGGCGCGCTGGGCTCCAAGAAGCGCAACGATCTCACGCGTCGTCAGCGCAATGTGTACAAGAAGCTAGGCGAGCAGGCGCACATGCGTGTGTTCGAGCATCCGGATGACATGGAAACCTACGCGGCGCTGATGAATCAGGTGTACGCGAACAGCTGGCACGCCAAGGAGCTGCCGATCGATTGGCAGCTGCCCGCGCGGGTCGAGTTGTTTCGGCGGCTGGCGGCGCAGGGGCGCCTGGTGGGGCACCTGTTGTTGCTGGGAGATCGAGCGGTGGCGTATGTGCACGGCTATCGCCACGATGGTCGCTACCTGATGGACGATACCGGCTATGACGAAGAGTTCGCCCCGCTCGGCGCCGGTTCGGCCCTGGTGTTCCAGGCGGTATGCGACCTGCTGGAGCGTCACCCGGGCGATGTCATCGATTTCGGTTATGGCGACAACCAGTACAAGCGCGTCCTTTCCAATCGGCAGGTGCCCTGCGGTTCGTTGTATCTGGTCCGTGGGGCCAGCCCGTTGGCGCGCTTTGGCATGATCGCGCCTATGCGCGGCCTGTATCGCTGGGCGCGTCGGTTGTCCGGTCGCGCGCAAGACGCCAGTGTCGCCTGAGCGTCTGGGGCGTTAGGAATGTTCACCCAGCCAGCGACGACGCACCAGTTGATAGACCGGCCGTGACCAGCGCTTGAGCGGCTTCTTGAGGTTCCAGCTCAGCCATTGGCGCTGGCGTTGCGATCCTTCGCCGGTGGCCAATGCCAGCGCGTCCCGTGCGGCCGTGTCATGCCATACGGCGTAGCGTCCCAGCACGCGGCAGGCTTCTACGCTATGCATGGCTACGGTGGGCTCGGAGGTGAACAGGTAGCGAAAGCCTGCGGCAGCCACCACCCGCGCCACGCGGTGCGTATAGAAGCCGCCAGGCACCGAGGCAACCTGTACGGGCTCGCCGAGTATCTGCTCGAGGCGGTCGCGGCTTTCCACCCACTGCGCAGCCAGCGCAGCGTGATCGAGGCTGGAAATGTCCGCAGGGTGCGTGTGGGAGTGGCTACCCACCACATGGCCCGCGCGGTGCAGGGCAAGCAGCTCCGCCGCGGAAGCAAAGCCCGCGGTGCCGATACGTTGCGTGGTGATAAAAAAGTGCCCGCGCATGCCATGGCGATCCAGCAGTGTGGCCACGCGGGTCGCGCTCTCGCCACCATCGTCGAAGGTGAGCAGGCAGGTTCGATCGGCGGATGCTTCCTGTGCCAACACGGAGGGAAAGTGCAGGCCGCTGGAAGCGAGCGCATGGAGGTGCGCGGTGAAATGCGCCGTATCGAGCTTGTAGTGGGCGGCGGCAGCGCCGGGGAAGCCGCTCTGGTCCGGCATGCCGGCGTCGACCACATCGTGATACATCAGCACGGGCATGCTCATCGTTCGCCGGCCTTTGCCGCCGCGCGCTGCCAGCGCAGGTATCGGCTGAGCCAGGGCTGGCCCCAGGCCGCGCTGGCGCGATGGCGGGTATCGATGGTGCTGGCATCCCCGCGTGCGATCTCCTGCAAGCGCGCGGCGATGCGTTCCAGGTTCTCCAGCACGACGCGGTATTGGATAACCACATGCGATTCCCGCCGCTCGTCGAACGGGTAGCTGAAGTAGCCGTACACCGGCCCGGTATCCACACCGGCATCGACCTTCAGCAAGGTCATGCCCACGCGCTCCAAGTCACGTTCGGAAAGCGCCCAGAAGCAACCGTGCGCATTGCGGTACTCCGGGCAGATGCCGGGATGCATCACGAAGCAGCCCACGCGAGGAATCGCCAGCAGCCGCTTCTTGAGCAGTTGCTTGCAGCGCGCCAGCACGACGTCGGGCGCCGCCTTTTTCAGAAAGGCGAGCACTGCCGGATCGTTCACGTCGGCAGCCATCACTTGCGGCACCGAGGGTGCGGCACCGTAGCGCTGGCGAAGCGTGGCCAGGGCTTGCTCAGTCCATGTCCCGTCGCGGCGAGCCAACGCCAGGCGCTGGTAAAGGCGCATGGCGATCACGTCCAGAAAGCGCAGCCAGCCCACGCGGTGGATTTCGCGTCGCACGCGGGCGCGCATCTGTTGCGGGGTTTCCTCCAGCACGACGATACCCGCCAACTCGGAGAAGGAGTCCAGCCACGCGGCGAGTCCTTCGCGGTCAAAGCGGTCCGAGGCATGGCAGATCAGCACGGTGCGCATGTCAATACGCCCGGTGCGGTGGCGGCGGGAGTGCAAAGTCGCGGTATTCGTTGGGATTGCCGCGCTTGCCCGCCTCGGCCGCCTTGATGATGTTGTACATCTCGCGCGCGGTGACGTAATGCAGCATATGGCGGTTGCCGTCGTTGTAGCGCTGCTCCAGGTAGCGATGCATGGCGTGTACGGGTTCGCCGAGCAAGGTATCCATGTCGCGCTCCTGCGTGCCGTGCGTATGGATCTTCACGAAGATCCAATCCGGGCGGCCCTCCACCTGCACGCCGGCGCGCACCCAGGCATCCACGCGCGCATCGCTGGGCGGGCAGGAGGCGCGTACGTCGGCATTCTCCACGCGGGGAATCACACCCAGCCGACGCTCGCGCCAGTTGAGTCCCAGTGGACCCTGTACGATCAACAGGTCGCCGCTGGGCTGGCCGCCGACACGCGCCGGCACGCCGGTGTCGTGCGACTTGGGGCGCGCGACGTCATCGGTGGCGTAGTAGATGGCATTGATGGTGCGCGTTTGCGTGTCGCTGGGCGCGGAGGGCAGGGTGAAGTCGGCATAGCAGCCCAGTTCGCGCAGCAGTACCAGCTCGTTGTTGAGGCCACACCAACGGCCATCCGCACGCGAGTTGTCCAGACACCAGTTGCCGTGGATGAAACCAAAGCGCAGCTCACCCGTGTCGGGGTCGCGCGATAGCGCGCCGTGGCGTTCGTGCAACACCTGGTTGAAGCGGGCGATGGTGCTGCGGAAATTGGCTTCGGTGTCGTTGTCGTGATGCAGGTGCACCTCGATCTCGCCGTAGCCATCCGCGCAGAGCGCCGCCAGTTTGTCGAGGTGTTCGTCGACGTATTCTTCTTCCGGATAGAAGAAGGTGTGCTGCGGCGGCCGGCCGTCAGCGTCGCGGTGTGCATTGGCCAGCAACCGGTATTCATGGCACCAGCGGTCCACCCGGGCGCGCTGTGTCTCCAGCGGTGCCTTGCCCCAGGCAGGCTCGAAGTGATCGACGAAGCAGAACATCACATGCACCGTGCCCTTGCCCGGATCGGGCACGCGCCGGCGCAGGTAGCTGCCCAGCCATATCTGCATGTTGCGCGCGTAGATCGCCCGCCGCAGCACCACCGCCATCATGGCGAGCACCACCACCAGGATCAAAAGTAGCAGGCTCATCCCACGGCCTCCGTCGGCACCAGCGAGAGCAATTGCTCGGCGTTGTTGCGCCACTGGCGTTCGCGTACGACATAGTCGCGCGCGGCGTGGCCGATGCGTCGGCGTTCGTCTTCCTGGGTGGCCAGATCCAGCACGCGTTGCACACAGGCATCGAGTTCGCCGCGCGGGAAAAGCCAGCCGGTGTGCCCGTCGCTGATGACCTCCGTGACAGGCTCGTAATCGGGCGCGACCACGGCCACGCCCATCGCCATGAGTTCGAACAGCTTCATGGGCGAGCCGTAGAGGTTGGAGTCGGGCAGCACGGCGTAATCCATGCATGCGATCCAGGCGGCCACGTCGTCATGCGGTACCCGGCCGGGCAGGATCACCCGATGCGACAAGCCGCGCTCGGCCACCAGCTCGCGCACGGCCGGTAGCGTGCGTCCGTCGCCGACCAGTACCAGCAACAGTTCGGGTTGTTCGCGCAAGCGCTGGGCGATGGCGTCGACGAAGCCGTCCACGCCGTGCCAATGCGCAAATACACCGATGTGACCGCATACCACGTAGCCCTTGAGCCCGCGTTCGGCGCGCAGGCGTTCGCGATCGTAGCGGCGGGGATCGAAGCGGGACAGGTCCGCTGCGTTGGGCGACACCACCGAGGGCGCGATCCGCCCGTAGGCTTCCTCCGCTTGTTGGCGGAAATAGCTGGAGATGAACACCAACCCGGTGCACTGGCGCAGGCACCAGCCCTCGATGCGACGGGCCAGGCCGGTGAGCTTCAACGGCCGCACGCGATGCACCAGGGCGGAGTCGTTGATCTCAAGCACCAGGGGAATGCCATGCAGCCGCGCCAGCCACACGGTGGCGAACAGGAATAGCGAGTAGCGCTCGTAGATCAGCTGGGGACGCTGTTGACGGATCGCCCGTTCGATGCGCCACAAGGTGACCAGGTTGTAGCCCAGCTCCAGCAGTTCGAACAGCACGCCGGGCATGTGCGCCACCAGTGCGGCGAGTCGGCCGCGCTTGCCGGGCTGCGCGGCAGCGAACTCGTGTTCGGGATCGGCGCCGGGGAACGACATCACCGTGACGTCGTGGCCCAGGTCGCGTAGCGCATGGACGATGCCGCGAATGTGCACGCCTTCCACATGGCGGCCGCGCGTGCGGTGGTGATACAGGATCTTCATGGTCCTATCCCTGGCAAGGCGCGGAACTGGTGGCCGGCACGCTGCCATTCCGGCAGCAGCACGGCGAGTGCATCGGTAGCGCGGTCGCTGTCGTCATGCATGAGCACGATGTCGCCGGAACGCGGCGGGTCGGCGCGCAGGCGGGCGACGAAATCGTGGTGCTCAGGCTTTTGGTAGTCGAGGCTGTCGTACGACCAGTACACGATGTTGCGCGACTGGCGTGCGCACTGCAGCAGCAGGCGCGCATCGAGGTGGCCCTGCGGCGTGCGCAGGCGGTGCCGGGCTTGCCCGTCGAACGCCTGCAGCAAGGCATCGGTGCGTGCGAACTCGTCCATCTGCTGTCGCAGCGTCATCGCCTGGAACGCACGGTGGGAATAGGAATGGTTGGCGACCAGGTGGCCATCCCGCACCATGCGCGCCACCAGTTCGGGATGGTGTTCCACGCGATGGCCGACCAGGAAGAAGCTGGCATGCACGCCATGTTCGGCCAGAAGATCGAGCAGGCGAGGCGTGTGCTGCGGGTCGGGGCCATCGTCGAAGGTGAGATAGCGCACACCATCGAGGCTCGGCCCGCGCGTCTGCAGCAGGCTGTCCGGCAGCCAGCGGAGCAGGCGCTGCTTATGGGGTCGCATATTCACGCAACGGCCCTCGCTGGCGATGGCGCTGACGCTACCACTTCGCTGAGGATGGTGGCGAGATGGCGCACGTTGTCTTCCCAGCGAAAGACCGAGGCGTGCAGGGCGATCGCCTCGCTATCCCAGTGGCGCTCGCAGGCCTCGATCAAGGCCGCCGACAGGGCGGCAGGGTCGTGCGGCGGCACCAGCAAGCCGGCCAGCGCCGGCACCACTTCCGGAATGCCGCCCACCTGCGTGGCGACCACCGGGGTGCCGCACGACATGGCTTCCAGTACCACGTTGGGTACGCCCTCATTGTGGCTGGGCAGGCATAGCAGATCCGCGGCGCGGAACCAGTCGCCCAGCGCATCATGGGGGATGGCGCCGACCAGTTGTACTCGATCGGCACAACCCAGCACGCTGGCGCGCTCGCGTAGCGCTGCCGCGCATGGGCCGGCGCCGACGTAGGCGAGTTGGGCCCGGGGCTGTGCGGCCAGCAAGGCGGGGAAGGCCTCGAGCAGATCCAGGCAGCCTTTGCTGTCCTTCAGGTTACCCACGTACAGCAGCAGCGGGGCGTCGGGGGATAGCTGGAGGCGACTGCGCGCCTCGCTGAGGGAGCCCGGCGCGAACAGGGTGGGGTCCACGCCGTTGTAGAGCACGTGCACCTGCGACGGCTGCGCGCCCAGCGCGGTGGCCTTGGCGCCGAGTGCCTGGCTTACCGCCACCACGGCATGGGCGTCGCGCAGCGCGGAGGCGATTTGCGGCCGGCGCAGCGCGAAGGTGGCTTGCACGTTGAGATCGCTGCCATGCACTTTCACCACATACGGAATACCGAGCTTGCGCGCCAACCAGCCTACCGCCACCGCGTCGGGATACGCCCAACTGGCGAGCAGGCAATCGTAATGCGCCGCACGCAGGCGGCGGCCACGCTGGGCAAGCAACGACAGGTACCAGCACGCGGCGTGCAGCGAGCGGCCGATGCGCGGCGGATAGACAAAGGTAAAGTAGTCGGTGCGCAATGCCTTGAGCGATACCTCGCCCTTGCGTCCGGCCAGACGCTCGCGAAAGTCCACGGCGGTGAGCACGTCCACGTCGTGATGCTGGGCCAGCCGTTCGAATTGCTGACGATTGAAGGCGCCGCGCAGCGGGTCCCAAGGCGTGGGGAAGAGGTTGGTCAACACGAGCACGCGCAGGCGCATCGCTCAGTGCTCCGTGTCTTGGTAGAGCCGGTCATAGCGGCCGGCCATGGTTTCCAGCGAACCGTTGCGCTCCACCCATTCGCGTGCGGCACGACCGCAGGCACTGGCTTTCTGGGGCGCCTGGATCAAGGCAAGCATGGCCTCGGCCAGGGCCGGCGGGTCGCCGGCGGGTACCAGCCGCCCGGTGTGGCCGTCGTGCACGATTTCGCCATTGCCGCCGACGTCGGTCGCCACGATGGGTAGCGCGGTGGCGCAGGCTTCCAGCAAGGCCATCGAATATCCCTCGCTGAGCGACGAGAGCACGAACAGGTCCAGTCCACGCAACAACGCCTGCACGTCGTTGCGGTCGCCGAGGAAATGCACGGCCTGTTGCAGGCCTTCGTCGTTCACGCGCTGCTGCAGGTGCGCGCGCAGTTCGCCGTCGCCAATCAGCACCAGCGCGGCATGCGGATGCCGCGCATGCACCTGGCCGAAGGCGCGGATCAGGCCGATCTGGTCCTTGGCCCAGTTGAGGCGTCCCACGGTGCCGATGAGGGGGGCGTGCGCGGGCAGTTGCAAGGCTTCCAGCAGGCGCAGGCGCATATCGGGCGAGGCGGGCGCGAACAGGTTCACCGGAATGCCGTTGGGCACCACTTCGGCCTTTACCCGGGGCACGATGCCGCGCGCCACCGCGTCGCGCAGCGCCGCCTGGCAAACCGTCACCACGGTATCGGTATGCGCGAGCGCGCGGCGATACAACCACTCGCGGCGCCCCGTGCGCTGGTTCACGCCCATGCCATGGCGGGTGTTGAGGATGCGTCGAATGCCCAGCCCGCAACTTGCCAGCACGGCCTGATAGTGCGCCACCGCGTTATGCGTGTGCAGCACCTCGGTGCCGTGGCGCGCGAAGCTGCGGCGGGCGCGGGCCAGCGCCCGAAAGTCCACCCCGTCGCGCTTGTGGCAGCCGATGACGGGAATGCCCAGTGCATCCAGCTCGTGCGCCTGCGAGCCGGTTTCGAACAGGCACACTACCTGGCAGCGGTGGCCTTGGCGGTGCTGGATCTTCACCAACTCAAGCACCATGCGCTCCAGGCCGCCGCGATTGAGGTTTTCCACTACGTGGGTGATGTTCACTAAGCCAGTTCCGAGATGGTGAGGCGCGTCTTGCCGCTGCGGGTCAAGGGAATGTCGTCCACAAAGTGGCAGGCCACTTCGATGGAGTCACCCAGCACCTTGCGGATCTCGCGATGGATCATCGCCAGCGAGTCATCGTTGAAGGCATCGCCGCGCACCAGCGAAACATCCAGGCGATCGAGCTGTCGCTGCACGACCTGGTACTGCCGCACGCCGGGCACCTCCTTGAGCAGGAAGGGGAAGAACATGCCCGGCAGAATGCGCCCGTCCGGCGTGCGGATGGCATCAAGCATGCGTCCTTCCACCTGGGTGATCAGGGGCAGGCCGCGACCGCAGGCACAGAGCTGCGGCGAGGCGGTAATAAGGTCGCCGGTGGCATAGCGGATGAATGGCATGCCGTAGTTGAACAGATCGGTGACTACCGCCTCGCCGGTGAGCGGTGCGAGGTGGGCATCCGGCGGCTGCACGCGTTCCACCAGCAAGTGGTCCATGTTTACGTGCATGCCTTTGTGCTGGTCGCATTCACCCGCGATCATCATGAATTCGCGGCAGCCATAGGTATTGAAGGCGGGGCAGCCGAACGCCTTCTCGACGATCTCGCGCTGGAATTCGTGCATGGCCTCGCCGTTGACGATGAACGCCTTGGGCGAATGCACGCGCCGGCCGGTATCCAGCAGCCATTGCGCCAGCCGCAGCAGCGGGCTGAAATAGCCCGCCAGCACTTCCGGGCGGTAGCTATCGATGAGGTCGGCGTATTCGCTCATGTTCGCTTCCGTCATATGGAAGCTGTTGACGATGCGTCGGCCGAACGCGGCGTGGTACAGCTGGTCTTTCCAGCGACGCGCCAGCGTGGGATTGCCCAGGCCGCCGCCCCACATCACCAGGCTGCGACGTCCCGGCGGTGATCCCGCCCAGCCGTAGCCGCGAAACATCACCGCATTGCGGCGGTCGTTGCTCTCGCGGGTATAGCCAAAGCGCAGCGGCTCGCCGGTAGAGCCACTGGTGTTCTTGTAGAGCATGCGATCGCGCCACGACTGGGCTTTGAGATCGTCGCCCTGCGCGCGGATATCGGCCTTGGTGAGCATGGGCAGGCGGGCGTAGTCATCCCGGTTGCGGATATCGTCGGGCGTGATGCCCAGCGCCTTCCATTGCCGCTGGTAGTAGGGCACCTCGCGGTAGCAGTGCTCCAGCAGGCGCTTCAGGCGCTCCCATTGCAATGATTCCAGTTGGTTCGGCGACAGCCATTGGTTGTGCTCGTACTCGGCCAGCCACGCCAGCGTGCCGCGACGGCGGATGCCGCTTTCGTAAACGGGAAAGAGCACGCGTCGAAAGGCCTTTTCATAGAAGCTGTTCATGGTGCATGTATCCCTGTCGATGCGCCGGGCTCCAAGAGGACGGCTACTGCCACATGCGAAACACCGTGCGGGTAGGCAAGGCAGCGCGTTGTCATCCTGCGGTCCTCAGCAGAATGGCGACCAGCACGTACAGCCCCGCAATGCTGCCCATGGCGGCGGGTACCCAGCGCCACCAGTTGCGGGTGATGCGGTAGTTGGCCATGCCGGGCATGCGCTTGCGCGCGCCGACGAAGTAGCCCACCGCAATGGCGAGGATCAGGTAGAGCACGATCATGTAGCTGCGGCTGAGGAAGAACGCCGTGGTAAACATGCCGCACAGCGCGATGAACAGGGTGAGCGCGAGCGGGCGCTCGATCTGCCATTGCGCGGCGTCCTCCGGGAACTGGGCCACATCGGGCTTGTAGCGCAGTACCAGCCACATCATCCAGAAGCTGTACCCCACGAATGCCAGCCATAACACGTAGCCGGCAAAGCCGGCCTCGGCCAGCACCAGTACGAAGGAGTTGTGTGCGGTCAGGTCGTTGTATTCGGTGAAGTTGCCCGCGCCCACGCCGAACAGGGGATGCGACATGAACATGTGCAGGCCGGAGTACCAGGCATCGACGCGGCCATTGGCCGATTCCTCGCCGGCATCCAGATCCTGCATGCGCGAGGAAAGCAGCTTCATCACGGTCAGCCCGACCACGCCGAGCACGGCGGCGAGCATGGCCCCGCGGCGGTACCAGACATACACGCCGGCCATCACCAGCACGGCCAGCATGGCGCCGCGCGAATCGGTGAGGCGGATGCCATACAGCAGCAACAGGGTGCCGGCATACCAGAACAGCTTGCCGAGCGCGCCGCTCTTGCGACCCAGGTAGATCGCCATCGGCACGGAGGCGACGAACAGCAGGCCGAGATCATTGGGGTCGTTGAAAATGCCTACGTATTGGATGCGACCGTCCTCGCCTACGGGTATGCCCGTCCAGCCGACGCCGCTGTTGCTCTGGTCCACGCCATGCATGGCCAGTACGAACGAGCACAGCACGATCACCGCCATGCTGATTTCCACGCGGCGCTTTTGCGTGCACGCGGCGGCGAGGATGAAAAAGGAGATGACGGTGGGGCCGAACTTGGCCGCCTGGTCCAGCATGCCGCCGGTCCAGCCGTTGGTGGCTTGCGAGATCATCAGCACCAGCATGAAGACTGGCAATATCGCGAACTGCGGCGCGGCGAAGGTCCTTTCCTTGGAACCCAGCCAGCACAGGAATGCCAGTATCAACACCACCGGCAACACCGGCACGCCGATCAGCGCCGGCATATAGTCCTGCGGGCGCACGATGGTGAGCACCAGGTACAGCAGGATCAGTGGGAACATGCTTCACCCCTGATCGCAAGCTCGGTGTGGCTGCCGCTGGGGTAGCTCATCAGGCTGGGCATGGCCAGCATGGCGGCGAACCAGCCGGTACCCATATTGCGTTCCACCGCCAGACGGTAGAGCGCATAGCGGTTGATGTGGGGTTGCGGGTTGGTACCGCTGATATAGCAGCAGGCCAGTTCGAACCCGGCACCGCGCGTGGTCTCGATGACCCGTTGATCGAACGCGCGGGCCCCGCCCACCGGATAGGACATGTGCCGCATGCTCGGGCCGAGTTCACGATCCAGCGTCTCGCGCGAATGACGCACTTCGTAGTCGAGTTCTTCCTGTGGCAATTTGGAAAGCATGCGGTGGTGTACGCCGTGCGAGCCGAACTCATAGCCGGCCGCGTGCATCTCGCGGATCTGGTCCCAGGTCATCGGCAGGCAATCCGGCGGAGCGGTATCGCTGGGCATCGACCACAGTTGCTCCAGCCGGCGGGTCATGGCCGATTGCTCCAGGGCGTCGATCTCCTTCATGCAATCGAGCACGATGGCCGCCAGCACGCGACGTTCGGCGCGCGTGGGCGGAATGGCTATGTCCAGGTTGATCTCAGGCAACACCAGCCGCTCGGCGGTGCTGAGCAGGATCATGTGCACCAGCCAGTCGTAGGCAAACGGCCGGCCGCTGTCGATATGCCCGGTGGAGACAAAAAACGTGGCGGGTACGCCCAGCTCGCGCAGGATGGGAAAGGCCACCTGGTAGTTGTCGTAGTAGCCGTCGTCGAAGGTGACCACCACGGCGTCGGCCGGCAACTCCTTGCCTGCATTCAGCGCGGCGGCGACCTCGCTCAGGTGCATGGGGCGGTAGTGCTGCTTGATGAAGCGCATCTGCTCGCGGAAGCCTTGCGGCGATGCGCTGATCAATTCCATGTCGAATTCGTAGGTATCCGGGTCGGGCAGCGGCGTAATGCGGTGATACGCCAGGATGCGCAGATCCTTGCGCAGCCAGGAACGCAGGCGCTGCACGGAGCCGAGCAGGCCGGTGCTGTGGCACAGCTCGCCAAGCTGCCCTCGAAGTCCGGCCGGGCGGCCGCTATCGCGTACCTGCGTCACCATAGGTGCAGTCCTTTGTTGCGCGCGAAAGTCACCACGGCTTGCGCGGCGAACAGGTTGAGATAGAAGAACGCCGTCGCCAGGCGTACCGGCAGCCAGCGTGCAGTGACGCTTTGCAGGCGGCCGATCAGCACCAGCAGCGCGGCCACCAGCAGGGCGGCCAGTGCCAGCGCACACGGCAGGTAGCGGCCGGCCAGGCAAGCGGAGGTGACGGCGACGCCAAGCAAAAGCCATGGCGCGAGCAGGCGCAGCAGTTTGTGGCTCACGAATCGGAACCAGGCCGGGTTGCGCCAGGGAAGCAGCAACCAGGGTGCCAACTGGATCAACTGGCAGTTGCCGGCCAGCGTGCGGATCTTGCGACGGCGCTCCTCCTGCGGTGCCTGCGATGCGCGATCCCAGGCGATGGCTTCGGGTTCGAACACCACGCGGGAACCGTCGGCCACCACGCGCATCGGTACCAGTACGTCGTCCAGCACGGTGCCGTCGGGCAGCGGGCGATACAGCGATCGACGCATGGCATACAGCGCGCCACTGACGCCGATGGTGGAACCGGAGCGGCTTTCCGCGTGGCGGATCAACTTTTCGTAGCGCCAGTAGGCATCCACCCCCTGGGCGAAGCCGGAGTCAGGGTCCGATAGCATCAGCTCGCCGCTGACCGCACCCACGCCAGGATCGGCGAGGTTGGCTACCAAGGCGCGCAGGGCGCCCGGCGCCAGCTTTTGACGCACGTCGGTGAGCAGCAATACTTCGCCGCGTGCTTGCTCTACGGCACTGTTGAGGCAGGCGGCCTTGCCGCGGCGCTCGGAGAACGCCAGCACGCGTACGCGTGCATCGCCAAACGCGTGCGCGAGTCGGGCGGTGTCGTCCCGGCAGCCGTCGCAGGCGATCACGATGTCGATGGCATCGCGCGGATAGTCGAGCGCGCCGAGGTTCGCCAGCTTGGCCTCGATAAGGGCACCGCCGTTGTAGACGGCCATTACCACGGTCACGCTGGGCGTGATCGATTGCGTATGCACCGGCCGCGGGAACCATCGCGCTTGGAGCCACATGCACGCTGGATAGCCCACGAAGATGTGGACCAGGAGCAGGCCGCAGACCCAGAAAATCACATAGGCGGCGGTCATGGCCCCACCTCACGGCGACGCGCGAACGTTACCAGCGCCTGCGCCGAGGACAGATTGAGATAGAAGAACGTTGCGGCCAGTCGTACCGGCAACCAGCGCGTGAGTGCCGGTGAGAGCCGTCCGGCCGCCACCAGGCAGGCGCCCGCCACCAGCAGGGCGACGGTGGCGGTACACAGTACATGGCGCCGGGCCAGCAGCAGCGAAGCCAGCGCCATGCCTAGCAGCAGCCACGGTGTGGCCAGTCGAAGCAGCTTGTGGCTGACAAAGCGCAGCCATACGGGATTGTTCTGCGGCGACAACAGCCAGGGTGCCAGCCGGGACAGTTGATAGTGACCGGCAGCGTAGTAGACGCGACGCGGGCGGTCTTCCTCCGCGCGCTGCTCCAGGCGGTCCCACGCGAGCGCGCGTGGCTCGAAGATCACCCGACGGCCGCTGGCGGTGATGCGCAGGGGGATGAGCACGTCCTCCAGCATGGTGCCGGGCGGCAGCGGTTCGAACTGTAGCCGCCGCATGGCATAGAGCGCGCTGCTCACGCTGACGGTGGAGCCGCTCTGGCTTTCGGCCAGGCGCAGCGCCTTCTCGTAGCGCCAATAGGTGGCGATGCCTTGGGCGAAGCCGGAGTGGTTGTCGGTGTAGAGCACTTCGCCGCTGGCGATACCTACTTGCGGATCGGCCAGGTTCGCCACCAGTTCGCGCAGGGCGATCGGCGCCAGCGTCTGGCGCACATCGGTCATCAGCAGCACCTCGCCTTTGGCTGCCGCCACGGCGCTGTTGAGGCAGGCAGCCTTGCCTTGCGGCGTACCGAACTCCAGCACGCGCACACGTGGGTCGTTGACCAGCTTGGCAAGGCGTGGCGTGCCGTCGCGGCAACCATCGCAGGCGACGATGATCTCGATGCGTTCGCGCGGATACGTGAGCGTGCCCAGGTTGGTGATCTTCTCTCGGATATGCAGCGCACCTTCGCGCACCACGATGATGGCGCTGACGGTGGGCGTGAGGTTCTGCTTGTCGATGCGCTGCGGCCGTAAGCGCGCCAGCATCCACACCCCCGCCGGATAGCCGACGAAGGTGTAGAGCAGGAGCCATCCGCTGGCCAGGAATGCGGCATAGACCAGTGAGCTCATATCGGCTTCCCCCAAACCGATGGATTCATCTCAGCGTCGTCCAAACAGGCTGCGCAGGCGCTGGCCGAGCGGGGCCGGCCGGGGGCTGGCGGGCGCCGCTTCCGGCGCGGCCACCAACTCGGCCGCCAGCGTGGCGAGCGTGCCGTTGGCGATATCCAGCAAGTTGAGCCGCACGCCGGTTTCGCGTTGCACCCGCGTAGCCATCTCCACGGCGAGCAAGGAGTGACCACCGATATCGAAGAAGCTATCGCTGGTGCGCACCTGGCCGATATGCAGGAGATCCTTCCACAGAGCGGCAAGCAGCTGCTCGCCCGGCGTCTTGGGTTGCACCGCCAGCTCGGCCAGGTCATCGCCGTGCGCACCCGGCGGTGGCAGGGCCGCGACGTCCAGCGTGCCATCGGCCAGCAGCGGCAGTGCATCCAGCAATACGAGGTGCCTGGGCATGGCATGCGCGGCGAGCAGTTGGCTCAGTGCGGTGCGCAGTGCTTCGCGATCCAGGCGAGTGTCTGTGGCGGCTACCACATAGGCATCGATCTGGCTGGCACCGTCGGCGTGCGTACGCGCCACGGCGGCGACGTCGGCCACCCCAGGTTGCTGGCGCAGCAGTGCTTCGGTGCTGGCTGGATCGACTTCGCGACCGCCGACCTGCACGCGGCGATCGAAGCGACCCAGCGCCTGGAGCTGTCCATCGGCGAGCCAGCGGCCGCGATAGCCGGTGGGACGCAATGCGGGTGCATGCGCGGTAGCGACGTGGCGCGTGTCGCTGCTACTGGCACGCTGGCCAAACGGTGCATGGAGCGTGTCGCCCGCCAGATGGATTTCGCCGATGGCGCCGATGGGGCAAGGGCGTTGTTGGGCGTCGAGAATCCACGCGGTGGTCGAGGTCAGCGGCCGCCCGGCGTGTACGCCTTCGGCGGGGTGCTCGATGCGCCCGATGCTTGCCACGGCTGCGCTGCTGTCGGCGCCGAACAGGTTCCACAGGCCGGCGCTGCGTGCCGCCAGCTGAGTAGCCAGTTCGGGTGTCGGCGCGCCCGCCACGCATACGGCGCGCAGCCTGGCGTCGCCTTGCCAACCCGCTGCCAGCAAGGCGCGCCAAGTGGGGCCGGGAGCCAGCATCACACCGGTGGCGCTGGCGTTGATAAGGCTGAGCAAGGCGTCGCCATCGTCGGTCTGGTGGATGCCGGCGAGCACGAACTTGGCGCCGCTGCCCAGTGCAAGGAAACGTTCCACCACGGACAGGCCGGTGGTGCCTGGTGCCATGCCAAGCACACTATCCGCCGCGGTGACGCCGAGTTCGTCGCGCAGCCCCGCCACTTGCAGGGCGAGTGCGCGATGGCTGATGCCCATGCCGTGCGGCTGCGCGTTATCGCCAGGGAGATAGCTGACGATGGCGATGTCGTCCAGGGTGGCGCGCGAATCGGTATTGCGTTGTGCCGATGCGGCGAGCAGTTCGCTGGTATCGGTATCCAGCCACAGGGCCTTGGCATGCGGCCAGCGGAGTGTGCTTTCCAAGGACGCGGGGCCGATCAGGAAGCTGGCATCGGCGTCGTTGATGAGGTCGAGTAGGTGTGCGGCCGGGTCTTCCGGATCGAGCAGCAGCAGTGTGCCGCCCGCTTTCAAGGCGCCCAGCAGGGCGCTCAATCGGCCAATGCCGGCTTCGGCGCATACGCCCACCACGCTGCCGCGACCCACGCCGCGTTGGCGCAGGCAGTCGGCGACGCGGTTGCTGCGTGTCTCCAGTTCCTCGTAGGAAGTATTCCAGTTACCCACGGCCAGTGCCGGGGCCTTGGGTGCCGCATCGACCTGGGCCTCGAACTGGCTCAGCACATCGGTGAGCGCCGGCTGGGAGGTCGCCGTGGCGTTCCATTGCTGTTGCTGGGCATGCTCGTCGGCGGTGATCGCGTTGAGCGTGTCGATGGTTTGGCTGGGGTCGGCGATCACGCGCGCCATCAAGGTGAGGTAGCGGTCGCGCTGCAGTCGGGCCGTATCGGCTTGCAGAATATCGGCGTTGTAGGTGACGCCGCCCAGCAGGCCCTTGTTGTTCTCCAGGAACCATAGGCCGAGATCCTCGGTGGCGCCGCTCTGGAACAGCAGGATTTGATCGTGTTCCAGGCCACCCCAGTCCACCACGCGTTGGCGTGCATCCTGGAACGAGAACAGGGCCTGATACAGCACCGCACCGTGGCCGTGGCCGGTGCGCAGCTCGCGCTGCAGGAACTCCAGCGGCACGTCGGGGTGGCCGAAGCTCTCGATGGCGGCGTTCTTTACCAACCGCACGAAATCGATGAAGCGCAGCGAGGGGTCCACCGTCACATGCAGCGGCAGCAGGTTATTGAAATAGCCCATGACCATTTCGACTTCGGTCTGGTTGCGCGCGCGTACCGGCGTGCCCACCACCAGGTGACGCTGGCCGGCCATGCCGCTGAGCAGCACGTAGTAGAGCGCGAGCAAGGCCATGTTGAGCGTGGCATCGGCCTGCTTGGCAACCTGGTGCATCGCGTCGGTTTTATCCTTGGGTACACGGATCCATTCGGTGCGGCCCACGCCCGACATGCCGGGGCGGCGCGGGTGGTCGGTCGGCAGTGCGTGCGTTTCCTGCGCCTTGGCCAGGCGTTCGCGCCAGTAGTCGAGCTGCGCCTTGAACGGCTCGCTCTCCAGCCACTGCGCGTGCCAGGTTGCAAAATCACCGTAGCTCACGGGCAGTTCCGCCAACGGCGAGGGACGCCCTTCGGCAAAGGCTTTGTAGAGTTGCGACAACTCCGCGTAGAGGATGTCGAACGACCAGCCGTCCCAGATGATGTGGTGCGGCATGAAGAAGAATACGTGCTCGTCGGGCGCGAGCTTGAACATGCGCGCGCTGAAGAGGGGGGCACGGGTGAGATCGAACGGCGTATCGGTGAGTGTCTGCAAGCGCTGCATGAGCACGCTCTCGCGTTCGCTCTCGGCCAGCGCGGAGAGATCCTCCGCCGGGAACAAGGTCAGCGCCACGTCATCCACCACTTGCTCCACCTCGTCACCCTGACGGCGGAAGGCGGTACGCAGGATCGGCTGGCGCCGCATCAGTTCGTGCATGGCCTGGTCGAAGGCGGCTTCATTCATCGCGCCGCGCAGGCGATGGGCGGACGGCGCGTTATACGTAACGCGACCGGGCTGCAGTTCTTCCAGCGCCCACAGGCGCTGCTGCATCAGCGACAGTGGCGCGCGCCCCTGCTCGGCACGGCGTGTCATGGGGGGCGCCGAGATGGCCGCGCCGCTGGCCTTGAGCTGGTCGATGGTGGCAGCCAGGCTGGCGATGGTGGGCGCGTCGAACAGGGTGCGGAACGAGAGGGTGATCTCGAACTCGCGATTGAGTCGCGCGGTGAGTTGGGCGGCGAGCAGCGAGTGTCCGCCCAGCGAGAAGAAATTGTCGTTGACGTCCAGCTCGGGCAGCGCCAGCACCGCCTCCATGGCGGCCGCCACACGGCGCTCGGTGTCGGACTGCGGCGCCTGGCGCGGACGGTCGGCCGCTACCGAATGCACCGGCGGCGCCGGCAGCGCCTTGCGATCGATCTTGCCGTTGGGCAGCAGCGGAATGGCCTCCAGCGCCATCATGTGCTGCGGCACCATGTACTCGGGCAGGCGTTGGCGCAGGCGCGGACACAGCGCGGCTTCTTCGATGGCGGCGCCTTCGCTGGGCACCACATAGGCGACCAGTCGCACGTCGCCGGGGCGATCCTCGCGAGCGACCACGACGGCACGCGCGACTTCCGGCAGGTCGGCCAGCGCGGCTTCGATTTCGCCCAGTTCGATGCGGTAGCCGCGAATCTTCACCTGGAAGTCGAGACGGCCGCGATGTTCCAGCAGTCCGCTGGCAAGCCAGCGGCCGCGGTCGCCAGTGCGATACATCCATGCGTCGGCCTCACCGGCGAAGGGGTCGGCCAGGAAACGTTCCGCGTTGAGTTCGGGGCGATGCAGATAGCCCAGGGTGACGCCGTCGCCGCCGATGTAGATCTCGCCGGGCATGCCCAGCGGGCAGGGCGCGCCATGCTCGTCGAGGATATATACCGTGGTGTTGGCGATGGGGCGCCCGATAGCGATGCCCGCACGCGGTGTCTGCACCCGCCACAGGGTGGACCACACCGTGGTTTCGGTGGGGCCGTAGGCGTTCCACACTTCGCCGCAGCGTTCGAGCAGGGTGTCGGCCAGATCCAGCGGCAAGGGCTCACCACCGGCGATAGCCTTGAAGCCGGCGCGGCCGGCCCAGCCCGATTCCAGCAGGATGCGCCAACCCGCGGGCGTGGCCTGCATGATCGTGGCGTCGCTCTGTTCCACCAGTCGGCGCAGCGCGGCGCCATCGCGCACGTCGTCGTAGCTGGCCAGCACTACGGCGGCGCCCACGCTCAGCGGCAGCATGAGTTCCAGGAAGGCAATATCGAAGGACAGCGTAGTCACCGCCACTAGCCGGTCGTCGGGCCCGATGCCGGGCTCGCGCTGCATGCTGGCAAGGAAGTTGGCCGTGGCGCGATGTGGCACGCGCACACCTTTGGGCTTGCCGGTAGAGCCGGAGGTATAGATCAGGTAGGCCACCGATTCGGGCGTGGCCGCCAACGCATCGTGCGGCAGGCGCGCCGGGCTGGCGTTGGCGATGGTGTCGGCATCGCGGCGCAGCGACAGGAGTTTGTCGACAGGGAAGGCCAGCGCGGCGATGGGCTCGTCGTCCACGATCAAGGCGGCGAGCGCGGCGTCTTCGGCCATAAAGGCCAGGCGATCGGGTGGGAAGCTGGGGTCCAGCGGTACGTAGCCGGCGCCGGTCTTCAGTACCGCGAGCAAGGCGGCGATCATGTCCGGCCCGCGTGACAGCGACAGGCCGACCAGGCCGCCGTGAGCCACGCCGCGCTGGCGCAGTACCTGGGCGATGCGGTTGGCGCGTTCGTCCAATTGCGCGTAGGTGAGCGGCGCCGCACCGTTGGCAATGGCGATGCGCGCAGGATGGCTGTCGACCTGGCGTTCAAAGAACTGGTGGGCCAACTGCTGGGCGGGATAGGGCGTGCGTGCCGGTTGCAGCCCGCGCAGCGCTTCCAGCGCCTCGCCCGATACCAGGGCCAGCGTGCCGCCCGGTGCATCGGGCGTGGCAGCGATGGCGCGCAGCATGGTCGTATAGGCATCGAGCCAGGCCTGGATGGTGGCGGCGTCGAACAGGTCGCTGTTGTACTGGCATTCCAGGCGCAGGCCATCGGGCAATTGCACCGCGTTGACGAACAGCTCGAAGTTCTCGAACGCGCGCGGGTTGCCGGTGAACTGGAAGCGCAGCCCGGGAAAGCTCACGCTGCGTTCGTCCAGCGCCTGATCCAGATTGAACAGCACGCTCACCAGGGGCAGGCGGCCGGGATCGCGCGGTAACGACAGCCGCGCCAGGAGGCTGCCCAGGGTGTACTGCTGGTGTTCGAAGGCATCGAGCAGGTCGCTGCGCACCAGGCTCAGGCTCTGCGCGAACGGTACGGTCGGATCGATGGCCACGCGCAGCGGCAGCACGTTTACGCAATGACCGACCAAGGCGTCGTGCCCCCCTGCGGCCTGGCCGGCGGAGGGGATGCCGATGACGACGTCGTCCTGGCCGCTGAGGCGTTGCAACAGCAGGCCGAACGCGCTGAGCAAGGTGGCGTAGAGGCTGGCGCCGCGTTGCGCGCCAGCGCGCTTGATATTCGCGACGAGGGCGGCATCGATTGTCAGGTCTTCGCGCCGCGAGGCGAAGCTGCGCTGGCGTGGACGTGGACGATCGGTGGGCAGGTCCAGCGAGGGCGCGGTATCGGCGAAGCGCCGCAGCCAATAGGCTTCAGCGTGGCGGCCATCGTCGCTCTGCTTATGCGCGGCCTCGGCGAGCGCGAAGCTGCTGAAGGTGTCCGCCACGGGCAGCGCCGCGCCCTGTCCGACTTGCTGTGCATAGAGCGCGGCGAGATCGCGCACGATCACCCCGAAGCTCCAGCCATCACACACGATATGGTGCGCGGTAAACACCAGCAGGTGATCCTGCGAATCCAGATTGAGCAGTTCGGCGCGTACCAGCGGGCCGTTTTCCAGGTCGAATGGCGTGGTGACGGCATGCCGCAGGGTGGCCTCGACGTCCGCACCGCGCTCATCCACGCCCAGCCATGAGAGGTCGCGTACTTCGCATACCAGCGCCTGCTGCGCGGCGATGCATAGCTCCTCGCCATCGCGGCTGAAGGTGGCGCGCAAGGCCTCATGGCGATCCACCAATTGCTGCAGGGCGGCTTG
>NZ_JAELTT010000285.1 GCF_016428975.1 Dyella sp. ASV21
GAAATCCGCCCGATGGAGGGGGGCGGCATCTGCAACGACACGCCGGAGGCGGTGATCGAGGACATCTTCAAGACCTTCGAGGCCAAGCCCGATCTCCCGGCGATGCTGGTGTATGTGGTGGAGGGCTACAACATGGCTCGCGCGCTCGCCAGCCGCAACGACAAGCTGATCGGGGTGGGTACCGGCCCGCGTCAACCCGGCGAGTTGACCGACGCCATGGTCGCACTGGTAGTGGCCCGGCCGGAGCGGGTGAATTGGCTACGCGCGTTTGCGCCTTATACCAAGCGCCCCCCGGGGCGATCCATTTATCCCGGCTTTACCGACTGGGAGCGGCATCCCAAATGGAACTTCC
>NZ_JAELTT010000286.1 GCF_016428975.1 Dyella sp. ASV21
CAGTTGATCAAACACGCACGCAAACTTCCGCAGGAGCTGTTTCGATCGCTGACTTGGGATAGAGGGTCGGAGATGGCCCAACACCAGCGCTTCACGTTGGCCACCGACATCACGGTTTATTTCTGCGATCCCTACAACCCATGGCAGCGGGGTTCGAACGAGAACACCAACGGCCTTCTGCGGCAGTATTTCCCCAAGGGCATGGATCTCTCCGGGGTTACGCAAGGGCAACTCAATGCCGTGGCCAGGCGTTTGAACGGAAGGCCGCGAAAGACTCTAAACTTCGAAACACCGGCCGAACGATTTCATCAATTTGTTGCAACGACCGGCTGAAACCGCAACCC
>NZ_JAELTT010000287.1 GCF_016428975.1 Dyella sp. ASV21
TGACCTGCGTACGAACTTTGTGTCCAATCAGGCAGTGAGTTCAGCGGGGATGATATCGGGTTGGGACCAGTTTCGCCGGATGGTGGCCGGCGGCTTATAGCCATGCGAGCTGTGCGGTCGCTGCTCGTTGTAAAACCGCCGCCATCGTTCGATGAGCACCCTGGCTTCTGCACGGCTGCGGAACCATTCACGGTTGAGCAATTCGTCGCGCAACTTGCCGTTGAAACTCTCGACGAAGCCGTTCTGCCACGGGCTACCCGGCGCAATGAAGGCGGGTCCGATGGCGGCGTCGCGCAACCAGCGCATCACCTTGGTCGCAGTGAATTCAGCGCCGTTGTCCG
>NZ_JAELTT010000288.1 GCF_016428975.1 Dyella sp. ASV21
ACACGCAGTGCGTGCGGCCCTGGCGCAGGGGGCCGCTGCTGCGCCCCATCAGGGCGGCGACATTGGCCTCGTCCGCGACGATCTCCAGATGGATGCGGCCGATGCGGCCGTAGATGGCGCCGGCCGCGCCGATAGGGTCTTTGCGGTACACCTTGTCGCCCTTCTTCAGGGCAACGTCCTCGGTGATGGCTTTGCCCTTGGCGTCGTTGGTAGCGACGGGCGTGCGGTGCACGTGGTGCAGGTGCTGGTAGATCGAGTAGAAGGTGACGGGCGTGCCTTCGCCGATCTCGGTGTCGTGCCGAAGAATCACCACGCCGTTGCTGGTCCAGCCCTTGTAGT
>NZ_JAELTT010000289.1 GCF_016428975.1 Dyella sp. ASV21
CGGTGTTCCAGCCGTCGCGTGGATGGCCGTCCATATCGAAGGCCCAGCCGGGTTGCAGGCGCGGGTCATCGCCTTCCACCTCGGCGACGTGGGCCTGGGCGCGCAAGGCCAGCAGGCGCGTTTCCGTGTGCAGTTTGCCGGTGGTGTCGGTGGCGTCCGGGTAACGGCCGGGGTAGCGGTAGATGGCGTAGTCGCTGGCGGGGTGGTCCAGCGAGGCGGCCCGGTGGGTGGTGGCGTGGTTGAAGCGCGGGTGGTTCTCGCTGTAATCGTGCTGGGTCACCTGGGCGGTGCGCACCTGCTCGGTGTACTGGAACCGCCACAGGCAGGGCATGGCCT
>NZ_JAELTT010000032.1 GCF_016428975.1 Dyella sp. ASV21
CCCCCCCCCCCCCCCCCCCCCCCCCCCCCCCCCCCCCCCCCCCCCCCCCCCCCCCCCCCCCCCCCCCCCCCCCCCCCCCCCCCCCCCCCCCCCCCCCCCCCCCCCCCTTTTTAATGCTCCGGCGACCACCGAGATCTACACCCGAACGTTGTCGTCGGCAGCGTCAGATGTGTATAAGAGACAGCCTGGATAACAACCCGTACACGGTCTACAACAACAACGCCGAGTACCTGATCGGCAGCAAGCTCCACCCGTCCAGCTCGCGCAGCGCACCCTCCTGGACGATGGGTGCCAACTACACGATCAACGAGAACATGAGCGCGTACGGCCGCGTTAACCAGGGTGTATTCCTGCCGAGCTTCGATGATGTGGTGAACCTGGAAAGTCCGCCGATCGAAAAGATCCACAACGTCGAAGTGGGCTTCAAGTATCAGGCACCCTGGATCTTTGCCGACATCAGTGCGTATCGCCGCGTGTTCACCGGCGTGCCGTATTCAATCACCCTGGATACGGGACAGATCAATCTGGTGTACGGCTCGGTGACCAAGGGTCTCAATGCCGCCGTCACGGTCAAGCCGTTCCAGAACTTTTCGTTGGCGCTCAGCGGCAACTACATGGACGGCCATTACTCCGACTACGACGGTTGCGTGCCGTACGTGGCGCAGGATGGCAGCAACCAGTGCAGCACCATCAGCGGCATGCGCCTGGATCGCCAGCCCCAGGTGCAGTATCGCCTGACACCGTCGTACCTGATCCCGACCAGCTGGGGCAGCATGAAGCTCTGGCTGACCTACGAGTACGTAGGCAACCGCTATGGCGACCAGCTGCAACAACAGCCGCTGGGCAGCTATTACGACATTGCCATCGGCGCCATCGCCAACATCGGCAAGAACTGGATGGTGACCCTGCGTGGCACCAACATGACCAACCAGATCGGCATTACCGAAGGCAACGCGCGCCTGTTTGGCTTTGCCAGCGGTGGCGGCGTGATCCTGGCGCGCTCCATCGAGGGGCGCGAAGTGAACGTGCAGGTGAAATACCAGTTCTGATGAACTGCGTGGTGGCCGCCTGGCGAATTCGCTAGGCTGCACGGTGCCGGAGCCAGTCGCCGTGAGGCGCACTGGCTTGGGCATGTCGGAAGGACGCTCCGCGTGGCCCGCGCCCGTGGCGGAGCAGGGGACCCAGGAGTACGTTGTAATGTCATTGTTTTCCAAGCGCCGTATCGCCCTAGCCCTGGCGGCGGCCCTTACCCTGTCGGCCGGCGTACTATCGGCCGCCGCGCCCGCCGCCTCCACAGAGGTTGGGCAGCGCTATCTCGACGTGCTCGATATGCGAGGTGCACCGGCGGACGCCAGCGATCGCAGCTTCAACATTTTCTTCGATGCCGGCGCCTGGCACGGCTACAGCCTGCCGCCAGACAGCGATCGCAGCACCGGCTTCATCGGCCCCTTCGTTCATAGCCTGCATGGCGGCCAATGGGTGGGGTCTCACTTCGCACGTCTCGCGATACGCGAATCCAGTCAATCGCAGGACGCGCAACTCGTCGCCAAGGAAAGCCACGCCGGCGCAGGCTATTTGATGCGCCAGTTCTCCGGCGGTGGGCTCGATGTTCGCGAAACGCTGTTCTATCCGGATGCATGGCGCGCGCTGGTAATGATCGAGGTGTCGTCGGCGACGGCGCGCAGTCTTACCGCCGCCATCGAAGGCGATGTCCTGGCCGGATCATCCGTGCTCGCGACCGCCGATGATGGCGCGGTAGTGCAGACCTTTGCCGAATCGCATTCGCAGCTGACCACGCGCGCCTACCTTGTCGAGCCGAACAAGGTCCGCGCAACCCGCGCCGCGAATGGCTATCGCATCGCTTTCGACGCACCCATTCAGCTCCAGCCCGGCGAGACACGCACCCTCTTTGTCGAGCAGCAACTGGTCTACGATGCCCGCACCGATGTAGCGCCAACGCTGGACAGCGCCAACGCGTGGGCTGCCAATCGCGCGCGCTGGGCGGCGTACCTGGGCGCCGCCGCCACCAGTCACCTTGCCGGCGTACCGGATGATGTGGCGCAGCGCATCGACGTCAAAGCCATGCAGACGCTGCTCGGCAACTGGCGCGCGGCTCGTGGCGATATGCATCACGATGGGGTGATCCCTTCGTATTCCAACCCTGACTTCAACGGCTTCTGGGCCTGGGATTCGTGGAAGCACGCCGCCGCACTGGCGCACTTCGCGCCAGACCTGGCGCGCGACCAGGTGCGCGCCATGTTTGATTACCAGGGCGCCGATGGCATGGTTCCCGACTGCATCTACCTCGACAAGGCAGAGAACAACTGGCGCGACACCAAGCCGCCACTGGCGAGCTGGGCGACCCTGGAGATCTACCGCGCCACCCGGGATCGCGCCTTCGTTGCCGAGATGTACGACAAGCTGGTGCGCTACCACCGCTGGTGGTTTCAGGCCCGCGACCACGACCGTAACGGTCTGGCCGAGTACGGTGCCACCGATGGCACCCGAATCGCCGCCGCGTGGGAAAGCGGCATGGACAACGCGGTGCGTTTCGATCACGCCACAATGGTGAAGAATGGCGAAGGCGCCTGGTCGATCGACCAGGAATCGGTAGACCTCAATGCCTACCTCTATCGTGAAAAGCTTGAACTGGCCGAGCTGGCGAGCGTGCTGGGCAAGACGGCCGATCACGATGCATGGCTGAAGGAGGCGGCGGCGATGAAGCCCGCGATCCTGCAGCGCATGTTCGACCCGCAAGCCGGCTACTTTTTCGATGCGCGACTGGGCAAGAGCGAGCGTGTGCGTGTGTATGGCTCCGAGGGATGGGCGCCGCTCTGGGCAGGCATCGCCACGCCGGCGCAAGCCAAGGCGGTGTCCCGCGTCATGCTGGATCCGAACAAGTTCGCCACCTTTATGCCGTTCCCCACGCTCGCCAAAGACGATCCACGCTTCTCGCCCATCAAGGGCTACTGGCGCGGTCCGGTATGGATGGACCAGGCCTACTTCGGCGTGGAGGCATTGCGGCGCTACGGCTATCAGGCCGAGGCCGATAGCATGGCGCGTCGCCTTGTGCTGCACGCGCAAGGCCTCACGGAACAGGCGCCGATGTACGAGAACTACGATCCGCTGACGGGCAAGGGCTATCAATCGCCCAACTTCAGCTGGTCGGCCGCGAGCTATCTGTTGCTGCTGCGCGATACGGCCGATGGCGCGAAGGTGTCCCCCGATCAGCCATAACGAAAAAGGGCGGACACCCGGAGGTGTCCGCCCTTGGTGTCGATGCACTGGCTGGCCACGCGCCGCAGCCAGTGCGTGACTCGCGGCCTTACAGGCCCAGCAGCGATTCCGCCTTCACGTACGGCAGGTTGTGGGCCTCGGCCACCGGCTCGCAGGTCACCTTGCCGTCGGCCACGTTGAGGCCGTTGCGCAGGTGCACGTCCTGCGCCAGCGCCTTCTGCCAGCCCAGGTTGGCCAGGGCGAGGGTGAACGGCAGGGTCACGTTGTTCAGCGCAAACGTAGAGGTGCGCGCCACGGCGCCCGGCATGTTCGCCACGCAGTAGTGCACCACGCCATCGACCACGTAGGTGGGATCGGAGTGGGTGGTGGCGTGCGAGGTTTCCACGCAGCCGCCCTGGTCGATGGCCACGTCCACGATCACCGAGCCCGGCTTCATGGTGCGCACCATGTCATGCGAGACGAGCTTCGGCGCGGCGGCGCCCGGCACCAGCACGGTGCCGATCAGCAGGTCGGCGCGACGCACCAGCTCTTCGATGGCCGAGCGGGTGGAGAACACGGTGGAGATGGACGTGCCGAACTGGGTCGCCAGACGCTTGAGCGCGTCGGCCGAACGGTCCACCACGGTGACCTTGGCGCCCATGCCCACGGCGATGGTGGCCGCATGGGTGCCGGACACGCCGCCACCCAGGATCACTACCTCAGCGGCCGGCACGCCCGGCACACCGCCCAACAGCACGCCACGGCCACCCTGGGCCTTTTCGAGCGAATGCGCACCGACCTGCGGCGCCAGGCGACCGGCCACCTCGGACATCGGGGTCAGCAGCGGCAGCGAGCCATTCGCGGCGGTGACGGTTTCGTAAGCGATGCAGACGGCGCCCGAGTCGATCAGGTCCTTGGTCTGCTCGGCGTCCGGCGCCAGATGCAGGTAGGTGAACAGGATCTGGCCCTTACGGAGCTTCTTGCGCTCGACGGCCAGCGGCTCCTTCACCTTCACGATCATGTCGGCTTCGGCAAAGATCTGGTCCGCCGCGTCCACGATGGTCGCGCCGGCGGCGATGTAGTCGGCATCCGTGATGCCCGCGCCCAGGCCCGCGCCAGCCTGCACCAGCACCTGGTGGCCGTTGTGCACCAATTCCTGCACGGACGATGGGATAAGGCCTACACGGTATTCGTGGTTCTTGATTTCTTTCGGCACACCGATGCGCATCGTTCGAATCTCTCTAAAGGGAAGGGGCGCGACGCCGGGCGGCTGCGCCGGCGCAGCAGTATGATTGAGCTTTCAAGCAATTTGTCGCTGATTTACCATGTAAAAGACCGTTAAAGTCGAATCCAAAGTGGCATTTTTGCCTTAATCGTGAATTTTTATGCCAAGCCTGGAACAAGCCCTCGACGACCGCGATCGCGCCATTCTCCGGCTGCTCCAGCAGGACGGGCGACTGACCAATCTGGAGCTCGCGAGTCAGATAAACCTTTCACCGTCTGCCTGCCTGCGCCGGGTCAAATTGCTCGAAGACCGGGGGCTGATTTCCCGTTACGTGATGCTGGTGGACGAGAAAGCTGCCGGCCTGCCGGGTACCGCGTTTGTGCTGGTGACCCTGGACCAGCAGGGAAGGGCCGCGCTGGACGCGTTCGAAGAGGCCATTCAGCGCCATCCCGAAGTCACCGAGTGCTGCCTGCTGGCCGGCGCGGCCGACTACATGGTGCGCGTGGCCTATGCCAATTCCGCCGACTTCGAGCGCATTCATACCGAAATCCTGACCCAGTTGCCCGGCGTGGTCCGCGTGCAGTCGACCCTGGCGCTACGCACGGTCAAGAAGACCACCGCACTGCCAGTGTAGGCAGGCGCCCGTGACGGGCGCGGCTAGGGTGTGGCGGTGGCCTGACGAGGCCCTGCCGCCTTCGCGCGCACGCCGCATCGCCACTGCCGAATCCCGGGGCGTCGTTGAAGCGGGGCGCATTTCGCTATGCTCAAGGGCTAACGGCCATCGAGCCATCGGGACTTCGCAGGCGCGCCATGACCTCTGAACGCTTAACCGACCTCGCCCACGGTGGTGGCTGTGGCTGCAAGCTGGCTCCGGCAGTGCTGCAGCAGTTGCTCGCCGACAAGCCGGCCGCCATGCCTTTCGCCCAACTCCTGGTCGGCACCGAATCCAGCGACGACGCCGCGGTGTGGCAAGTGGACGAGCGCACCTGCGTCATCGCCACCACCGATTTCTTCATGCCCGTGGTGGACGACCCTTACGATTTCGGCCGCATCGCCGCTGCCAATGCTCTCTCGGACGTCTATGCCATGGGCGGCAAGCCGATCATGGCCCTGGCCATTCTTGGCATGCCGTTAGGCAAGCTGAGCGTGGATACGATGCGCGCCATTCTTGCCGGCGGTGAGGCAATATGCGCGCAGGCCGGCATACCGATTGCCGGTGGCCATTCCATCGACTCGGCCGAGCCCATCTATGGCCTCGCCGTAATCGGGCTATGCGCGCCGTCCAACGTACGCCGCAACGCCGATGCTCGGGCAGGCGATGCCCTGATCCTGACCAAGGGCATTGGCATAGGTATCTACTCGGCAGCCTTCAAGAAGCAGGCGCTATCCGAGGAGGCTTACGCGGAAATGTTGGCCTCGACCACCTTGCTCAATCGCATCGGTCACGTACTGGCCGAGGACGAGGATGTTCACGCGATCACCGATGTGACCGGTTTCGGCCTGCTGGGACACGGCATGGAGTTGGCGCGCGGCAGCGGCCTGCGCCTGCACATCGAACAGGCACGCATTCCGTTTCTCGTTCACGCCGAGGCGCTGGCCGAGGCTGGTTATGTCACTGGCGCATCGAAACGCAACTGGGCCAGCTACGGCGACGAGGTGAGCCTGCCGGATGACCTGCCGGAGTGGCGTCGCGCCTTGCTGACCGATCCGCAGACGTCGGGTGGCTTACTGGTCGCTTGCAAGGCCGAGCGTGCCGAGGCTGTTCGGGCGATGATCGAGCAAGCTGGGTACCCGCGTGCAAGCATCATCGGCTCGGTGACGGCGGGCGCGCCCGGCATCGAGGTGAGCTGAGCCATCGCGATATGGCGGAAGAGAGTGGGAGTCGAACCCACCCAAGGCAGTCAGACTGCCTCACCCGGATTTGAAGTCCGGACGCCCCACCGGAGACGATTCTCTTCCATGCGGCATGCTTACGGCGAAGTAGCTCCGAACAAATCGATGTACTGCGGCCGGATTCTGCGTAGCGTGCCGTGATTGAGCGTAACACCTTGCCGGTCGAAGAACTCCAGTATCTGGATCGCCACCTTTCGGCCATTGTCGAGCCGGTCGCGAAACTGCGCGGCGGTGAACCGGCCATCCGTCGCCTGTGCGGCGACGTCGGCGGCAATCCCCACCATCTCGTTCATCGTCGTGCGCAGAAAGAAGTGGTCGTGAGCGACTTCATCGACCAAACCCATGCGCGCCGAGAGCTTCATGAGCCGCCGAATCTCGGACTCTGGCCGCGCCAGCGCCGTAGCGATATCGCGCACCCTTGGCGGGCGAAAGCGAACGTCGCCATCAAGCCATGGGGAGATCTTTTGCCACGACGCCTCATGCTCGGGGCTCATCTGCAGCGCGTGAGTGGCCAATCGTACGAAGGCGCCATCGCGAGCCACCGATCCGGCGACATCGGCATGCTGCAGGGCCAGCGCAAAGGCTGCCGCAGGCAGTCTCGGCTGCAACGCCAACCGGAGTTTCTCACGTCCAATGCCTTGCAGATCCGGATGCGCGGCGTGAAACGCCGTCAAGTGCTCGATAAGGGCGGCGACGAAGGCCTGCCAGTGCGCCGGGTTGATCGCGATGCGTTCTTCGCCCGCAGCAAAGATCACCGGGGTGAGCGTGGTAACGATAGCTTCGAGCTTGGTGGCTGACAGCGCGCGATCCCGCGCGAACGCCGAGAGGTCCCAGGCAAACGGGGGCACGTCGAGCAACGCGGCAAAAGCAGCATGCGGCTCGCCGATGGAAAGCGCCGCACGCAAGGCTGCGCGCTCAAGCGTGCGCCGTTGGCGTGGAGGCGCGCGCAAGTCGAGAAAATGGCCGCCACCGATCGTGCGTTGCGCGGAAACATCCCGCAGCACAAAGCGGTCGAGTGCGGTGGCGGCAATCGGTCGACTCAGCACCAACTGGACATCGGCCGAGCCACCGGCCGACAACGGTGTGTCCTCCAGCAGCACGATGCGGGCGCCTACCTCGGCCGCCCCATGGTGCAGCCGTGCGGGAAACCATTGGCCGATAGGCTTTGGCTCACCCGGCAGTACATGCAGGCGAGCGTCGATGCGATCGGTCGGCTCATGCAGAGACGGATCGACCACCATGTCGCCACGGTGAATCGCGAGCTTGGCGATACCCTCGCCCGCGAGATTCAGCGCGCAGCGGTCGCCCGCGCGCCCGTATTCCACCGGCCGGTTCTGCGCATGCACCGAGCGCACACGCGCCGTCAGCCCGGACGGGCTCAGTCGCACCACGTCCTTGACGGCGACGACGCCGGACAACACCGTGCCCGTGACCGTGACGCCGATGCCGGGCAGGGTGAACACGCGATCGACGGCGAGGCGGAAGCGGCCGTCGGCGGCGCGCTCCCCCCGCCTGCGTGCTTCGCTGCACAGCCGCTCGCGCAGCACGTCGATACCCAGCCCGGAAACCGACGAAACGGGAAGGATGTCGGCGCCATCCAGCGCCGTGCCCGCCGTCGCTTGCCGGATCTGCGTGCTTACTTCCGCCAGCCGCCCTGCGGGAACCCGATCTGCCTTGGTCAGCGCAATCAAGCCGCGCCCGACACCCAATAGATCGAGAATGGCCAGGTGTTCCAGCGTCTGCGGCATGACGCCGTCGTCGGCCGCGACCACCAGCAGGGCGATATCGATGCCACTGGCCCCCGCCACCATGGTGTGAACGAAGCGCTCGTGACCGGGCACATCGATAAAGCCCAGGATGGAACCATCTTCGCTTGGCAGGTAGGCAAAGCCGAGGTCGATGGTGATGCCGCGTGTTTTCTCTTCTTTCAGGCGATCGCCATCGACGCCCGTCAAGGCTTTGACCAAGGAAGTTTTGCCGTGGTCGATATGACCTGCCGTACCGACAATCATGTGGCGTGCGCAGCCCCGTGATCGATATCGAGCTGAGCCAGCGACGCCAGGAACGACAGTTCGTCCGCTTCACCCAGGCAGCGCAAATCCAGTCGAAGGGCGCCGTCGGCGATACGCCCGATGATGGGCTTGGGAAGCGCGCGCAGCGCGGCGGATAAACTCTCCAGCGCGTGCTGGCTACCGCGCGAGCGAACCAGCAGTGCCGCACTGGGGAGCGTATCGAGCGGCAAGGATCCCGAGCCCACCTGGCTGAGGCATTCACCCACGCTCACCGCGAAGGCGTCGCCGAGTCGCTCGGCGACCATCGGCTGCAGGCGGTTCGCTTGCATCTCGATATCGGCATGATCGCGCACCAGAAAGCGCAGAGTGGGCAAGCGCTCGGCAAGACGATCCGGATCGCGATAGAGGCGGAGCGTGGCTTCGATCGCCGCCAGGCGCACCTTGTCCACGCGTAACGCGCGTTTCAAGGGATTGCGGTTGATCTGCTCGATAAGTGCGCGCTTTCCGACAATGAAGCCTGCCTGAGGTCCACCCAGCAGCTTGTCACCGGAAAAGGTAACCAGCGATGCGCCTTCGGCAACAGCCTGGCGCACCGTAGGCTCCTTGGCCAGCCCATGGCGAGAAAGATCGACGAGGGTGCCCGAACCCAGGTCGTTCAGCAGCGGAACGCCGGCATCGGCCGCCATCGCCGCCAATTCATGCGCGCTCACTTCCGCCGTGAAGCCCTGAATCCGGTAGTTCGATGTATGTACCTTCAGCACCACGCCCGTACTTTCGTTGAAGGCTTGGCGGTAGTCCGTGGGATGCGTGCGATTGGTGGTGCCCACCTCGACCATGCATGCACCGGCCCGCGCCATAATGTCGGGCATGCGGAAGGCACCGCCGATTTCGATCAGCTCCCCGCGTGAGACCACGGCCTCGCGTCCGAGCGCAAGGGTATTAAGACAAAGCAGCACGGCCGCCGCGTTGTTGTTGACCACGGTAGCGTCTTCCGCGCCGGTCAACTCGCAGAGCAGGGCGCGCAGGTGATCGTCGCGCTCGCCGCGCTCACCGTCCGCCAGGTCGTATTCAAGCGCCACCGCATGACGCATGGCATCTACCGCCGCATCGATCGCCGCCTCGGCGAGCATGGCGCGACCAAGATTGGTGTGCAGCACCGTACCCGTGAGGTTGAACAGCGGACGCAGCCCGGACGACTGTGACTCCAGGCAAGCGAGGGCACGTTGCGCCAGTTCGCTCGCACTGGGCGCCGCGGCCGGCGCGGCGCGCAAGGTCTTGCGTGCATCCTCGATGACCTGGCGGATGGCATCGGTCGCAACGATGCGCCCGTGCCGCTCCAGCAACAAAGCCGCCTCGGCCGTCGCCAGCACGGTAGCGACCGCGGGCAGATGGCGCAGGGGGCTTGCCTGGGATTCCGTCATGACATTCATCCAATGGCGTTGTCGATGTATCCCGGCCCCGAGCCGCATACGCGGCCACCGAGCCAGGCCAGATCAGATCCTATGCTGCGGCGCGGATTGGGGCAGGGTCAAGGCGAGATCGCACGTCACCCCATTCCCGCACGCACGCCCGGGATTCGTCGACGCCTTACCGGAGTCGATTGAAGCGCCGCTCCGATCCGTAGTGACTTTGCCAAGATGCCGTAGCATGCTGAGCGCATGGCTGTTCGCGCAGCCACCAAGGTCTTGCCCTCCGCAGCGCAGCCGGCGTGCGGCGACCAGCGGGCAATGTCGTGCCCTGTAGGGCCGTGATGTCCTGCTGTTCGCAGGGGGAAGGATGTCCACCGCTACGCAAACCGCGCGCACCGTGCGTGTCTCCGTGTTGGTATTTGTATTGCTGGCGATCGCCGGCCTGTTTTATGTGAAGTGGCATCCGTATTACGGTCGCGCCCTGGTGGCGGCCACCCAGCATTCGATCGGCCATTCCATCCTGATGGGTGAGGCCGCCAGTGCGCCGGCACCCTCGTGGAGCGCGGCACTTGATTACGCACTGAGCTACGGCAAGGCCATCTGGCAAGCCATGGTGCTGGGGCTGTTGCTCGGCTCGGGCATCCAGGCATTGCTGCCGATGAACTGGGTTAAGCGCGTGCTAGGTAGTCGCGGCATTGGCAGCGTACTGGCCGGCGGCCTGCTCGCCATGCCGGGAATGATGTGCACCTGTTGCGCGGCACCCGTGGTAGTGGGGTTGCGCAAACAACAAGCCGCGCCCGGCGCCGCGGTGGCGTTCTGGCTGGGCAACACCACCTTAAACCCGGCAACGCTGATCTTTACCGGCTTTGTGCTCGGCTGGCATTGGACCTTGCTGCGCGTGCTGCTGGGCGTGCCCATGGTATTTGGCCTGGGCTACCTGGCCGACAAGATAACGGCACCCGGCTCAACGGTGACGGTGGATGCATCGCCCGTGGAGGCGGAGCCACGCTCCCTGGCCGACGTGGGGCGGCGCTGGCTGCAGATCTTCTTGCGGATGGCCGCCAGGTTGATCCCCGAGTACGTGGTGATCGTTCTGCTGCTCGGCGCAGTGCGTGCATGGATGTTTCCGCACATCGGGCCGGCCATTGGCGATCAATGGCTATGGATCGTCGCACTGGCGCTTGCCGGCATGCTCTTCGTTATCCCGACGGCGGGCGAGGTGCCTATCGTGCAGGCCATGCTGGCCCTTGGCATGGGAGGCGGGCCGGCAGCCGCGTTGTTGATGACCTTGCCGCCCGTCAGCCTGCCATCGCTGGCCATGCTGTCGCGCTCTTTTCCGATGCGCGCGTTGATGATGGTTGCCGCGGCGGTGGTCGGCTTTGGCATACTCGCCGGATTGATCGCGGCGATCACGGGGATGCGCTGAAATCGCCCCGCATGGAGGATGCCATGCGGGGCGCCATGTACTATGCGACCGCGTCGCCTTCACCTACCAGCAGCAGCGGATTGGGAGCATGTCGCGCATATCCCGCATCGGCGACCAATAGATCCAGCCCCAGTGAGGCGAGGTCATCCGCATACGGATCGACCTGCGTGTCCTGCAGTTGATAGAGCAGCTTGGTATAGGTGTGGCATTCGTCGCAGGTCTCCGCCTTGACCACGCCGGCGTCGCCCTCGATACCTTGCAATAGCAGTTGGCGTGTACCACCACAGGTGATGCACACCGCACGCACGTGGTTCCAAGCCGTAGAGCACAGCGAGCAATACAGATAGCGCGTGCCGGGCGTGAGGCCGCTGGCCGTGATCACGCCCGCTACGGACGGCGAGCCGCAGCAGGGGCAGAGGCCTCGCTCCTCAAGCAATCGTAGATTCTCAACGTTCAAGCGCGCCGCCGAGCAGGTGAAATAGACCTGCAAAGCCGCAACCACATACACGGCAGGGCCAGCCTCCGTGGCAGCCAAGCCATCGCGAAGGAAGTGATCGGCCAACCTTTCCAGGGCCACGTCGTCGCTTCGCCGCAGCTGATGGATGGCATCCAGCGCGGCCGGCGGCAGTTCGCCACGCTCGATGTGATCGAGCAGCAGGGTCAAACCCTCACGCCAAGACGCTTCACGGCGAAGTCCGTCCGCCGCCAGGGGCGGAAGGCGCGCATCCACCGATTGCGATACCGTCGCGGCATTAAGTGTTGCGGCAGGGGCGAGGCTGGCGGCAACCGCGCACTGCGCCCGGGTCAGTCGCGCAATGAAGTGCAACCAGGCTTGCAGTGGATGCCCAGGGGCCAGCTGCTCCAGCCGTTGCGCCGCGGCGGTGAAGCGTTGAACCGGATCGGGCAGTTGGATCGGTTCGGGTGCCTTGACGCCGGCATGTGCCGGCCCGGTCCATTTTCCGGTAGGTGGTGCTCCAGCCTGCTTCACGGACGCTTCCTGATCACGTTCTTACCGTGCTGGCCGGAGGCCAGTTCCCATAGCCACTTGCGGTGATGACGCCAAGCCCACCCGGGTGTCACATAGCCCTGGGTCATGGCCCGCACCGAGTTGCGAATCCAGATGGCGGCGTACACGTGAACGACCCAGACGATGATGGCCGCGATGGCCGCCAGGCTGTGAATCAGCACCGCCACGCGCTGCACCGGGATGGAGGTGGCCGCACCGAAATACACCTCCCACATCAGGATGCCACTGAAGAACAGCACGGGAATCAACAAGGTCATCGACCAGAACACCAGCTTCTGCCCGGCGTTATTGCGACCCACCGGGGGCACGTGCTCCTCGTCGTTGGTCACCACGTACTTCATCGAGTCCATCCACGCGGCGTCATCCTTGTTCGGCAGGTTCTCGCGCCAGAACTGAATGATCAAGCCGATATAGCTGAGCAAGAGCAGGATGCCGATCCATGGATGTGCGGCGCGCATCCATTGGCCGCCGCCGAACAGCTCGGAAAAAAAGAACAGCATGGGGTGAAACATCGCCAGGCCCGACAGCGTAAGCAGCACAAAGCAGATCGCGGTAATCCAGTGATTGACGCGGTTGAGCGCGGTGTAGCGGATGATGACGGTCTTCGGGCGGCTCATGGGGTGTTCTCCTTTTCCCGCAGCGCGCGCTCGCCCTCGACCTCATCTTCTTCAGTGACCTCGTTCGGGCCGACCGTCACCGAGTGGAAGAAGCCGGCGAGGGCGGCAAGCCCGATGCCGATCAGCGCCAACGGTTTGATGACACCCTTCCAGGCGCTCACCACGGGACTGATGCGCGGCTTGTCCGGCAGGCCGGAGTACAACGACGGCTTGTCGGCATGGTGTAGTACGTACATCACGTGCGTACCGCCGACTTCCTGCGGATCGTAAAGGCCTGCCTTGTCGAAGCCGCGCGACTTCAGCTCGTCGATACGCTCGCCGGCCCAGTGCTTCATGTCCGTCTTCGAGCCGAACATGATGGCGCCGGTGGGGCAGGCTTTGACGCAGGCCGGCTCCAGGCCGACCGACACACGATCAGAGCAAAGCGTGCATTTGTAGGACTTGTGATCGGTCTTGCTGATGCGGGGGATGTCGAACGGGCAGCCCTTTACGCAGTAGCCGCAGCCGATGCATTTGTCGCTGATGAAGTCGACGATGCCATTGGCGTACTGCACAATGGCCCCGCGCGCGGGGCAGGCCTTGAGGCAACCCGGGTCTTCGCAGTGCATGCAGCCATCCTTGCGGATTAGCCATTCCAGGTTGCCTTGTTCGTTCTCGTACTCGGCGAACTTCATCAGGGTCCAGACGCTGGGGCCCAGGTCGGCCGGGTTCTGGTAGGAGCCCTCGAAGTGACCGATCTCCGGCCGCAAGTCGTTCCACTCCATGCATGCTGACTGGCAGGCCTTGCAGCCAATACAGCGGCTGACATCGATAAGCTTGGCGACTTCCTCCTCGTGATTGCGCGCCGAGGGAGGCGTCATGGTCGACGCGGAGCGGCGGATATAGTCTTGCGATTGCAGGTCTGACATGACTATGTCCTCAGGCTGCCGGAGCCGTGGTCTTTTCAACGTTGACCAGGAACGCCTTGAATTCCGGCGTCTGCGTATTGGCATCGCCGACCGATGGCGTGAGCGTATTGGCGCCGTAGCCCTTCCTGGCTTGCCCGGTGAAACCCCAGTGGATGGGCACGCCAATCACATGGGTTGGCTTGCCATCGACTGCGAGCGGCTTGATGCGCTTGGTCACATAGGCCTTGCACACCACCTCGCCACGCTTGGACGACACCTTTACCCAGCCGCCTTGCTCAATGCCTTTCTCCTTGGCCAGCACCTCGCCGATCTCGATGAACTCCTCGGGCTGGAGGATGGCGTTGATGAGCGCGTGCTTGGTCCAGTAATGGAAGTGCTCGGTGAGGCGGTAGGTGGTAGCCACATAAGGGAAGTGCTCGGGCGTGCCGAAGGCCGCGCGATCATCGGAAAACACGCGGGCGACCGGGTTGGCGCTCACCTTGGGATGCAGCACATTGGCTGCCGGTGACTCCATCGGCTCGTAATGCTCAGGGAACGGGCCGTCGGCCATTTGGTCGCGCGCAAACAGTCGCCCCAAGCCCTCGGCGTTCATGATGAATGGGCCGACACCATCGGATGGCTTCACCGTGGGGCCGTAGTCGGGTACATCGATACCCACCCAGCGCATGCCATTCCAGGAAATGATCGGCTTGGCCGGATTCCATGGTTTGCCATCCGGATCGGCACTGGCGCGGTTGTACAGGATGCGTCGATTGGCCGGCCACGCCCACGCCCAATTGGGGGCGATGCCTTGCTCGCGCGGATCGGTGGCGTCGCGCCGCGCCATCTGGTTGCCCTTCTCGGTAAAGCTGCCGGCGAATATCCAGCAACCGGAGGCCGTCGTGCCATCGTCACGCAGCTGGGCAAACCCATCGAGCAGGGTGCCCCCCTTGGTGACTGCGCCACTGGTTGCGTCGGTGAGATCGGCCAGTGCTCGGCCATTCATCTCCTTGGAAAGTTCCTCCGGGTCCGGATTGTTCGGATCGGTGTATTTCCAGGTGAGGTTCAAGAGCGGGTCGGCAAACGCGCCGCCTTCCTTGCGATACAGATCCCGCAGGCGATGGAACAGGCCCGTCATGATCCAGATGTCGGACATGGCCTGGCCCGGTCCGTCGGCCGCCTTCCAGTGCCATTGCAGCCAGCGCGCCGAATTGACCAGCGAGCCGTTTTCCTCGGCAAAGCACGTGGTGGGCAACTGGAACACTTCCGTCTGGATTTCGGCGGACTTGGCCGGGTTCTGCGGGCCAAAATCCTGCCAGAAGCGCGAGGTCTCGGTGTCCAGCGGGTCCATGGTGACCAGGAACTTCAGCTTGCTGAGCCCGCGACGGATCTTGCCGCGGTCAGGAAACGCCTGCAGCGGGTTGAAGCCCTGGCAGATGTAGCCGTTGATCTGGCCGCTATTCATCATCTCGAAGGCCTTGATGATGTCGTACAGCGGCACGTCCAGCTTGGGCAGCCAGTCGTACGCCCAGTTGTTGTCCTGGGTTGCCGCATCGCCGTAGATGGCCTTCTGCAGGCTGACCACGAACTTGCGGTAATTCTGCCAATAGCTGGTCTGGCCCGGCCGCAAAGGCTTGTACAGCTTCGTCTTCATGTATTCGTCGAAGCTGGTTTCCTTTTCGTTGGGCAGGTTGAGATAACCCGGCATCAAGTTGGAAAGCAGGCCGATATCGGTCAAGCCTTGAATGTTGGAGTGACCGCGCAGGGCATTCATGCCTCCACCGGCCACGCCGATATTGCCCAGCAACAACTGGATCATCGCCATGGTGCGGATGTTCTGCGCACCCACCGAGTGCTGGGTCCAGCCCAGGGCGAACAGGCTGGTCATGGCCTTGTCCGGCGCCGCCGTGGCGGCCACCAGCTCGCAGATGTGCAGGTACTTGTCCTGCGGCGTGCCGCAAATGCGCGACACCATGTCCGGCGTGTAGCGGGAAACATGCTCTTTGAGCAGGTTGATGACGCAGCGCGGGTTCTGCCAGGTGTCGTCCGACTTGGCAAAGCCGTCCTGGTCGAACTCGTAGTCCCAGCTGGACTTGTCGTAGCTGTGCTTCTCTTCGTTGTAGCCGCTGAACAGGCCTTCGTTGAACGCGAAACCATCCTTCACGATCAGGCCGGCATTGGTATAGGCGCGCACGTATTCGTGCTGGATCGCGTCCTTTTCCAGCAGGTAGCGAATCAGCCCGTTGAGGAATGCGATGTCCGTCCCCGGTCGGATGGGGGCGTAGTAATCGGCCACCGACGCCGTGCGGGTAAAGCGCGGATCGACCACGACCAGCTTGGCGCCGTTCTCGATCTTGGCCTCGATGACCCATTTGAAGCCGCAAGGATGCGCTTCGGCAGCGTTGCCACCCATGACGATAACGAGATTGGCGTTCTTGATGTCCTGCCAGGTGTTGGTCATCGCACCGCGACCGAATGATGGGGCCAGACTGGCCACCGTCGGTCCGTGTCAGACGCGCGCCTGGTTGTCGAACACCACCATGCCGAGCGAACGGGCTACCTTCCACGTGAGGTAGGCGGTTTCGTTGGACGATGCCGACGCCGCCAGCATGCCGGTGCTGGTCCAGCGATTGACGGTGGTGCCGGCCGCGTTCTGCGTCATGAAGTGCTTGTCGCGATCGTCCTTCATCAGGCGAGCGATGCGATCCAGTGCAAAATCCCAGGACACTTCCTTGAACTCGGTGCCCCCTGGCGGCCGATACCGCGGCGCCTTCAGGCGGGTAGGCGCATGCACGATATCGAGCAGGGCCGAACCCTTCGGGCACAGCGTGCCTCGATTCACCGGGTGATCCGGGTCGCCTTCGATATGGATGATGTTGGAGCGGGCATTCTTGGCACGATCGCCCATGCTGTAGATCAGAATGCCGCACGCTACCGAGCAATACGTACAGGTGTTACGCGTCTCGGTGGCGTGGGTGAGCTTGAAGGGCCGCACGGCGGCGGCTTGCGCCTCGCCCGAGGCCCCAAAGCCGAGCACGCCCAGGCTGGACGCAGCCAACCCCAAGCCGGTGAATTTGATGAACTCGCGACGGGTGAGTGCCATCGTTGTTGCTCCCGGGAAATCTGGCTAAACATGCCGCCCGGGTAAAGGGGCGGACGTGGCTCGTACTACTCCCTGAAGGCAACGGGACGCGTCCCGTTGGCTAGGCAAAAGTTAGCATAAGTTGGGCACGCTCCGTTCGCTTGTCATTGGGAGGAATGACGGTACGTCGGATGCGACAGGGCTTAGCCGTGGGTGGATACCTCAGGCCGCCATATGGCGTGTCGTATGGATGCCGAACCGATTGTGAGGGGCACCTTCACACAATGGGCTTTATGACAGCATCGTCAAAAAGACTTGGTGTCCTGGCGCGGCTGCGCACATACTTCAAGCCATGCGCCGAGGCTCGGCTCGACGTCGACAGGCAGGGCGATTGTTAACGCGACGTAATGTCTCCAACGCCTGGAAGACAGGCCCACGCCCCGATAAGGAATGGAGTGCAGTGTCCGTGGTTTGCAGTTCCCCGCCTGGGCGGGAAAACGCGCTCGCTTCACCGCCTCCGGAGCGGCGAGGGGACGACGTGCCCGTGCTGACCGATCGCTACGGCCGTCGCTTTCCGTATTTGCGCCTATCGGTCATTCCAGCGTGCAACTTCCGCTGCACCTATTGCCTGCCGAAGGGCTATCACGCCGCACCGGGCATGGCCGCGCCACTGGACCTGCCTGAGATCGCGCGACTTCTTCGCGGCTTCGCGGCGGTCGGCATGCACAAGCTGCGCATCACCGGTGGCGAACCCTCCGTGCGCCATGACCTCACCGACGTGCTGCGCACCGCCGCCGCCGTACCTGGCGTACGCAAGCTGGCCATGACCACCAACGGGACCTTGCTTTCGCGGCGCCTCAATGAGTGGATGGATGCGGGACTCAACGCCATCAACGTCAGCGTGGATAGTCTCGACCCGGCCCGCTTTGCGCGCATCACCGGTCACGACCGCCTTGCTGACATCCTGGATGGCATCGATATGGCGGTGGCGGCCGGACTTCCCGCGGTCAAGCTCAACGCGGTGCTGCTGCGCGACGTGAACGACCGCGAGCTACCCGCGTGGCTCGACTATTTACGCGATCGGCCGATAGGCCTGCGCTTTATCGAGCTGATGCAGACTGGCGACAATCTCGGTTTTTTCCGCGAACACCATGTACGCGCTGAGCTACTGGAGGCCCAACTGCAGGCCTCGGGCTGGCAGGCGCTTCCGCGCGCAGCCGATGCAGGCCCGGCGCGCGAGTATCAGCATGCCGACTATGCCGGACGCATCGGCATCATTGCGCCGTACTCGAAAGATTTCTGCGGCGGCTGCAACCGATTGCGCGTTACGGCCACGGGCGACCTCCGCCTGTGCCTTTTTGGTGAGTTCGGCATCCCGCTGCGCCCGCTATTGCAGGCCGACGAGCAACTGGACGAGTTAGTGCGCGCCATCGGTGGCCAGCTCGTGCGCAAGGAAGAGACACACCACTTGCACCAAGGCCGTACCGGCATCACTCCTCATTTGGCATCTACCGGAGGCTGATTCATGCCCGAGCGCGAACCGCGCGCCCATTTCCATATGGCAGACGTGCGCCGCAAGCGCGCCACCGCGCGCCGCGCCGTGGCCGTGGGCGAGCTGCAGGCAGGCGACGCGTACGACGCCATCGCACAGGGGCGACTGCCCAAAGGCGACGCCATCACCATGGCGGAGATCGCTGGCCTGCAAGGCGCCAAGAATGCCTCGCAGCTCATGCCGCTGTGCCATCCGCTGCCGCTGGAGTACATCGATGTTCGCTGCGAATGCGTGGCCGCGCGCCAGGCTATTCGCGTTTATTGCGAGGTAGCGACGTTCTCCCGTACCGGGGTGGAGATGGAAGCCCTGGCCGGCGTCAGTGCGGCCCTGCTCACGCTCTACGACCTGACCAAGCCCGTGCAGCCTGCCTTGTCGCTGGGCGGCGTCCGCCTGCTGTTCAAGGAAGGCGGCAAGAAAGGGCTGTGGCTTCACCCGGATGGCATGAGCGAGGCGGAGCGCGAGCACTATCGCCCCCGTACGCCCGCCCGCCTGGATGGCGTAACCGCGGCCGTGATCACACTCAGCGATCGCGCCAGTCGCGGCGACTACCAGGATGTCTCCGGTCCCACCCTGGTCGATCGCTTGCGTACCCTGGGGGCTGATACGGCACGGGCCGAGCTGCATGCCGATGAAGCAGAGCCGCTGGCTGCGCGCCTGCGTGAACTGGCCACCACCGGCACCCAGCTCGTACTTTGCACGGGCGGCACCGGATTGGGCCCGCGCGATCGCACGCCGGAGGCGCTGTCCATGGTGGCCGATCGACATGTAGCCGGCATTGGCGAGCTATTCCGCAGCGAAAGCAGCCAACACACGCTCATGGCCTGGCTGAGCCGCACCGACGCGGTACTGATCGACCGCACGCTGGTGATCGCCTTGCCGGGTAGCGCCAAGGCGGTGGCGGAAGGCATGGACATTCTCGCGCCCATCCTCGGTCATGCCCTGCACATGGCGGCCGGCGAGGGCCACGCATGAGTCACGCTTTGCTTGATCCTGCCGATGCATTGCAGATCATCCGGGAAGCCTCCACGCAGACGCCGACCGAAAGCTGCCCCGGCGCCGCCGTGCTGGGCCGCATACTCCGACAGCCGGTGGTGAGTGCCAGCGATCTGCCGCCGTTCGACAATTCGGCGATGGATGGTTACGCGCTCGGCGGCGGGGTTGAGCCGTTACGCGCCGGTTCCGAATGGGGGATCGAAGGCGAACAAGCCGCGGGCGATGCGATGCGCGGCAACGCGCATGGCGCCTGGGAGATCATGACCGGCGCCCGCATGCCCGATGGACTCGATCGGGTCATTCCGCTGGAACAGACCGAGCGCCTGGACAACCCGCCGCGCACGCGTTTACTGGCCGACGTGGCCGCTGGGCAGAACGTGCGCTTCGCTGGCTCCGACGTAGCTGCCGGCACATCGGTCATGGCCGCCGGCACCTTGCTGGCACCGCAGCACCTCATGCTGCTGGCTGCGCTCGGCGTGGATAGCGTCCAAGTAGCCGCAAGGCCGCGCGTGGCCGTGCTCTGCACAGGCCGCGAACTGGTCGATCACCCCACGACACCCCTGGCAGCGGGGCAGATCCGCAATTCCAACGGACCTTTTCTCACCGCTCGACTGCCGCTGGCCGGCGCCGACCTGACGCATGCCGAAACCGTGGGCGATGACGTCGATGCTTTTGTCGCGGCGGTCGCACGTGCGCGTACCTCGGGCGCGCAGGTAATCATCTCCACCGGCGCGGTGTCCATGGGGCGCTACGATTTTGTGCCGGTCGCGTTGCAACAACTGGGCGCGCAGGTACTGTTCCACAAGGTGGCGATTCGACCGGGCAAGCCTTTGCTGTTTGCGCGACTGCCCGACGGCACCTTGTTCTTCGGGCTGCCCGGCAATCCCGTGGCGGTGGCCGTGGGGCTGCGCTTCTTTGTGGAGCCCGCGCTGCGCACCATGCTGGGCCTGTCACCGGAGCGGCCGTGGCAGGTGCCCTTGGCTGCGGCGTATTCCAAGAAGCCGCGCTTGGACATGTATTTGAAATCACGGCTTGAGATCAATCGGCAAGGGCAGTTGGCCGCCATTGCACTGACAGGGCAGGAGTCCTACCGCATCCGCCCGCTTGCCGAGGCGAATGCCTGGATCAGAATCCCGCTGGAGGCCAGTGAGTTGCCAGCGGGATCACCAGTAGATGTCTATGGCCCAGGTCATTTGGAAAGCCCTTCATGGGTGTGGAGCAGCGGCGAATGAATGTTCGAATTGCACTCTATGGGGCGCTGCGCGAAGCAGATCCACGCGGCTACCTTGAGGTAGACGTGCCGCCGGACAGCACCATCGCCACCTTGCGCGAGCTGCTGACGGAGCACCTGCGCGACCATGCCCCCGCAATCAATGCTGGGCTGGTGCGGGTATCGGCATTCGCCAGTGCGGACGAAATTCTCCACAACCATCGCAAGGTCCCGGAAAATCTTGAGCTGGCGGTACTGCCCCCGGTGAGCGGAGGCTGACATGGATGACCTGCACGTTGCCGTCGTCGAGCGCCAATTGGCCGCACTGAATGTGGCAGAAGCACTCGATTTCGTCTCCGACCCCCGCTTTGGCGGCATCGCCGTTTTCGTGGGCAAGGTGCGCGAGTTCAACCTGGGCCGGCAGGTCACCGGCATCAGCTACGATCTTTTTGAGCCATTAGCCCTGCGCACGTTCCGCGCCATCGGCGAACGCGCCCAGCACGAACTAGGTGCGCCGCTGAAGCTCTATATCGCCCATGCCAAGGGACATCTGAGCCTGGGCGACGTGGCCGTTGTCGTGGCCGCTGGCACGCCGCATCGGGCCGAAGCCTTCCAGGCTTGCCGGTTGGCGATCGAGGCTGTCAAACACGAGGCGCCGATCTGGAAGCAGGAACACTACATCGACGGCGATAGCGCCTGGAGCGAAGGCTGCTCGTTATGCCAGCCGGAGTCGGATGCTACCGCGCACGACGCGACCGGCGAGGACGGCAACGCCGTTCATGGACACCATCACTGAAATCCTGCCATGCATCGGCGTGGTACTCGCTGGCGGCTTATCCTCGCGCATGGGGCGCGACAAAGCGCTGCTTCCCTGGCAAGGGCGGCCGCTGATCGAGCGCCAACTCGCGGCACTAAAGCAAGCCGACGTCACGGAAACCCGGGTGGCGGGCGACCGCCCGGACTACGGCGGCATCGCCGACGCGTGGCCGCATGCCGGCCCGTTGGGCGGACTGGAGGGCATCGCACGAGCCATCGCGGGCAATATCGACTTACTGGTGATCCCGGTCGACATGCCGCTGCTGCAGCCCCCGCTGTTGCGACGATTGCGCTGCGAACACCCCGGTGCACGCAGCCTCAGCTTTGTGGATCACGTACTGCCGCTGCGCTTGCGCCTGGACAACGCCAGTCGCGCAATGCTGCAGAATCTTATGCAGCAAGACGATCCGCGCCAACGTTCGCTGCGCGCCCTGCAGGTCGCCCTGAACCATCAAGCCCTTCCGCTCGATGCAAGCGAACGGGCGCAACTCGCCGACTGCAACACCGCAACCCAATGGAACGAGGTGACTGGATGAAGGTGCAACTGCAGGACCAGACGCTCCGTGTGCGCATCGACGAAGCGGAGCTGGCCCGGCTTCTCGACGGCGCCGAGGTGAGCAATCACACGCAATGGCCAGACGGTGTGGTGGAGTGCCAGCGACTGGCCCTGGGCGCCACGCCCGGATGGCAACGCGAGAGCGATGGTTGGCGCATCGTATTGAACAGGGCCGAGGTGCATGCCTTCGCCTCTCGCCTGCCTAGCCGCGATGGCCTGCCGATAACGTTGGCTGTACCCAGCGGGGAGCCGCTGCAACTACTGTTTGATGTCGATGTGCGCGATAGCGTGCGTCATCGTCGTCACTCGAAAGAGGGCAGGGCATGACCCGACCGTTCCTATTGCGCTGGCTAGCGCCACTACTCTTTCTCACCAGCATCGCCAGCTACGCAGACGACACGCCGACGCTTCGTGTCGCCTACGCCGGCTCAATGGGCGTGGTGATGGATGAATCGCTGGGGCCAGCCTTTGCAAAGGCGCACAACGCACGTTACGAAGGCATCGGGCAGGGCTCGTTCGCGCTTGCCCGGCTACTGGCGGCAAAACAGCTGCAGGCGGACGTGTTCATCGCCATTACCCCGGGGCCAATCAAGGTGCTGCAGCAGGCCGCACGTATCGAGCATGCCGTGCCCATAGCCAGCACGCGCATGGTGGTGATCTACAGCCCAGGCAGTCGCTACGCGGCAGACTTCGCGGCGGCCGCGCGCGGTGAAAAACATTGGCAAGACGTGCTGCGCGAACCCGGTGTTCGCCTTGGGCGAACCGATCCCGCGGTCGATCCCCAGGGCGCCAATGCCTTGCTCACGCTACAGCTCGCCGAGCGCTATTACAAACAGGCCGGCCTGTTGCGACAGGTCGCTGGCGAACTGCAAAATCCCAGCCAGATATTCGCCGAACCCTCGCTGATGTCGCGCCTCCAGGCCGGCCAGATCGACGCTGCCATTGGTTATGCCAGCGCAGCGTATTCGCACCATTTGCCCACCATCGACCTTCCCGACGAGATCAACCTGGCACAGCCGGCCATGCAAGAGGCGTGGTACGCAAAGGCAAGCCTGCATCTTGCCGACGGCAAGGAGCTCAAGGCGCAGCCGCTGGTGTTCTATGCCGCGGTGCTGAGTGAAAGCAGGCAACCGGCGCTTGCCGCCGACTTCGTGCACCTGCTGCAAGCCAGTGAAGGCCAGGCCATGCTTCATGAGCGCGGCTATGATCCACCACACGGCGACACCCTGTGACATCCGTGGCCGATACGGCGCCCTTTCGCCTGCGACTGTCTGCGCTGCCAGCAGCACTGACGCTGCTGATACTGGTTACACCCTTTGTCGGCTTGCTGCTGTCCACCCATTGGCGGCATTTCGCTTTCACCCAGGGCGATGGCGCGGCGGTTGGCGTATCACTCGGCTACAGTCTGTTGTCGCTTGTGCCGATCGTGGGCCTGGGCACGCCCTTGGCCTGGTGGCTGGCGCGGCATCGAATGCGCGGCCAGTGGCTGATCGATGCGTTGCTGCTCGTTGCATTGCTTACGCCGCCGCTAGCCATGGGCCTGCTGCTGGCCACCATGTATGGCCCCTACGGGGCCGCGGGACACGTGCTGGAGCGGGCAGGGCTACTGCTCACCAATTCCGCCCCTGCGTTCGTGCTGGCCCAGTTTTACGCTGCACTCCCTTATTACGTGATGGCGGCCCGAACCGCGTTTGAAGGTGTCCCGCGCGAACTGGAGCAGATAGCGCTCACGCTTGGCTATTCGCCTTGGCGTAGTTTTATTCACGTCAGTCTGCCGCTGGCACGGCTGGGGTTGGCCGCGGCCGTAGCACTGGCCTGGGTGCGCGCATTGGGTGAATTCGGCGCCGTTTTGATCATTGCCTATTACCCGCAGGGCATTCCAGTAAAGCTGTGGGTGAACCTGCAAAACGTCGGGTTGGATGCCGTCTACCCGCTCCTTTGGGTGTTCTTCCTGGTCGCGCTGCCGTTGCCCTTGGTTCTGGGCATGGCGGTACGCAGGCGGCTCTCCTAATGCAGATCGATTACCGCATTGAATACCCCGTATCGCTGCATGCCCGCTTCGAAGTGGAGGGTTTTACGGTATTGCTGGGCGCCAGCGGCGAAGGCAAGACGCTATTGCTGAAGGCCATCGCCGGGCTGATTTCGGCGCGCGGCGAACCGTTCAACCATCTGCCGCCGCAGCAGCGTGCCGTCGGTTATCTGCCGCAGGGGCACGCCCTGTTTCCGCACCTGCGCGCCTGGGAGAACGTCGCCTTTACCCTGCGTGGACCAGATCGCCGCGCGATGGCTATCCAGTGGCTGGAGCGCGTAGGCTTGGCCGAATTGGCGGAACGCTGGCCGGCATCGCTATCGGGTGGCCAGCAGCAACGCGTGGCGCTGGCCCGCGCGCTGGCCCGCCGTCCCAGCTTGCTGCTTCTGGACGAGCCCACCTCCGCGCTGGACCCTGTTACTCGTGACGAAGTGCTCGCCGAGCTGATTGCGGAAGTGCATCAGGCCGCCATTCCCGCCCTCGCTGTCAGCCACGATCCGGCGCTGGCCGCAGTCGCGGATCGCCTCGTAGTAATGCATGCGCGACGCATTGTGCAGATAGGCACGCCCGATCAGGTTTACGCACAGCCGGCCAGCGGGGCTGTGGCGCGCCTTCTTGGATTGCGCAATGTGCAACGCGGGCGCGTGATCGGCACGCCCGGCGCACAACAATTGTGGTGGCCTGAGGCGGGTGTCGCCGTTCCCGTACGCACCGCGCTGGCTGACGGTGCGACAGTGGATTGGCATATCCCGCCCAGTGCCGTCGCACTGAGCGAATCGGCATCGCAGGGGGCTATCGCGGCCCAGTTCGACCTGCGACAGACGAATGTCCATGGCAGCTACCTGGGCATGCGCTGCGGACAGGCACGACTGTGGATGCAATTGCCGCCGGGACGCGAGTTGCCACCCGCGCCATGGCTGTCGCTGCAGCCCGACGCCATCCGTTGCTGGCCAACGGAAGGCGAGGCTTGAGCGCGCTCCACCGCGTACTGGCGCCCACGATTTGCTTCGATAGCGACGTACACTCAACGACTTCTCCATGATCCGTGTGCAGAATCACCTCTGCGCCAATCATGTGGGGCGCAACAGCAAGCCTTTCCGCAAAGTGACAACTCCATGAGCACGCCGCCCAACGACTCCGAACCCGACAAAAGCATCCAGCCCTACGAGGGCCCCGCCGGTGGCTGGGGCGCGCTACGTGCCGTGGCCAAGGCCATTCGTGGACAGATGGCGACGGGGCGTTCAGTCGAGGCATTGCGTCGCGTCAATCAACCTATGGGTTTCGATTGCCCGGGTTGTGCATGGCCTGATCCCCGTCACACGTCCTCATTCGAGTTCTGCGAAAACGGCGCCAAGGCAGTGTCATGGGAGGCCACCTCCAAGCGCACTACACCCCAATTCTTCGCCGAGCACACGCTCACGGAGCTATGGGAGTGGAGTGACCACGCGCTGGAGGACGAGGGGCGCCTGACGCATCCCATGGCGTACGATGCCGAGCAGGACAAATACCTCCCGATCTCCTGGGAGGATGCCGCCGCGCGCATTGGCGCCGCACTGCAAGCCTTGCCCGATCCGGCCATGGCCGAGTTCTACACCTCAGGTCGAACCTCCAACGAGGCGGCATTCCTGTATCAGTTGTTCGTGCGCGAATACGGCTGCAACAACTTCCCTGACTGTTCGAACATGTGTCATGAAGCCAGCGGCGTCGGCTTGACCGAAGCCATTGGCGTAGGGAAGGGCACTGTATCCCTTGAAGATTTCGATCATGCGGACGCGGTGTTCTGCGTGGGCCACAACCCAGGCACCAACCATCCGCGCATGCTGGGTACGTTGCGAGAGGTATCGCTGCGCGGTGCACCGATTGTGGTGTTCAACCCCATGCCCGAACGCGGGCTGGAGCGCTTCACTTCACCGCAAGACCCTACGGAAATGCTCACCGGTCGCTCGGTGCCGATCGCCTCGACCTACTTCAAGCCAAAGATTGGCGGCGATATAGCCACACTGAAGGGCATGATGAAGTGGCTGCTGGAGGCCGACGCTGCTGACCGTGCGGCCGGAGGCGCCGGCATGCTCGACCGGAGCTTTATCGATGAGCACACCCGAGGCTTTGACGCCCTGGCGTCAGACCTGCACGGCACCTCATGGGAAAGCATCGAGCATCAATCGGGCCTTGCAAAGGCGGAGATCGCATCCGCCGCGGCTATTTACGCCCGTGCTGAGAGGGTCATCATTTGCTATGGCATGGGCATCACGCAGCATCGCCATGGCGTCGAGAACGTACAGCAACTGGTAAACCTGCTGCTTCTACGCGGCAATATTGGCAAGCAGGGTGCCGGCATTTGCCCGTTGCGCGGACACTCCAATGTGCAGGGCGATCGCACGGTGGGCATCACCGAAAAACCCAGCGCTGCCTTGCTGGAGGGCATCCGTCGCACGTACGGATTCGAGCCGCCATCGGCACCTGGGCATAACGCTGTGGCGGCGGTACAAGCCATCGCTGCGGGACAATCCAAGGCACTGATCTGCCTGGGCGGCAACCTGGCCACCGCCATGTCCGATCCACAGCTTACGTTCCCCGCGATGCGTAAACTGGAGCTATCGGTGCATATCGCCACCAAGCTCAATCGCTCACACCTGATACCCGCACGCCAATCGTTTGTACTGCCATGCCTGGGGCGCACCGAACTCGACCTTCAAGCCAGCGGGCCGCAACTCGTGTCCGTCGAAGACTCAATGTCGATGGTGCACGGCTCACAAGGCAGGCTGAAGCCCGCCTCCCAAGAGTTGCGATCCGAGCCCGCCATCATTGCGTTGCTGGCTCGCGCTACGCTGCCCAACACCAAGGTGAATTGGGAGGCGATGGTCGCGGACTACGATCGTATCCGCGAGGGCATCGAGGCGGTGCTGCCCATGTTTGCCAACTACAACGCGCGCATCCGTCTGCCCGGAGGCTTCTACCTGGAGAACGCCGCGGCACAGCGGCGCTGGTCCACGTCGGACGGCAAAGCTCATTTCTTGCTCGCTCCCATGGCTGAGCAGCCTGCGGAGGCCGTGGATCTACTCCGGCTGGCCACGATCCGCTCTCATGATCAGTACAACACCAGTATTTACGGCCTCAACGACCGCTATCGCGGCATTACCGGCAGGCGTGACGTAGTCTTCGTGAACCCGGAAGACCTTGCCGAGCGCGGCCTGCGAGAGGGCGATCGCATCGATGTGGTCGCAAGTCAACTGGATGGCACGCCCAACGGACGCACCGTGAACGGCTTGGTCGCGGTAGCCTTTGGTATCGCGCGAGGCTCCGTGGCGATGTATTACCCGGAGGGTAACGGCTTGCTAGCCCTGGACGATCACGATCCCCGGTCCGGCACGCCCGGTTACAAATCCATTCCCGTGCGGCTGTCCGCCTCGTCCTTGCCCAGTCAACACGAGATCTGACGTCATGGAACATTCCGGCTTGGCGCGTCGCGCGGTTATCGTCCACCAGGGCACAGAGAAGCGGGCAGGCGAGGACTGGCTGGCCGAAGAGATGCCCGTCGAGTTGCGCTACAACGGCGAAGCCTTTGCCGTCATGATGGCCACGCCGCTGGACCTGGAGGATTTTGCCTACGGATTCTCCCTGAGCGAGCGCCGCGTAGCGCGCGCCGGCGACATCCGCAGCGTCGCCGTACACGAACAACTGGAAGGTTACGTCATCGACATCGAGGCCGATGACGTGGAAGCCGTGGACAACGAATCCGCTCGCCTCATGCCAGGCCGCAGCGGTTGCGGGCTTTGTGGCAACCGCCACCTGGAAGACGTGCTTCGACCATCGCCTCAAATACCGGAAGGCCCCCTGGTCGCCGCTCACGCACTGGAACAAGCGCTGGCCGCATTAGCACAGCATCAGCCACTGAATAGCCAAACCGGCGCCGTGCACGCCGCCGCCTGGGCATCGATCGAGGGCGAAATCCGCTGCGTACGCGAAGACGTCGGCCGCCATAATGCGCTGGACAAGCTCTTGGGCGCCTTGTCTCGCGACGGCACCAATATGCGCGAAGGCTTCGTATTGGTCACCAGCCGAGCGAGCTACGAGATGGTCACCAAAGCCGCCAACCTTGGCGTCGGCGTCCTGGCCGCCATATCCGCACCAACGGCACTCGCCGTAGCCCTGGCTCAATCCAGCCATCTCACCTTGGCTGGATTCGTGCGGCCGGGACGATACGTCGTCTACAGCCATCCGCAGCGGCTCACTGGCTCCATCTAGAATTTTACATAATATACAGGGTGCCCGGTTTATGGGCCGAAGGGGCGGCCCCGGCGTGAGCCGGCGACAGGCCAACAACAAGGGTCACGGCTGCGGCCATTTGAGCAAGTCGAAGCCACACCTTGCGCGCTTCCGGGTTACGTGCGCGCTCTGCCTCGATCAGCGGTAGCCAGTGAGCGATGGCTTGGCCCGTCGCGGCGCACATCGCGGCGACGCTATCGGCGTCCGGGTGGCCTAGCCCATTTCTCCACTTGCTGACCGCCGCCCGCCCAATACCAAGACTCTTTGCCACTGCGTTGTCTGACGGTAAGGCCGACGCCTTGATGTACCGGTCTAGCAGATCGATGGTCGCGCTCATGTTTCCGTCCCGTTGACAGTGGTGTCCACGACCAGTATACATAGCCCCGTTGTATCCGAGTCGGATACACCACAAGGGGCCATCCATGTACCTCACCGCCGCTCTCTGCGTCGCTCTCCCGGCCTTCTGGCTGCTTTTGGCCTCGAAACCCTACCGCGACCGCCAAGCCCGCCTGCGTGCGGAAGGGTGGGTTCTGTGAACCGCATCCTTCAAGCCGAGGTGATCCTCACGCTGACGCGCGATCAGGCGTCGGATTTGGAAATGGCGCTTCTCTATGCCAATCACTCTCCCGTTGCGTCCCGGGATGAGAAGGCCGACTTCGCGGCATTGGGCGAGGTCATCGGCCAACAGTGCGCCAAGCAGGGCGTAAAGCGCTGATGAGCGCTCCCGTTCGTTCCATCTCAGAAACCGCGACGGCATTCGACCGTCGTGTGTGCATGCACGCCGCGCGCATAGGGCAGGGCAGTGAACGTGTTGAGCGTGATGCTCGACTCGTTTACGTCGAAGGCGTGCACGCCGGCCTTTCGATTGCAGTGGCCGCATTGCAGCGGCGTGAACGATTGATCGACTACTTGCGCCGCTGGGAAGGCCAGTTGCGCAGCTTGCAGGAGCGCGAAAGTGGCGGCTGATATCGAACTGAGCGGCCGCATTGCGGCTATGCGTTCTCACTCTGAAGCTGCCGGCTTGCTGGGGCAGGTGAGTCTTGAAGCCGCCTATGCAACCTGCGCCATCGTCTTGCTTGATGCTGCCGTAGAGGATGGCGTGGAGCTTGACCTTGACACCCTGGGCGATGCGTTCGGGGTGAGCCTGTGATCGCTGACGGCAAGCCCACAGACTTCTACACCATGCGCAGCGGTGCCGGCAGGTTTGCTGGCACGAGCGCGCTTGAGTTGCCGCCGCCGCGCATGTCGCGACGAACGCGCGAATATGCCAGTCCTGCCATGCGCGCATTGCGAGCATTCGGCGCACGACAGGCACGCGAGTACGCAGAGCAACAGAACGCCCTGGATGCGCCGTTCGCCGATCTCGCTCGCGCTCGCTTCTTTGGCGTGGAAGACAGCGCAAGCGCATGCGGCGCGCCCGCGAAACTTGACCCATATAAAACAAAGGGAGCACCGCTCCGAGAGATCATCGAAATAGACGTCTATTCATCTCGTGTGCGAAAGCTCCAGAAGGCGGTGCGCAATTCGGCGCACATTCTTGATGCAGCCGCGCATACCGATGAACAGAACGTTCGTTGGCGCCGCCTGTTCGTCACGCTCACCTACGCGCAGGACGATGCATGGCAGGCGGGTCATGTGGGCGATTTTCGGCGGCACGTGCGCGATTGGTTCAAGCGCAATTGCAACGGAACGCGGATGCGCATGGTGTGGGTGATGGAACTCACCAAGCGCGGCCGGCCCCATTACCACTGCATGATCTGGGTGCGTGCGCGCGACTATTTCCCGAACCCGCACAAGGCTGGCTGGTGGCCGCATGGTTTTGCCCATGTGCTTAGCAGCAAGGTGCACATCAACCGCCCGGTCGCCTACATGGCGAAGTACGCCAGCAAATTCATTGCGGAGCAGGCCAAGCATGTTCCTAAGGGCGCGCGCCTTTATGGCGTGTGCGGCCCGACTGACGAAGGCAAGCGCGTCATTCGATGGTGGCGTGCGCCCATGTTTGCGCGCGAGACGTTCGGCGGCGCTGCCGACATTCGCAAGGTGACCGGCGGTTACCTCAATCGTGTTACGGGCGAGTTCCTCGCCTCTGAGTGGAAAGTGACGGTCCTGCCATCTGGGCGGGTATTTGCATGGCGGAATGTGCCGCCAATAACGGAGACAGTGCAATGAGCAAGCCTTTGATGATTACGGTGTTGGCCCGCGAACCGGAGCCGGCGCGTTTTGAGCGTGACGGCGTGGTGCGCGACTACTTCAAGCAGTGGGCATCGGTGGAGGTGGACGGCCTTGTGAACTCGTTCGAGTTCTCCAGCGATGAGCCGGTGCAGCCGGGCCCGGCCACTCTTGACCCGCGCAGCTTTTCCATTACGAACGGCCGCCTCGCGCTCGGTCGCGTGAAGCTCGTTCCGTTGGCGAACAAGGCGGCCCCCACGCCCGCTTCGCCGATCAAGTAAGGGGATTGGCCGTGCCGAATCTCATTGCGACGTGTGCGCCGGAGAACATCGACACGGCCACTCTCACGTGCTCTCACCTTGAGTGGGTGAACTACGCAGGCGGTTTACCGCCGCTGTCTGCGGCCGATGGTGCCGTTATTTCCGGAGCGATTGCTGCGGTGTGGGCCGTTGGTTATCTCGTGCGGATCAGTCGTAAAACAGCAGAGGAAAACGCATGAACAAGATCGGCAATTTCATCAAGAGCAAGAGCACCGCCGCTGCGGCGGTGGTGACCACCGGCCTGCTGGCCGCCCAGGCGCACGCGGCCGACACCGGCCTGTCGAGTTCCTTCACTGCGCAGCTGCAGGACGGTAAGGGCGAGATTCTGCTCATCGGCGCGGCCGTTCTGAGCCTGCTCGGCGTGATCGTGCTCATTCGCATGAGCAAAAAGAGCGCGGGCTAAGCCGCCTGTTCCACGCCCGCCTAGCGATCTAGGCGGGCCTTTCTTTTCCTTTGAGGGTGAAGCGATGGAAGGGTATTTCGTGATCCTGGGGCTGCTGCCCGCCGTGTGGCTATGCATCGCGCCGTGATGCGCTGCTTGGTCGTTGGGGCGTTCGTGATGCTCTGTGTTGCCCTGGGTGCTGCACCCAGGGCTGCGCACGCCGCTACAACGCAATATCAGGCATCTCAGCAATGCGCAACTTTCAAGTCGGGTAATTTGCAGCCCTCTCAGCAATGGTGGACATGCGTCGCCTACACGACGATGAGGATGTACTGCCTCGGCCCCAACGGGGATTGCAATTACTTGCAGTTTCGTTGGGACACGGACGGCGGCTTTGGCGAAATCTGCAAGGCCCGCGCGCCCTATCAAACAACGTCCCCCGGGAACCTCACTCTCTGCTTGGCTGGCTGCTCTTACGCGCCGTCTCCGGGCAAGGAAAATTGGACCGTCCGTGGCATAACGGGCGGCACGTCTGGCATTGGTGCCGGCAAGATGACTCCTACCGGTGAAACCTGTGGAGCGGGTCCCCAGAACACTACAGACCCACCGCCCAAGGATGAGACGCAGCGCAAGCTTTGCGGCGGCGGGAGTTGCTACGACTCGGCCGCTGGCAAGTGGTGTGCAGTAGATGGCAGTGGCGGGCAGGTGTGCGTTAGCAAAGACGCAGCAAAGCAGGGCGCGTGCGCATCCAGTGGTGACACCACGCTATGCGCCGGCAACCCTGCACCCAAGCCTCCGAACCCACCTATTAGTGACCCTGCTTCGCAGATCACATCCAGTGATAAGTACACGTCACAGAAAGACAATGGTCCGGTCGATAGCACCACCGTCAACAACTACAACAACACCGGCAACAAGCCGAATCCTGGCACGCAGCCCGGGGACGTGGACGGGAAGGGCGACAAACCCGATGACAAGAAAAAGGACGATGGCACCACCGCCAGTGGTGGCGGCGACTGCAATACGCCTCCGATGGTTGAGGGCAGTGCAGCCCTTGGCCTCATTGCTCGGCAGGAGTGGGAGTTGCGCTGTGGCATGCCGGAGTGGGCGCGCGTAAAGGACGGCGACGGCGACGGCTACAAGGTTTCCGACACATCGAAGGGTGACGTCTTTTCAACGCAGACCGATGGCCTGGACAAGATCGATCGCACAAGTTGGGCCGGCAGTGCCTGCCCAGCACTACCGAACCTTCAGGTTTTCGGCAAGCCCTGGCTCAGCGATCAGGATTTCTTTTGCCGTTGGCTGCGCGTGATTCGCTATGCGCTGATGTTCGCGGGCGCGTTTACTGCGGCTTGCATTCTTGCAGCGGGAGGTAAGTCCTGATGGGCGCGATTATTCAGCTCCTGGGCCGCATGCTCCTTTGGCTCGTCTCTACCTATGCCGGCCAATGGGTGTTGAAAGTTCTCGTGACCCTCGGCTTAACCGTTGTTGTGACCAAGGTCGGATTGCCGGCGCTGATGTCGTTCGTGCAATCGCAGATGTCTGGCTGGGACCCATTTCTGTTTCAGGCGTTCGGCGCGTTTGGCGGCGACGTCTACGTTTCCATGGTGATTTCTGCCTTAGTGGCGCGCGCCACGGGCAGCATCGCCCTTAAAGCGGTGACCAACGCATGATCTATTTAAAGACAGGCCAACCCGGCCACGGCAAGACGTTGCGCGCGCTCTGGCAAGCTTTGGAGTTTAAAAAGCAGGGGCGCACGGTTTACGCCTATGGCGTGAAGGGCCTTAAGTACGATGAAGCGGGCTTCATCGAACTTAAGGACCCAACCCGGTGGATGGATTGCCCACCCGGCTCCGTTATTTTGATTGACGAGTGCTACCGTGTTTTCCCGATGCGCGGCGCATCCGGCAAGGTGCCTCAGCACGTTGATCTGATGGCGACCCATCGCCACTACGGTTACGATTTCATCTTGGTTGCGCAGTCGCCCAGCAAGCAGGTTGACCGGTTCCTGCACGATTTGATCGACCACCACGAACACATCCGCCGCAAGTTCGGATTTAAGAAAGCGATCATTCTCTGGTGGGACCGTTTTGAGCCCAACGTTCGGCGCTCCGACACCAAGAAATTTTGGGCCTACCCGTCCGAACTGATGAAGCGAAACCTCTACGTGTCCACCGAACAGGACACCACGGAGCGCCGTATTGGGGTTGTGCCCGGAAAAGGTAAAAATTGGGTCATGGCGCCGCTATCCCTGCGAAATCACTAGCAAAAAGCATGTAAGCAGGTGACTCACCCGTTGCCGATTCGCTATCTTCGACCCACCCCCTGCCCTGGATGGTGGTTATGGCGAACCTTGAGCGCACGGCATACCCGCGGTTTCCACGGGTCATCACGACCCGTGATCTGCTTCAGCGTTACACCCCGGATGCTGACGAGGTCGCTTGGGTTTCAGGTTTTGCCCGTGGTGATCGGGCCCGCCTTAGCTTGATGGTTCTGCTGAAGACATTCCAACAGCTACACCACTTTCCAGACCTGGCAACGGTGCCACCGGAAATCACCAGCCATATTCGAACGGTCATGGGCTTGAAGCCCTCCATTGAGGCGGACTACCGAGGGTCCAAGACTCTCTACCGACACTACACCGCGATCCGTACCCACCTCAACGTCAAAGGGTATTACGGCAAAGAAGCCCAACACATCGCAGTTCGAGCCGCTTACGAGGCGGCCGAAGTGATGGATCAGCGCGTTGACATCATCAATGCGACGATCGAGGAGCTGATTTTTCGCCGGTACGAGCTGCCTGCATTCTCCACCTTGGACAAAATGGCTGAGGCAGCGGCGTCAACGGCACAGGACCGCCTTTACGCCCGCGTTGATCAAGATCTGACAGAGGAGCGTCGCGCCTTTCTCGATGGATTGCTGTCCACCGACTTCGCTCGGCGCCAGAGCGCCTTTCAGGCACTCAAGGCGCTGCCAAAACGGGCAACTAAGAAGCACCTGGAGGGATTGCTGGACCAGCTCGCCTGGTTGAATACGCTCGGTGATGTCGATGAACCCTTGCGTCATGCGCCGGCAAGTAAATTGCAGCACCTGGCTCATCAGGCCGCGCTGCTGGATGCCGATGACTTGCGGCGCACCGTTCCGCAGCGTCGTTATGCCCTCATGCTAGCCCTCATCCACCGCATGCGTGTGCGAGCCAGGGATGACCTGGCCGAGATGTTCATTCGACGTGTGAGTGCACTGCATAAACGAGCTCGCGACGAGCTGCTCCAGATTCAGTTGCACCAACGCTCGATGGCGGAGCAGTTGGTTGCCAAGCTCGATGACGTTCTGGCCATCCTGCTGGAAGAATCCGACGATTTGCCTGCTGGCCGCCGCATCCGGGCGCTGCTGACACCGAACGGGGATTCGGCAAAATTACGTGAGGACTGTGCGGTCATCCAACAGGCGGGAGGGAGCAACCATTTGCCGCTACTGTGGCGGTTCTTCACAAGCCACCGCCCTGTGCTGATGCGGTTGGCGCGCACGCTAGAGTTTGTGTCAGCCACCCAGAATCAATCGCTGATTGCTGCCATGACGGTTGTGCTGGCCAACGAATCCCGCCGGGTGGAATGGATCTCAGCGGAAGTGGATCTGCAGTTTTGTTCAGAGCGTTGGCGCAAGCTGATCCTTCGCCCCGAGATCGACGGGCCAGCGATCAATCGCCGGTATCTCGAGATGTGTGTGTTCTCGCACTTGGCCAGCGAGCTGAAATCGGGCGACACCTGCGTGGCGGGCTCGGAAGCGTACGCAGATTTTCGCGAGCATTTGCTCCCCTGGCCTGAATGTGAGGCTCGCTTGGTGACGTTCTGCGCGAAGGTGGATATTCCTTCCACAGCGGCCGATTGCGTGGCAGAGCTAAAACAACGCTTGGCGGATACCGCGACCCAACTGGATGCTGCATTTCCCGATCTCAAGAGTGACTTGGCCATCGGCGCCGAAGGCGAGCCGGTACTGCGAAGGCTTCAGGCTCGCGAGATTCCGGCATCGGCGATCGCGTTGCAAAGCGCGCTGAGTCGAGAACTGCCGACTCGCAATCTGCTGGACATTCTCGCAAATATCGAGCATTGGACGCATTTCACGCGGCATTTCGGGCCCATCTCCGGGCATGAGCCAAAGATCAAGCAAGCCGCCGAACGCTACCTGCAGACGATCTTCGCCATGGGATGCAATCTGGGGCCCAATCAAGCCGCCCGGCATTTCGTGGGCGACGTCAGCCCCCACATGATCTCGCGTGTGAATCGCCGGCACGTGACCATCGAGAAACTGGAGGCTGCCACGCGTGAACTGGCTGAGCTCTACCTACGTCTGGATCTACCCCGTGCCTGGGGCGATGGCAAGCGCGTAGCGGCGGACGGCACCCAATACGACTTCTACGATCAGAATCTGCTCGCCGGCTACCACTTCCGCTACAAGAAAATGGGTGCAGTGGCGTATCGACATGTTGCCAACAACTACATCGCTACGTTTCGGCACTTCATTCCGCCGGGTGTCTGGGAAGCGATTTACGTGATTGAAGGACTGCTCCAGGCTAAGCTTTCTGTAGAGCCGGACACGGTGTACTCCGATACCCAGGGCCAATCGGCCACGGTCTTCGCCTTCACCTACCTGTTAGGCATAAATCTGCTGCCGCGCATTCGCAACTGGAAGGATTTAGATTTCTTTCGGCCGGACAAACAGGCTCGCTATACCCACATCGAATCACTTTTTCACGGGTCAATCGACTGGTCCTTGATTGAGAGGCACTGGCAAGATTTGCTCCAAGTCGCCATTTCCATCCAAGCGGGCAAAATTTCCTCCCCCTTGTTGCTTCGCCGCTTAGGGGCCAGTAGCCAGCGTAACCGGCTGTTCCTTGCTGCGCAGGAGCTTGGGCGCGCTCATCGCACCGTCTTCCTGCTCAAATGGATCGGCAGCCTGCCGCTGCGACAGGAAGTGACCAGCGAGACCAACAAAATCGAGTCGTACAATGGGTTCGCCAAGTTTCTTTCGTTTGGTGGCGATGTCATTGCTGAGAACGATCCGGACGAGCAACAAAAGCGCCTACGTTACAACGACCTGATTGCTTCGGCAGTCATCCTGCAGAACACGGTCGATATGATGCGGGCCATGCAGAAGCTCAACGATGATGGCCTTGAGATTTCGGGGGTGGATGTGAGCTGCCTGTCACCCTATGTCACCAGTGGCATCAAACGCTTCGGCGACTACCGTCTGGACCTGAAGCGCCCACCCGAGCCATGGATTCGCGATCGCACCCTTAGAGCGGCCGTCAAGGCGGCCCGCGCATCTGCAGCCATCGTGGAGGAGCAACGGGAGGCCGCTGATGAGTAAATCAACCCGCCACACCGAAGTCTTGGCCGCACTGGAGCAGCTGCGGTCCACTTACGACACGACCCGGCTGCTGCAATTGATTGATCACTTGGACCAGGTGTGCGCCGCGCTGGCTGATCCAGACGCCTTGCGCGCCGATTTGTTACGACTGCATGCCATGGCGCATGCCGTGATCAACGGCGGCCCTCTGTCCGTCGCCAGCTCGCCAGCGGCGATCGGTGAATTGGCTGCAGAGATTCATCTTGAGATCGACCAACTTGAAGGTGTGCTTGGTTCAATCCGTTGTAGCGTGCAGCCGCTTGAGGCTTTGTCTCAATAGGCATGTTAGTTCTTGCGCAAAGCGCTAGGGGATCGTGGTGGCACGACCCGACGGCGGAAGTGCTTGCGTGACCGTGGGCGGCGGCAGGCGCGGATCGGCACCTGCCGGCATAAACGGTGTCCCGGCATCCACATACCGCATGGCCGTGTCGACCTTGCGCCACCCCACATACGCCATCAGGCTCTTGATGTCCCAACCGTTCGCATTGGCCCAACTAGCAAAGCCACGGCGCAGTGAATGACCGGTGTAAGTGTCGGCCTGCGCCAATCCCGCCCGTCCAAACGCGCGACGCAGTACAGGTACGATGCTGTCGACGTCTAGTGGCGTTACACCCAGTGCTCCCCATCGGTTGATCCGGGGGAACAGTGGTCCGTGCACTCGCTTGGATACAACTATCCAAGCGTGAGTGGCATCGACTGGGCACCAACGCGATAGCGCTGGGATCTTAAAGGTACGCCCGTTGTTGTCACGATCGGTCTTGCTGCGGGGTAGAAATCCCGTCAGGCCTTCGCCCGGCTGCAGGTGGATATGTTCGATGTGCAACCGAGTCAACTCGTCCGCTCGAAATCCTTGCCAGAAGCCCATCAACATTAAGGCGCGGTCACGCCTATGCTGCAGTGCTCGCACGAAGTTGCCATCGCGCTCGGCAGCGGTAGCTGCGGTATCGAGCCAGTCTGCGACCATGCCCAGTTCAGTCAGTTGCAGCGGCACTGCCTGCTTTTCAATGGACGGATGCAGCGCACGGATTCCCTTGAGCACCTTCCTTACCAGTGGAGTCCGCGTCGGATCCGCAAACCCCTGGTCGGCGTGCCATTGTGCCAAAGCAGCCAAGCGCTGTCGGAGTGTATTGATGGAAAGCTTATCGGCGTGTTCGGCCAGATAGCGGGCTACGCTGTCAGAGGTCGCCGGCAGGTATCCACCCCATTCCACCTCGAAGTGACGAACGGCCGTAGCGTAGCTACGCTGTGTATTGGCACGAGTAGCGGCGTCGAGGAATGGACGTAGATCTGTCATGGCAGGTGCTCGCATCTATCAAGGCGATGTGAGATGGCCGGAATCCACCACATGACCTGTGGCATCAAGTTCCACTAGCCACGCTTCCCCTGCGAGGCTCAATCTATTCGGGTACCAAAGCCGTTGCGCACATGGAACCCTACACTCCGGGCCACCATATTGGATGAGGCGTCGTGCGCCGGCAAATTCTCGGTCTTTTGGCTCTCCCAGGATTTCGATGACCTGCCGCTCGGCATTGCCTTTCTTGATGAGTTCGAAGGCGTGCGTCGTTCGGGCTGATATGACGCTGCATGACGTGAAATAAAGCGCAGGGACGATGGTCAATATCCCACAGGCGATCAATTGAAGTCGTTGGGGTGTCATCAGGGTGGCAATATTCCTGAGATCAGCCCTTACCCAAAGCCGCCTTGCCCTTGAAGTTATTCGCGATCCATCTCCCAGCCAAGGTGGCAATAGGCAGAGACAGCCAGCGGTAAGTGAAGATGGCCATCAACCAAAGGTTCGCGGAAAGGACGCTGCTCCCAATTTGAGTCAGGTGACCCACAGATGCCACGCGATGGTCCAGGAAGGTCCACTTGATCAAATAGGCCACTGCACCCAGCAGATAGCCAGCCGCGCACATTGCGATAAGCAAGATGTATGGCCTCGCTCCGTACAGCCTCGCAGCGGAGAGAAATAGCAGAAAAGCCGCTAGAAAAATCTCCAGGGCATAGAAAGATATATCCCTGAAATAGGGGTGAATCATTGGGGATGCAGCCAGGTCAAGCAGCAAATACACCGTAAGCACTGAGACCACGAACCAAATTTTGTCTTTGGCTTGAAGTTCCACCAATGGCCTCCAGGCAAGGCCCTATGGGCGATGTGCGCAACTCTTCAGCAAGTACTGCTTGACGGCGTCCACAACGTGCTCACCCGATATGGCTCGACTAATAGAATCACAATCAGCTTTTATCGGGATATCTTGCGGGATGATCAAAAAGCGCCCGTCAGGAGACGTCCGATTGAGAACTATCCATACCCTTGTCTCCGGGGCATCCCCGCCGGGGACACCCAGAACGTCCAGCCCTGAATCATCTACGTTTTCTCTCCGGATGGGGTTTGGGTCCTTGTTATCTCGATTTTCAAACTCCACCCTTTGCAGCGTGGCGTAGTAATCCTTGGTGCCGAGCTCCCCTCGGCTAAAAAAGCCCGACAGGGCCAGATACGTGCCTCCAGCAGCAATCAAAAGCACAGCGAGAAGCGCGCCGCCGTATACCCAGGCACTTGTTGTTTGCGTGTCGTTATTCAAGCAAGCGCCCCTCGGTCAATGCCGATTGAAACCGGATAGATCGGGAGGCGCGCTGCCGGGACTGAGATTGAAAATTTGGACTCCCGGCAAGTTGGATATTTGATTGAACATGTCCCCCGGTGCAGTCGTTGGATCGACAGGGACGCCACCGGCCTTGAGGGCATTTCCGACTGCTGTGGAGCAGTTGTGGTTCATGACGTCGTACTTCGTTTTGCTATAAGCCTGCATCGCCCAGGCGATAGATGCTTCATCAGCACTCGACGTATACGGAATGACCGCAATGGAAACATTTCGTTGCAACAGCTGCGTGTCCACATAGCTAGTAACACTGGATCCATACGGATCAGCAGTTCCGTAGCTAAACAATCCAGCACCTGTCGTTCCCAGTGCGATGTGCCCGAACGGGTTGCTGTTAGTTGCGCCGCTATAGATCACCACGGTAGCGAGACCCAAGGGGTCAATCGCGTTAAGCGGGTTGCTACGGACATAAGCATAGGTATTAGGGCCTGCCATTAGACCCAAGGGATCGGATTGGATATAGCGAGCATCCGCGCTATGGCTAAACGCAGCTAAGCACAATACCCCTAGGCTTGCAGCGAGCAATTTCTTCACTGAGTCACTCCTTTGTTGGCCGGCCTTTGTACTTGATGCCGCATAACGAGCGTGCGCCCCGATGCCCCTGATTACCTTCGGTCAAAGCCTGGGCATTGCCGCTAATCCTGATAAATCGGCACAAACATTTGGATACTCGGCACCCAAAGCATCGGCGGATCACTCTGCACCGGCGAGAGAGGGGCCGCCACCAAGCGATAGCCTGGCTTGCTCAAAATTTCCTTCATTTGGGTCAACGTCTTTTCGATTGCATCGGGTGAGAAGCCATGTGCCGCCAAAAAGGGGGTGGCTGTGTTTCGTAGATTGGACAGCGTATAGCCGTCGAAGCTCCATGCCTTGGGAGATGGCTTTACGCTCGCGAAGATTGCTTGCGGGAGATCATCGAAATAGTACTTCGACTTGCATCGCTGATAGCCCGTGCAATTTGCCACGTACCCATCGTCTTTAAAAAAGCCATCCAGGGAGGCGTCATTTCTCTCGACCCGGAACATTACCTTTCCTGCCTCGTCAACGATCGTGAAGTCCCATTTGAACGGCGACTCTAAGGATTGACCGATCACATGGAGCGTCAGGGTTTCCATCCGACCATCGCCTATGACATCCCCCTTTTGGGAAAAGGTTCTGTCTACTGGCGCTGCATTGGCAGCCAGTGCTTGCCCGGCACACATCGCCACCATCAACAATAAAGTGTGCATGGCTAGTCTCTTAGAGTTCAAGGCGAGTACCTGTACCAAACAGGAGAGCCAAACCAAGCCCCATTCGCGGCGCCATAGTACTGATGGCTGGAATTCGCGCCAAATGCCGAGAAAACGTTGGCCCCTGGTACGCCTGTGTTGTCGGTGCCGGCATAGATGACAACATGTGTCGGATAAACTCCGATATCGCCAGGTTGCAACGCCGAGTCCGTTGGCACAGGGCTAAATGGCGATTGCTTAAATTGCTGAGACTGCAACCTGCCGATATCGATCCCGGCCTGAGCGAAGATCGAGGATATTGAGCCCGAGCAATCAGCTCCCTTCTTTGTGTTCCCGCCCCACAGGTACGGAACTTTTGAGTTCGCCCAATCCTGCGCCGCTGACATCACGGCGGCCTGCTGTGCCGGAGTCAAGTCCAGGCCTAAAGGGTCGATGTAACGGAGCGGATTTCCGGCCACATAAGCATAGGTGTTTGGTCCGGCAGCAAGTCCGAGCGGGTCCGACTGAATGTATCGGGCGTCAGCACTGTGACTAAACGCAAGCGAGCACAAGGCGCCTAGGCTCATGGCGCACACCTTCCTCATCGGACTCCTCCTTGTTGACCGGTTTTCGCCTGTTCGACTGTCCGTAGGTAACCAGTTCTGTGCTCCTGGGTCTCGGGAACCCAGCCCAGGCTTTGGATTTTTTGCACGAGTGCAACCTGGTTGCGGTAAATCTCCATATAGCCATCCCGCATTGAGGGAGGCATTTGATCGGGGGTCGGATACTGCTTGGCATACCGGTCATCGACGATGCGACGATAGGCATCCCTCCTCACCAGCAGGGCCACGATGTTGTTCGGGTCCACTTTCAGCACGGCGTCCGTGACTGGCATGACTTGCTCGGGAGGTCGATTTTCCCGATAGAACTGCATCAGCGTGTCTACAGGGACCAGTAGTGCCTCGCGTTGACTCAGCGGGCGCAGATAGATGCCGGTCGCGATGGCCCTGGGCGTGATGCCCAATTCTTCCTGGTACTTGCTGTCTGACTTCGTTCCGCCGGTCGTGGCCTCGATATTCATCCATTCACCGTTGTCGCGCTTGTATTTGGCGAGAACGTGATTGGGCGCGATAGCTAGTGTGATGGGAAGACCTAGTTTGTGCCCGAGGATGACGAACAGAACTGGCATCGAGACGCAGTTTCCCTTGCGAGTGGCAAGGTAATGCGACATCAGCTTTCCCGGAATGCTTAGCCCTAGCTCATCATCAAGGTCGTAGCTAAACGGATGAAAGTCGTTCCAAGGGCCAGGCTGATAGAGCGTGGATGCGAGCACACCCACTTTGGTGTCGTTGCTGATGGCCTCTCCCTGAGGAAGGCGAGCCTTCACCCTCGAGGCCCATGCATCGAGTAGCCCCAACGTCGCTTTCTCATCCACAGATGGATCGATCATTCGCTCGATAGCCACCTCGGCGCGAGCGAGGTCGATCCGCTCCTCGGGCTGCTGCAGCAGCGAATCAAGGGTTCGAAGGTTAGGATCCTTGGGTGGCGTGCCTTTCGCAAGCACAGCGGCATGGCCAGGAAGAGAGATCCCAGCCGCCAACGAAATCAGCAGCGTAACAAACCAGCGACGCATCCTGCCTCCCCGTTCCAAGTGTTTGATGCTACTTCCTGTTCATGAAGCCCGGCAACTGGCTCAGTCGGCGGCAGGCGGCCTCCAGTCAAGCCGGCCCGAGGCTATTGCACCAATGAAGACTCTTCCTCGAGGCATCAGGCTGGCCATACGCTGGCATCCGGGCCTAACTGCCATGGCTTATTCCTGGTCATTCATAACGGGTATCGGGCCCGGCACCTGAAAATTTCCGCTGACACCGGATAACTTCCCATTATCCGATTCCAGTTCATTACTTCCTGTAGCTGAATACCTGTCATTGTATATTACGTAATTACATGGTATGTAATACATTACGTTATTCATCAGAGAGGCGGCTATGGCGCGCGCAGGCTTGTACAAGACCGAGGTTCAGAAGGCCCGTGACGGCCTGATCGCGCAGGGCAAACACCCCTCCGTCGATGCCGTCCGTGTGGCGCTGGGCAATACCGGCTCCAAGAGCACGATTCATCGCTATCTGAAAGAGCTGGAAGCCGAGAGCTCGACGGCGCCGACGACGGAGATCGTCATCAGTGATTCGTTACGGAGCTTGGTCGGGCAACTCTCCAAACGCCTTGCCGAGGAGGCCGACACCCGTATCACGGAGATCCAGGCCCGGTGCGATGCGTCGGTTCAGAAGGCGGCCGAAGCCCTGGCCAGCCAGGAGCGGGAGGGGCGTGCCCTGGGCGATCAATTGCAGCGAACGGAGACCGCGCTTCAAGAGGCGACACGCTTGTATCAGGATACCGTCGGGCAACTGCAGGACCGCACCGCTTTGGTCCGGGCACTGGAAGAACGGGTGGTCGGACTGGAGGCACGCCTGGCCGAACAGATGACTCACGTCCAGTCGCTGGAGCAAAAACACCAGCAGGCTCGCGAGGCTCTGGAGCATTTCCGGCAGTCGGCGAAGGAGCAGCGGGAGACGGAGTCACGCCGCCATGAGCATCAGGTGCAGGGCTTGCAGGTGGAGCTGCGCCAAGCCCAGGAGTGGATCAACGGTAAGAACCAGGAACTACTGCAGCTCAATCGCGACAATGCGCGACTCACCGAACTCCATGGCCAAAGCGATCTTGCGCTGCGCACTCTACGACGGGAGCACGAGCAACTGACGCGGGTCGCCAAGGCGGTGCCGGGCCTAGAGCGACAGGTGGAGGGGCTCGGCCTACAGGTTGTCCAGATCACTCTCCAGCGGGACCAGCTTCGCGACGAACTGGACCGGTCGATCGTCGACTTGTCGGCCGAGCGGGATGCCCGTACCGTCGAAGTCGAAGAACGCCGGCGCGGTGAAACGCGGCTACAGGCCATTGAGGCACTACTGGCCCAGCTCGCGCCCCAGCGATCGTCGGAGGAGAAACCATGAATCATGCGGATTTTCATATTGGCCTGGAGTTTGTCGCCAGTGCTGGTTTTCGGTGGCGCTGCACGGATGTCGGCACGCGGACCATCCTCGCCATCCAACTGGATCGCGACAACCCGGGCTGGTACCAGGGGCCGCCGTATATCGCGAAAGAAGTCGTGTTCGATGAAAAGGACATTGAGCGCTGCCACTTCACGAACGCGGAAGCACTGAAAGCTGCCTTCCATGAGCACAAGACTGCGGGGCATCCCGGTTACCCGGCGGAAGCGGTCCGGCGGATGATGGAGGCGCGACATGCACACCATTATCCGCACGAAGGCGTGCTGCGGTTTGACCGCCGTCTATCGGACGGGGAAATCCTGCATCCTTACGCTGGCCGGAAGGAAGGGGATGCTTGGGTGGTCGACCTGTACTTGCCATTCCAAGACACCTACAACGTCATGGCGGAGTGCGATTTCATTGCCTTGCCGAGAGCATCGGCGGAGGACATTCGGTGGCGAGCAGCGCAACGGCAAGGGGCATAGACCCATGCAGGGTCCAGATCTTCCGCCGACCGAACGCCTGTCTCCCGCCGATCACTGCATCTACTGCGGAACCGAAGACGGCCCACTGACGGACGAGCACGTCGTTCCGCGCGGGCTAAATGGGACGCTCTTGCTCCCGAAGGCCACCTGCAAAGAACATCAGGATCTCACCAGTAAGATCGAGTTAGCTCTGCAGAAAAAAGGGATGTTTCTACACCCGCGCCTTCTCCTGGGTATGCGGTCTTACAACAAGAGAGCCCAACCTACCCACATCAAGGTGGAATTCGTAGGCGCCGGAAATCGAAGCTTCAGGAAGAATGTCCCCGTCCGCGAAGCGGCGTCCATGCTGATCATGCCCATGTTCATGCCAGCACGTGCGCTGACTGACCCGCTGCCATTGCCGGATAACAACGCGCTGGAAGTGCGGGCCATCGATTCGGCTTCGATTGGCATAGAGATGCAGGCATTCCTGCTTCGCCACCAGGCGGCTGGTATTCGCGGAAAGCAGGCGATCGATATCGGGCCCTTTTTACGCTACTTGTGCAAGATCGCTTACGGTTTCCATGTGGGCATGCGTGGCGGATTTGCGAGAGAGGAAAGCCCTGCGCTGTCACTGCTTTTAGGGCAACGGCAAGATTTCGGAAACTGGGTTGGATGCGTGCCCATGGAGGAGCCCTCTCAAAAAGGGGTTAACTGGCACCAGATGGACATCATGGATGCTGAGACGTATGCGGGAGGCGCATGCACGGTTGTGCACATCAGCCTGTTCAACTTCCTCATCCCGTGCACTTACACAATCGTTACACATTGTCCTGGCTACCAGGCAATGGTGGCGCCGTAGAACCCAAGCAAATCAGAGGCATCATCTATAGGATAAGGTAGCCAAAGTATGCGAATGCGTGACCGATTCAAGAACGTGCTTATCAATCCCACCTGGGAGCAGATGGTCGAGCGCGATCCTTTCCTGGCGTATTCAAACTATCTATCTGGCCGAATCCACGTCCTTCTCGACCTTTCCGACGAAATCATCCTGAATCTCGATCAGGGATTTTCGGCCCACGTTATCGATGGCGGCAGGCTGGGTCGTGCGGATTCGCTTATGTGGCTTTGGATACTGGGGGCCTACGAAGTTGTGCGCACCATGTGTCAGTCCGGGACTTGTTTTTCCAAGCCGATTCACAATGAGTTGCGTGAACTCAAAAAAACACTCGCCGAAGTTCGTATGCCCGCAGCGAAGATGGAGAAATCAGGCGCCAAAGTACCGATCCCTTCCGATCGAAGTCCTTCCGGCTGGAGCACTGCTCGCCGAGATTTGCTCGTAAATGCCCCTAGCTCAACATCGGTCTTTGCTCGTGACTTGATTGACGAGTTCGATCGAGTCCTTTCATCAATCAAGCCAGCCGACATACTTGCTCGCCATGAAGACGCTTACACAGATCAAGCCTGACAGATCGGTCAATTTGGAGGTCCTCAAGGCTTCATTACGATGGAGGTGCCTGCTTGCGTTGCTTGATATTGATCAGACGTTTCACGCGGCGATGGTGCCGGCAATTCGGAGATAGTAGGTGCGCGATCATGGACTGCAGATGCGGCTGAATATCCTTCGACAGGATGCGGAAAATAGCGTGCTTGCACCGCTGCGTACGCATGGATGGGAGGCCACAATTGAGCGCGAAGATGAGGAGGGCGATGGCCAGTTGGTGATTGCAGCAACGCGACAGGACGTTACGCGTCGCGCTGCGTTGCTCTTTTCGTCGGGCACTGACAACCGGATCTACAAGCGACTGGAAAGCGAGGCCGATGTCATTCTGTATCGAGGCGAGCCTTACATGGTGCAATCCTTCACCGCAGGCGTGACCAAGCCTGTCAAAGCGCTCGGCGACTTCCATCTCATTCTGGTGGATTGGAATCGGGCCACCTCAGGCAAGTTAGGAATCACACAGGTGATGGACGAGGACACTACCACCCCAACTCTTGAACCACGCCGTTTCCTTTCAGAAACGCCCATTGACGCAATTTGGGCGCGACTTTCGCAGTTGCGAAGCGCCACGCTGGCCAGAAAGATGATCGCGCAACGTGCGCTCATTGATCATGCCACTTTGGACGCAGACGATATCTCCACAAAAGGAGAAGGGGTGGCGTTCGCTGTACGCAATGCGATCGACTACTTCGCCCCCAAGGAAGCGCACAATGTCAGTCAACGGGTGCTCAACCTTTACTATGGCAGCCTATCGTTTGCCTTTGCCGAACTCCTGGCGTCACCGAAGGGGGCGCGAACGCTCGCCGAATTGGAAGGTGCAACCAAGCAAGGGCACGGCCTGTATACCTTGGACGGCCCGCATGAAGGTGTTGCTGATTTTACTGTGGGCGCTCTTAAATCAGGCTTCTTCAGTCGCTGGGCCAAGACTATGGTCGCGACCTCAATAGTCAGCGTGGATCAAAAACCGAAAAAGCCTGATGATTTGGCGGCGCTGCCCGCCGATAGTTGGTTCACGTTGGAGCAACTGTTTGCCCGCATTCCCGAACTCGGGGACATCTATGTCGACGTCTTCGATGGTCCACCTGCATGGCTGGGCGCCATCTACCAGCCGGATCTCAACCAGCGCTCAGCGTTCAACGCAAGCGGCGAAAAAGCCACGGCGTCGTACATCTTGCTAGTTGATAGCTCGGGTCGATCGAAAGCGGAGGATCTGCAAGCATTCCCCGGTCCTCTCAGGGAGATTACGCAGGTCGCCTCGGGGCGCAATGCGCGTCATTTCCGCGTCGCCGTCGACCATCCGGGCGCACAGTATTGGCACGAAGTGTTGCCGCTGCATAGCAGCCCCTTCCAACGGAATGCGCTCACGTTACCGCTCTTTGGAGCGTTGCAGGAATATCGCGCCACGTGCGTGGTTATCTTGTACGCGCTTTCCATCTTGGTTCGTTACCGTCCAAGCTTGTGGCGGCGTATCCAGGAGGGTGACCTAGACCAATTCAGGGCTTTGATTGAGACGTTTCTGACTATTGTCGAAAGAATGTTGCCGCAGCAGTTTCTTGAAACCATCACAGGCCAGCCCATTTCTGTGCATCAACCCGGAAGCTTCTACTCTTGAGTAATTTCTAGCCCGGTCGAGCGTGAGCCACGCGAGTTGATTCGCTATAAGGCCTGCCGTGCCAGATCCCCACGAGTGAGGGATCGCCTCTCCGGCACCTATTAGCGGCAAGTGACGCACTGCCGCCGGGAGACTGAAATGTCTGACATTGACGACCATTACGAGGAAGACATTGGTACGCCCCCGCTTTCGTAGACGGTTAGCTGCCGGATTTTGAGTTGGCCGCCTCGAACATCATTGGCGCAAGGCCGCCAAGATGTCCATGTCGGCGTTGCCGGTTGTAGAAAACCTCGATGTA
>NZ_JAELTT010000033.1 GCF_016428975.1 Dyella sp. ASV21
ACTTCGGGGTTGTCCGAGCGGGCGCGTGCCAGGCCGATATCGGTGCCGTGGCCCCAGGGCAGGTAGCGCTCCTGCGGCGAGGTGCCGTACAAGTGGGGGAAATCGGTACGCGATGCCTGGCCGATCTCGCGCAAGGTCATCATGCCCAGGCGGGCACGGCTGCGCTTGGGCAGGGCATGGATGCTGCGCTCGATTTCATGAAACTGCCGGCTCAACTGGCGTCCGCGATTCATGACGATGAGTCGGGTGACGATGCGCATGGCGTGTCCTCGGTCGGGGCCTGGAGTGGCGTCCGCGCCGAGCGTCGCCGGAGGAGGACTTTAGCCCCGACCGGCGAATGCGTGCGCCAAAATGGTCACAAAACGACGCAATGCGTCAGTCGGCGCGTCAAACTATTGACGCGCCGACGGCTCAGGCGTGCAGCTCGCGCCCCAGTCGCTGGCCCACCTTCACCGGCTGCTGCGAGGCAAGGGCGTCCAGTTCAACGGTGCCGTCGGGGAACAGCAGGATCACGGTAGAGCCCATGTTGAAGCGGGCCATTTCGGCGAAGCGCTCCAGGGTGATGTTCTGGCCGACGAAAGACTTGCGGCGGATCGACGAGGCGTAAGGAGGAATCACCAGCCCGTCCCAGACCGTGGCGACGCTGGAGACCAGGATCGCACCCACCATTACCACCACGAACGGGCCATGCTCGCCCTCGAAGTGGCAGACCAGGCGTTCGTTGCGCGCGAACAGGCGCGGAATCGCCTCTACCGCGAAAGGCGCGACGCTGAAGATGCGACCGGGCACATGCACGGTTTCCTTGAGCGTCCCCTTCAGCGGCATGTGCACGCGGTGGTAGTCGCGCGGCGACAGGTAGATGGTGGCAAAGCGACCGTTGCGGTACGGCGCGGCGCTGGCCTCGTCGCCCAGCAGCTCGGCGGCGGTGTACTCCTGGCCCTTGGCCTGGAAGATGCGCCCGTCGACGATCTGGCCGGTCTGGCTGATCTTGCCATCGGCGGGAGAGATCATGGCCTTGGGGTCGGCATCGGCCTGGCGGGCATCGGGGCGCAGCTTGCGCGTAAAGAACGCATTGAAGTGCTGGTAGGCCAGCGGATCGGGCTGCGCGGCCTCGGCCATGTTCACCTGATAGTTGCGCACGATGGTGCTGATCAGGAAATTCTTCCACGGCGTGAACGTCCAGCGCGTGGCCCAGTAGACCACCCGCGACAGGGCGCGGTGCGGCAGGATGTATTGGAGGAATACGTTGAAGGTCATCCGCCAAGTATGAACGAAGCGGGCGATGATTACGCCTGGGTGACAGCCCGGCTCCGGCTATACTTGGCGACCCTCCGACGCCCAGACGCCGCCGTGACCCACGAACTCGCCTCCATCATCGACTTCATCCGCTACGGCGCCAGCCGCTTTTCGGCGGCCGGGCTCACGTTCGGGCATAGCCACGACAACCCGATCGACGAGGCCACCCACCTCGTGCTCGCCAGCCTGCATCTGCCGCCGGATATTCCGCCGGCCTACGGCGCGGGCAAGCTCACCGGCGAGGAGCGCGAGCGCGTGCTGGCGCTGATCGAGCGCCGCGTCAACGAGCGCCTGCCGGTGGCCTACCTGGTGGGCGAAACCTGGTTCGCCGGCCTCAAGTTCAAGAGCGATCGCCGCGCCTTGGTGCCGCGATCGCCCATCGCCGAGCTGATCGAGTCCGGCTTCATGCCCTGGCTGGATCACCGCCATGTCGAGCGCGCGCTGGACCTGTGCACGGGCTCGGGCTGCATCGGTATTGCCATGGCCGAGTACAACCCGTCCTGGCAGGTGGATATCGTGGACATCAGCGATGATGCGCTGTCGCTGGCTCGCGAGAACATCGCCTTCCAGCACGTGGAAGGCCGCGTGGAAGCGATCAAGTCCGACCTGTTCGGCGGCCTCAAGGGGCGTCGCTACGACCTGATCGTGTCCAACCCGCCGTACGTCACCGAAGACGAGTACGCCGCGCTGCCGGGCGAGTACAGCCACGAGCCGAAGCTCGGTCTGACCTCGGGCGAGGACGGCCTGGACATCTGCGTGCGCATGCTCAACGAGGCGGCCGACTACCTTAGCGAGGACGGCTTGCTCATCGTCGAGGTGGGCGAGAGCGAGCACGCCCTCGCAGCGTTGTTCCCGGAAGTGCCCTTCGTGTGGATCGAATTCAAGGTGGGTGCGATGGGCGTGTTCGCCATCGAGCGTCGCGACTTGATCGAGCATGCCGACGCCTTCCGCGCTGAGGCCCAGGTTCGCCAGGGCCGCTGAGCCTGCATGGAGCTGCGTACGCCCCGGCTTCGGCTCGATGCGCTGCATCCGGCCGATGCGGCGGCGCTGTTTGCCTACCGCGCCGACCCGGTCGTGGCGCGCTACCAGGGGTGGGTGCCGGCCTCGCTGGCCGAGGCGGCGCAATTCATCGATGACCTGCCGGCCGAGCCCTTGCCCGGTCGCTGGTTCCAGTGGGCCATCCGCGTGCCTGAGGACGGGCGCCTGATCGGCGACCTCGGCGTCTGTTTGGATGGGCGCCGGCAGGCCACGTTCGGCATCAGCCTGGCGCCTGCGCAGCAGGGGCGCGGCTTGGCGCAGGAGGCGCTGCAAGAGGTGTTGGGCTGGCTGTTCGGGGCGATGGACGTCCATCGCGTGCACGCTTCGGTCGATCCGCGCAACCTGGCCAGCATGGGCTTGCTGGCACGCCTGGGATTGCGCCAAGAGGCACTGCACCGCCAGAGCTATTGGTTTTGCGGTGAGTGGGCGGACGATGCGGTTTTCGCCATGCTCGTCAGCGAATGGCGCGCGCGCGTTGCAAACGGCCCCGTGGCGGCCTGCACGCGCTAAGCTGTGAGGGTTTCCCCGCAGACGACCCGAGTCCCGTGTCCAGTAATTCCTTCGGCAAACTCCTCACTGTCACCACGTTTGGCGAAAGCCACGGTCCGGCTATCGGCTGCGTGATCGATGGTTGCCCGCCGGGCCTGTCGATTTCCGCGGAAGCGTTCCGTGCGGACCTGGACCGTCGCGCCACCGGCAAGAGCCGGCATACCTCGCAGCGTCGCGAGGCGGACGATATCGAGATACTCTCCGGCGTCTATGAGGGCGTCACCACCGGTACGCCGATCGCGCTGCTGATCCGCAACACCGACCAGCGCAGCAAGGACTACGGCGACATCGCCCAGACCTTTCGCCCCGGTCACGCCGACTACAGCTACTGGCAGAAGTACGGTATCCGCGATCCACGTGGCGGCGGACGCTCGTCCGCTCGCGAGACCACCATGCGCGTGGCGGCCGGCGTCATCGCCAAAAAATGGCTCGCCGAGCGCTACGGAGTGCGCGTGCGTGGCTACATGGCGCAGATCGGCGAGATCACGCCCGGTTCGTTCGACTGGGATGTGGTGGAGCAGAACCCGTTTTTCTGGCCGGACGCGCATGAAGTGTCGGTGCTGGAGTCGTACATGGATGCCTTGCGCAAGTCGGGTGATTCGGTAGGCGCGCGGGTCAACGTGGTGGCCGAAGGCGTGCCGCCGGGCTGGGGCGAGCCAATCTACGGCAAGCTCGATGGCGACCTTGCCGCCGCGCTGATGTCCATCAATGCGGTCAAGGGCGTGGAGATCGGTGACGGCTTTGCCGCCGTCAACCAGCATGGCAGCCAGCATCGCGATGAGATGACGATGGACGGCTTTACGTCCAATCATGCCGGCGGCATCCTCGGCGGCATCAGCACCGGGCAGGCCGTGGTGGCCTCGATGGTGCTCAAGCCGACCTCCAGCATCCTCATTCCCGGTCGCAGCGTGAATCTTGCCGGCGAGGCGGTGGAAGTGGTGACCAAGGGTCGTCACGACCCTTGCGTAGGCATTCGCGCCACGCCCATCGCCGAGGCCATGATGGCCCTGGTGCTGATGGATCACGCCCTGCGCCATCGCGCCCAGTGCGGCGATGTGGGCCTCATGGCGCCACGTATTCCCTGAATGTTGTGATGCCCGCCGCCGGCGGCGGGTGGATGAAGAGTCGAAGTACACGCCAATGACCAGCAAGCCGAAAGTATGGGTCGCGCGCCCCCTGTTCCCCGAGGTGCTGGCGCGCCTGGCCCAAGTCGCCGAGGTAACGGCCGAGACCGAAGAACGGCCGCGCAGCCCGGCCGAGCTGAAAGCTCGCCTGGCCGAGGTCGATGCGGCCGTGGTGGGCCTGACCGATCGCGTGGATGCCGCCGCTCTGGAGGGCAACCAGCGCCTCAAGGTGGTGGCGAACCTGGGCGTGGGCCACAACAACCTGGACCTGGACGCGCTGACCCAGGCCGGCGTGCTGGCCTGCAATACGCCCGACGTGCTGACCGAAAGCGTCGCCGATTTCGGCTGGGCGCTGATGCTGGCGGCCGCGCGGCGCATCGGGGCTGCCGAGCGCTGGCTGCGGGCCGGCCACTGGCCGGGCAGCCATATGCGGTTTGACGATTGGCTGGGCCTGGACCTGCACGGGCGTACCCTGGGTATTCTCGGCATGGGCCGGATCGGGCAGGCGGTGGCTCGTCGTGCCGGTGGCTTCGGCATGCCCGTGCTGTATCACAACCGCTCGCGCCTGCCCGCAGCGGTGGAGCAGGAGTGCCGCGCCACGCTGGTGAGCAAGGCGGAACTGCTGGCGCGAGCGGATTTCCTGGTGCTGGTGTTGCCGTTCACCGCGGCCAACCATCATGCCATCGGCGCAGCCGAACTGGCGCAGATGAAGCGCTCGGCGGTACTGGTGAACATCGCCCGGGGCGGTATCGTGGATGACGCCGCCCTGGCGGCGGCCCTGCGCGAGGGCACCATCGCGGCGGCCGGCCTGGATGTGTTCGAGGGCGAGCCGGCCGTGCATCCGGACCTGCTGGTGTTGGACAATGCGGTGCTCAGCCCGCATATCGCCAGCGCCAGCGCCGCTACCCGTCGCGACATGGCCAACCTGGCTATCGACAATGTCATCGCGGCACTGGGTTACGGCGAGTCGGCCGGAAGGCCGCCCACGCCGCTCAATCCGGCCGTGTTTGACCGCTGGGCGATACGTAAAGCGTGATGACATTCACGGCGATGCGCATCGCAGGTTGTTTTGCGCGCCGCCCCGGCTAGATTTCCGCGATGCGGAGATCGGCACCGCCGGGACGGTTTTCCGATTCCTCCTACCTGATACCGGGACATGAGCAAGAAGAGCAGTTACAAGGTGGCAATGGTTGGCGCGACAGGCGCCGTGGGTGAAACGCTGCTGGCGATCCTGGCCGAGCGCGAGTTTCCGGTGAGCGAGCTGGTGCCGCTGGCGAGCGAACGTTCGGCGGGCGAGAAAATCACCTTTGGCGACAAACAGATCACCGTGCAGAACCTTGCCGACTACGATTTCGACGGCGTCGACATCGCGTTCTTCTCGGCGGGCGGTTCGGTGAGCCGCGAGCACGCGCCGCGTGCGGCGGCCGCAGGCGCGGTGGTCATCGATAACACCTCCGAATTCCGCTACCAGGACGACATTCCGCTGGTGGTGAGCGAGGTCAACCCGCACGCCATTGCCGAGTACACCACGCGCGGCATCATCGCCAACCCCAACTGCTCCACCATGCAGATGCTGGTGGCGCTGGCGCCGATCCATCGCGCGGCAGGCATCGAGCGCATCAACGTGGCGACCTACCAGTCGGTGTCCGGCGCCGGTCGCAGCGGCATGGAGGAACTTGGCCAGCAAACCGCGGCCATGCTGAGCTTCCAGGAAGTGGAGCCCAAGAAGTTCCCCAAGCAGATCGCCTTCAACGTGATTCCCCACATCGACGAATTCCTTGCCAATGGCTACACCAAGGAAGAAATGAAGATGGTGTGGGAGACCCGCAAGATCCTCGAGGACGACACCATCCAAGTGAATCCCACGGCGGTGCGTGTGCCGGTGTTCTATGGCCACTCCGAAGCGGTGCACGTGGAAACCCGCGAAAAGCTCAGCGCCGAACAGGCGCGCGAGTTGCTGGAGCGCGCCGATGGCGTGGTAGTTATCGACGAGCGCAAGGCGGGCGGCTACCCGACGCCGGTAGGCGATGCAGCCGGCAAGGACGAAGTATTCGTGGGTCGCATTCGCGAAGACATCTCGCATGAGCGGGGCCTGGACATGTGGATCGTCTCGGACAACATCCGCAAGGGTGCGGCCCTCAATGCCGTGCAGATCGCCGAGCTGTTGATCGAGGATTACCTCTGATGAAACATGTGTTGTCCGGACTGGTGTGCGGTTTGTTGGCGATAGCCTCGCCGCTCCGGGCAGCACAGGTGGCGGCCCCTTCCAGCAGCAAGAGCGGCCAGCCCGCCAGGCTGGAGGGCGCCATCGCCCAGGAGCAGGCCAAGGTGCGACAGTTGCAAGGCGACGTGGGTCGGGAAGAGGGCAAATCCCAGCAGGCCGACGACAAGCTGAAAAAGCAGGACCAGGCCATTGCCGAGCTGCAGCGGCAACTGGAGGCGCTGAAGAAGGCGCCGCAGGGAAGCGGCCACCCCTGAGCGGGTGGTTCCAGGGCGTTTTCCTACCCAAGAACAAACTGCAGCAAGATGTCGTAAGCATCGGTCGGTACTATTGTTGATCGGCCTGTACCTAACTAAAGTGGCCCCTCGTTCCAGGAGCTGTTGCCTTAGCGGCAGCCAACAAGAAACGCCATGGGGTCGTCCGGGGGAATACACGATGAATCGTTCGTTGAAGCTGTCGATATGGCTGGCGCTTGCCCTGGGCAGCACTCAGGCGGCCGCACTGGAGCTGGGCCAGATCCAGGTGAAGTCGGCGCTGGGGCAGCCGCTGATTGCCGAGATCCCGGTCAACCCTGATAGCCCGGCCGAGCTGCGCAATCTCAGTGCGCGCCTGGCTTCCGCCAGTGATGCCGCGCAGGCCGGTGTCGCAGCAGGTCCGAACATTCCGCTGCAGTTCTCCGTGGTGGATGCCGGCAACGGCAAGAAAGTCATCCGCATCACCAGCACCGCGCCGGTGAACGATCCCTACCTGGACCTGCTGGTCGAGGTGAATAACGCGACCGGCAAGAATCTGCGCGAATTTACCATACTGCTCGATCCGCCCAGCAGCACAGCCGCCGCGCCTGTCAGCACCCCGTCGCCGGCACCGGCGCATGCACAGACTCAGGCGCGCGCATCGCAGGCCCCGGCCGCCGTGTCGGCACAGCCGCCCGCACCGGCTCCGGCTCCTGCTCCTGCTCCCGCTCCCGCTCCGAAGCCCTCCAGGCCGGCGGCGGTGCCGCGCGTGGCTGCCAACGGCACCTTTGGTCCGGTCGAGCGTGGCGAGACGCTGTCGTCCATCGCGCACCAGACCGCGCCGGAGGGCGTGGACGTCAACCAGATGCTGCTGGCCCTCAAGCAGGCCAATCCTGATGCCTTCTACCGCGACAACATCAATGCGCTGAAGACAGGCGCCGTACTGCACGTGCCTTCGCGTGAGGATGCGCAATCGGTGGCCGTGGCCGCCGCCTTGGCCCAAGTGCGCAAGCAGAATGGTGATTGGCGTTCGGGCGTCGCCCGCACGCCCACCGTCGTGGCCGATGCCGGTACCCGCGCCAACGCGTCGTCTGCGCCGACCACCGCCGGCCCGGCGGGCGATCATCTTGCCCTGGTTCCGGCCAAGGAAGGTTCCGACAACGCTGCCGGTCGTGGCAGCAAGGGCGACAAGGCCGAGAAGAACATGGCCGCGCTGCACCAGGATCTGCTGCGCAGCCAGGAATCGTTGACCAGCTTGCAGAAGCAGGGCGACGAGCTGAAGTCGCGCCTGAAGGATCTGGAAGACATCAACAGCAAGAACGAGCGCCTGCTGTCGCTCAAGGACAACGAAATCGCTGACCTGCAGCGCAAGCTGGCCGAGGCCCGCAAGACGGCCGGTCAGCCGGCCTTGGCCGCAGCGAGCAGCGCCCCGGCCAAGGCCGAGGCCGCCAAGCCGGAAGCCAGCAAGCCCGAAACGGCCAAGCCGGCCGTCGAGGAAGTGGTCGCCACGCCGGCACCGGCAGCCAGTGCAGCGGCCGCCGCTGCGGCGACGCCGGCCGAGCCGGCGCACGCCAGCACGGTTGCGATGGCCAAGCCGGCGCCGGTCTCGCCAGCGGTCAAGCCGGTCGCCAAGCCGGCCGCACCGGTGACGGACGAAGAACCCTGGTACATGCAGACCTGGGCCTGGGGTGCCGGCGCGGGTGCGGCCGTACTGCTGCTCCTGCTCGGCCTGCGCAGCCGCAGCCGCAAGCCGGTGGCTGCCGTGGCCGCTGCTTCCGGCAGCTCCCTTGCCGATCGCTTCGGCACCATGCCGACGCTGTCGGAAGACGGTATCGACCTGGATCAGGACGAACTGCTCGACCAACTGGCGGAGCATCCCGATGACATCGGCCTGCACCTGGAACTGGTCAGCCTGTATTACAGCCGCCGCGACGTGGAGCATTTCGAAGCCGCCGCCGAGGCCATGCACGCCCACGTCAGCGACGTGAACCAGCCGGAATGGCTGGATGTTGTCCACATGGGCGAGGACCTGGTCCCGGAGCACCCGCTGTTCGCCGCCGCCTCGGGCGCGGCCGCCCAGGTGTACGCACCGACCGATGACGAAAAGGACGCGCTGCATCATTTTGACCTGGGCAGCTATGCGGTCGATCATCAAGGGAGCGAGCTGCCGCCGATTCCGTCGCCCCCGCCCGCGCAGCATCATAAAGTCAGCGAGTACCACTTCGACTTTGACCTGACGCCGCGTCCGGCGACGTCGGGCGCCGCTAGCCAGGCGGACTCCCACGCCGACGCCGAGCCCGGCGCCACCACCAATGGCGAGGAGCTGCCCCCGCTGTCCTGGCAGTTCTTTGACCGGGAGGACGAGCTGGCGGTCGAGAAGTCGGCGCACGAAGCCCATCACGAAAGCCAGCAAGAGGCCCACCAAGAAACCCATCACGAGCCGGTGGCCGAGGCGGTGCATACGGCACACGAAAGCGATCTGGCTCCCGTGCACGGATCCGATCACGAGTGGGGTCAGTTTAGCGATGACCCGGTCGATACCAAGCTCGACCTGGCGCGCGCCTACCTCGACATGGGTGATCCGGATGGCGCCCAGGCGATGCTCGAGGAAGTGCTGCACGAAGGCACGCAGATGCAGCAGGATGCCGCCAAGCGCCTGCTCGACAGCATTCGCTGATCGCTCGCGCTTTGCGCTACACCCACTCGGGCCGGCCTTGCCGGCCCGAGTTCATTTAGGGTTGGGGTGGCCGCTGCTGCTACTCTTTGCGCTTCCATTTTTCCTGCAGCAGTTCTTCCATGCGAATCGCCTTGGGCGTCGAATACGACGGCACTGAATTCTCCGGCTGGCAGCGACTGAGTCACGGCAACACCGTGCAGGGCGTGCTGGAGCAGGCGTTGTCGTTCGTGGCTGCGCATCCGGTGGAAGTGACCTGTGCCGGCCGCACCGATGCCGGCGTGCATGGGCTTTGCCAGGTCGTGCATTTCGATACCGAGGTGCAGCGCGATATGCGTGGCTGGGTGCTGGGCACCTGTTCCAACCTGCCGGCAAGCGTGGCTGTGTTGTGGGCGCAACCGGTGGATCAGGCGTTTCACGCGCGTTTTTCCGCGCGCAGCCGGCGCTATCGTTATCGCATCCTCAATCGCACGGTGCGTGCCGCGCTGGATGCCCACTATGTCACCTGGGAGCGTCATCCCTTGGACGCCGGGCGCATGCATGAGGCCGCGCAGGCGTTGGTCGGCGAACATGATTTCAGCGCCTTTCGTGCGATGTCCTGCCAGGCCGCGCACGCGCGCCGCGAAGTGCTCGCGGTGAGTGCGCGGCGCGAAAACGAACACGTCGTTGTCGAGATCGAAGCCAACGCGTTTCTGCATCATATGGTGCGCAACATCGTCGGTTCGCTGCTGCCCATCGGACGTGGTGAACAGCCCGTGGCGTGGATGGCCGAACTGCTGGCCGGCCGCAGCCGCGAGGTCGCCGGTCCTACCGCGCTCGCCTCGGGCCTGACGTTTCTCGGGCCGCGCTACGAGGCGCATTGGGGCCTGCCGGCGGAGGTGAGCCAATGACGCGAATCAAGTGCTGCGGCATGACGCGCGTGGAAGACGCCGTGATGGCCGCTCAACGGGGTGCCGACGCCATCGGCCTGGTTTTCACCGCGCGCAGCAAACGTCGCGTGTCGCCCGAACAGGCGCGTGCCATCGTGGAGGCGTTGCCGCCCCTGGTGAGTACGGTGGCATTGTTCATGGACGATGAGGCGATCTGGGTGCAGGAGGTGATCGATGCGATCCAGCCCGATCTGCTGCAGTTCCACGGCGCCGAAGCAGATGCGTGGTGCGCGCAATTCGGTCGTCGTTATCTCAAGGCCATTGCCATGGGCGAGGGCGCTGCCGCCTTGTCGCGTCTGCGCGAGTACCCGCGTGCGGCGGGCCTGTTGCTGGATGGACACGGTCTCGGTGAGGCTGGTGGCAGCGGCAAGGCTTTCGACTGGCACCTGATGCCGGCCGATGTTCGGCAGCCCTTGATGCTTGCCGGTGGCCTCACCCCGGACAACGTGGCGGAGGCTATTCGCGTAGCGCGTCCGTGGGCGGTGGATGTGGCCAGTGGCGTGGAGTCCGCGCCGGGCATCAAGGACCCGCAGAAGCTCGCCGCGTTCATCGAGGCCGTGCGCCACGCGGGCTGAGCTCGCTTATGCGTGCCGCGTTGCGCCTATGCGACGTGTTTTCCACAGGGAATGTGGATGTGACCGGGAAAAGCCTGTGGATAGGTGGTCTATCTCATTGACGCGTCGACGTTACTGACGCGGTGATGCGCAATTGCGCAGCGGCGTCATCGCCGCGCACCAGCGTGCGGTGCAAACGGCGGGGAATATCGCTATGGCGTTGGTGCAACGCTGCGTGCGAACGCATTCTTCAGCCATGTCGCAAGCGCGTTGGATCGCTCTGCCGTCGCGCGGGCGGGTGTGGCCAGCACCCACTGCGCGGCAGTGTCCTGGAAGCCCCAGGGCGCTACCAGGCGGCCGGATGCCAGGTCATCGGCGACCAGTGGCTCGGGGGCGATTGCCATGCCACGCCCGGCCACGGCCGCTTCGATCAGGTGGTAAAGGTGTGGATAGCCCTGGCCCAGTTGCAGCTTGGCGGGCGCAATGCCGGTGCTTTGCGCCCAGCGTGTCCAGGCCTGTGGTCGCGACACGGTATGCAGCAGCGCTTGGCGCGTCACCGCCTGGGGCCGGCTGCGTACGAGGTGCAACTCCTTGGCCAGGCTGGGGCTCACGACCGGTCCCACCCGTTCATTGGCCAATGGCTGGACACGCCAGCCGCCAGGCCACGGCGCTTCTCCCGCAAGTACGGCGGCATCGAGCCCGCCGAGCGCCTCGTCGAACGGTGCCTCCTGCGGGCGCAGGTGCAGGTCGAGGTCGGGCAGGTCCGCCATCAGGCGTTCCAGTCGCGGAATCATCCAGCGGGCGAGCAGGCTCACCGGACAGCCCAGCACGAATGGAGCGTGCGCCTGTTCGACACGCAGCAGGTCGCAGGCCTCGCGCAATTGTCCAAAGGCGGCGCCGCTGGCGTCGCGCAGCCGCTGTCCTGCGGGGGTGAGCGCCAGTCCGCGTCCCTGGCGCTGGAACAGCGGCGTGCCCAGCTCCTCTTCCAGTGCGCGAATGTGTCGGCTCACCGCGCCGTGGGTGACGTGCAGTTCGTTGGCCGCCTGACTCACACTGCCCAGGCGGGCAACGGCTTCGAACGCATGCAGGGCATTGAGCGAGGGCAGTGGGCGGGGCATGGTATATGTGAGTTTTCCTGACAGGTGATGGCCATCATATCGCTTTTGGGAAAGGCGCCTTTGGGGTAGGGTGGCGAATGCATCCCACGCCTCCCCGCGAGTGCCATTCATGAGCAAAATCACCGATTTCAGCGTCTATCCCGACGAGCACGGCCGTTTCGGCAATTACGGTGGCAGCTATGTCGCCGAAACGCTGATGGCACCCTTGGCCGAGCTGACCGAGGCGTATCTGCGCCTGCGCGAAGACCCCGCGTTCCTGGCCGAGTTGGACCGTGACCTGAAGTACTACGTCGGCCGACCCAGTCCGATCTACCACGCCGAGCGCCTGTCCCAGCATGTGGGCGGCGCGCGTATCCTGCTCAAGCGCGAAGACCTCAATCACACCGGTGCGCACAAGATCAACAACACCATCGGTCAGGCGCTGGTGGCCAAGCGCATGGGCAAGCCGCGCATCATCGCCGAGACCGGTGCAGGCCAGCACGGCGTGGCCAGCGCCACGGTGGCGGCGCGCTTTGGCCTCAAGTGCGTGGTGTACATGGGCGCGGTGGATATCGAGCGCCAGAAGATCAACGTGTATCGCATGAAGCTGCTCGGCGCCGAAGTGGTGCCGGTCACCTCCGGCTCCAAGACGCTCAAGGACGCGCTCAACGAGGCGATGCGCGACTGGGTCACCAACGTGGCCGATACCTTCTACATCATCGGCACGGTGGCGGGCCCGCATCCGTATCCGCTGATGGTGCGCGACTTCAATGCCATCGTGGGCCGCGAAGCGCGTGTGCAGATGCAGGAGCAGTTTGGTCGCCTGCCGGATGTCATCACCGCCTGCGTTGGCGGTGGTTCCAACGCCATCGGCCTGTTCCACGCGTTCCTCAATGATGCGAGCGTGCGCATGGTCGGCGCCGAGGCAGCGGGTGAGGGCATCGGCACGGGGCATCATGCAGCGTCGCTGGCGGCGGGGCGCCCTGGCGTGCTGCATGGCAATCGCACCTATGTGCTGTGCGACGACAACGGGCAGATCACCGAAACGCATTCGGTTTCGGCGGGCCTGGATTATCCGGGCGTCGGTCCGGAACACGCGTTCCTCAAGGACGCCGGTCGCGCCGAATACGTTGGCGTTACCGACGAGGAGGCGCTGGAGGCGTTTCACTTGCTGGCGCGTACCGAAGGCATTCTCGCGGCGCTCGAATCCAGCCATGCGGTGGCGCAAGCGATCAAGCTGGCGCGCGAGTATCCCAAGGATGGCCTAGTGCTGTGCAACCTCTCCGGTCGCGGGGATAAGGACGTACACACGATTGCCGCCCGCGAAGGAGTGCAGGTATGAACCGCATCGATCGCCGTTTTGCACAGCTCAAGAGTGCCGGCCGCACGGGCCTGATTCCCTTCGTTACCGCAGGCGATCCCGCGCCGGCACACACCGTGGCGCTGATGCATGCGCTGGTCGCGGCCGGTGCCGACGTGATCGAGTTGGGGGTGCCGTTTTCCGACCCCATGGCCGATGGCCCGGTGATCCAGCATGCCAGCGAGCGTGCCATCGCCAAGGGCATCGGCCTGGGAGACGTGCTGCGTTGGGTGGCCGAGTTCCGCCAGCACGACGCGGACACGCCGATCGTGCTGATGGGTTACCTCAACCCGGTGGAAATCCACGGTTATGCCCGTTTCGCCACCGAGGCCGTACAGGCCGGGGTGGATGGCGTGTTGCTGGTGGATTGTCCGCTGGAGGAGTCCGCTGTATTGCAGCCATTGCGCGACGCGGGGCTGCAGCAGATCCTGCTGGCGGCGCCCACGACCGCACCCGAGCGTATGGTGCAGTTGTGCGGGTCGGCGCAGGGTTTCCTGTACTATGTCTCGTTCGCCGGCATCACGGGCGCGGCACGTTTGAGCACCGGCGACATCGCCGGGCGCGTGGCCGAGATCCGTGCGAAGTCGAAGGCACCGGTGGCCGTGGGGTTCGGCGTGCGCGATGCGCAGTCGGCCAAGGCCATCGCCGACTTCGCCGATGCGGTGGTGATCGGCAGTGCATTGGTAGAGCGATTGGCCGGGGCGGATGATGTGCAAGACGTCACCGCGCGGGCGACCGCATTCCTGGCGCCGATACGCGCTGTGCTGGATGCGCATTGAGACACGCTGCGTTCCTGACGCAGCGATGCGTCACGAACGTTTGAGGTGTTGCGATGAACTGGCTCCAGAAAATCATGACTCCCCGTGCTCGCACGGAAACCACCGGCAACGCCGGCAAGGGCAAGGTGCCGGAAGGCGTGTGGGAGAAGTGCGGTGGTTGCGGCACGGTGCTGTATCGGCCGGAGCTCGAGCGCAACCTGATGGTTTGCCCCAAGTGTGGCCATCACCACTCCATCGAGGCGCGGGCGCGCCTGGAGTCGTTCCTGGATGAGGGTTCCATGCAGGAGCTGTGGGCTAGCATGGAGCCCAACGACCCGCTCAAGTTCCGTGACTCCAAGAAGTACCGCGATCGCATCGTGGCGGCCCAGAAGTCCACTGGCGAGAAAGATGCACTGATCGCCATGAGCGGTCGCCTCAAGGGACGTCCGCTGATGACCGTGGCGTTCGAGTTCTCCTATATGGGCGGCTCGATGGGCTCCGTGGTGGGCGAGAAATTCACTCGCGCAGCCGAGCGCGCGCTGGCCGATCGCAGCGCGCTGGTTTGCTTCTCCGCGACGGGCGGTGCGCGCATGCAGGAGTCGCTGTTCTCGCTGATGCAAATGGCCAAGACCTCCGCCGCGCTGGCACGCATGCGCGATGCAGGCGTGCCCTATATCAGTGTTTTGACGCATCCCACCACCGGTGGCGTTTCCGCGAGCCTTGGCATGCTGGGCGACATCAACGTGGCCGAGCCCAAGGCGCTGATTGGTTTCGCCGGCCCGCGCGTGATCGAGCAGACCGTGCGCGAGACCTTGCCGGAAGGCTTCCAGCGCTCGGAATTCCTGGTGGAGCACGGGGCCATCGACCTGATCGTCGATCGTCGCGAAATGCGCGACAAGCTGGCGGATCTGCTCGGCATCCTGATGAAGGCGCCGCGCGCCGCCTGATCGCGCACCAAGGTAGTTCGGTATCTCCAACAGCGCCTCGCTCAGCCGGGCGCTGTTTTTTTTGGTGGCGTATCCAACGCGTTTTCCACAGCGAATGTGGACACGGGCTGGGTAAGCCTGTGGGCAAGTGCGATTCCCACCTTTGCCGACAAGCACTTGCTACACCGTGCCTACTATTTGATCAGCGTACGCGCGCAGCCATGCGTGTTGTCCACAGCTACTGTGGATGCGGCACGCGTAAAGCTGTGGAAAAGTGCAGTAACTCCTTGCTGGCAAAGCACAACGCGACACGTTGATGAAGAAATGCGCAACATCGCTGCATTCGCAGACGGCGGTGCATGCGAGGTTTTCCACAGCACGTGTGGATGTATCTCCAGCAAAGCTGTGGAAAAGTACCGCAAGTCCTTGCTGCGTAAAGGTGTCAGTACGTCGTGATGAAAAATTGCGCAGCGCGTGCGTGATCGAGGCATGCGTGCATGCGCGGGTTTTCCACAGCGAATGTGGACGCACGTGGGTGTAGCCTGTGGATAGCTAGGCTATCTCGTTGAACGCAAACGCGATGCGACGCATTGATGCGCAATTGCGCAATCCACGCGTGAGCTATGCCATCAAGGCATGCAGCGGCAGCAGCCACAGCGAGAGTGCGCCCAGCGCGCTGCCGATGGCCGTCGCCGCGATCACGTCGCTGGGATAGTGCAGGCCCAGGATCACGCGCGATGCCCCCACCAGCGTGGTGAAGGTAAGCAGCAGCGGTGCCAGCAGCGGATACCAGGCAAGTGCCACCACGGTGAAGCTCACCGCTTGCAGCGTGTGCCCCGAAGGGAAACTGAATTCATCCAGCGGCGGCACATGGGCAATAACGCCAGGGCAGGCGCGGAACGGGCGCGGGCGGCGCGTCCAGCGCTTGAGCACGCGATAGAGAAACAGTGCGGTGAGTCCGGTGAGGGCCATCTGCGCGGCAGCGAGCAGGCCACGGCGACCATCCACGAGCGCGAGTACGGCCATCAGCGAGTACCAGAACACGCCATCGCCAAGGCGGCTGATGATGCCGAAGAACGCACCCACCGCGCGGCGTGTGCCCCAACGGTTGGCCGCCACGCACATGCGGCGATCGAGGGCGAAACGCGGACCGGCGGGAAGATCAGGCGTGTGCAGCGGTGGCAGGGTGTTCATGCACGTTCTCCTGGGCCAGTTCTCGCAAGAGGGTCTCGAACTCGCGAATCACGGCATCGGGCGACAGATTGGCGATGCTCTGCTGTGCCGCGCGCCCCATATGGCGAATCAGGCTGGCGTTACTGGCGAGAGTGGTCGCCGATGCGATGAATGCCTTCTCGTCGCCGATATGGATGCGGTAACCGTTCTGCCCGTGATGGAGGTGTTCGCGCGCGGCGCCTTCCTCGTACGCCACCACCGGCAGGCCGGCGGCCAGCGCTTCGAGGATCACGTTGCCGAAGGTTTCACTGAGGCTGGGGAACGGGAACAGGTCTGCGCTGGCGTAGTGGCGCGCCAAGGCCTCGCCGCGCTGCATGCCGGCGAAGATGAAATCGGGATTGGCCTCCTGCAGCGCTGCGCGGGCCGGGCCATCGCCCACCCACACGTAGCGTGCCTTGGGTACCTGCTGCTGGATCGCGCGGAACGTGCGTACCGCCAGGTCGAGGTTCTTCTCTGGGGCGATACGGCCCACATAGAGCACCACCGGCGTGTTGCCGTCCGCACCCCACTGATCGCGCAATGTCGCGCAGCGATAGCTGGGGTGGAACAAGTGCGTGTCGACCGCGCGTCGAAGCAGGCGTGCGGTACCGACGCCCAGCGTTTGCAATTCGTTCGCGAGGGCTTGAGTGGGCACCAGCGTGGCGCCCGCGCGGCAATGGAAGCGACGCAGATACTGGCGCACGATGGGCGTGAGAAAGCCTACGCCGTAGTGGTTGGCATAGGTATCGAAACGCGTGTGGAAGCCGGTGGCGGCGGGAATGCCCATGCGCTTGGCGGTGCGCACGGCCGACCAGCCCAGCGGGCCTTCGGTGGCGACATAGATGGCGTCCGGCCGTAGCCGCTTCCAGCGCTCCCGCAGCGTGCCGCCGGCAGGGAGGCCGAACCGTAGACCCGGATAACGGGGCAGGGCCGCGCCGCGCACTTCCAGTGTCACGATGCCCGGTTCGTCGTCGAAGGGTTGCGCCTGCCGGGGGCGGATAAGATCCACCGTGTGCCCCTGCGACGCCAACCCGGCGGCGAGGCTGTGCACGGTCAGTGCCACGCCGTTGATTTCGGGTGGATAGGTTTCGCTGACAATGCCTATGCGCACTTGAACATACCGTTGGCTGGCCCTGTGCAGGTTCCTCCCGGGGCGTTGCGGGGGCGTGGCGCTTGTATGACGTGGGCGTGACGACGGTGACGGGCTGGAACACCCACCACGGCATGGCCGAGTACACTGGCCGCACTTTCTTATCGTGGAGAGACGTCGATGAAACGCATGTTGCTTGCACTCGCGCTGACCGCCCTGTGCGGCGGCGCCATGGCCGCCGATGCGCCAGGCCTGCCGGTCACCAAGGCACCGGCGGGTGCCGAGGTGTACATCATTTCGCCCAGGGACGGCGCCGTGGTCGGCCCGGACGTAACCGTGGTATTTGGCCTCAAGGGCATGGGTGTGGCTCCCGCCGGCATGAAGAAGGAAGGCACGGGTCACCACCACCTGCTGGTGGATGTGAAGGACCTGCCTGCCGCCGGTCAGCCGATTCCCAAGGACGATCATCACCTGCATTTCGGTAATGGCCAGACGGAAGCCACGCTCAAGCTGGCGCCGGGCAAGCACACCTTGCAGCTGGAATTGGCGGACGAGAACCACATTCCGTTCGACCCTGCGGTGGTATCCAAGCCGATCACCATCACGGTCAAGTAACCGTGTTCCGCCATGGTCCCGTAGCCGGGGCCATGGCGCGACGGGTGGGGCCACTCAGCGGCCGAAGTACATTGCCACGCCTACACCGGCCTCCCACACGGCGGCCTGTCCACCCAGGCGACGCCGGAACCAGGTATCGAACTGCAGGTTCGATCGAGGTTGCCAGGTCAGGCCGCCACCGGCCTGCGTGCCGTAGCGATGGTCCGCGTCGCGCAGCAGGGCCACTTCGCCATAGCAGCCCCAATGGTCATTGAACTGGTAGTTGTAGTCGGGAGCGATGAGATAGTTGTCGCGCCCGCCACTGCGCTGCCATTGCGCGAAATAGCTGATATCCGCGCGTGGACTGAGGGTCTGGTCCACCACCACGCCCAGCGTGTAAACGGGATGATCGCTGCGGAAATCGCGTGCGCCATCGGTAAGCTCCACGCTGCCCAGCACGCCCCATGCCCAAGTCTCGTTCGGTGGTGTGGGGGCCCATTTCAGGCCCAGGGTGGTGTCGCCGTGGCCGTAGCTGGTTTGTGTCGCGCCGTCGCTTGTCTGGCGCAAGCGGTTATAGGGTGAGCCACCCACCTGCAATTCCAGGCCCGAGCCCAGGCCGAAGCGAAACAGCGTGTCGTAGGTGGATTGATCACTGGTGCTGCCGTGGTCACGCGTGCGGCTCCAGTCGGGCAAGCCTTGTTCGTAGGCGAACTGGCCGGCGTAGAGGGCGTTGGTGGCAAAGCCGAAGCCGGGGCGATCGAACCCCGGAATGTCCTCTGCCCAGGCCGTGGCGGCCCCGCACAGCAGCAAGGTGGCTGAAAAGACACGGTGCCATCGCCCAGATCGGCTAAAATCCATCGCTTCGCTCCGATCCCTTCAAGAAAATCCGATGACCGTTCGCACCCGTTTCGCTCCCAGTCCCACCGGTTTCCTGCATATCGGCGGCGCCCGCACGGCGCTGTATTGCTGGCTGGAGGCGCGTCGCCGCGGCGGCGAATTCGTGTTGCGCATCGAGGATACCGACCGTGAGCGCTCCACCGAAGCGGCCGTGCAGGCCATTCTCGATGGCATGAGCTGGCTGGGTCTTCGCCATGACGACGGCCCGATCTACCAGACCGCTCGACTGGAGCGCTACAAGCAGGTGGCCGACGAACTGCTCAAGGCGGGCAAAGCCTACTACGCCTACGAGAGCAAGGATGAGATCGAGGCCATGCGCAACGAGGCGATGGCCAAGGGCGAAAAGCCCCGCTACAACGGCTATTACCGCGACCGCAACGAGCCGTTTCGTGATGATCCCCATCGCGTGATCCGCTTCAAGAACCCGCTGGAAGGCTCGGTGATGTTCGACGACAAGGTGAAGGGCCGGGTGGAATGGAGCAACGCCGAACTGGACGATCTGGTGATCTTCCGTTCGGATGGCTGGCCCACCTACAACTTTGCCGTGGTGGTGGACGATATCGACATGGGCATCACCGAGGTGATCCGTGGCGACGACCACGTCAACAACACGCCGCGCCAGATCAACATTTACCACGCGCTGGGCGCGCCGGTGCCGGAGTTTGCGCATCTGCCGATGATCCTTGGCCCGGATGGCCAGAAGCTCAGCAAGCGCCACGGTGCGGTGAGCGTGATGCAGTACCGCGACGACGGCTTCCTGCCGCACGCGCTGCTCAACTACCTGGTGCGTCTGGGTTGGTCGCACGGCGATCAGGAAATTTTCTCGGAAGAGGAAATGATCCGCCTGTTCGACGTGGCCGACGTGAACAAGGCCGCCTCGCGCTTCGACGTGACCAAGCTGTCCTGGCTCAACCAGCATTACCTAAAGAGCGAGGACCCTGTGGCCATCTCGCCGGAGTTCGAATGGCATCTCACCCAGGCCGGCATCGATTTCAGCAAGGGCCCCAAGCCGGCCGATGTGATCGTGGCGCTGCGCGATCGCGTGCAGACGCTGAAGGAAATGGCTGAGCGCGCCAAGATCTGGTACGGCCCGATCGTGGAGTGGGACGACAAGGCCGTCGCCAAGCATCTGCAGAACGACAGCGCGGTATCCGTGCTGGTCGCCGCCAAGGCACTGCTGCTCGATTGCGCCTGGGCGCCGGAACCCATCCATCAAGTGATCGAGCAGGTGGCCGCCAAGCTGGAGCTGGGCATGGGCAAGATCGCCCAGCCGCTGCGCGTGGCGATGACGGGCACGCAGGTGTCGCCCTCCATCGATCACACCATCTTCCTGGCCGGTCGCGAAGAAGCGCTCAAGCGCATCGATGACGCCATCGCCAAGGCGAAGGGCTGAGCGACGCCCAACGATCAGGGCGGGCACGCGCTGCCCTGATCGCACCGCATGCCCAGGCATGCCTGCGGGGCGCAGGTGGTCGGGCAAGCGTGCCTCGACGATCGCGTGCGTTAGATCGAAGAAATATCGCCCAAGGGTGCAAGCGGCTCGCCGACCCTTCATCATGCGGTCTGGCGCATCGATCGGCAGACACCGCGTGGATCCATGGCTGGACAAGGCGATGCAGGGCGTGGACCCGGATAGCCCGGATGCCTTCCTGCGCGTGTTCATCAACCTGATGGGCATGCTGCCGTGGTCGGCGCTGTTCTGGTGGAGCGTGCTGTTCCTGGTGGTGGGTGCCCTCATCGGCTGGTGGCGCGGGCGCCTGCTTGAAGGCGTGCTGTGGGCCGCTTTCTTGGGGCCGTTGGGCTGGTTCGTGGTGTTGTGGCGTCCGCGCGCCAAGCCTCGCGTCGAACCACCGCCATTGCCTGGCCGCCGTCGAACGTAGGCTCTTGCGTGGGGGTGTATGATGGCCCACGAGGTGAATCGATTGAGCCAGACCGTTTCCAGCAAATCGCACGAGCACCACCACCATCACGACGATGCGCAGAGCTTCGTGCGTGCGGTGGAGCATGCCAGCGAGGAGCGTGGCCTGCGACTCACGCCGCTGCGCAAGGAAGTTCTCGAACTGGTCGCCGCCGCAGGCAAGCCGATCAAGGCGTACGACCTGCTCGATCAACTGCGCGAGCGGCACGGCAACGCGGCACCACCCACGGTGTATCGCGCGCTGGATTTCCTGCTTGAGCACGGCTTCATCCATAAGTTGGAATCCATCAATGCCTTCGTCTCCTGCCATCACCCGGCCGAGGCGCATCAGGTGCCGTTCCTGATCTGCGACAACTGCTCCAGCGCCCAGGAAGTGTGCGACGAGCGCGTGGCCGAGCTGATCGAAGCCCAGGCCAAGGCCTTCGGCTTCCGTCCGCAGGCCCAAACGCTGGAAGTCCACGGCCTCTGCAGGAACTGCCGCAAAGCCTGAACAGCCCCCGCTGCGTGGCCGTTTTCGTGGTTTGCGTTTGAGACGTTATAATGTAACAATGGCTCCATTGGGCTCCCCGGCCCGACCCGAGACGCCCCGGTTCCAATCCGATGGAAGCCCGAGAAGAGAACAAGAAGCGCTGGTGGTCCCTCGCCGATCGAGTCGGCGCTACGGCATCGTTCCTGTGCGCCATTCACTGCGCGGCACTGCCTTTCGTGCTCGCCGTGTTGCCGCTGCTGGGGCTGGGTTTCCTGGCCGATCACCGCTTTGAACGCGGCTTTGTGATGTTCGCCTGCGCACTGGCGCTGATCAGCCTGGTCAGCGGTTATCGCCACCACCGTCGACCACTCGCCCTGCTGCTGGCGCTACCGGGACTGCTTCTGCTGATTTCGGGCGTGACCTTTGCCGAAAGTTATTCGGTGGCACTGCATAGCGTGCTGGTTACCTGCGGTGGCCTGCTGGTCGCCTCGGCGCATTTCGTCAACCTTCGTACCCACCGCGCGCTGCATGTGCATGGGCCGCAGTGTGCCCATTGACGCCACCGGCGCGACGCGCCGTGATTGTGTAACGGGGCAGGCGGTTCCTAGCATTCGCGTCATGAGTACGACACCCGCGCATTCCCATCACGATCACGACCATGCTCACCATGGGCACGCGAACGGCCACGATCATCATGACCACAGCCACTTCGGCGGCCGCGAGCGCAAGCTGATCTTTGCCTTTGTACTCACCGCGCTGATGATGGTGGTGGAAGTCGTCGGCGGCGTCTGGTCCGGTTCGCTGGCCCTGGTGGCGGATGCGGGCCACATGCTGATCGATGCGCTGGCGCTGCTGCTGGCGGTCATGGGTGCCTGGTTCGCCAAGCGACCCGCCGACGCGCGGCGCAGCTACGGTTATGGCCGTCTGGAAGTATTGGCGGGCTTCGTCAACGCGTTGACCCAGTTTGCGCTGGTGGCCTTCATTGCGTACGAAGCCATCACGCGTTTGTTTCAACCCACCGAAATCCTTTCCGGCATGATGCTGGTCGTGGCCGTGGTCGGCCTGTTGGTGAACCTGCTGGTGTTGCGCACGCTGCACGGTCACGCCCATGACGACGTGAATCTCGCTGGCGCCACGCTGCACGTGCTGGGCGATCTGCTCGGTTCGGTGGCGGCCGTGGTCGCCGCGCTGCTGGTGCGCTGGAAGGGGTGGAACTGGGCCGACCCCGCGCTATCGTTGCTGGTGTCGTTGTTGATCCTCAACAGTGCGTGGCGCTTGCTGCGTCGCTCGGCGCACATCCTGCTGGAGGGCGTGCCCGAGGGTATGGACACCGGTGTGGTCGCCGAGGCCCTGCGCGGGGCCGATGCGTCGATTCGCGATATCCATCACGTGCATGTGTGGCAGTTGGCGTCGGGTTCGCGCATGGCCACCTTGCACGTGGAGTTGCATGACAACGATCGCAGTGGCGCCGCCATCATGGCGATCAATCAAATGCTGGCTGAGCGCTACGGCATCCAGCACGTGACGGTGCAGGTGGATCCTGAGCATTGTCCGGACCAGCAGCGTGGGTGTGCGGGGCACGGCCACCGCTGACTATTGCGCTTTGGGCCGTCGCTGATACGATGGTCGGCCGTGTTAACCCAACGAATCAAGGAGTTCCCCATGGGCAAGGGCGATCGTAGGACCCGTCGTGGCAAGACCTATCGTGGCAGCTATGGCATCAGCCGCCCGCACTCGCTGCAGCCGGCCGTGGCCGGTGCCAAGGCGACCGTGACCAAGCCGGCCGCTGCGAAGAAGGCAGCTCCGAAGAAGAAGTCGGCCTAAGCCACTTCCGCTTCGCAAGAAAAAACCCCGCCTCGGCGGGGTTTTTTTGTGCCTGTCCAATCGCACATGCGACGCCCTGCTCACATGTACGCCGACCAACCAGCACTGACGCTGGCCGCCGGCTCAGCCTTGCGCGGGTAACTGCTCGCCACCCAGGAAGGCTTTGCGCAGCAACTGGCCACCGATCCAGTAACACAGCTCGGCAGGCTGGCGAACGTTCCATACCGCGATATCGGCGCGCTGACCCACGGCCAGCGTGCCGCGATCATGCAGGCCAAGCGCGCGAGCGGCATGTACGGTCACGCCACGCAAAGCTTCCTCCGGCGTCAGGCGGAACAGCGTGCAGGCCATGCCGGCCGCCAGCCGCAGCGACAGCATGGGCGAGGTGCCCGGGTTGCAGTCCGTTGCTACGGCCATCGCCACGCCGTGCTCGCGCAGGCTGGCGATCGGCGGCAGCTTGGTCTCGCGCAGCGCATAGAACGCGCCGGGCAACAGCACGGCAACGGTACCGGCCTGCGCCATGGTGCGGACGCCGTGTTCGCTCAGGTATTCCAGGTGATCGGCGGACAAGCCATCGAAGGAGGCCACCAGCGCCGCGCCGTCGAGATCGGATAGCTGCTCGGCATGCAGTTTCACGGGCAAGCCCAGTTGGGTAGCGCGCTCGAACACGCGCCGCGTTTCGGCGGGCGTAAAGCCGATGTTCTCGCAGAACGCATCGACCGCATCGACCAAGCCTTCCGCGGCGAGCGTCGGCAGCATCTCATCGCAGACCAGGGCGACATAGGCGTCGCGGTTATCGCGATATTCCGGTGGCAGCGCGTGCAGACCAAGGAAAGTGGTGCGCACCGTCATGCCCAGCGCCTTGCCCACACGGCGGGCCACGCGCAGCATGCGTCGCTCCGACGCCAGATCCAGCCCGTAGCCGGATTTGATCTCCAGCGTGGTCACGCCATCGGCGAGCAGGGCATGGGCGCGTGGCAGGGTCTGCGCAAAGAGTGCGTCCTCGCTTGCCTCGCGCGTTGCCTTGACGGTGGAGACGATGCCGCCGCCCGCGCGGGCGATGTCCTCATAGCTGGCACCATTGAGGCGCAGATCGAACTCATGCGCGCGCTCGCCGCCGAACACCAAGTGCGTATGGCAATCGACCAGGCCAGGCGTCACCAGGGCACCGTCGAGCGTATCGACGTGCGTGGCCAGCGTCTCCGGTGTGCCCGGCAGCGCGTCTTGCGGCCCGATCCAGGCGATCTGGCCTTGATGCAGCGCGATGGCGCCTCGCTCGATCAGGCCATAAGGCGCATCGCCGGTGAACGTGGCAAGCGTGGCATCCAGCAGCAGGTGATTCCAGGGTGTTGTCATGGGCGGTGATGATCGGGCGGGTGGCCGGGCGGCAGGTTGTCGGGCATGTCGTCGCTGGACGGGAGCGGCGTGGCCGGGTCCTCCACCATCGGTGCGATATCCAGTTCGTCGAGCGGTGTTTCGGATGCCGCTTCGGCGGCGCGTCGGGCGAGTTCGTGCTCGTAGCTTTCGATCAGGCGATCGGCCAGCGCGCGATATACCGGCTTGCGCGACAACAGCGAAGACGCGGCGCGTGCCAGCAAACAGGTGGCCATGATGGGCAGCACCATCTGCTGGTTGGCGGTGAGTTCCATCGAGATCACGGTCGCGGTAAGCGGTGCCTGGGTGACGCCGGAGAGATAGGCCGCCATGGCGAGCAGGGCCACGGCCGAAGGGTCCACGCCCGGCAGGATGAGGCTGAGGTTCTGGCCCAGTCCGGCACCCACGGCGAGTGCGGGTGAAAAAATGCCACCCGGTATACCCGCCCAGAACGAGGCGATATTGCCTAAGAACTTCAGTACGCCAAAGCTCATTACGGTGTCGGAGTGTTGCTCCAGGATCTCCTTGGCCTGCGCATAACCGGTGCCGTAGAGGCCGGTATGCGTGAGCTGGCTGAGCAGCACCAGGGCCAAGCCGCAAGCGGCGGCGAACAGCACCGGCTGGCGGCCGCGCAGACGCCCCACGACGCCACGCAGCCCATGATCGCTGGGCAGGATCAGGCGGGCGAACAGGCCGCCGGCCAGGCCGCAGACGATGCCGGTGGCGAGCACCGCCAGCCACGCCTTGCCCAGCGGCAGGCTGATATCGAAATGACCGAAGTACGCGTAGTTGCCGAGGATGCCGAGCGACACCACGCCGGACACGATGACGGCCGTGAGCAAGGTGCCGCTCATGCGATGCTCGAACGCGCCACTCATTTCCTCGATGGCGAACACCACGCCCGCCAGCGGCGTGTTGAACGCGGCGGCGAGGCCGGCGGCGGAGCCCGCCAGGATGAAGCGCCCGGCAGCCGTAGGGTCGGCGAAGCCGAAGCGGCGACCGAGCGAATAGAGCAGGCCCGCACCCACGTGCACGGTCGGTCCTTCGCGTCCCACCGACGCACCGCCCAGCAAGGCGCCAAGGGTCAGCGCCATCTTGCCGATGGCCACGCGCAAGGAGAGCAGGCTGCGGCGGAAGTTTTCGTCTTCCACCTTCAGTGCGGCAATGGCTTGCGGAATGCCTGAGCCGCGTGTCGGCTTGAGCACGCCCTGGGTGAGCCAGGACAGCAGGGCGAAGGTCAGCGGGGTGATGAGAAACGCCCACAGGCGATTGTGCTCGACCACGCCGTGGAACACGCCAAACGCCCAGTCGGCCGCTTGTGCAAAGCCGACCGCAGCCAGGCCCACCAGTACCGCACCGCTCCAGAACAAAATGCGTCGGCGCCACTCGATCGGTGAGAACAGTTCCGAATCGGTCAGGCGCTGGCGGCGGCTATCCTTGGCCGGCGAATGGCCGGCGTCGCCCTCACTCATGACAAGCCTTCCGATTTGCGAGTCCAGCGCGTTTCGTAGAGATCAAAGCGACGATCCTTCAGGTTCTGCACGGCACCGGCATTGCGGGCGCGCGCCAGGCTTTCCAGGTGCAGGTCGGCGAACAGCACAGTCTCGATATTGGGCGTGGAGTCGGCGGCAATGCCATCACGCGCGAACGGGAAGTCGCTGGGCGTGAGGATGCAGCTTTGCCCGTACTGGATATCGAAGTTGTTCACGCCGGGCAGGTTGCCCACGTTGCCCGAGAGCACGACGTAGCATTGGTTTTCGATGGCGCGCGCCTGCGAGCAGTAGCGCACGCGCAGGTAACCCTCACGCACATCGGTGCAGAAGGGTACGAACAGAATCAAGGCGCCCTGATCGGTGAGGTGGCGCGCCACTTCGGGAAATTCCGAGTCGTAGCAGATCATCACGCCGATGGGGCCGCAGTCGGTCTGGATGGTGGCCGCCGTGTCGCCACCGGTGATGTTCCACACGGTGCGCTCGCTGGGCGTGGGGTGGATCTTCTCCTGCTCGTGGATCGAGCCATCGCGCAGGCATACATAGCAGACGTTATGGATGTCCCCATTGGTCTGCTCGGTGGGGTGCGAGCCGGCGATGATGTTGATGTTGTAGTGAACGGCCAGCCGGCTGAAGAGTTCCTTCACTTGTGGCGTGTACTGGCTGAGCTTGCGGATCGATTCGACGGGGGAGAGTTCCTCGTTTTCTATCGACAGCAGCTGCAGCGTGATCAACTCGGGAAAGGTGACGAAGTCCGCGTTGTAGTCGGCTGCGATATCCGTGAAGTACTCCACCTGCGTGGCGAATTCCTCAAACGAGCGGATGCGCCGCTGTTGGTATTGCACCGAAGCCACGCGCACTTGATCGGGCAGCGGCTGGGTCGAGGGAATCGACGGGATGTCCGGCTGGTTGAGCAGTTGAGGATTTCGCCACACAAGGTGTGCGGCATAGCCCAAGGAATCGTAATCGGATGGCACGTAGGCGCGCAGGAGTCCGATCACTTCGAACTCGTTGCTGAGCTGAAAGCTCAAGGTGAGGTCGCGCCGCTTGCCCTCCACCACGGCTTGCACATAAGCCTCGGCGCTGCCGTAGCGCTGCATGTTGCGCGCAAGTCCCGGGATGCGACCGCCGAACACGATGCCGCGTAACTTCAGGTCGGTACATACGCGCTTGCGTGCCTGATACAGGCGCTGGCCGATGCGCATGTTGCGGTAATCCGGATGCACCACCACTTCCATGCCGTAGAGCCAGTTGCCGTCGCGGCGATGGCGCGAAGCCATGCCGCCGCCGGTGATCTGCATCCAGGTGTGCGGCGCCAGCGCGGTCGCTTCGTCGATGCGAAAGGTGGCGCAGTAGCCGACCAGCTTGCCTTCGTACTCGACCACGAACTGACCTTCCGGGAAATGCGTCTGCTGCGAGCGAAGCATCTCCGCCGAATGGCCCCATTCGGGGGTGTAGACGCGAGCGGTCAGGTCCACCAGGGCGGGGACATCGGCCGGTCGCGCCTGGCGCACCAGCAGCTTGGGGGCGTGTTCCTGAGTTTTCTTGGCCATCCGCGCATTATGCCGCAGCGGGCTGAACGACGCGGCGCGAGGAGGGGTTACACTCGCGGGGTTTCCCAAGGAGCAGGTCGATGGCTGGCACGATCCCTACCCATTACACGGCAGATCGCCTGTGGACCACGCAAGGCTGGACGCGTGACGCCGGTGTGCAGATCGATGACGGCGGCCACGTGACGGGGCTGCAACCCGGCCGCGGCGAGCGCCTGGGGCACTGGGTATTGCCTGGCATGCCTAACCTGCATTCGCACGCATTCCAGCGCGCCATGGCCGGTCTGGCTGAGCGCAAGGGCAAGAGCGACGACAGTTTCTGGACCTGGCGCGAAACCATGTACGCGTTCGCCGCCGCGATCGGTCCGGAGGAGCTGAAGGCTGTTGCCGCCCAGTTGTATGTCGAAATGCTCAAGAGTGGCTACACGCAGGTGTGCGAGTTCCACTACCTGCATCATCAGCCGGACGGCACGCCGTACGCCCAGCCCGAAACCATGTCGCTGGCCCTGATCGAGGCGGCGCGCGAGGCGGGTATCGCGCTGACCTTGTTGCCGGTGCTGTATATGACCGGCGGCTTCGACGGACGTCCGCTGGTGCCCCGTCAGCGTCGCTTTGGTCATGATGTGCCGTCGTACTTGCGCCTGCTCGACGCGTTGCGCGCCCATGAGAACGAGCGCCTGCGTGTGGGCGTGGCCTTGCACTCTCTGCGCGCCGTGCCGGAGGCGGCGATGCGCGACGTGCTGGCAGCCGAAGCACGCACGCACCGTCCTATCCATATCCACATTGCCGAGCAGATCGGTGAAGTGCAGGACTGCCTGGCCACGCGTGGCGCGCGACCGGTGGAATGGCTGCTCGATCACGCCCAGGTGGACGCGCGCTGGACGCTGGTCCACGCGACGCATCTCAGTGACGAGGAAGCCGCGGCGCTCGCGCGTAGCGGTGCGGTGGCGGGCTTGTGCCCAACCACCGAAGCCAACCTCGGCGATGGCCTGTTCCCGCTGGCCGACTATATCGATGCCCATGGCGTGCTTGGCATCGGCTCCGATTCGCATATCTCCGTGTCGCCGGTGGAGGAACTGCGCTGGCTGGAATACGGGCAGCGCTTATCCACACGTCATCGCAACATTGCAGCGCGCCAGCAAGGCGACAGCGTGGGCGAAATGCTGTGGGCTGCTTCGCTGCGCGGCGGCGCACTGGCGGCCGGCATGCCGGTGGGCGAGTTGCGTGCGGGGGCGCGTGCGGATCTGTTGGTACTGGACGATCGCGCGCCAGTGCTGGCGGCGCGTGACGAGCGCTCGGTGATCGACAGCTTCCTGTTTGCCGGCAACGTGCCGCTGGTGCGCGATGTGATGGTCGGCGGCGAATGGGTGGTTCGCGACTTTGTGCACCGTGATGAAGAACGTATCGCTGCGCGCTACCGCTCCACCGTGGAGCGTCTGGCGCAAGGCTGACCAGCAAGCTTCAGGACAGCATGAACGGTGGCTGCCGAATGTATGAATAGCCGCCATCGACAGGAAGTTCATGCGTCAGCGCGCCCGCCGGGAAGGCGTTCTTCGGAACAAGTCCACTTCCAGGGAGCGCGTCATGCGCAAACTCATGCTGATTAGTCTTGGTTTTGCCGTTATGTCCAGCGCATTGCTCTCGTTGACCGGCTGCGTGGTGGTGGCGCCGCGCCCGCACTACGTGGCTCGCGTGTGGGTGCCGGGTTATTGGGCGCCGACAGGCGTGTGGGTTTCCGGTCACTGGCACGGTTAACCACTGGCGGCCAGGTGAGCGCGCAGGTGCTCGATGAACACGCGCAGTTTGGGTGGCAGCTGCATGCGGCTGGGGTAATACAGATAGAAACCCTCGAACGGCGGTAGCCATTCCTCCAATACCGGTACGAGCTGGCCGGTGGCGATGGCGGCGCGTGCGGAGGGTTCCATCATGTGGGTGAGTCCCAGGCCGTCGATGGCCGCATGCACCGCCAGCGTCGGATCGTTGGTGGTGAGCGGGCCATCCACATCGATAGCGAACCAGCGGCCCTTGCTGCTGCCGCGCGGATGGGCAAATTCCCAGCGATAGATGGCGCCGCTGCTGAAGCGATAGCGCACGCAATCGTGCGCGGACAACTCCTCGGGCGAACGCGGGCGGCCGCGTTGCGCGAGGTAAATGGGTGAGGCTACCACCACCGCCCGCTGCATGCCGCCCAGCGGCAGCGCAACGACATCGCGCGCCAAGCGCTCTCCCAGGCGAATGCCGGCATCGAAGCCTTCGGCGACCAGGTCGGTGAGCCGGTTATCCACGTGGATATCCACCCGCAGCTCTGGCCACGCCCGCATGAACGCGGCCAGCGATGGCGTGATGAGGTGATCGAGCACCATCTGCGGTACCGCGATGCGCAGCGTGCCGACGGGACGGTCGCTGTGGTCGCGCAGGGCGGCGATGGCGTCGTCGATGTCATTGAGCGCAGGGGCGATGCGCTCCAGGAAGGCGTGTCCGGCCTCGGTCAGGCCGACCTTGCGTGTGGTTCGTTGTAGTAGGCGCACGCCAAGCTGACTTTCCAGCTGGCTCAAACTCTGACTAAGCGCGGAGGGCGTTACCTCAAGCTCGGCGGCGGCGCGGGTGAAGCTGCCATGGCGGGCGATGAGCCGAAAGGCGCGAAGGGCGCTGGTGTCGTCGGTGCGCATTTGTTAGCCCTGCTTAAAGAAGCATTCACAAGATGCGGATTTTTCCGGGCAATGACAAGGCGCAGACTGGCTTCCAGTTTCCACCCTCCGCAGAGAGCCTTCCATGTCACTCGATACCTACTACACCCTCGGCCGCTCCGGCCTGCGCGTGAGCCGCCTTGCCCTGGGCACCATGACCTTCGGTGACAACTGGGGCTGGGGCGCGGCGCAGGACACCGCCCGCGCCATGTTCGATCGCTATCTCGCTGCCGGTGGCAACTTCTTCGATACCGCCGACCTATATACCGATGGGGCCAGCGAGGCATTGCTGGGTCGTTTCATCGAGGACAGCGGCACGCGCGATCGCGTGGTGCTCGCCACCAAGTTCAGCTACAACGCGCAGCCGGGCAACCCCAATGCCGGCGGTAACGGTCGCAAGAATATCCTGCGTGCGGTGGAAGGCTCGCTGCGCCGCCTGCGTACCGACTACATCGATCTCTACCTGCTGCACACCTGGGATCGCGTAACCCCGGCCGAAGAAGTGGTGCGCACGCTGGATGATCTGGTACGCGCGGGCAAGATCCGTTACGCCGGCCTTTCCGACGTGCCGGCTTGGTACGCCTCACGCGCGCAGACCTATGCCGAGGCGCACGCGTTGACGCCACTGGTGAACCTGCAGTTGGAGTACTCGCTGATCGAACGCCATATCGAGCACGAGTTCGTGCCGATGGGCGCGGAACTGGGCATGGGCATCACGGCCTGGAGCCCGCTTGGCATGGGTCTGTTGTCCGGCAAGTACAAGCCCAGCCAGGACGGGGGCACGGGGGAGGGGCGCCTGGCCAAGATCTCCGGCACGCCGGGCTTCGATCGCTTCACCGAGCGCAATTGGCGCATCGTCGCCGCGCTGGAAGAGGTTGCCGCCGCGATGGGCAAGCCGATGGCGCAGGTCGCCCTCAACTGGGTGGCCACGCAGCCGGGCATTGCCTCGGTGATCGTGGGCGCCACCAAGCTGGCCCAGCTCGAGGACAACCTGGCGGCGCTCTCGTTTGCGATCCCCGCCGCGTTGCGCGCCAAGCTGGAAGAGGCCAGCGCGCTGGAGGCGGCCTTTCCCTACTGGTTCTTTGGCGACGTGCAGCAGTCTCGCATTCACGGCGGCGTGGCCGTGGGCAGCAAGCCGGCCGGATACGCACCGCCGGTTTACGTTCCGGCGCAGGTGGCGGGGAACTTCAAGACCGATTGAGGCTACTGCGGCTCGCCCAAAAGAAGCGGCGCCAGCATGCAGGCTGGCGCCGCGTTGCTAGGTGACGCCAGAGGAGGCGCCTTTGTTGTTATGGCGTAGCCCCATTACTGGGCCGAGTTGGTACCCGACACCGGATGCTGGGCCTTGAACTGCTCCCATTGCTGGCGGCGAGCCTGCTGCTGAGCCTTGTTGGCGGCCAGCTGCTGCTGCTGGGCCGGGGTGAGTAGGGCGTAGACCTGGGCGCGGATGGCCGCACGCTGCTGCACGCGAGCCTGAGCGGCGGCGCCTTCGGCCTGTGCGAGGCTGGCGGCAGCGGCCTGGTAGCCGGCCTGGTTCGGGGTCAGCGCCTCAAACGCTTCGCGCTGCTGGTGCAGGGCCTGACGCTGGGTCTTACCCTGGGCCATGGCGGTCTGCATGATCTGCTTGATGCTGGCCTTCTGGGCGTCGGTGAGGTTGAGTTTGCCGAGGGCCTGGAACGCGCCGTGGTGGCCACCGTGGCCGCCGTGCCAGCCGCCGTTCGGACCGCCATCCTGGGCGACGGCGATGGCGAGGGGGGCCATGACCAGGGCCGAGGCGAGAGCCAGGGCGAGCTTGACGTTCTTGCGCATGGGGAACTCCTGTGTCGTTGTAGTGAACTGGGGTGGTGTCCATTTGACGACAGCGCTATGTGTATGTTCTTTGCCGAAAGGTAAAGAAGGGTAAAGCCGTTAGCCTTCCTCACCGGGCGTGGCTTGAATGGCCCCCGGAGCGACGGATCACCATGCCAAAGATTCTGATTATTGATGACGACCGCGCCCTGGCTGGTCTGCTGGCGGAATACCTGCAGCGCGAAGGCTTTGTGGTGGACGTGGCCCACGACAGCGAGACGGGCCTGGCGCAATTGCATAACTCATCCACGCGGCCGGATCTGCTGATCCTGGATGTGATGATGCCCGGCCGCGATGGCCTCGATACCCTGCGTGAGTTGCGCCTCAAGCATCGCCTGCCGGTCATCATGCTGTCGGCCAAGGGCGAGCCGGTGGACCGCGTGGTCGGCCTGGAACTGGGCGCGGACGATTACCTCACCAAACCGTGCCTGCCGCGCGAATTGCTGGCGCGTGTGCGCGTGCAGCTGCGCCGCGCCTCGCCGGTGGTCGCCGGTTCCCTGCAAGTGGGCCTGTTGCGGCTGGAGCCCAGCGAGCGTCGCGCCTATGTCGGCGAGCGGGAGTTGTCGCTGACCGGCGCCGAGTTTCAGTTGTTGTTGGCGCTAAGCCAGCGTGCCGGCGAACTGGTGGACAAGGCCACGCTCACGCGCATGGCGCTGGGCCGCGAACTGGAGCGTTTCGATCGCAGCATTGACGTGCATGTAAGCCGCTTGCGCCACAAGCTGGCCGAAGCGTCCAGCCAGTCACCGCGCATCGAATCGGTGCGTGGTTCGGGCTACAGCCTGGTCACGGGTGGCGCATGAGTCCGTTCAAGAGCTCGCTCTACTGGCGCCTGTTGATCCTGTTTTGCGCGGCCAACGCTTTGGCGCTGGTGCTCGGCGGATTTCTCACCCAGCGCTTTATCGAGTACACCACGGCGGTGGAGATCAACTGGTCGGCACTTGGCGAAAGCGCCGACCAGGCGTTCGAAACCGGCGGCGCGGCGGGGCTGGAAGACTGGTCGGCGCAACAGCGGCGCGAAGGTATCGAAGCCACCTTGTACGAGGATGGCCGCGCGCTGGTGCCGGTGCGCATGCCATCGTCGGTAGTGAATTCCCTGCCGAGCTGGCTGGCCGAACACCGCGACATGGTGTTGCAGCCGTGGCCCAATCTGTATCTGGCGGTTCAGCAGGTTCAGGGCAGCGACGGTCATACCCGGCAACTGGTGGCGTTGAGCCGCAGCCATTCGCGGTTGCGTCCGCGCGCACGGCAATCGATTTTCCTGGCGATGCAATGCGGCTTGTCGCTGGTGTTCATCGGTCTGGTCGGCTGGTGGGTGGCGCGCAGCGTGGCCAGGCCGGTGGAGGCGATTCGCGCGGCGACCCGGCGCATGGCCGCTGGCGAGTTGTCGGCCCGGGTGGACGGCCGCAGTCGTCACGCCCACGACGAACTGGCCCAGCTCGCCCAGGATTTCGATGCCATGGCCGAGCGCATCGAGGCATTGGTGGCGCACGACCGCAGTGTGCTGCAAGACCTGTCGCACGAACTGCGTTCGCCGTTGGCACGGCTGCACCTGATCATCGACCTGGCCCGCCGGGGGCGCGATAGCGATGAAGCCGAGCGCTATTTCACCCAGGCGGAGCAGGAGATCACCCGGCTGGACAGCATGACTGGCGAAATGCTGGCGCTGTCGCGTCTGGAGGGCGGCATTCCCGGTGAGAATCGCGAGCCGCTGGATATCGACGCCCTGTTGCGCGAGTGCGTGGACCGTGCGCAGGTGGAAGTACAGGCGCGCGGCATTGCCATGGAGGTGAGTGCGCAGGCCGTGCTTACCGTGTCCGGCAATGCCATGTTGCTGGAGCGCGCGCTGGATAACCTTATTGCCAATGCCATCAAGTTCAGCCCCGATGGCGGACGCGTGCAGGTGAGTGCGCACAGCGAAGCGGGGCGGGCGGAGTTGTCGATACGCGATTACGGGCCTGGCGTGCCGCCGGCCGAACTGGCCTCGTTGTTCCGCCCGTTGTTCCGCGGCAGCAATGCCGCGCGCGCCGACGGTCACGGCCTGGGCCTGGCCATCGTGGAGCGGGTAGCGCGTGCGCATGGCGGCGATGTCGTCGCCAGCAACGCGGAGGGCGGTGGCCTAGAGGTACGTCTGCGCTTGCCGCTGATCGCGGCAGCCTGAAGAACCGGTCTACGCGCGGAAGGCGCATACGCCGGCCCTGCGACGAGCGCGCCACGGCCTTCGAAAACGCGGCCGCATTTGCCACACTCCAGCCTTTGGTTTGTGGAATGCCGATGCGTTCGAACGCTTTCTCCGCGGTGGGTCTGGCGCTGGCTGCCGCGCTGTTCTTCACCATGACCTATGTGCTCAACCGCAGCCTGGTGGCGGGCGGCGGTCACTGGGCGTGGGCGGTGATCCTGCGTTACCTGATGACCTTGCCGCTACTGGCGCTGGTGCTGCCCCTGCAAGGCGGGCTGGGTGCCTTGCCACAGGAGCTGCGTCGCTACCCGCGGCAGTGGTTCCTGTGGAGCGGCGTGGGCTTTGTGCTGTTCGGCCTGCCCTTGACTTGGGCCGCCAACAGCGGCCCCTCGTGGCTGGTGGCGGGCAGTTTCCAGACGACCGTGTTGGCCGGCCCACTGCTCGCGCCGCTTATCTACCGAGACGAGCGCCGACGCCTGGCGTGGCGTAGCTTGGCGATTGGCGTGCTGATCGTGGCGGGCGTATTCGCGCTGCAATGGGGTCACGCGCAAGGGCGCTTGCATGCAAGCGACTGGTTGGCGATGGCGGCAGTGGTGTTTTCCGCCTTCGCGTATCCGTTGGGCAACCGCATGTTGCTGCTGCACCTGGAGCACAGCGGCACACCTATCGGCGCGACCCAGCGTGTGTTCGGCATGACGCTGTGTAGTTGGCCATGCTGGTTGCTGCTGGCCGCGGTGACCTGGGTGACGGTGGGGCCGCCCAGCCTGCGCGAGGTGTGGCTCGCCGGTGGCGTTGCCTTGTCCTCGGGCGTCATTGCGACGGTGCTGTTTTTCCGCGCCACCGATAGGGTGCGCAGCGAGCCCACCGCGTTGGCGGCGGTGGAGGCGATGCAGGCGGCCGAGCTGCTGTTCGCCACGGTGATCGGCGCGTGCTTCCTCAGCGAGCCGTGGCCGCAGGGTTACTCGGCGTGGGGAGCCTTGATGATCGTCATCGGCATCGCCCTGTTTGGCTGGTTCAGTGGACGCGCGGCAGCAGGGCACGATGAGGAAGTGCGTAGCCTGCGCAGTGATCGGGGCGCCTGACCTGCACTTGTGGAACTTGCCCGCACGCCTTGCCTCAAGGTAAACACTTGGGTTTCGGTGGCTCGCGAAGCGATCGACTTTCTGGGGTGAGGTGGAGTGGCGATGGGTCAGCGGCGTAGTGCTTGGATGGTGGCGGGCATCTTGCTCGGGTCGGTATCGGCAGCGGGTGCCCAGGTCGCGCCAGCGCAGCCTCCGCTGCGCTGGTCCGCCGATGCGTTGGGCAACCATCGTTATCTGTTGCAGGTGAATGCACCGGCCACGGCCGTGCATGTGGTGATTCCTTGGCGTCGCCGCGATGCGCACCCCGAACAGGTGGCCGTGATCGTGGTTGGCCCCCAAGGGCAGCCTGTAGCCAATGTGTTGCGCGCAAGCATCGATCGCGCTCAGGGCGAACTGGTGTTCGAGGCAAAGCAGGCCGGCACGTATGCCGTGTACTACCAGCCTTACCTCAGCAAGGGACGCAGCAACTACCCCACCGTCACCTATCAGCCGCCCACATATAGCGCCGATGCCGCATGGACGCACAAGGTGGGCACCGGCGCGAGCGCATGGCGTGCGCTGCCGCAAGCACAAGTGTTGCGTTACGAGGCGGTTGACGATTTCGATGCCTATACCGAGATGGAGCGCACGGCGACGCCACAGGAGTTGCAGGCGCTACTGGCCGCGCATGCGCATGACGCGTTGCTGCTGTTTCCCGAAACACGCGCCTATCCCACCCGCATGTTCGATGCGTTGCCTGCGCGCTGGGCACAACGTGGTCCCGGCGGCGGCTTGGCGGATCAGGTCAAGGGCGGCGAGTACCTGAGTTTTCAGGTCGGCGCCTGGGCGCCGCGCGGCAAGGTGGAAAACGTACAGTTGCATGTTGGCGATCTGGTCAGTGAAGGTGGTGCGCGCATACCTGCCGGCGCGTTCACCTGCTTCAATCTCGGCGGCGTGGATTTCACCGGCAAGCCTTTCACCGCGCGGGTCGACGTGGCGGCGGGTCGCGTACAGCCGCTGTGGGTGGGCCTGGATGTGCCCAGCACCGCTATGCCCGGCGTCTATCGCGGCGAACTAACGGTGTCGGCCGATGGCGTTTCCGCGCAGACGGTGCCGCTGACGATCACGGTGGGTGAGGAGAAGGCGATCGCGCATGGCGACAACGATCCGTTCCAGCTCACCCGTTTGCGTTGGCTCAATTCCACGCTGGCGCAGGACGATACGCTGGTGAAGCCGTTTACGGCGATCACGGTTCGTGGCGATGCACTGGGCATACTCGGGCGAGAGCTTCGACTGGACAGTACGGGCCTGCCATCGCAGATCACCAGCCGCTTCAACGAACGCATGACGGGCTTCAGCCAAACGCCCAAGGCCATGCTGGCCGCGCCGATGCGTCTGATCGTGCAGGACGAACAGGGTGACCACGCGCTGACGGCGCAAGGCATACCCGGCATTCAGCGCGATGGGGACGCCAAAGTGCACTGGCACGTTGCCGGCCAGGCCGGGCCCTTGCAGGGTGATGTGCAGGCGAGCCTGGAAGCGGATGGCAGCTTGGTCTATGCCATCGCACTCACTGCCGCGCAGGCCATCCGCTTGCGCGACATCCGGTTGGAACTGCCGCTGCGCAAGGAGGTGGCGCAGTACCAGTTGGGGCTGGGCCGGCAGGGCGACGATGTGCCGGCCGATTTCCAGTGGAAGTGGAACGTCGAGAACAACCAGGACGGCGCCTGGATCGGAACGGTCAACGCCGGGCTGGAGTTTCATCTGCGCGACGAGCACTACCAGCGCCCGCTCAATACCAACTTCTATCACCAGCAGCCGCTGCGCCTGCCGGTGTCCTGGGACAACGGCGGCCAGGGCGGTATCCGCCTGCACCGCGCGCAGGGAGACTACGCCGTACAGGCCTTCAGCGGTCCACGCCAGATGCAGGCTGGCGAAACCTTGCGCTATGACATCGTTATGCGTGTCACGCCGTTCAAGACGATCGATCCGGCTAAACATTTCTCCGAACGTTTCTTCCACAAGTATGGCGAGTTGGACAGCATCAAGGCCGATGACGCCAATGTGGTGAATATCCATCACGCCACGCCCATCAATCCGTGGATCAACTATCCGTTCCTGGAAGCGGATGCGATGCGTGCCTATATCGATGCCGCGCATCAACGCGGCATGCGCGTGAAGATCTACGACACCGTGCGGGAGTTGTCCGATCGCGCGCCAGAGCTGCCCATGCTGGAAAGCCTGGGGCACGAGGTCATCAGCAGCGGTAAGGGCGGGGGTTTCTCCTGGTTGCAGGAGCATATGGATGGCGATTACATCGCCGCGTGGCATGTGCCCGAGAATCGCGACGCGGCGGTGATCAATGCGGGGCAGAGTCGCTGGCATAACTACTACATCGAAGGCCTGGATTGGCTTGCGCGCAACGTTGGCATCGATGGGCTGTATCTGGACGACGTGGCCTATGACCGCACCACCATGAAGCGCGTGCGCAAGGTGTTGCAGGCGCACCGCCCCGATCCGCTGATCGACCTGCATTCGGCCAGCCAGTACAACCCGCGCGATGGCTATATCAACAGTGCATTGCTCTACATGGAGCTGTTCCCGTACATCGACAGGCTGTGGTTCGGCGAGGAATTCGATTACGAGAAAACCTCACCCCGCTACTGGCTCACCGAGATATCCGGCATTCCCTATGGCCTGATGGGCGAGATGCTGCAGAACGACGGCAACCCCTGGCGCGGCATGTTGTTCGGCATGACCAACCGTCTGGGTTGGTCCGCGGGCAGCGATCCGCGCGGGCTGTGGGCGCTGTGGGATGCATTTGGCATCGAGCAGGCCGACATGGTGGGGTGGTGGGTCCATGACACGCCGATCAAGACCGATCGCGACGATGTGCTGGTGACCAGCTATGTGCGCAAGGGCAAGAAGACGCTGATCGCTTTGGCATCGTGGGCACCGCAGCCCGTGCAGGTGAAGCTGGCCATCGATTGGAAAGCGCTGGGCTTGACGCCCGGCAAGGCCACACTCTCGGCGAGTGCGGTGGAGGGCTTCCAGCCGGCCGCGCAGTTCAAGGTGGGCGACAGCATCCCGGTGCAGCCCGGCAAGGGCTGGCTGATCGTGGTGGAGTGAAGCGCATGAGTCGGCGTCTGCGTGGAGGATGGGTGGCGTGCTTGATGGCGGCGGCGGGCGTTTGGGCGATGGTATCGACGGTGCAGGCCACCCAGCCGCCTGCGCTGGACGTGGTCCATCTCGCCATGGACGCACCGGCGGTTGCACCAGAACCACTCAAGGTCACGCTTTACCTGCCTCCGGGTTACGCGGCCGACGCCGCCATGGGGACACGCTATCCCGTGCTGTACGCCAACGACGGCCAGGACATGGCGGCGGTAGGCCTGGAGGAAACCCTGTCGCGACTTTACGCGCAGCACGCGATGGCGCCGGTGATCGTGGTCGCCGTCGATATGCTGAAGGATCGCGCATCCGGTTACGGGCTATCCGATCGAAGGTTGCGGCGCAGTGTGGTGGGTGACTCGCGTATCGGTCCGATCGGCAGCAAGGCTTACGACTATTCGCAGTGGCTGGCGATGACATTGGTGCCGTACATCGACGCGCACTACCGCACGAAGGCATGGGCGCGGGAGCGCGCCATGCTGGGCTGGTCATTGGGTGGGCTCAACGCGTTCAACCTGGGCTGGCAGTATCCGGAGGTGTTCGGTCAAGTCGGTGCGTTTTCGCCCTCGTTATGGCTGGCGGCCGATCGCAGCAATGCCGATGCCGTGGAAAACACCCGGCTGGCGCACGCCATGGTGCGGCAGGGCAAGGCGCCCGCAGGATTGCGGCTGTGGTTGTCGGTGGGTGGTCGCGAGGAAACCAGCGACCGTAACGGCAACGGCATCATCGATGCGGTTGAAGATGTGCAGGATCTCGTGCAGGGTTTTCGCGCGCCCGACGGCACGTTGCGCCCAGGCTTGCGCGATCTCGGTTATGCGGTGGACATGGGCGGCGCGCAGCATCCGGCTACCCATGCGGGCGTGGTGTTTTATCTGCTACCGGACGGCGAACACAATCAGGCCACCTGGAAGCGCGTATTGCCCGCGTTTCTGGTGTGGGCGTTTCCGGTGGCCGATGCCTCCTCGCGGGCCACGCAGGCCACGCGCTGACATGGTCGCGGCGGACCGGACGGCCTGGCGTCAGCGCTCGGCGGCGGCGAGCGGCGGATGGGCCGCGATACGGTTGCGGCCATCCGTCTTCGCGCGATAGAGCGCCGCATCGGCACGCGCTATCAGGTCGTCGGCGGTATCGGCCAAGCCTTGCAGGCTCGCCACGCCGAGACTCACCGTGGTTTGCACGGTATTGCCACGGAAATGCACCTGCAGGGTTTCGATGCGCTGGCGAATGCGTTCGCCGATCGACATGGCGTTGTCGTGCGAGGCACCAGGCAAGCCCACTACGAACTCCTCGCCGCCATAGCGCCCTAGCCAATCGGTGGGCCGAAGCTCGTCGGCAATCGACTCGGCTACCGCGCGCAGGCAGGCATCGCCCACCGGATGCCCGAAGCGATCGTTGATCGACTTGAAGTGATCCATGTCCAGGAACAGCAGCGCCAGCGGCTCGCGTTGCAGGCGCGCCTCGGTGATGCCGGTGTGCAGCCGCTTGACCAGGGCGCGGCGGTTGAGGATGCCGGTGAGCGCGTCGTGGTCGGCCAGGTGATGTGCCATGTCGCGCTCGCGGCGCGCCCGTAGCGAAAGGTCAGCCAGGCCAATGGTGATGACGATGCTGGCGAAGGCCATGGTGAATGGAAAGCCGTACTCCAGCCAGCGTGGCTGATCCAGCGACAGCAGCAGCTGGGCGACGCGCAGGAAAGTCAGCAGCACCTGCGGCATCCACGCGATGAGGAAGAAACGCGCCTGCCGTCCATGCCGCAACACTGCCAGTACCACCGTCCCCAGCGCCCACAGCGAGGAGAACATGAACCACAGGTTGAACGCATTGGCCAGCGCATGCACGCGTTCGGCAAACGGAAAGCACAGCAGCGGTGCGGCCACCAGATAAGGCCAGCGCATCCAGCCAAGCATGCGTGCCGCCCATGGAGTGATCTGGCGAAGCTCGCAGAATTCCAGGATGAAGGAGATCGACAGTGGCGCGCTGAGCGCCGCAAACAGCCACAGCGCATGCGGGCCCAGTGGCACCAACAGGCTGGCACCGGGCAGCTCATACATTTCGCCACTGACCAGCATCTGGTAGATCAGCTGGCACGCGGCGTAACCGATGAAATACACCAGCACGCGATCGCGCAACACCATCCAAAGGCACAGCGCGGCAAGGATCATGGTGAACTGCACGCTGGCAAACAGCGTGCACAGGCGAACGTGGGTGAGGTCGTCGGCCTGGTAGTTGGCAAGGTCGGTCAGTTCGGGCCGGATGGGCCGGGTAAAACTGTCGGCGGCGACTTGCACGTAGATGGGTTGTTCGGCGCGTAGACCTTGGGGCAGTTCCAGCGCCAGATGATGGCGCGAGAAACGCGGCGCCTTTTCAATCTGCGTGAACCACAGCGCTTGCGGACGGTAGTCCGGCGGCGCATACACCGTGATGCGAATGTAGGTGGCGCCCGAAAAACTCAGCACCGGCGCGGTGGCCTGGTTCCAGTCATGGGTGAGGGTGAGGCGATACCAGCGCTGGCTCTCCACCGCATTGACGGTGTAGGGCGACGCACTGGGATCAAAGGCGGCGTCGAGGCGGCCGCGCACCACATCCATAGGCGACGGAGCCACCCGGGTGGGCGGCAGCGCGGCGATCTTCAGTGCGGGTGCCGGCATGGCGGCTGGCGAGGCGTGCACCACGAGTGCGCAAAGCCCAGCGATCATGCACGCGAAAAAAAACACCACGGGTGTGCGATGCAGCATTCCCCCCCCTTTTTTATAACCCGGCCCCCAATTGCCGGTGATCGAACTCATCCGTTCCGTCGGGTGAGATCTCCCTGGACTCTATGTATCACGTTTTCCGGTCTGCCCGGAGGGCCGAAGTCGCACTTACGGCGCCCCAAAAGCGTATTCCAAACAGGCGTTTGAGCCATGGGTCGATCCGTGTGGCGGCAAGTTCTATGCTTGGCGCTTCATTGATGTGAGCAACCGTTGACCCATGGCAACGCAACAGGGGCATTCGTTGGAACCCCGAGCAGCGCATCGGCAGGATCCGCCGGAACTTGAATCGCACGATTTCATCCGCCATGGCACCCCGATTTTCCGACGAACCAATCTGGCGCTGTTTGCGGCCGGTGTGGCGACCTTCGGCCTGCTTTACTGCACGCAGCCGCTGATGCCGGAGTTCAGCAAGGACTATGGGGTCAGTGCGGCCACGGCGGCGTTGTCGCTGTCGCTCACCACCGGCGTGCTGGCGTTCGCCATGTTGTTCGCCGGCGGGGTGTCCGACGCCTGGGGTCGCAAGTCGGTGATGACGGCCTCGTTGCTGTCTTCCGCCGTGCTGGTATTGCTGACGGCATGGGTGCCCAATTGGCACATGCTACTCATCCTGCGCGCGCTGCTGGGCATCACGCTGAGCGGCTTGCCTGCCGTGGCGATGACGTACCTGAGCGAGGAAATGCATCCCGATTCCATCGGATTGGGCATGGGCCTGTACATCAGTGGTAACGCAATCGGAGGCATGGGCGGGCGGCTGGTGGCCGGCGTGCTCGCCGATTTCGTGGGCTGGCGCTGGGGCGTGGCGACCGTAGGGGTGATTGGTTTGGTGTCCGGGTTGTTGTTCTGGCGCAGCCTGCCACCGTCGCGCCATCACCTGCGTCAGCCTTTGCATCTGGGTCAATTGCTCGGTCGCTTCCGTCTGGCCTTTCGCGATGCTGGTTTGCCGTGGCTTTTCGCCGAAGGCTTCCTGCTGCTCGGGGCGTTTGTCACCGTCTATAACTACATTGGCTATCGCTTGCTGGCCGCGCCATATGCGCTGGGGCAAGCGGTGGTGGGTGCGATCTTCAGCGTCTATCTGATCGGCACTTTCAGCTCGGCGTGGATGGGGCATCTGGCCGGACGTCTGGGGCGTCGCAAGGTGCTATGGACCGCGTTCGCCCTGATGTTGCTGGGCGTGGCGTTGACGGCGCTATCGTCCTTGCCGTTGATCGTGCTCGGCATCGTGGCGGTGACCTTCGGTTTCTTCGGCGGCCACTCCATCGCCAGCAGCTGGGTGGGACGGCGCGCCGGCCATGCCAAAGCCCAGGCCTCGTCGATGTATCTGTTTTCCTACTACATGGGTTCGAGCCTTGCGGGCGCCACCGGGGGACTTTTCTACGCCGCCCATGGTTGGAACGGCGTGGTGTGTTTCGTGATGGCGCTGGTGTTCGCCGGCTTGTTGATTGCCTGGCGTCTGTATCGGCTTGCGCCGCTGCCGGGGCCGCCATCACCGGGCACCGAGCCACCCATTCCCCAATAAGTCATGCCCCGGTGAGTCATGTCCCATGCGTACTGATATCAAGATCGATGCCATTGACCATCTCGTCCTTACCGTCGCGGACGTGGACGCCACCTGCGCGTTCTACAAGCGCGTGCTGGGCATGCAGGAGGTGACCTTTGGCGAGGGCCGCAAGGCGCTGACGTTTGGTGCACAGAAGCTCAACCTGCATCAGCAGGGGAAGGAGTTCGAGCCTAAGGCACGACATCCCACGCCAGGATCGGTGGATCTGTGCCTGATCACCGCATGCGCCATGGATGACGTCATCGCGCATCTTGCGCATGAAGGTGTGCGCATCGAGGAGGGGCCGGTCATGCGTACTGGCGCACGCGGCCCCATCGAGTCGGTGTATTTGCGCGACCCTGATAACAACCTGATCGAAGTGAGTCGGTACGTCGCCTAAGCGATGTGGCGAAAGGCGAGGCACGCTGGCCTCGCCTTTCGCAGACCACGATGCCGGCTTATCGTGCTTCCGGCTTGAGCATGTCCTTGACCTGCTGGTAGTCGCCGTCATTGGCGGCGGGCGGCAGGTCGAGCAGGTGAGCCATCAGCGGATACACGTCCACGTTCGAGAACGACGGCACCGTAATGCCCTGGCGGAACGCCGGGCCGTGCGCCACGAACAGGGCCTGCATCTCCGGTGCCTGGTTGTCGTAGCCGTGCTCGCCAAGGCTGAGCTTGCCTTTGCGCTTGCTCACGAAGTCAGAGGTGGAAATGCGCCAGCCCACATCGGCCAGGCACAGCAGCTGCGGCACGCGCGGGTTACTGCCATAGGCGAGGCGAGCCGGCACGCGTGACTTGTCCCAGCAGGTCATGTGCTTCTGCGGCTTTTCCAGCTGCGCTTCGATCTTGGCGAAATCCTGGCCCGGCAGGGGATTGAGGCCGGCCAGCACGCCCAGGCTCACCACGTCCACGCGACGCAACGGGATCAGCTTGTCCAGCAGCACGGTCTGGTTCGCCGGCACCGGTGCCATGCCGTGGTCGGCCACCACGATCAGGTTGATGCGGTCCAGCAGGCCGCGCTGTTGAAGGCCTTGCACCAGATGGGCGAGGGCGGCGTCGGTGTCGCGCAGGGCCTGATCCACTTGCGGGGTATCCGGGCCATAGGTGTGGCCGGCGTGATCCACCTCGTCAAAGTACAGCGTGAGGAAGCCCGGGCGTTGTCCGGCGGGCAGATCCAGCCAGGCCAGCACTTGGTCGACACGCTGCGTGGGCGGAACGTTACCGTCGAACGAGCGCCAGTAGTCCGGGTGCTTTCCGTGGATATCCGCTTCCGAGCCGGGCCAGAACATGGTGCCGCTCTTCATGCCGTGGTTGCCGGCGGTCTCCCACAGCGGGGTGCCTTCCTCCCACCAGCGACCGTTGCCGACGGCATTGCGGTCGCTCAGCGAGAACTTGCCCAGCTCCGGATCGGACATTGTGTTGTTGACGATGCCGTGGTGGTCCGGACGCAGGCCGGTGACGATGGTGTAGTGGTTGGGGAAGGTCAGCGAGGGGAACGAGGGCTGCATGCCGATGGCCTGCACGCCCTGCTTGGCGAGGCTCGCCAGCGTGGGGCTTAGCCCACGTTCAATGTAGTTGGCGCGATAGCCGTCGATGGAGATCAACAACAGCGGGGCGGCAGCCGGTTTCGCCGTGGCGACGGTGGGCGCGGAGGGCGCTGCGGTCGGCTGCTGCGTGGCGCAGCCGGCTCCCAGCACCATCAGCGAACAGAGCAGCAGGCGAAACAGTATTTTCATGAGTGGGTCCGTACGATGTATGAAAACCCCATATCTTCGCGTAGTTGTATGACCATTACACGTGCCTTGCGAAATCTAGGATGGATCGTGAGTTTTCTACTGGCCGGCTGGACGGCGCAGGCGTACGCGCAGCAGTCGCCCGTATCGGCGTCGTCGGTTGCCGGCGCGGCGCGTCCCGCTTCAGTGAATGCCGTTCGCAGCGGAGCGGCTGCCTCGGGCACCAGGGTGGTCAAGGCGCCTGCTACGGCAGCCGATGGTGCCAAGACCGCACCCACGGCGCCTGCCGCGGTCGCTGAAGCGGATACCACGCGCACCGCGCCGCGCCCGCAGCAGCGACCGCGCGCGCCACTGGATCAATACCGGAACGCCGTGACGCCGCCCGTGGAAAATGGGCGCTAGGGCAGGACAGCCCGCTTAGCGAGCGCTGAGAAACAGATCGCCGTGGACGATGCGATCTTCCAGCGCCAACAGGTAGCGTTTGGTGGGCAGCCCGCCACCGAAACCGGTGAGGCTGCCGTTGCTGCCGATCACGCGATGACAGGGCAGCACGATGGGCAGCGGATTGCGCCCGTTCGCCGCGCCAACCGCACGCATGGCCTGCGGTTGCCCGATGCGCCGCGCCAGCTCGCCGTAGCTGATGGTGCTGCCATAGGGTATGCGGGCCAGCTCGTGCCACACCTCCAGCTGGAACGGTGTGCCAAGCGGACGCAAGGGCAGTGCGAAGTGTTGACGCGTGCCGGCGAAATATTCTTCCAGCTGCTGTGCGGCCTGCACCAGTGGATCGGTGGCTGCCCGCATCCAGCCGGGTTGCGGTGCGCGTTGATGCTTGCCGCTGTCGAACCAGATCTCGCGTAGCCCCTCGTCGTCAGCCACCAGGCGGAGCAGGCCAATGGGCGTGGGCAGGTCGTCGTACCAAAGACGCGGCATGGTGGACATCAGCGGACCTTTTTCGTGGGCGCAGCGGCGTCGCTGGTGCTGCGCCACAAATGTATTACGGCATAGGCGCGCCACGGACGCCACGCCTCGGCCAGTGCGGTGAGTGCCTTGGTGCTCAGTTCCGGGCCATCCGTAGCGGCCGCCCGGCGCAGGATCAAGTCGGCGGCGGGAAAGGCATCGGGATGGCTGAGCCCGCGCATGGCCAGATAGTGCGCCGTCCATTCGCCGATGCCGGGCAACGCTACCCAGCGCTCCACGAATTCATCCAGTGGCTGTTCGCTGCGAAAGTCGATGCGGCCATCCAGCAGCGCCTGTGCCACGCCACGCACGGTGGTGGCGCGTGCGCTGGTGAGGCCGATCTCGCGCAGATCCGCGTCCACCAGAATTTCCGGGCCGGGAAACAAGCGTTCGAGGCCCGGCACCGGAACGTCCGCCACCGGCGTGCCATAACGCTGCACGATGCGCGAGGCCAGCGTACGCGCCGCCGCCACGCTCACTTGCTGTCCAAGGATGGCACGCACCGCCATCTCGAACCCATTCCAGCTACCCGGCAAGCGCAGGCCGGGGCGCTTGCGCCATAGCGGCTTGAGCTCGGCGCTGTCCTTGAGCGCATCACCGATGGATTGCGGGTTGGCGTCCAGGTCGAACATGCGTCGCAAGGTGGTCACCGCGCCCAGCATGTGGCTCGGCTGCGGGCAATGCAGTTGCAGCCGCAAGGCGTGCTCGTCGCCGGGCCATGCGCTCAGGCGTAGCCACCCGGGTGCCTGGGCATCGCCGAATACACGCGCGTAGCTGTGATCGTCCACGGCTTCCACGCCCGGTAATGCGCGGCCACGCAGGAACGCGAGCATCGCGTCGAAGTCGTACGGCGGGCGATAGCCCAGGCGTAGGGTGATCGCATTCCCATCGATCCGATGCGGATGACGACGCAGTTCTCGCGGGGGCATGCGATTAGCTTGCAGGAACGCGGCATTGAAACGGCGCAGGCTGCCAAAACCCGATGCCAGCGCTACTTCAGTCACCGGTAGCGCGGTTTCGGTGAGCAACTGTTTGGCGAACAGCAGACGGCGCGTGGTGTGTACGCTGATGGGCGGAGCGCCCAGGCGCTCGACGAACAGGCGGCGAAGCTGACGCGCACCCAGCCCCACACGTTCGGCCATGGCGTCGACGCTAAGTTCGTCGAACCCGCCGCTATCCATCAGCTTGAGCGTGCGGGCGATGACGTGATCGCCGCGCTGCCAGGCGTCGTTGCCGGGCGCTAGTTCCGGGCGGCAACGAAGGCAGGGGCGAAAGCCGGCCGCTTCCGCCGCAGCGGCGCTGGCGTAATAACGTACGTTCTGCGGCTTGGGCGAGGGCGCCGGGCATACCGGTCGGCAATAGATGCGCGTGCTGGTGACGGCGGTAAAGAACAGGCCATCGAAGCGCGCGTCCCGACTCAGTCGGGCTTGTTCGCAGGTCCGCTCATCCGGCAGCGTGGGGTCAGTGTGGGATGACATGGCAGCAGGCTAGCACCGCATGGTGCCCCCGACTCGCCGTTTTCGGACATCTATGCTGAAGGGCCGCAGGCCCGTCGTCGACGCGTGTTGGGCGTGTGTTCGCCCATTCTGGCGGGTGCGGGTGTCGCAACCGCGCGGCGACGGCGCGGGCATCGCGCTTTGACGCGCTGCGGTTTGCGGGCAACGGCTCGGCTCGCCACAATCGAGGTTTCCTCCCTGGCTGCGATGCTTTCCATGAACGCTCCGACCCGTATCGACACCACGCGCACCATCCGTTCGCCCCGCGGCAGCGAACTCAGCTGCAAGAGCTGGCTCACCGAGGCGCCGTTCCGCATGCTGCAGAACAACCTCGACCCGGAGGTGGCGGAGAACCCGGCCGAACTGGTGGTGTATGGCGGCATTGGCCGCGCTGCCCGCAACTGGGAATGTTTCGATGCCATCCTGCGCGCGCTGCGCCAGCTCAACGACAACGAAACCCTGCTCATCCAGTCCGGCAAGCCGGTCGGCGTGTTTCCCACGCATGCGGACGCGCCACGCGTGCTGCTGGCCAACTCCAACCT
>NZ_JAELTT010000034.1 GCF_016428975.1 Dyella sp. ASV21
TGGCCAGCGCGATGCCGACGAAGGGCGAGGCCGCGCCGGTATCGCCCAGGCGCTGGGTCAGGTCGTAGCTCTCGTGGGATTCCAACAGATCCAGCGGACTGCCGGCGGCCTTGAGCGCGGGCATCAATTCGGCCAGCGCCTGCCCCGGCTTGCCGCTGTCGAAGAAGGCGCGCGCGGGCGCGGACGTGATGCCCTCCAGACTCTGCGTCCAACCGTTGGCCAGCGCGGCGGTAAGCGCCTCGTTTTTCAGGCGTGCGCCCGGCTTGGCGGGGTCGTGGAGCGACACGCTGACCGGGCGATGCAGCACGGCCAGCGTCTTGAGCGCATCCCATTGTGCAAAGCCCAGCTTGGTCCAGGGTTTGGGGATAAAAGTGGTGGGTTGGAAGTTCCATTTGGGATGCCGCTCCCAGTCGGTAAAGCCGGGATAAATGGATCGCCCCGGGGGGCGCTTGGTATAAGGCGCAAACGCGCGTAGCCAATTCACCCGCTCCGGCCGGGCCACTACCAGTGCGACCATGGCGTCGGTCAACTCGCCGGGTTGACGCGGGCCGGTACCCACCCCGATCAGCTTGTCGTTGCGGCTGGAGAGCGCTCCAGCCATGTTGAAGCCCTCCACCACATACACCAGCATCGCCGGGAGATCGGGCTTGGCCTCGAAGGTCTTGAAGATGTCCTCGATCACCGCCTCCGGCGTGTCGTTGCAGATGCCGCCCCCCTCCATCGGGCGGATTTCGTGCCAGTGCAGGCCCGCTGGCTGGCGCAGGTCGTTGACCATGGTGCTCAGCATCTCGTTCACCCCCTGCGGCGAGGTGCGCAAGCGCGCCGCCGTGGGGTTGTAGCCGCGCACGATGGTGAGGGTGGGGATGGGCCAGGCCTCCAGGAAATCCTTCAGCCCCAGCTCCAGCGCATCGGCCATTCGCTTTTCAAATGCCTGATCCTTGGCATCGGCGGTGACCGGGTACGTGGCCGGGTCCGTCGGCAGGATCGAGCCCAGCTGCAGGCTGGCCGGCTGGCCGGCATCCTGTTGCCGCAACCGCTGCCATACCTGGCCTTGCCGATAGACATCCACCACCAGGCCCACGCTGACGATATCCAGCGTATCCAGGTGCGGTGAGGTGGTGGGGGCGCTGTACAGCGGCGAGGTCGTCATCGAGGGCATATCCGTAACAGGCGGGGCGGCCTCGGCCGCACCCGGGAAAGAGGCCGAGCAGGCCGTGACGGCGGGCTCGGGAGTGTCGGCGCCCACCGGGCCGCTGCACAGCAGCACCAGCAACGCGCCGCCGACGCGCCGCCACGCAGGCGAGGGCTTGGCGCTACACACGGGTTTCGCTCCGCACCAGCGAGGGCAACGGTGGCTGGAAATACGCCGGATACGCCTGCGGCTTACCGTTGGCGTGGTAGTCCGCGGTGGCATCGATCAGTTGGCGGTGCGCTGCGGCCTCGGCCTGATAGAGCGCTAGCGTTTCAGCATCGGGGCTGTCATCGGGGTCTTGCCGCTCGGCATCATTCTGGGAACGGAAACTGCTATAGTTCTTCTTCTCACCCCACCCCAAACGCCAATCCGCCACGCGGCACAGGTAGGTATAGAACGCCTCGTCGTCCAGGCTCTTGGCCTGCCCAATGGCCAGGTCATAGGCCACCGCATAACGGCTGTGATCCGGATTGGCCGGAATGGCCGAATGGAACGAGAGCGCATCCGCCTTGGTGAGCTGCTCATCCGGTATTTCCATCAGGCGCTGGCGCGCGTCGCTGGGCGACTCGGTGCGCACTACGCGCACGGTGCCCTCGTCCCACAGCACCACGTGCTTGATCTGGGTCTGGTCGAACGGTGCCCGCCCCGCGTTGATGGCCGCCTGCACGGCATCCTTGTGGTAGCCCTGGGCAAACACGGGATCGTTCTTGTCCAGGTCGTAGCTCATGTACACGCCCGGCTTCCACCCGCCATTGGTAATGGCGATGGACGCGTCGATGGGGTCCATGCGCGACTTGACCATGTGGATGCCGTCCTTGCCGCCCGTGGTACTCACCACGTTGCCTTCGCCATGGAAGTTGGGGCGGAACGCGCGCGGCAGCGGCGGCGCGTTGACCACCGCCACCTGGCCCTTGTCCAGCTCCGAACGCGTCGCATTGCCAAACCAGCCCTGGCCATTGCCGTCCCAGGTGCTTTCGCCGGCCTCGCGCATTACATAGGCATGCGGCGGCGTTCCCACCTCCTCCGGCTGCGCGTTGCGCTCGCGCAGGGTGAAAATGCGCTGATAGAAACGGTTGCCCAGCTCGCCTACCAAGGCGCTTGGCACGCCCTGCCAGCCGATGCCCTGCACGTTGCGCAGGCCCACTGTTTGGTCTTGCGGGGTGAAGTACAGGAGCACGTTGCCGCGGTTGTCGCGCTCGTCGAACACGTGCTCGGCCTGCTCAAACGTGGTGGCGCACTGCGCGCCCGTCCAGCGCAGGCCGCCGATGCAACCCACATGGGCGGGGTCGGCCATCTGCGCGAGCGTGGGGGTGTGATGCGGTCTGTCGCCGATGAAGGCGACGATCTTCTGCAGCGTGTCCTTGCGCGCGGCCTTGGTCTGCTGCTTGCCGACCGCCTGGATGCGCTCCACGATGGGTTCTTCCAGGCTGTAGGGCGAATTCATCATCACCGCGCTATCGATCGGGCGCTGACCGGCGTCCTTGAGAAAGGCGTTGGCGAGCAAGGTGAGCATGGTGCCTTGGCTGTGCGCCACCACGTTGATGGTGTCGTCTGGATGCTTGGCGCGAATGATGGACACCAGCATGGCGAGCCGCTTGGCGCCCAGCACCATGTAGTTGCGCGAGGGCGCCGGCATCAACGGATGCCCTGGCGTACCGGCCAGCGTGTTCATGGGAACGACACCGAACAACACGCCACTGAAGCCTTGCCCCCACATATCCGGCAGCGTGGTGGTGGCGTTGGCGAAGGCACCGCCTTCTTTGGTGCCGGCCTTGTCCAACCGATTGCCGTAGCGATCCAGCCATTCGCCGTGGGGCGTGTCTTTTTGTACGTAAGGCAGTTTGGTTTTGGGGTCGATGCCACCGTCCTCGCGAAAGCCCCAATAGAACGGAATCACCACGCTGCGCGTGCCGTGGCCCGGCTTGCCGTTGTTGGCCAGGCGGCGGTAATACACCGCATCCGGATCGGGGGCGAGGTGATCGTCTTGGCTGGGCAGCGAATACGTGGCGGGCACCAGCGCGGCGCTGTTGACCTGACCGCGTGCATTGGTGAGGTGGTCCAGGCGTTCGGTGAGCCCTTGGCACAGGCCTTTTTCAATATCGGCGTACACGCCCGCCAGATCGTTCACGCCATGCACAAGGATGGTGATGCAGGGCTTTGGCTGGCGCACCTGCACGTAGCACGCGCCACCGCCCGGGTACAACAGCGCCTGCGTTTCGCCCGCGAGGGGACGGGAGGCTAGAGACACGATCACCTACTCCTTCGACCAAGGTTTGCCTGACGCACGAACGGCCCAACACCAAGCCCGGTTCGCCATGGCTCGTAGCGCACAACGTGAGCAACGCGATGCATTGAGCCCATGGGATGGCGCGCCGCGGGAACCCCACGCGGAGCGCGTTCTACCACCGACAAGTATCAATCGATGCGCAAGCGTAGGTTGTCGGCCGTTCCCGATCCGACGTATCAGCGGCGCGCTTGTCTAATGGGTCGATGGGGAGAAAGGGTGCACTGAAAGCACCGACGCTGTCTCTCCAACACGCACTTGCAAGCACCATGCGAGCGATACGCCCATCGTAAACGCGCATTCCGTGCGCGCTGGCGCGGGAGGCCATCATCCGGCAACAGGGAGAGCTGTCAGCGGGCACTTACATGCGACACAGCGAAAAGCGACTCGATTGCAGGCCACATGATCGTAAACGGGCGTCATCGGTAGCCGTAACGTGGGCTTTGTCATTCAGACGAAGGGGATCACCATGCGCCTCTTGGCTCGTTCAATGCCCAGCCTATTACTTGTCTCCCTTACTGGCGCGGCGCTCGCCGAAGCATCCTCTACGGGACTCGGTCAAGCATGGCCCAACGCGGCGGACGTCAGCGCTCACCGGCGCTTTCATGCGTATGTCTTTGCGCTTGGTGGCCTTCACTACATCCAAGTCAACCATGCGAACGGCGACGTACTGGGCGGCGTCGGCATCTCGGGCGGCCGCGTCATTTACCCTTCCATCCTCCATTTCGGCACACCGGTATTTCGGCACACTGGTGTTGCTCATCACCACGCGTAGACATGTGCGCCGCAGTGGAACGCATCGCGCCAACCACCGGGTGCTCGCCCGTGCCGGCCTGGAAACAGGCTGGCGGCTATCGTCACGCGGCGGACAAGTTCGCCCTGGGTGGCTGGCACGCCGCGCCGTCCCTGAGCGTGAACGCGCCGCGCATCGCCGAATGCCCGCTGCAACTGGAAGCGCGCGTGTCACTGGAGCTGGAGCGCCCGCTTGATGCGTGGCGCGACGGCGCAGGCGGCTTCGTGATCCTGGAACTGGACGTGCTGCACGTGCACGCGCACGAGGACGTTACCGTGCCCGATACCCAGCATGTGGACCCGGTCCGTTATCGCCCGCTGTTCTACCTGTTTCGCCACTATGTGGGCGCGGGCCAGCCCAAGGGCCGTACCTTCAAGGCCGAGGTGTAAGTACCTAGCCCACGATGGCGAGCAACGCCGCCAGCCAGATCGCCGCCACGCCCAGGGCAAAGGCGCGCCGCGCGGGACGCATGCGCTCGACGCTGTCGTCGGCCACCGGCGTGGTAACGATCCACGGCACCGACGCCAGGCAGGCGAAGCCGGTAAAGGCCAGCACGGTCACCCATATATCCACGAATCGCCAAGGCGCCGGTTCATGGACGCCCCAATAGCCGAGAAACGCCATCCCCATCGCGCACAGGGTGGCCGATGCGGAACACAACCCAACCACGGAACCTGTTGGCGCACGCATGGGGGCCTCGGGGGTTGGCAGTCCTGAGTGCAAAGATTAGCGCATGACCGTGCCGGCGGGCATGCCGCTTCGCGGTGTCGAAATCGGGGCGCGTGCTTCGTCGTTAGCTTGAACGCGATGGCCGCGTCGACCTTTTCCCGTCACACAGGTGCCCACCATGTCACTCACGCTCCATATGCATCCGCTGTCCTCGTACTGCCACAAGGTGCTGATCGCGCTGTATGAGAACAACACGTCGTTCCGCCCGCATATGGTGGACCTGGCCGATGCCCGGGCCCGCGATGCGTTCTATCGCCTGTGGCCCGTGGGCCGCTTTCCGGTATTGCACGATAGCGCACGCGACCGGCTGGTTCCCGAATCCAGCATCATCATCGAGTACCTGCAGCTGTATTACCCGGGCGCGGTGCCCCTGTTGCCCTCCGACAGCGAGACCGCGCTGCAGGTGCGCCAGCGCGATCGCTTCTTCGATCAGCATGTGCACGAGCCGTTGCAGAAGATCATCACCGATCGACTTCGCCCCATCGATCAGCGCGACCATTTCGGCGTGGCGCAGGCACGCCAACGCCTTTACGCCGCACTGGATCTGTTCGAACGCGACATGGCACAACAGCCGTGGGCCGCGGGCGAGACGTTCGGCATGGCCGACTGCGCCGCTGCGCCACCGCTTTTCTATTGCAACTTGCAGATGCCACTGGAGGACACCCATCCACATACGGCCGCTTATCTGTTGCGCGTGATGCAACGCCCCTCCTACACGCGCGTGCTTACCGAGGCGGAGCCCTATCTGCACATGCTGCCACGCGAGCCGGCCGAGGCTTGAGTGCGCGCACGACGTTAAAAATTCCGGTGCCTCAACTGTCGCGAAACCTTCATGGAAAGCCTTGATTGGCAAGGCTTTCATGCCGCCAGCTGAACAAAAGGGGCGGGGGCGTTCGCATGTGTCAACCCGCCCTCGTGCGCCCCGTTTTCCGCATCAAGCCGCCCGATCAGCGGGCGACTCAGGGGCAACACGCTACACGGCATGGGGCGAAACACCCCAAGGGCGAGTTCACCCTGCCATTGACCACACGCACCGAGGATTCCATCGCCATGAACACCAAGATGACGTCGCGTTTCAGCCTGATCGGTTTCACCCTGGCCGCCGCGCTCGTGAGCGCGGGCGCCATGGCGCAGACCACCTCGCCGGACAATATCCCCGGCCATCCGCGCGTTTCCGAAGTGAACCAGCGCCTGCAGAACCAACAGAACCGCGTACAGGCCGGCGTCGCCGATGGCCAGCTCAACGCCAAGCAGGCTGCCCGTGACGAGAAGCAGGACTCCAACATCGCCGCCCGCGAAAGCCGGGACGAAGCCCAGCACGGGGGTCACCTGACCACGCAGGAACAGAAGAACCTCAACAAGTCCCTCAACCACGACAGCAAGCGCATCCACAAGCAGCGCGCCGCCGGCTGATCGCCCGCTCCACGCTTCGACAAACGGCCCGGCCCTCGCCGGGCCGTTTGCGTCTTGGCCGAACCAACTTCCTGCACTGGCCTTCGCCCCCGGGCATGCGAGTATCCGCCGATCCCCAACCCGAGCGGAGACCCTCATGGTCAGCAGGAAGCTTGCAGTGGCTTGTCTGTATGCGTTGTTGCTGGGCGCGGCGCATGCCGCCGATCCCTCCGCGGGAAAGCCGCAGTACGGCAACTGGGGTTACGACCAGGCCGGGGCCGACCCGGCGGTCAAACCGGGCGATGACTTTTTCCGCTACGCCAATGGCCACTGGCTGGATCACACGCCGATACCCGGCGACAAGCCCGCCGTCAGCCTGCGCCTGACGATGACCGACCTCACCGAGCAACGTCTGCACACGCTGATGGACGCGGCGGCGCAGCGCCATGCCTCCACCGATACGCTGGAAGGCAAGGTCGGCGCGTTCTACCAGTCCTATATGGACGAGGCGCGCATCGATGCGCTGGGCGCCAAACCCATTGCATCGCAACTCGATGCCGTGCGCCGGGCGACCACGCGCGAGGCACAGGCCGCCCTGATGGGCCGCAACAACGTGGACTTCGAAGGATCGCTGTTCAACTTCGTGCTGGACGTGGATCTGAAGGACAACACGCGCTACACGGTATATCTCACCCAGGCCGGGCTCGGGCTGCCGGATCGCGACTACTACCTCAAGCCGGAATTCGCCGCGCAGAAGGCCGCCTACCAAACCTATGTGACGCAGTTGCTCACCCTGGCCGGCTGGCCGAACCCGGCAGCCGCCGCCAAGGACGTGGTGGCCTTCGAAACCGCCATCGCCAACGTCAGCTGGAGCAAGGTGCAGCAGCGCGATCCCGTGGCCACGTACAACCCGATGAGTGTGGAAGAACTGCAGAAGCTCGCGCCGGACTTTGCCTGGCACGACTTCCTCCAATCCGCGCAGCTGGGTGGGCTCAAACACATCGTGATTGCGGAAAAGAGCGCCTTCCCGCCACTGGCCGCGCTGTATGCCAAGACGCCGGTGAGCACGATCCAGGCCTGGCAAGCCGCGCACATCGCCGACAACGCCGCCTATTACCTGTCCAAGCCGTTCCAGGACGCGTATTTCCAGATGCACAACAAGACGCTGACTGGCCAGCAGCAACAGAAGGCGCGCTGGAAGCGTGGCGTGGGTGCTGTGTCGGGCGGCGATTGCTCCGTGGGCGATCGCCTGGCCTGCTTTGGCAATCTCGGCTGGGCGGTGGGTGAGCTTTACACCGCCAAGTATTTCCCGGCGTCATCCAAGGCCAAGATCGAAGAGCTGGTAGGCAACCTGAAGGCCGCCTATCGCGTGCGCATCCAGCAACTGGACTGGATGAGCGCCCCTACCAAGCAGGAAGCCCTGCGCAAGCTCGACACCTACGTAATCAAGGTGGGCTACCCCGATCATCCGCGCGACTACAGCAAGGTGGCGATCCAGGGCGATGACCTGGTCGGCAACGTGCTGCATGCCGCTGCGGCGGACTGGTCGTTCTACGTCGACCGGCTGGATAAACCGGTCGATCGCAGCGATTGGTCGATGACGCCGCAGACCAACGATGCCTACAACGGCTCGCTGCGCGACATTGTCTTCCCCGCGGCGATCCTGCAGCCGCCGATCTTCGACCCCAACGCCGACCCCGCCATCAACTACGGCGCCATCGGCGGCGTGATCGGTCACGAACTCACCCACGGCTTCGACGACGAAGGCCGCAAGATCGATGCCGAGGGCAAGCTGCGCGACTGGTGGACCGCCGCCGACGCCAAGGCCTTCGATGAGCGCGCCAAGAAGCTCGGTGCACAGTACAGCGCGTTCCAACCGCTGCCGGGCGTGCACATCAACGGCGACCTGACCATGGGCGAGAACATCGCCGACCTTGGCGGCCTCACGCTTGCGCTGGATGCCTACCACGCCTCCCTGCACGGCAAGCCGGCGCCGGTCATCGATGGACTCACCGGCGACCAGCGCGTTTTCATCGGCTGGGCGCAAGCCTGGCGCGGCAAGCTGACCGACGACGCCGTCCGCCGCCAGGTCACCAGCGACCCGCACTCGCCGCGCGCCTTCCGCGTCAATGGCCCGGTGCGCAATATTGACGCGTGGTACCAAGCCTTCAACGTGCAAGCGGGCGACAAGCTCTATCTGCCCGCCGCCGAGCGCGTGCGCATCTGGTAGTCGGCCTGAGGATGACCGCCGTGTTCGCAGCCATGGCGCAGCCGTTTGCGCCATGGCTGCGCTTTCTCCCTCCGCTTGAGGCAACCATGCAGACCCTTCGTCGTTGGAGTGCGATCCTCACCCTTGGCATAGCGTGCGGTACCGTCTGGGCCAGCGAGACGCCGATCACCGTGCAAGGCCCTGCCGGCGCACTGGCCGGCACGCTGCAAACCCCCGACACCGCCTTGGCCCACGCACCACTGGTGCTGATCATCCCTGGCTCGGGCCCGACCGATCGCGACGGCAATAGCCCGAACGGCTTGCGTGCGGGTTCGTACCGCCTGCTGGCGCAGGACCTGGCTGCGCAAGGCATCGCCACCGCGCGCATCGACAAGCGCGGCTTGTTTGGCAGCGCGCACGCGGGCGTGGATGCCAATCAGGTCACCATCGATGATTACGCTGGCGATGTGGAGGCATGGGTGCGCCAGTTGCGCAAGAACACAGGCACCTCGTGCGTATGGCTGCTCGGTCACAGCGAGGGCGCACTGGTCGCCGAAGTGGCGGCCGCACGCACGCAAGGCGTATGTGGCTTGATCCTGGTGAACGGTGCCGGCCGCTCCTCGGCCGATGTGCTGGAGGAACAACTGGAGCGCAATCCGGCGAATGCTTCGTTGTTGCCGCAGGCCAAGACAGCCATCGATGCCTTGCGCAAGGGCCAGCATGTGGATGTCTCGCCGTATCCCGAACCGCTGCAACGCTTGTTCCGTACGAACGTGCAAGGCTTCCTCATCAGCTGGTTCGCGCAGGACCCGGTACAACGCCTGCGCGACTACAAGGGGCCGGCGCTGGTGATCCAGGGCACCGCCGATCTGCAGATCACCGTCGACGACGCCAAGCGGCTGGCCGGTGCGCGACCGGGCGTGCGGCTCAAGCTGGTCGAGGGCATGAACCACGTGCTCAAGACACCGGGCGAAGGCATGCAGGCCAACCTCGCCAGCTACGGCAACGCCGACCTGCCACTGGCCGACGCCCTGGTACCGGCGATCGCCGGCTTCGTGCACGGCAGATAATCCGTCCCAACAACCCTCCCGGAACGCTCGCATGGCGCACGTGTTGATCCCCCTGCCGCATCAGGATTTCGACCCCAGCGAAGCGGCCGTGCCGTGGCGCGTGCTTACCCAGGCGGGACATCGGGTGAGCTTTGCCACCCCCGACGGCGCACCGGCGAGCGCGGACCCGATCATGCTCAGCGGCGAAGGGCTGGACCTTTGGGGTTGCGTGCCGGGCCTGCGCAAGCTGCGTGCGGTGGGCTTGCTGCTGCGCGCGAATGGCGTGGCCCGCCGCGACCATGCGGCAATGACGCGCGACAGCGCCTTCCAGGCGCCGCTGCGCTGGGACGCCATCGACATGGGCCATTTCGATGGCTTGCTCCTGCCTGGCGGCCATTGCGCACGCGGCATGCGCCACTACCTGGAAAGCGAGCGCCTGCAATCGGTGGTGACGGCATGTTTCGCGGCGGACAAACCGCTGGCCGCGATCTGTCACGGCGTGCTGTTGGCTGCGCGCAGCCGCCGCGCCGATGGACGCTCGGTACTGCACGGCCGGCGCACCACGGCACTGACCTGGGCGTTGGAGAAATCCGCCTGGTCGCTCACCCGCATCACGCGCTTCTGGGACCCGGACTACTACCGCACCTATCCCGATGGCCCGGGTCAGCCACCCGGCTATATGTCGGTGCAGCAGGAAGTCACCCGCGCCCTCGCCCGCCCCGACGATTTCCTCGACGTGTCCCCGGACGCTCCCGCGCATTGGCGCAAAGCCTCCGGCCTGGTGCGCGATAGCGACAACGACGATCGTCCCGCCTTCGTGGTGCGCGACGGGCGCTACGTGTCGGCCCGCTGGCCCGGCGACGTGCACCGGTTCGCGCGGGAGTTCGCCGCCCTGCTGGACGACGCCGCCTGAGCCCGGCGGCCGTCCGAAAATTTCTTAGCCTTCGCTAAGCCCGTCCCGGTGCTGGCTTTTTCCGGCTTATCCACGCGAAATCCACAAGCTGTTGGGTTGACCGCCCCCGGTCAGCCCGATATGTTGTGCCCCGTCGGTGCCACTCTCAGACCTATGGTCGGACTGGCTTAATAGGGAATCCGGTGTAAATCCGGGACTGCCCCGCAGCGGTAAGCGGAAACGAAAGCCAACAACGCACTGGCCCTCAGCGGCTGGGAAGCGGGAGCGAGTAGGCCGGGTCGAAAGACCCATGTCCGCGAGTCCGAAGACCTGCCGACACGCCGGGACCGATGCGTCCCGGTGACTGGTGACGGCTTCCGCGGGGAGGCGCGTCGACGCGCGAGGCCTGGCCCTCGCTGCTCGACCGTCCGCGAAAGTCCAGCCTTCAGCCCTGCGCGCGGGAGCAGGTAGTTGATGACCACGCTTGGAGCGAAGTCGCCATGCAACCTATCGATACCACCTCGCGCGAACGCAACGACGATCGCGCGGACGCCGCCGTTTTCCCCGCTGATAGCGCCGTGGCCGAAGCGCCACGCGCCGATGCGCCGTTTGCGCTGACCCCGCCCCACAACCCCGGCCAGATGCGCGTGACCAAGCGCAACGGCCGCCAGGAAGTGGTGGACGTGAACAAGATCGTGCGCGCCGTGACCCGCAGCAGCGAAGGCCTGCACGCGGTGGACCCGCTGCGCGTGGCGCTCAAGACCATCGGTGGCCTCTACGACGGCGCCACCACGCAGGAACTGGACGAACTGTCCATCCGCACGTCCGCCGCGCTGACCGCGGAAGAACCCGAGTACGGCCAGCTCGCCGCGCGACTGCTTGGCGCCTTCATCGACAAGGAAGTGAGCGGCCAGGAAATCCAGAGCTTCTCGCAATCCATCGCACGCGGCGCGGAACTGGGCATCCTCAACGATCGCCTGCGCGACTTCGTGGCGACCAATGCGCGCAAGCTCAATGATGCGATCGATCCGCTCGCCACGCGCCGTTTCGAATACTTCGGCCTGCGCACCGTGTACGACCGCTACCTGTTGCGTCACCCGCAACTGCGCAAGGTGATCGAGACGCCGCAGCACTTCTTCATGCGTATCGCCTGTGCGCTGGGCGGCAACGAGATCGGCGAGACGCTGGAGCTGTATCGCCTGCTGTCCTCGCTGGAATACATCGCCAGCTCACCTACCCTGTTCAACGCGGGCACCGCGCACGAACAGCTCAGCTCCTGCTTCCTGCTCGATTCGCCGGCCGATTCGCTGGAATCGATCTACGAGAAGTATGGCGACGTGGCCAAGCTCAGCAAGTTCGCCGGCGGTATTGGCCTGGCCTACTCGCGCGTGCGTTCGCGCGGCTCGTTGATCAAGGGCACCAACGGTCACTCCAACGGCCTGGTGCCGTGGTTGAAGACGCTGGACGCCTCGGTGGCCGCGGTGAACCAGGGTGGCAAGCGCAAAGGCGCGGCCTGCGTGTACCTGGAGCCGTGGCACGCCGATATCGAGGAGTTCCTCGAACTGCGCGACAACACCGGCGACGACGCGCGTCGCACGCATAACCTCAACCTCGCCAACTGGATCCCCGACGAGTTCATGCGCCGCGTGGAAACCGACAGCGATTGGTCGCTGTTCGATCCCAAGATCGTGCCGCACTTCGTCGATAGCTGGGGCCCGGCCTTCGAGCGTGCTTACCACGAAGCGGAAGCCGCGGGCCTGGCCAGCAAGAAGGTGAAGGCGCGTGAGTTGTATGCGCGCATGCTGCGCACGCTGGCGCAGACCGGCAACGGCTGGATGACCTTCAAGGATCGCAGCAACGCCACCAGCAACCAGACGGCCAAGGCGGACAACGTCATCCACTTGTCCAATCTGTGCACTGAAATCCTGGAAGTCACCAATGCCGACGAAACGGCGGTGTGCAACCTCGGCTCGGTGAACCTGTCGCGCCACGTGGTGGATGGGCAGTTCGATTTCGACAAGCTCGCTTCCACCGTCCGCACCGCGGTGCGCCAGCTCGATCGCGTGATCGACCTGAACTTCTACCCCATCGACACCGCCAAGACCGCCAACAGCAAGTGGCGCCCAGTGGGCCTGGGCGTGATGGGCCTGCAGGACGTGTTCTTCAAGCTGCGCCTGCCGTTCGACTCCGCCGAGGCGCTGGCGTTGTCCACGCGCATCGCCGAGGAGATCTATTACAACGCCCTGTCGCAGTCCAACGAACTGGCGGCCGAACAGGGCGCGCACCCGGGCTTTGCCGAGAGCCGCGCCGCCAACGGCGAGCTGCAGTTCGACTATTGGTCGAACGCCACGCCCTCCGACAAGGCGCGCTGGGATGAACTGCGCGAGTCGATCAAAGCCAAGGGCCTGCGCAACTCGCTGCTGATCGCCATCGCGCCCACCGCCACCATCGCTTCGATTGCCGGTTGCTACGAGTGCATCGAGCCGCAGGTGAGCAACCTGTTCAAGCGCGAAACGCTGTCGGGCGACTTTCTGGTGGTGAACCGCTACCTGGTGGAAGAGCTGAAGACGCTGGGTCTGTGGACCGCGGACGTACGCGACGCCATCAAGCTGGCCGAAGGCTCCATCCAGGGCATCGCGGCCATTCCCGAACGGCTGCGCAGCATCTACCGCACGGTGTGGGAGCTGCCACAGAAGGCGCTGATCGAACTGGCCGCCGCGCGCGGCGCATACATCGACCAGAGCCAGTCGCTGAACCTGTTCATGGAAAACCCGAACATCGGCCAGCTCAGCTCCATGTACATGTACGCGTGGAAGTCCGGCATCAAAACCACCTACTACCTGCGCTCGCGCCCGGCCACCAAGATCGCCAAGACCACCGTTTCGGCGGCTCCCTCGGCCAAGGCGGCACCGGTAGTGGAGCAGGAACAGGCCACGGCGGCGGTGTTCTGCTCGCTGGAGAATCCGGAGTATTGCGAGGCATGCCAGTAACTCCGCTGTCGTTCCGGCGAAGCGGGAACCCGGCGCCTTTTGCAGGATGACGGAAGGGCACCGGGTCCCGGCATTCGCTGGGACGATGGTCAAGCGCAGCGGTCGCTGTAAAGGTCACGCCAACTGGAATGGGTCTTCTCGATGAGCTCGATCTTCCGCATGCGCTTCCAGGCCTTGATCGCCTTTTCCCGCCGGATGGCCGACGCCAGGACGTCATGCACCCCGCACCAAACCAATCGATGCACCCGATGCCGATGACTGAAGCCTTCGACAACGTCGTGGCGGTGTTGCCGGATGCGCGCCGTCAAGTGGGCGGTGACCCCGGTATACAAGGTGCCATCGCGATCGCTGGCGAGCATGTAAACGCAAGGTCGGCGCTCGCGCTTGGGGTTGTTCCTTGAGATCGATCACCAGCGTGCAATGACCAACGACCCAACACCACCGTCATTCCCGCGAACGCGGGAATGACGAGCCGAACGCTAAAGCGCCGACATTGGCTGCTCACCCACAAGGAACCCCATGGCCACCCAAAACATTCTCGATCCCGGCTTTGAACTCACCCTGCGCCCCATGCGCTACCCCGAGTTCTACGAGATGTATCGCAATGCCATCAAGAACACCTGGACCGTGGACGAGGTGGATTTTTCGCTGGACGTCACCGACCTGCGTTCGAAGATGTCCGAGGCCGATCGTCACCTGATCCATCGCCTGGTGGCCTTCTTCGCCACCGGCGACACCATCGTGGCGAACAACCTGGTGCTGAACCTGTACCAGCACATCAATGCGCCGGAAGCGCGCATGTATCTTTCGCGCCAGCTGTACGAGGAAGCGTTGCACGTGCAGTTCTATCTCACGTTGCTGGACACCTATATCCCCGACCCGAATGAGCGCAACAAAGCATTCGCGGCGATCCAGAACATTCCGTCGATTCGCCAGAAGGGCGAGTTCTGCTTCAAGTGGATCGACTCGGTGCAGAACCTGCAACGCCTGGAGAGTCGCGAGCAGCGCCGCCAGTTCCTGCTCAACCTGATCTGCTTTGCCGCGTGCATCGAAGGCTTGTTCTTCTTCGCCGCTTTTGCGTACGTGTATTTCCTGCGTTCGCGCGGTCTGCTGCACGGCCTGGCGTCGGGCACCAACTGGGTGTTCCGCGACGAGAGCTGCCATATGGCGTTCGCCTTCGACGTGGTGCGCACCGTGCGCGCGGAAGAACCGGACCTGTTCGATGAGGATATGCGCACGCAGATCGAGCAGATGCTGGAGGAAGCCATCGCCTGCGAAACCCAGTTCGCCGAGGACGTGCTGTCGGGCGGCGTTGCCGGCCTGTCGGTGAAAGACATGCGTCAGTACCTGGAGTACTGCGCCGACCAACGGCTGGCCCAACTGGACCTGCCCAAGAAGTATGGCGTGAAGAACCCGTTCGACTTCATGGATCTGCAGGACGTGCAGGAAGTGACCAACTTCTTCGAGCGTCGCGTATCGGCCTACCAGGTCGGTGTGCAGGGTGAAGTCGCTTTCGACATGGCGTTCTGATCTCCCCGCCGTGCCGCGCTGCCCGCGCGGCGCGGCTCAGGGACCGTTGCCGCCGAAGAAGCGGTTCAGTGCCTCGCGCAGCCAGCCACCCTCTTTGGTGTCCGAGGTCAGCCTGAGCATGCTGCGCTTTACCGTAGCCACATAAGCCTGATCGTCCGTGCGGATATGCTGGAACAGCCAGCCCGAGAGCATGGCTTTCAGATCGTCGGCCACGTCCTCGCCCGCCTGGAAGCGCACGCGGTACTGCCGCACGCCTTCCATGAAGGCGTCATGGAGCTGCTTGTGCACGCGGTCGATGGCGTAGCCGGCGTCCTCCATCAAGGCCTCCTCGAAGGTGAAGTGCGAGTGGGCGTAGTCGATCAACTCGTCCAGCACCGCCGTCATGGCCTGGTGATTTTCTTGTGCGCGCGCATCGGCAAGCGCGTTGATGATGGTGATGAGGCGCCGGTGCTGATGGTCGATGACATCGATGCCGGTATCCAGATCGCTCTGCCAGACCAGATAGCCCATGCCCCGCTCCCCTGTGGCGTGTAATGGCGGCATCAGCAATAGCCGCTGCCCCACCTGGCCGACTTGATCTATATCAAGTGCGAACGACTTAGCGAGCGGCACCGAAGAACCCGCGCAACGATCGGCTCAGCCCCCCCTTGTAAGCGCTGTCCAGGCTTGCGCCACGTCCAGCGGGGCTGGCGGCGGCGGGGTTCGCGGCACCAAGCCGCCGCCCCTTACCCATGCCCTGCGGCCTATTGACTACAGCTGTAGTCACGGGGTAGCTTGACTACACGTGTAGTCAACCGGACCGTAATCATGGGCAAGCCCTCCATCGGCGACCAGGAACTGGCGCTCCTGCAATACGTGGCCGAACACAACCACGCCTCGGTAGGCGAGGTCGCGGCCGGCTTTGGCGAGCCGCGCGGGCTGGCCCGCTCCACCGTGCTGACCATGATGGAACGCCTGCGCAGCAAGGCCTTCCTGCATCGTCGCCAGGTGGACGGCATGTACCGCTACAGCCCCGCCACCCGGCCGGGCGAGGTAATGCGCAGCGCCGTGGGCCAGTTTGTACAGAACACCCTGAGCGGCTCGGTATCCCCCTTTGTGGCCTGGATGTCCGAGCGCGCAGAGGTGAGCGAAACCGAACTCGCCGAATTGGAGGCGTTGGTCGCGCAACTGCAGTCACGACGCAAGGAGAGCTGAGATGACCCCCTTTGACCTATTCGCCCATGAACTGCTGGTGCGGCTGGCCTGGTGCTCCGTACAGGCGGGCATCCTGATCGGTGCGATCTGGCTGGTGGGCCGCTATCTGACCCGCTTGTCCGCCGCGACCCGCTCGCTGCTGTGGTGGCTGCTGGGCGTGCAGCTATTGCTTGGCGTTGCCCTGCCCACGCCGGTCGCGCTGCCTTTGCTGGCGCCGTCCGTCACAACGACCACCCACGCGCCTGCCGCGCCAGCCGAGGCCGCCTTCGTGGCGCCCAGCGAACATCGCACGGCGGGTTTCAACGTCTCCGGGCAGAGCGCCTCCACCGATGCGGTGGCCGCGCCCGCCAGCCTGCACACGGTCGATGCCGCTACGTCGTCGCCCCGCTGGCGCTGGCAGTTCGCGCTGCTGGCGCTGTGGCTGGCCGGCGTGCTGGTGCAGTTGGGCATCGCCTTGCGCCAATGGCGCGAAGCACGCGCTGTGGTGCGCGCCTCGCAGGCCCTGCACGATCCGGCACTGCTGGCCGCGTGCGCCGAGCAGGCGCGTGCCATCGGGCTGCGCCACTGCCCGCAGTTGCGCGTGTCCGATGCCATCGGCTCGCCGCAAGTCAGTGGTCTGTTGCGCCCAGTAGTGCTGTTGCCCGCGCAACAAGGGCTTTCCAGCGAGGAAACGCGGCTGGCGTTGGCGCATGAACTTACCCACCTGCGGCGCGGCGATCTGTGGATGGGCTGGGTGCCCGCCATGGCGCAGCGTCTGTTCTTCTTCCACCCGCTGGTGAACTGGGCGATGCGCGAATACGCCCTGCACCGCGAAGCCGCCTGCGACGCGCAGGTGATGCAGCAACATGGCACCGCACCGCAAATCTACGGTCGCCTGCTGCTGCGCCTGGGCGTGGCCCATCCGCTCCACGCCGGCCTGGCCGGCGCTTCCCCCACCTTCCTCAATCTGAAGAGGCGACTGACCATGCTGCAACAAAGCGCCCAAGATTCGACCTCGCGTGCCCGTAGCTGGCTGCTGGTCGCCCTGATCGCGGCCATCGGCGTACTGCCTTACCGCGTCACCGAAGCTCGCCCCGATCAACCCGACAGCGCCCCTGCACCCACCGCCAGCGCGGCGACGCCAGCCATGGCGGCGCAGCCCAGCACCACGCCGACACCGGCCGCTCGCGCCAGTGCTGCATCGCGTGCTAGCTCGCTCAGCGACGTACCGCCACCGCCGCCGATGCCACCGCTGCCGCCTGCTCCGCCGGCCGCCAAGATTCCGCCGGCACCACCTGCACCCCCGGCTCCGCCGGCCGAGGTCAAGGGCTTCTCGGCGAGCCACGTGCACATCGACACCCATAACGATGCCGGCTATGGCTTTGTGATGCTCGATCGCGACACCGTGACGGTCAACGGCAGCGACGACGACCTGCAAACCGCGCAGCGACTGCGCAAGCAGGGCGAGCCGCTGGTGATGTTCCGTCGTGGCGGACAGTCGTACGTGATTCATGACCCGGCGCTGGTGGCGCGTGCCCGCGCCGCGTACGCCCCGGTCACCGAGCTGGCCATGCAGCAAGGTCGCCTGGGCGGCGAGCAGGGTCGCATCGGTGGTCAGCAGGGTGGTATCGGTGCGCGCCAGGGTGCGCTGGGCATGCGCGAAGCGTCCTTGGCTAACCGAGAGGCTGGCATCCAATTGCGCCTGGCCGGCGGTGGCAAGGACAGCGATGCGGCCGGCGAGCGCGCCGGCATTGCGGCTGAGCGCGCGGAGATCGATCGCGAGCGTGCGCAACTCGATCGCGAACAGGAAGCACTCGGCAAGCAACAGGAAGCATTGGGCAAGCAGCAGGCAGCCCTGGGGCATCGTCAGGAACAGGCATCGGCCCAGGCCAACGAGGAGATGAACCGCCTGATTCAGGAGGCGCTCGCCAAGGGCGTGGCGCAACCGCTCACCTCGCGCTGAAACGCACGAAGCCCTCACCCTGGTGGTGAGGGCTTCCGGTGATGCGGTGCATGCGATGAGCAAGCCTGTAGCGCAACGCGTGCTTCCCCTGGCTGCCTCCCGACCAACCGCATGAAAAAGGCCGGCGATAACGCCGGCCTTTTTCGTTGGCACGCCATCAATCCTTCGGCGGCTTCAGGGTGTATTCCTTCGGTGGCGTATCGCCGGCGAGATGGCGCACGAAGTAGTCCCAGCGCTTGCGCATCATGTAGTTGCTGGCCGTGCCATAGCCGTGATGCGCGTTGGGAATGAGCAACAGGTCGAAGTCCTTGTTGGCCTTGATCAGCGCATCCACCACCAGCAGGGTTTCGTACGGCGGCACGTTATCGTCCATGGTGCCGTGCGCCAGCAACAGATGCCCCTTCAAGTTGGCAGCGTGGTTCTGGTTGGCCTGGTCGTCGTAGTTGCTCTTGCCATCCTTGTCGGTGACCAGCAAGCCCTGCCACTTCTCGGCCCAATCGTCCTCGTAGTTGCGGTTGTCGTGGTTGCCGCTTTCGGCGATGCCCACCTTGAACAGATCGGCGTAACGGAACATCGCCGTGGCCGTGGCGTTGCCGCCACCGGAATGGCCCCAGATGCCCACGCGGTCCATGTCGATCCACGCGTAGCGCTTGCCCAGCTCCTTCAGGCCGGCCACCTGGTCGGGCAACGTGTTGTCGCCGATGTTGCCGAAGTAGGCATCGTGGAATGCCTTGGAACGCCATGGCGTGCCCATGCCATCGATGGCCACCACGATAAAGCCCAGCTCGGCCAGCGCCTGATGATCGACGCGCGCGGCACTGAAGCTGCGCGAGCCCACCGAGCCGGTCTGCGGACCCGGGTAGATGTAGTCGATGATCGGGTACTTCCTGGACGGATCGAAATGCGTGGGCTTGAACATCAAGCCGTACAAATCGGTCTTGCCATCACGCGCCTTCACGGTGAAGGGCTCGGGCGCCTTCCAGCCGCTGGCGAGCAGGCGCGAGATATCGGCCTTGGCGATGGTGGACACCACGTGGCCATCATCGGCGCTGCGCAGCACCGTTACCGACGGCGTGGTCGGCGTGGAATAGGCGTCGGCGAACAGACGGCCATCCGGTGACAGCGTAATGGTGTGGTCGGCCGGCTCGGGTGCCAGCAAGGTCGGCGCGCCGCCATCCAGGCTCACCTTGTAGAGCTGCTGGTAATACGGATCGACGCCCTTTTCGCGACCGACGCCACGGAACCACAGCGTGCGGTTCCTGGCATCGAGCTTGAGCACTTCGGTGACATTGCCTTCGCCGCTGGTGATGGCGTGCTTGAGCTTGCCGCTGTCCAGGTCGTACAGGTACAGGTTGCCCCAGTTGTTGCGTTCGCTGAACCACACTACTTCGTGGCTATCGGGCAGGTACTGCCAGTTGACCTTGCCGTTGCCGCTCTCGTAATAGGTGGGCACCGTTTCGTCGAACACCGTGCGCACGTCGCCGGTCTGCACGTTGGCCACACGGAACCACGCCTGCTTGTGATCGCGCGAGGAGGAGACGAAGGCCAGCGAGCTGGCATCCGGTGCCCACTGCACATCGTCCCAGCCACCATCACGGCCGCAGCTGATGTCGTCGCACAGTGTGGAGCGGTGCTGATCGGGCTCCATCTTCAGGCGCAAGGTGTGACGGCTGTCCACGTCGACGATGACGCGCTCGATCATCGTCACGTCCTTGTCGCCGGCCAGCGGGTACTTCCACTTTTCCACCTTGGGGTGGCCGACGTTGGTGCCGACGATCACCATGTCGCCGGTCTTGCGCTGATCCTGCTGGAAGGTGGCGATGCGCTTGGAATCGGGCGACCACACCAGGATGGCCTTGCCGGAATGCTTCCAGCCGGCGTTGTCGGTGGCGTAGCCGTAGTTCTCCACGCCATCGAGCGTGAGCTGGGTTTCCTTGCCGCTGGCAAGATCGCGCACCCACAGGTTCCAGTCGCGCACGAAGGCTTCGCTGCGTTTGTCCGGCGAGAGTACGCCCGGTTCATGGCCCGTGCCCTCGGCGTTATCGTCCTTGCCAACGGTGCAACTGTCACCCTTGGCAGCGCACAGGTAGTGCTTGCCGCGTACGCTCAGATCCAGGCGGCCATCGCTGGCCACCGTCACCGCGGTGAGGCCGAGCTTGTTGGCGTCCACCGGCTTGCCCATCGCACCGGCCAGCGCCTTGGCCAGTCGCGCGTGATCGAACAGCGGTGCGCTCTTGCCGGTGGTGGCGTCGTAGCGCAGATAGTGATCGCCGCTGGCGTCGTGATCGCGATACCAAAAGTGTTCGCTATCGAGCCAACCCACGCTTTGCACGGCGTGATCCACCAGCGGGGTGGTGTTGTAGCCCACCAGGCGCTCGGCCTTGGCGTAGTCGTCTGCGCTCAGCGTGCGTCCCTGCGCGGCGACACCCGCCGAAAGCGCGCCCATCACCAGCGCGCCGGCAAGGCGCGTTGCGTGTGTTGTCGAAACCATGCGTTCTCCCCAGTCTACGGCTCTACTTGCGGCGCGCGACGGCGCCGTACTCGACCTTTCATCCTACTGTCGCCTGCCAAAAGCCACCCCTGCCATTGGTCCCGGGCGCGATGCGCACAACGGGCTCAGGCGAACTTCATCAGGCACACGCCCAACGTAATCAGCAGCAGGCCCAGCCAGCCGGAGCGGCGCAGGCGTTCGCCGAACAGGGTGATGCCGAGCACGGTGGTGGCGATCAGCCCCACGCCACCCCACACGCCATAGGCCACCGACAGCTGGATGCCCTCGATGGCATAACTCAACGCCGTGAATGCGGCCAGCGCGCAGACGATGGCGGCGATCGCGGGGCGCTTGTAGGCGAAGCCGTGGGAACGCTTCATCAGCACGTTGGCGGCGATCTCCAGCACGATCGCGATGGCCAGGTAGAGCAGGTGGATCGGCGCGAAATCAGGCAGCACGGTCATCCCCCGTGGCAGCGGGCGCCTCGTCGGTGCCACGCTCCAGCAGTACGATGCCGGCGATGATCAAGGCGATGGCGGCGAGCTTGGCGGGCTTGAGCGCCTCGTCGAACAGCCACGCGCTGCACAGCGTGATCAGCACCAGCCCCAGGCTTTCCCACGCACCGTAGGCCACGGCCAGCGGAATGCGCTTCACCGCCAGCGCCAGGCTGGTATAGGAAAGCACGAGCATCACGTACATCACGGCCATGCCCGCGCCGTGCGAGGCGTGGAGCGCACCGAATTTCATCGCCAAGGTACCGACGACTTCGGTGACAATAGCCCATGCCATGAACCACCAGTAGCGCATGCTGTCCTCCTTGCCGTGCGCATTGCACCCCATCCTACCTGCCTGTGACGTTTGACGACCATGACCCAGACCGATACCGCCACGCCGTCCCTGCCCGAAGCCCGCATGCTGGAAATGGTGTTTCCCGATCACACCAACCATCTCGGCACCCTGTTCGGCGGCCAGGCACTGGCCTGGATGGACAAGGCCGCCTTTATCGTCGCCTCGCGCCACGCCCGTCGCACGGTGGTTACCGCGCGCTCGGAAGAGGTGAACTTCCGCGTGCCCGTGCGCAAGGGCCAGCTGGCCGAGCTGGTGGCGCGCATCGTCCACGTGGGCCACAGCTCGATGACGGTGGAGGTGGAACTGACCGCCGAAGACCCGCTCACCGGCGACCGCCGCGTCTGCACCACCGGCCGCTTCGTGATGGTGGCGCTCGATTCCAACGGCACGCCCGCAACCGTGCCGGCACTGCCTGGCGCTTGACGACAGACCGGCGCGGCGGCCACGCTCTGACGATCCCCGCGCTGGAGTTGCCCCATGTCGTCTCGGTTCACCATCATCGGTAATTACGTATCGCCCTACGTCCGCAAGGTCTTGGTATGCCTGGAATGGAAAGGCGTGGATTACCAGATCGACCCGATCGCGCCGTTCGTCGGCAATGAGCAGTTCACCGCGCTGAGCCCGCTGCGCCGCATTCCGGTGCTGATCGAAGGCGACCTGGTGCTGAACGACTCCTCGGTGATCTGCCAGTACCTGGAAGACCGCTTTCCCACGCCGTCGCTGTACCCGGCCGATATCAACGACCGCGCCAAGGCGCGCTGGCTGGAGGAATACTGCGATACGCACCTGGCCAGCCTGCTGGTCTGGAAGCTGTTCTATCAACAGGCGATCCGCCGCTACATCTTTGGCGAGCAAACCGACGAGGCCATGGTGGCGCACGCGAAGTCGGTGGAGATTCCCGCCGCGCTCGACTACCTGGAGCCACAGATGCCGGCGCAAGGCTTCCTGTTCGGCGAGCTGTCCATCGCCGACATCAGCCTGGCGTGCTATTTCCGCACTGCCTCGTTCGTGCGCTACGCGATCGATGCGGAGCGCTGGCCGCGCCTGGCCGCGCTGGTGGCGCGGGTGCAGGCGCTGGAACCCTTCCAGAAGCTGGCTCACCTGGAAGACGCCATGCTGCGCCAGCCGCTGCCCGAACAACGTGCCGCGCTCGCCGCCGCCGGCGCGCCATTGACCGCCAGCACCATCGGCACGCACGCACCGCGCAAGGGCGTGACGCGTTTTGAGTAAAGCGCGGTAAGCGCGAAAGGCGACGCGCATGCAGCGCGTCGCCCTGGGCCGCGCGAGCGTCACCTTTTCGATTGAACGCGGGTGGGTGCGGCGCCTGTGCGCCTGACCGACGTGCGTGCATGGCGGACTGCGCGGCGATACCGCGCGGGTGCTCAGCGCAAATGCAGCCAGTGCAGATGAATGCCGTCGGCGCGATCTTCCGCGCGAAAACCTTCGCGCCCTTCGGCCACCACGCCCCATACGCTACGCAGGCCATCGCCCTGCGGTTCATCCACGCGCACCTGCTCGCCGACCGGAATCGCAAAGCGCGTTTCCAGCATCATCACCTGATCGCGCTCCCACACCAGCTTGGCGGGCCGCCCCGTGGAGGCACCCCAGCCGAGGTGGATCATCACTTCCTTGGGGATATAGGTGCCGCGGTTGTCCAGCTTCCAGCTTTCGGACTTGCGCAGCAGTTCCTGCAGTCGCGGGTCGCTCCAGTCCACGCGATTGCCCCTAGGTTGAGAATTGTCGGCGCTCATGCATGCAGTTCCATCGGAAGGAATGGCCGGCGACGTTCGCGTTAGCCGCCAACACGCAGACCGAACCGGCACGCCCCGCCCGGAACGGAGTACGTGCTGTCTACCGCTATCGGCAGACGATGCACGGACTTTAGAACGCACCGATCGATGCCCCGGGAGTAAAGTCTGATACGCAGCGAACGAAGGTCCCGTGAACGGATAGCCGGCGCCGTGTAGGTCATCAGACACCCCCTCTCCGCACTGTTGCCGGCCGGGGGCAGCGGTGATACTTCGCGCTGAACCCCACGGAGGCTGTCCCTATGCGTGCCCCGATCGTTGCGTTCGCTTTGTGTCTCGCGCTGCCCTGCTTCGCCGATACACCCACCCCCACCGAACAACTGGCCAAGCCACCGGCCAGCGCCCAGCAATTCACCATTCTTTCCACCGCCGGCAAGCACGGCACCTCGGCCCGCTGGACCACCGCCGATGGCACCCGCATGGGCCGCGAGAGCCTGCTGCTGCGCGGCCAGGTCTTCGAACTGGACAGCACGGCCCACCTTGGCAAGGACGGGATGTTCGACCGCCTGGTCGTGCGCGGCCACACACCGCAGGGCGACGCGGGGGAAACCTTCGAGATCAAGGACGGCAAGGCCAGCTGGAAGAGCCCGGTGGATGCCGGCTCGGCTCCCTACGCAGGCGCTGCCGAGTACACCGCCTTCGGTGGCCCGATGGACCTCAACGCCGACCTGCTGGAGAAGCTGCTCGCCTTACCCGGCAAGCCGCTGAACCTGCTGCCGGGCGGCTACGCCAAGGCCGAACCCCTCACCACCGCCACGGTGGGCAGCGGGCCGACGCAGAAGAAAGTCATCGCCTATGCGATTACCGGCATCGCCAATACGCCGATCCCGATCTGGGCGGATGAGAGCGGCAAGTTCTTCGCCTTCATCGGTGGCCTGTCGTGGCTGCCGGTGGGCTATGAAAGCGCACAGCCCATGCTGGAGAAGGCACAGAACGATGCGTTGGCCATGCACTCCAAGACGCTGGTGCCCAAGCTGCTCAAGACGCCAGCCGGGCCAGTGGCCTTTACGCACGTGCGCGCCTTCGTCGATGGCAACCACTTCGCCGATGACCAGACCGTGGTGGTGGACAAAGGCGTGATTGCGCAGGTCGGCCCCGCCGCCAGCGTGAACGTGCCCCAGGGCGCGCAACAGATCGACGGCAAGGGCAAGACCCTGGTGCCGGGGCTGTGGGACGCGCACCAGCACGTGCCGGATGATTCGGCCGGGCCGCTGCTGCTCTCGCTGGGCATTACCTCGGTGCGCGATCCGGGCAACGTCAACGAACTCACCCTGGCCCGCGCACAGCGTCGCGCGAAGGGCGAGCTGCTAGGGCCCAACGTGTATCCCTCGATGCTGATCGACGGCAAAGGCCCGAACACGGCTCAGGTCGCCAGCGTCGCCACCTCGCAGGAGGAAGCCATTGCGCTGGTGCGCAAAGCCAAGGCCGATGGTTTCACCGCCATCAAGATCTACGGCACGTTCAACCCCGCCTGGGTGAAAGCCACCGCGGCCGAAGCGCATCGCCTGGGCCTGCATGTGCACGGTCACCTGCCCGCCGGCATGCGTACGGAGGAGGCCATTGCCGATGGCTACGACGAAATCACCCACATCTACTTCGTCATGATGCAGGCGATGCCCGACTCGGTGGTGAAAGTCTCCAACGGCATGGCGCGTTTTGAAGGTCCCGGCCGCTACGCCAAAGATGTGAACCTCGACCAGGAGCCGATGAAGAGCCTGATCGCCACCATGGCGGCGCACAAGATCACCTCGGACCCCACCCTGGTGGTGGCCGAGAGCCTCTTTGTGCCGGAGAACGGTGACCTCTCGCCTGCCTACGCCCCGTTTGTCGGCACCTTGCCGCCCGCGGTGGAACGCGGCTTCCGCCAGGGCGGCTTCGCCGTGCCGAAAGACCTCACCCGCGCCGACTACCGTGCCAGCTTCGCCAAGCTGCAGGCGCTGGTCGCCGCCATGCACAAGGCCGGCGTACCGATCGTGGCCGGCACCGATGGTTCGGGCCTGGAATTGGTGCGCGAGCTGGAACTGTACGTGCAGGCGGGCTTTACCCCGGCCGAAGCGCTGGCCAGCGCCACGCTGGCGCCCGCCCACCTGGTGGGCGTGGATCAGCGCACCGGCAGCATCCAGACCGGCAAGGTGGCCGATCTGGTGCTGGTGGAGGGCAACCCCGCGCAGAACATCGGCGACTTGCGCCATACCGACGTGGTGATGCTCGGCGGCAAGCTGATGGATGCCAACGCGCTGCGCAGCGAAGGCGGCATCAGCCGTCGTCCCGCCTTCGTGGATTGATCGCCATACTGCACGGCCTGTCTCAAGGCAGGTCGTGCAGCAGCGCCGCCACCCATTCGATGAACACGCGCAGGCGCAGCGGCAAATGCCGCTGCGAGGAGTAGAGCACGCTCACCGGCATCGATGGCGGCGGCATGGCTGGCAACAATTCCACCAGTTCGCCGCGCGCCAGCGCATCCACGATGCGATAGCGCGGAAACTGCGCGATGCCCAGGCCGGCCTCGCAACTGGCGAGATAGGCCTCCGTGCCGCTCACCGTGATGAACGCCGGCAGCGGCAGCTCGCGCAGCTTGCGGCCCACCATGAACTCCAGCGGCGAGGTGCGCCGCGTCGTCGGCGAGGCCCAATTCACCGCCACGTGACCGCGCTGCAGGTCCGCCAAGGTCTGCGGTGTGCCATGGCGGCGCACGTAGCCGGCGCTGGCCACGGTAACCTGCGACAGCGTGGCGATACGCCGCCCCACCAGGGTGGAGTCCTGCAGCTCACCCGTGCGCAGCACACAGTCCACACCTTCCTGCACCAGATCGATAAAGCGATCGCTGGTACCCAGGTCCAGCTCGATCTGCGGATAGCGCGCAAAAAATTCCGGCAACGCGGGGATCAGCGTGCTGCGCGCCAGTGACGAGGCGAGATCCACCCGCAGACGCCCGCGCGGCTCTACCGCGGCCTCGCGAAAGTCAGCCTCCACCGCATCGAGGTCGCCCAACAGGCGCACGCAATGGTTGTAGTACACCTCGCCATCGCGGGTCGCCCGCACGCGGCGGGTGGTTCGCTGCAGCAGGTGTGCGCCCAGGCGCTCCTCCAGCCGCTTGATGGTGTGCGTCAGCGTGGCGCGCGGCAGGTTCAGGTCGTCGGCGGCACGCGTAAAGCTGCCCAGTTCGACGATGCGGATGAACACCCGCATGGCTTGCAGACGATCCATCGGATTGTTGACCTTTTCGACAACAGATATGGCGATTATTGAGCATTTATCACCCCGTCGTCATGCCGAATAATGCGTCCCCGTACCTACCCCGCCCCCAAGGATTAGCTATGCAGCAGCGAACGCTCGGCAAGAATGGCCCTCTCGTCTCCGCCCTCGGCCTCGGCTGCATGGGCATGAGCGACTTCTACGGCGGCCGCGACGACGCCGAATCCATCGCCACCATCCACCATGCGCTGGAGCGCGGCATCAACCTGCTCGACACCGCCGACATGTACGGCCCGCATACCAACGAAGTGCTGGTGGGCAGGGCCATCCGCGACCGTCGCGAACAAGCCTTTCTCGCTACCAAGTTCGGCATCATGCGTGACCCCAACGACCCCGCCCGGCGCGGCGTGAACGGCAGCCCGGAGTACGTGCGCGCGGCCTGCGATGCCAGCCTTCAGCGTTTGGGCGTGGAGTACATCGACCTGTATTACCAGCACCGCGTGGACCCGCAGGTGCCGATCGAGGAAACCGTGGGCGCCATGGCCGAACTGGTGCAGGCCGGCAAGGTGCGCTACCTGGGTCTCTCGGAGGCGTCCGGCGCCACCCTGCAGCGCGCCGCCAAGGTGCATCCCATTGCCGCCTTGCAGGTGGAGTTTTCGCTGTGGACACGCGATCCGCAGGAGAACGGCATGCTCGACGCTTGCCGCGCGATGGGCGCCAGCCTGGTGGCGTACTCGCCGCTCGGCCGGGGCTTCCTCACCGGCGCACTGCGCAGCCCCGATGATTTCGAGGCGGACGACTATCGCCGCCAGAGTCCGCGTTTCCAGGGCGAGAACTTCGCCCGAAACCTGGCGCTGGTGGACGAGGTCAAGGCGCTGGCCGCCGACAAGGGCTGCACCCCGGCCCAACTCGCCCTGGCCTGGGTGCTGGCGCAGGGACAGGACGTGATCGGCATCCCCGGCACCAAGCGTCGCGACCGCCTGGACGAAAATCTCGGCGCGCTGGATGTCTCGCTCAGCCAGAGCGAACTGGCCGCGATCGACGCCGTGTTTCCGCCCCACGCCGTCGCCGGCCTGCGCTATACGGACGCGGGTATGCAGATGGTGAATCGCTGAGTCAGTGGCGCGCCCGACAAAAGAAAATGACTAGACCTACTTTTATCGTAGGCATTTCCTGACATAACAGGATCTCAAGTCGAGGCAACATTGAACTGTCGGCTGGTTTCCACGAGCCCGCCGACGCCCCAGGGCCTAGTCACCCCCTAGACACGGCCCGGCGGCCCCCGCAAGGGGGCCTTTTTTTGCGCGCGATCATGCTGCGAATCGCGCCGCCGCCTCGCAACGACGCGACTGCGACCCACCGGCTTACATGGTCAGCCCGGCCTCGATATCCAACACCTTGCGCCGGGCCAGCGCCAGGTTCGAACGCGCACGATCCAGCACCACGTAGAAGAACAGGCCAGCCTTGTTAGCGACCGGTCGGATGATGTGGTACTGCTTGCCAAGCGAGATGAGGATGTCTTCGATCTCGTCCTTCAGGCCGAGCGCCTTCATGGTCTTCATTTTCGAGCGCACCACTTCGGTGTTGCCCGCTGCCGCCACTTCCAGGTCGAACACCGTGCCGGACTGCGCCAGCGTCATGCCGCTGTTGCTGTCCACCAGGGCAGCGCCCAACACGCCGTCAAAACCCATCAACTCGTTAACCGACTCGCTCAACGTAGCCACTGCGCTTCTCCTGATCGAAAGCATCGAGGTGTCGTACGGGAGGGTCGATGCCCCCTTCTCCCGCAAAGTCATGACGCGACGAACATCTTTCCCAACGATTCGCGACAACCGCGTGCAGCCCACAACACCTGGCCCATGGTGACCTTGGCCCGGCACAGCACGGTAAGGATGAGTTTCTGCGCGGGGTGCGGAATATCCATCAGCAGAATCCGCCCCTGCGACGCCTCGATCACCAGATCGCGACACTCGCCCACGGAGCTTTCCTGGCATACCGCTTCATTGATCGCCAGCAACGAGCTGGCCATGGCGGACAGCTTTTCGGCGGACAGCGTGCCGGTAAGACACGCCGCGACACGAAAGCCATCGATGGTGGAAACCAGCACGCCGCTGATCTCCTGCTCCCGCGCCATCAAAGCCTCCATATGGTGGCGGATGATGGCCTCCTCGCTGCGACTCAGACTCCGTTCCCGCGCATTCATGGTGATGACACTCCATGCAGGGCCTGGCCAGCGACATCGCCGGCGGCTTCGATCTGGTAAAAGAGAATGTCGAGCAAGGTGATCACCTGCTCACGCTCGCGCACATCCGTCGATATCACCGGCACGTTGATACCGATATCGCGCAGGGCACCGTCGTAATCATCGAGCGTGGGCCACGGATGCGTGTCGCAACGCCCCACACCCACCACCGCGCGCGAACCGCCAATCACTCCGCTGAAGGCCTGCACGTAGTCGCGCAGATCGGCCAGCGGATCGGGGCGACTGTTATCCACCAGCACCACCACACCCAGCGCACCCCGGCCCAGGATGTCCCACATGAACTGAAAGCGCGTCTGTCCCGGCGTGCCGAACAGGCGCAACACCTGCCCGCTCGGCAAGGTCACCTCGCCGTAGTCCAGGCCGGTGGTGGTAGTGGCCTTGGCGTGACCGGCAAGATCGGTGTTCCGCACCTCGGTACGCACCGGTGCGATCTCGCTCACCGCGGCAATCGCCGTGGTTTTGCCGGCGCCCATGCTGCCGGTGAAGATCAACTTGTATTCGCGCTCGCTCATCCGGCTCAACTCCGGATGCCCAGTACGGCACGCAACGATTGAAACAACTCGCTGTACCGCGAGGCACGCGGCACGGGTGGCGGCGCCATATCCATCGAAGCGCTCGGCGTCGCCGCTTCGCTCAACAGGCCCAGCATGGCGCAGCCGCCCAGAAAGGCCTGTGCGTCGCCCAAGGGCCGCCCGACCATCGCCGCCAGTTCGCCCGGCGTCAGCGCCTGCCGCGCGAGCACGGCCGCCATGCGCAATTGATACGGCTGCAAGGACAAACGTCCCGCGTCCGGCCAGCGACGCAGCTGATAGCTGCCACTGTCGGACACTGCCGCACCGCCATGGGTTGCCAGGTGCTGGCCGCTCAGCCACCACAAGCGCTCAAGGCCGCCGACCCAGCTCGCCGTGGCCAGTGCCGCCTCGCCGGCCGCTTCGTCCAATACATCGACCCGGAAAGACCGGCTCATACCCAGCGTCAACAGTTCGTTGTCGCCCAGCGCATCCGCGCCGCCCAGGCGGCGCGTTTTCAACGCGGCGACCCAGCTGCGCCCATCGACGTCCATACGCAGATGGCACGATTCGGCCTGTGTGCCGTAGCGGCGCAGCGCGAGCGCCAGCGATTCGCCCGGCTCGGCCTCCACCGCGACTGCGCGCCGCGGGCGTCCCCCCAACTGCAGCCGTCCCGAGGCCTCATTGAGCATGTCGATGAAATCACCGCTGCGGATCGGGGCGCGCAGCGTCAGTGTTTCGGGCAAGGTGCGGCCGCCTTCGTGCACTACCGACACACACACCAGGCCATGTGAACTGGCGCGCTTGATCGCCATCATCGACAACGCCGAATCGGGATTGCACAAGGCTACGTTCGCTTCGAGCCCTTCATGGAAGGCCCAGGCTTCCGTGGTTTTCGCATTGACGACCTGCAACAGCGAGCGAACGAGCAACTCATCGCGCGCCGGCAAGCCGATAGCGGTCAACCTGCGCATGCGCGTGGTCATGACTCACCTCATCGCCGACCAAGGATGGGACACACCGAGGTGACGCGGCGAGGTTGCACCGGCAAGCTACCCGATTCGCATGGCCCACCGGCTCCCATGAGCGAGAGACGAACGGACCCTACCGCCGCATGTGCCATGCGGCCGCTCACCGTACGAATCAACATTTGGACTGCCCCCTGACGCTCTTCCTGAAGACGGCGGCTACACGCAAACTGTCCGTCTGCGGCAAGCCTCCGGCCCGAATTGCAACGAGCACGCGTTCAGCAAAGTTTGTGTATCAGATCGCATAACCTCGCCACGGGATTGTGATTGCTATCACAAAACCATGTGGGCCGACATGCGTGCCGCTACGGATTTCATCAAAAAAAGACGTCTGTCAAATGGACGTCTATACGACCGAAGGAAATATCGAAGATAGCGCCATGATTCTTACGCGTAGCCAACGCTCCGGCGCCGTTACGCGTGAAACCGATCGCAATCGCCACTTCCTCAGGCTGAGGTACCGATACGCCAGGCATCCCGCTCCTGTGCGGATAGCATCGGCACGACAGCCGTGCCGCTGGCAGCCGATGCCAGCGCGGCTTCGATGACCGCCATGACACCCACTGCCTGGAGCGGCGTCACCGGGTTGTCTCCACCCGCACGTATCGCATCGCGCACCGCCGCGTAATAACGGCTTTGATCGCCGCGCGGCGCAGACACATGCGTGAGCTGGCCATCGGCACCATAGAAAGCCAGCGCATCGCTGTCCTGGCCCCACGCCGCATCGCCCGGCCGAATGCCGGCGAGCAATTGGGCTTCCTGCACGTCGGCACGCTGCTTGACCAGGCTGCCCTGCGTGCCATGCACGGTAAAGCGCGGACTGCCGCCGGCCACCAGCATGCTGGCATGCAGCACAACGCGACACTGCGGGTACTCCAGTACCACGTGCGCCCAATCGGTAACCTCGCCGCCGTCGCGCAAGGTCGCCAGGCTGGCGAGCACGCGCTCAGGCACACCGAACAGGCATAGGGCCTGATCCACCAGATGCGGCCCCAGGTCGTACCACAGGCCGCTGCCGGCACCGGGTTGCTCGCGCCAGCGGGCGCGCACCTGCGGACGAAAGCGATCGATGTGCGATTCGACGTGCGTCACGCGCCCCAGCAGGCCGCGCGTCATCGCCTGCTGCACACCGAGGAAATCGCTATCCCAGCGTCGGTTCTGGAACACCGACACCACGCGCCCCGTGCGCGCCGCCAGCGCGGCCACGGCGCGCGCCTGCGCAAGATCAAGCGCAAACGGCTTATCCACCACCACATGCTTGCCCGCGTCCAGCGCCGCTTGCGCCAGCGGCGCATGGGTGTCGTTGGGCGAGGCGATCACCACCAGTTCCACGCGCGGGTCGGTAACGGCGGCCAGCGGGTCGGCGATCACCTCCGCAGCAGGCAGATCCGCGTGCACCTTGGCCGCATCGCGCGAAGCCACGAAGTCCAGCGCGAGGCCAGGCACCGCCTGGATCAGTGGCGCATGAAAGGTCTTGCCGGCAAAGCCGTAGCCAACCAGGGCGACACGGATGGGCGCGGTCGTATCTGTCATGGGCATTCCAGCGATCGGCAAGGGGCAGCATGGTACGCGATCGCGGCGAGCGGCCGCAGCTGCGTACACTTGGGGATAACGCATGCGTCGCCATCATTCGAGCCTGGTTTCCCGCCACGAGGACAGCGCCATGTCGATACGCCTCCCTCACCTGATCGGCTCGACCTTGCTGCTCGCCCTCGCATGGACGGGCAGCGGCGCGCAGGCGCAGGAAGCCGCGCCCGCGGCCCAACCCAAGCGCACCATCCTCGACCAGCACGAGCAAAGCGGCGTGCCGGGAACCGAGATCGTGCTGGGCACGGCGGAGCTGCCGGCCGGCACGGTGGTGGGATGGCATGTGCACGACGGGGATGAGTCGGGCTATGTGCTCAAGGGCAACCTGATCCTCAAGACGCGCGGCAAGCCGGATCAGGCGCTCAAGGCCGGCGACCATTTCTTCAACCCGCGCGGCGCCGTGCACAGCCTGGCGGCGGCACCGGGAACCGACGGCGGCGTGGCGCTGTCCACCTGGATCATCGACAAGGGCAAGCCGCTGGCCGAGCCGGTCAAATGACCTCAAAAGGGGCGCCTTAGGACTTCCCTAAGACGACGCTAAGCAAACCGCCGGTGTCCATCACCGGTGTGAAACAGAACTGTCAAATGGCCAAACCACGCTAGTGCGCTGAATCCAGCCACTCTCACAGGCCACCATGTCTACTGTTTCCCGCCGGCGCCTCGGCGCGCCGACCCTAGCCTTGCGTCCGATCTCCCACGCCATCGCCCTCGCCGTGCTGGCGGGCCTGTGCCTGAGCCAACCCGCGCTGGCCGGCGACAATGACGCCACGCCCGCCACCGCCGATGCCGCCCCGGCCAAACCCAACCCCAACGCGCCCAAGGCGCCCAAGGAGCTGGAGGAAGTGGAAGTGCAGGGTACGGCCGGCAACTCCGCCATTACCCAAGCGCCGACCCAGGCCGACCTTACCGTCACCCAGCCGCAGTCGGTGATCGGCCTGGACTGGATCAGCAACCACGTGGCACCCACGGCCGACTACGCCACCATTGCCGCGATCGCGCCGGGCGTAACCAACGTGAGCACGGCCGGCCCGGGTCTGGGCGAGTCCAAGCAGATGACGCTGCGCGGCTTCAACGACAACTCCTACAACGTTACCTACGACGGCATTCCGTTCGGCGACACCAACGACTTCAGCCATCACACCAGCAGCTATTTCCCGGCCAAGATGATCGGCCAGGTACTGGTGGATCGCGGCCCGGGCAGCGCCAGCACCATCGGCGAAGCCACCTTTGGCGGCACCGTGGCACTGAGCTCGAAAGACCCGCTGGACACGTTCTCCTTCGTTCCGACGCAGAGCTTCGGCAGCTACGACACCTCGCTGACGCACCTGGAGGTCAACTCGGGCAAGCTCGATGACCTGGGCGGCGGCAAGTTCATCGCCAGCGCGCAGTACATCAGCACCGATACCGCCAAGACCGACGGCGACAGCTCGCGCAAGACCGGCTACATCAAGTACGTGCAGCCGATCGGCGACAGCACCGAGATCACCTTCCTCAGCAACTACAACTACATCCGCTTCAACAACCCCAACCTGAGCTCGCTCACGCTGCAGCAGATCGCGCAGCTCGGCCGCAACTTCGGCCTCAACCAAGACCCGACCAGCACCAACTGCGCCTGCTACAACTACCAGACCAAGCAGACCGACCTGGAATACCTGGGCGTGCACAGCAAGCTCTCGGACACCTGGTCGCTGGACAACAAGGTCTATACCTACGCCTACGACAACACCAGCCACGAAAGCCCGTACGTAGGCACCAAGCTGTCCAAGACCAACATGGGCGGCTACATCAAGATCAACAACTACCGCGCATGGGGCGACGTGCTGCAGCTGGTGCACGCCGACGACTACGGCCAGTTCCGCACCGGTGGCTGGTACGAGTACACCAACAACGACCGCTCCAGCGTGGCGATCGACTACGGCAACGGCGGCGCCATCGACGTGAAACCGGGCACCTCGACCTTCGGCAGCTACAACAGCAAGGGCGTTTACAGCGGCCCGTACAAGTACACCATGAAGGACCAGCTGCACACCGGCCAGCTCTACGCCGAGTACGAGTGGTACGCCGCCGACGGCCTCAGCATCACCCCGGGCGTGAAGTACTTCAACGTAAGCCGCGACATCGAGGCGCCGATCAACCAGACCAGCAAGACGCCGCTCTACTACAACCAGAGCTGGAACAAGACGCTGGGCTACCTCACCGCCAACTACCTGTTGCGCGATGACTGGAGCATCTACGCCACCGCGGCGCAGGGCTACCTCACGCCCAACCTCAACGAGTTCTACGTGCCCGATCCGACGCAGAACAACACCAAGCCCGAGCAGACGATGAACTACCAGTTCGGCACGGTCTACAAGACCGACCGCCTCAACGCGGACGCCGACGTCTACTTCATCAACTTCAAGAACTACCAGTTCTCCACCAATATTCCGGGCACCACGGATGCGGTGTATTACCTGGCGCGCGGCGCCTACCTCAAGGGCATCGAAGGCGAAGTCACCTACTACCTGGGCAGCGGCACCAGCCTGTTCGCCAACGGCTCGCTGCAGGACGCCCACTTCAAGGGCTCGGACCTGGACCTGCCCAACGTGCCCAACCGCACCGCGGCGCTCGGCGTGCTGTACGAACAGAACGGCTTCTTCGCCTCGCTGTACGACAAGTTCTCCGGCGGCCAGAAGGCCTACAACTCCAACTTCAACCCGGATATCGCCTCCTCGGTGACCTCCACCGTCGGCACCGGCGGCTACTGGCAGGCGGCGATGAGTGTGGGCTACGGCCAGAACATCACCGGCTCGTTCATCAAGAGCTACAAGGTGCGCCTGCAGGTGGACAACCTGTTCGACGCACACAACCTGGTCATCAACTCCGTGAGCGGCAACGCGGGTTCGTACTACGTACTGCCAGGCCGCAGCTGGTTCGCATCGGTATCGCTGGGACTTTGATGACATGAAGAAGATGACGCACAACCCGTTCCTCGCCCTGCTGCTCGTTGCCGGCTCGGCATGCGCCGCGCCTGCCGTGGCCGGCACGGCCTACCTCAGCCAGGCCCAGCTCGATCAGGTGATGGCCGCCCTGCCCGCGCCCAGCGCGCCGGGCAGCGCCGAGGACCAGGCCGATCGCGCCGCCACCGACCGCGCCTTCGCCGCGCGCTCGCAGGCCGACTTCAGCCAGGCCGAGCAGGAAGAAAAGTTCGACGCGTTCGCCTTTGCGCCGGTGATCGGCAAGGGCTTTCGCGCCGACAAGCTGCCGCACGTGGCCGCCCTGTTCAAGGAAGCCGAGCACGAGACCAAAGAAGCCGTGGACCAGTCCAAGGATCATTGGAAGCGTCTGCGTCCCTGCCCGCCGGCCTCCGCCTGCGCCATGAACCCCGAGCAGGCCGCCAAGAAGAGCTTCGGCTACCCCAGCGGCCACTCCAGCCGCGCCACGGTGGACGCGATCCTGCTGGCCCAGCTGTTTCCGCAGGACGCCGATGCGCTGATGCAGCACGCCCACGAGATTGGCTGGCGCCGCGTGGTGAAGGGCGTACACACCCTGCAGGACATCTATGCCGGGCGTGAATTCGGCCAGGCATTGGCCACCGACATGCTGGCCTCGCCGGCGTTCCAGCACGATTTGGCGGCGGCTCGCGAGGAACTGCGCGCCGCCGGTTTGGCTCCGGTCCCCTCGCACGCCCCTTGATGGAGCACGCCCAGGGATGGGCGCTACTTTCCCCGGACCGTAACAAAACGGAAAGACAATGATCGAGACGCGGCAGGCCAGCGGGCCTGCCGCCTTCGTTTAGGGGGCACGGTGCACATCATCCTGGTGGAAGACGACTTGCAGCTGGGCGCCGCCATCCAGCGCGCGCTGGACCGGCTTTCCTATACCGTAACCTGGCTCACCGACGGCGCCTCGGCCGTGGCCGCCATGCAGGAACACAGCGCCGACCTGGTGCTGCTGGACCTGGGCTTGCCCGGCAAGGACGGCCTGGACGTGCTCACCGAAGCGCGCCACAACCATATCCGCACGCCGGTGCTGATCCTTACCGCGCGCGACGCGGTACAGGCCCGCGTACATGGCCTGGATGCCGGCGCCGACGATTACATGACCAAGCCGTTTCACCTGGACGAACTGGCCGCACGCATCCGCTCGCTCACCCGCCGCATGCAAGGCCTGGCCGGCAACCGCATCGAAGCGGGCGCGCTGTGCCTGGACCTGGCCACGCTCGAGGTCACCTTCCGTGGCAACAAGGTGGACCTCACCCGCCGCGAGTTCACCCTGCTGCAAGCCCTGATGGAGCGCGCCGGCCGCCTGGTGCGACGCGATGCGCTGGAAAGCTCGCTGTACGGTACCGAGAAAATCGTCGGCGATGGCGCGCTGGACGTGTTGGTGCATTCGCTGCGGCGCAAGCTCAGTTTCGACACCATCCAGAACGTGCGCGCCTTCGGCTACATGATTCCGCGCGACCCGTCATGAAGCCCACCAGCCTGCGCGGGCGCCTGCGCTGGATGATTATCGCCCTGCTGGTGCTGTTCCTGCTGCCGCTGGCGTTCTTCAGCTTCCGCCGTACCAGCGCGGAAATGAGCCAGCTCTCCGACGCGCGCCTGGCGGAAGCCGCGCACACCATCGCCACCCTGATTCATCAAGCCGGCATCGATACCTTCACCGGCCACGAAGGCATGCTGGTGCCGGTTCGCAAGAAAACCGAAGTGCTGCAGGCCGGCGACGTCGCCACCAACGAATCCGTGGTGGGCTTCCAGGTATTCGATCGACACGGCAAGCTGCTGCTCGGCACGGCCAACCTGATGACGCTGCCCGCCACGCCGGACGACCGCTCCGCCTATCACGACCTGAAAAAGCAGCACCACGTGTGGCGCACCTATAGCTACGTGGACCCCGCCAGCCAATACGTGATCCGCGTGGCCGATCGTTACGACAGCCGCGAGGAGATCGTGCATGCGTTGTGGCTGGATCACGGCCTGCCCTTTCTGTTCGGCCTGCCGGTGCTGGCCCTGCTGGTGGGCTGGGCCGTGGGCCGTGGCTTGCGCCCGCTGGCGACCTTGACCTCGGCACTCTCCGAGCGCGAACCCGGCAGCCGGGAACGCATCCATCTCGCCGACGCGCCACTGGAACTGCGCCCCGTGCTGGCCGCGCTCAACGAACAGTTGGAACGCCAGGAAGATGCGCTGGAGCGCGAACGCCGTTTCAGTGCCGACGTGGCCCACGAACTGCGCACGCCACTGGCCTCCATCCAGCTGAATCTCGAAAGCGCCATGGCCACCATCGACCCGGACGAGATCCAGGACAGCCTGGACGGCGCGCAACACAGCGTCGCCACGCTATCCCGTCGCATCGAGCAACTGCTGTCGCTCGCCAAGATCGAAGCCGGCGCCGCCTCCAGCCAGCCCGCCGCGGTGGATCTGGCGCAGCTGGCCGATCATGTGGTGACCGAACTCACACCGGTGATACAGGGCCGCGGCGTGACGCTGGACGTGGCCGAACAGCTTTCACCCGTGCTGGTGCGTGGGCACGAGCCTGCCCTGGCCGCCTTGCTGCGCAACCTGCTGGAGAACTCCCTGCGCTATGTGCCGGCCGGCGGACAGATCCATCTCGCCATTGCGCAAAGCGCGCTGGAAGCCACCCTGGAAGTGATCGATAACGGCCCCGGCATTCCGCAGGAGCGGCGTCGCGCGGTGTTCGCCCGCTTCCACCGCGAAGCGGGAAGCCGTGGCGAAGGCTATGGCCTTGGGCTGTCCATCGTGGCTCGCGCCGCCGGCATGCATCGTGCGTCCATCGAACTGCTGGATGCACCGCGTGGACAAGGGCTGCGCGTGCGCGTATCGATACCGCGCCTGTGTCCCTGAGCATTACGACCGCCTAACGAAGGCGCGCGCATAGTACTTGCGTAGCATCCGACAGGCACCGCCTGCCGCCCTACGCCGCCGGTAGAGGCACGCCATGCTCAGGTCCAGAAACGAACTTCGCAGCAGCATTGGCCGCCTGGAAGCATTCATCGCGCGAATGCACGACCAATACCCCGCAGATTCCGATTTCTTCCAACACACCGACGGCATTTTCTCCGACGTGCTGAGCCACGTCGTGCAAGAAGATCAAGATTGGGTCATCGACCTGGTCGATGCCGTGTGCACCCGCCACGGCATGCCCTACCCGGCGCACTGAGCGCGGGCGATTCCAGCCGCGCGCACCACGAACACGCCGTCCAAGCCACGGCCGATGCGTGCCGTTTAGCCATCCGAACGGCCAGCCCACTCAGCGGAACATATCGTCGCCGGGCACGTTTCGCTTGTCCGAGGTACCGCATCGCAGGGCCGCGGTAACCGCCAGCGCTTCGCTGGTGAAATAATCGGCGGTAACACCAAAGCGACCGCGAATAGCCGCGCCATTGCGTATCAGACGCCAGCAGCCCCTCCACCGCCCTGACGAATCAGGGCCGTCGGCCCAGGCATCGATGGAGATCGTCATCACGGCAAGTCCCGGTCAAACAGCATCTCGACGCTAGGCGCATTAAGCGCATATAGCAAGCAAATACTGGCCGCGACGCAAGAAAAATAACAAATGGCGCCCAAGAAGCGAGTATGGTGCCAGAGGAGAGGTGTTTTCTCTCCTGTTCCTCAACGCGTGCATGAAGGCGCGGTCTTAGCCTGGCTTATGTACACCAATCGACCCAATCCACTGACGTGTGGGCAATGGGCGCTGTTGCGAAAGGTCGTCGGTGACTGCCCGCTGTCACTGCGCGCGGTCCTTCGCACTACAGAGCTGCGTCGCCTGGTGGACGAGGGTCTGGTCACGGTGAGGCATGACCGGGTGTGTGCGACACGTTCCGGCATGGAAGCCCTCTGGTATCACCTTCTTCACTGATTGAAGAACCGTACCCAGTCTCGTTGCTTGACCTGATCTTTGCCGCAATGTCCGGCGACCACGATCGCCTCACGCTTTAGGAGACCTCCATGACGCAAGCTCCCAAGAACCTATCTCTCGCCCACATCCACGACGTCTACAACAGCGGTGTGAGCAAGCGCGAACCCAGTCAAGCCAAGCCCAACTACAAAACGACTCAGCGCTTTGCAAGAGACGCAGGACACCCTGGGATAGCGCCTACCCGTCCCCTTCCTCCCGGCACCCGTCGCGGTTGACGGAACACCGGCCTCACCCAACCAGCGCGCGATGAACGCGATACACAAAGCCCATGGTCTGGATCGTCGAGAACTTCATGGTCGATCGCGTGCCCCATCGCTTCGAGGGCTCCTCCTTCAAGCGTCAAGGACGCTGGATGGGTGAAGGCCACCTGTGGCGAAAGGGCCGTTTCCTCTCTCGCGCAAGCTTTCCGCTGGCCACCGGTGACATGCCAGCCAACGCGATGAGTGACGAAGAGCAACGACTCGCGCTTATCCAGCGAGCGAAGTCCTTGGCAACGTCGTTAGGGACGCCATAGCCAAGAACCTTCCGCTACGGCTTAACCGCACATGGTTTCTACGCGCAGACCTCGGTGAAAACCGAGGTCTGCTCGTTTGTTGTGGGAACACCCTTGGACGCGATGCGCGCAGGCGCTGCGTACCGCCACGCCTGCGCGTGATAACCGCAACGACCACGGCCGAGCAATGGCTTGCTCGCCTGGGCAATGCATTGCCGAGTCTCGCCCACGTGACATCAATGACTTAGCGACCATCGAGCAACCGCTTGCTCGTCTCATATCGAAAACACCTGCTTTTCCCCGTGCTTTGCTGCCGAATCGCCATGCAGGCACCCGCGTGAATCGCGCAACCCGCTTATTTAAAACGACTTTCCCGAGGCGCACACGCGTTGGCACGGCGTTTGCCATAGCTCCGTCGTCATCCACTGCGGATGGCACATCGGCCCATCCGGCCATCCTGTGACGACATAAGGAAATCGAGATGCCTACACCCGCCTATATCAGCATCAACGGCAAGACCCAGGGCAACCTTACCAAGGGCGCTTTCACTGCCGACTCCGTCGGCAACGTGTACGTCGAAGGCCATGAAGACCAGATCCTGGTCCAGGAAATCGAACATCGCGTTACCACCCCGACCGACCCGCAGAGCGGCCAGCCGTCGGGCCAGCGCGTGCACAAGCCGTTTACCTTCACCTGCGCGCTGAACAAGTCGGTACCGCTGATGTATCAGTCGCTGGCTTCCGGCGAAATGCTTCCCTCGGTGGAAGTGCAGTGGTTCCGCACCTCGGTCGACGGCAAGCAGGAGCACTTCTTCACCACCAAGCTGGAAGACGCCACCATCGTCGACATCAACACCGTGCTGCCGCACGCGCAGGATTCGACCAAGTCTGAATTCACCCAGCTGATCCGCGTGTCCATGGCCTACCGCAAGATCACCTGGACCCACAGCATCGCCGGCACCGAGTCGTCCGACGACTGGCGCAAGCCGATGGAAGCCTGATCCAACCAGGCCAAGAAAAAAGCCGGTGCCTTGGGCACCGGCTTTTTTTATGGGAGAGAGGCATGGAAGTCACGGGATTCCCGCGTTCGCGGGAATCCCGGTGACGTGCTTGAACCTTGCCGGGGTCTTCAGGCCCCGCGCTTGCCCGCATACGGCCCTCTATGGGCGCGTAACGCCCAGGCGCCCCGTCGGCGGCACCCAGCAGCCTCCCCCGGCCACACGCTGCCGTGGTGGCCGGGAAAGGCTATCGATGCACCTCAGTTCTGCACGACAGTCGGGCGAACGGGCGGCGACGGCTGGGCGGCATCCGCAGCGGTGGGCACGGCGTCGTCGCGCAACAAGGTGCGCGGCAAGGCGAAGCCCGTGAAGATGCGCTGCGTAAACGGGTTGTTCGCCTTCTCGGCCGTGATGCGGTAGCGCATGGCGCCGCCATCGTCCGCCGTGAAGCTCAGCTCGACACTCGCCGTATTGGTGGCCGTAAGCTGCGCGCGACTGAGCAGGCGGAACATCGACCAGGCACCGCGAAACACCAGGCTGCTGCTGTTGCCGGCGCTGTTGACCAACGAAATGCGGCTATCGGTACTGTCGCCAAGGCTGTTCGGCCAGATCAAACCCACGCTGTTGCTGGGGCCATGATCGTAGGAGATCAACTGCCCCTGGATACCGAGCACGCTGCTGCGGCGATTGGGAGTGAGCCCCAGCGGAGTAACGCTGAACTGCACGCTCAATGCACCACGATTGTTGAAGAAGGCATCGCGAATGCGGTTGGCTGCTTCGATCTGGGTCAGCACATCCGTGCGCACCAGGTAGCCGCCACGCCGCTCGGAGTACAGCGCATCGAGGTTGTCCTCCAGAAACGCCTTCAGGTACTTCTCGCGGAACTGTTGCAGACGGCCTTGCGGGCCAAAGAACGCTTCGAAATCCTCCAGCGAGGCATCGGACGCGCTGGCGGGGTTGAACGGATAACGGTTAGCCAGGCGCTCGTTGTAGAAGCTGTACACGTCCGTGGTCCAGCGCCGCTCCAACTCGCGCAGTGCCTCGATCAGCAACACCTGCGAGGACTCATCCGCCAGCTTCTTCACCTGCGCATTGAGCGGCTCGGGCAGGCCTGCCGCCATGCGCTGCAAGGTTCCGATAGGGTCCTGTCCCTTCAGCGCGAAGCGATCCAGCTCCATGCTCAAGGCAGCCTTGCCGCGATCCGGGCTGTCCTGCACGCTTTTCACCGCATCGCGGACATTGCTGATCGCCGTCATGGTCTCGTCGAGATACGAAGGCTTATCGCCTTTGGCGTTGAGCAACTCGGCCAGGGGTGCGAACGAGCGGGCGATATCCGCCGCCTGCTGTTGATTGGCGGCATCGTTCGCCGTAGCCGGCGCCTTGACCTTGCCCTCGCCCGACACCGGGGGATACAGCACCGTGTTGTCGCGCACCGTCTCCACCAGGCGGCGCAACGGCGCGGCCGCGCTCGTGACGCTTTCGAGCACGGCCACGGCCTTGCCGATATTGTCGAAATCCACGATATCGAGCTGATTGATGGCTTGTCGCCAGCTCGCGATGTAATCGGCCGTGTAGATAGTGCGGATGCGCCCTGAGAGGGCCTGCTTGTCCGCCTCGGAATAATCGATGCGGTTGCGCTGGCCTAGCGTCCATTCGTCGATCATCGCCAGCTCGGTCAGATCCTGGCTATGCGTTTGGAAGTAATCGTGGAATCCCTTGGCCGTAAGCAAGGACGCAATGCGCGCACTGCCCGCCGATGCATCGTCGGTGTCGCGCGCCTGGTAGACGATATCGAACGCCGGCCCGATTTCATGACGCAGATCCAGCGGCGCATGCAAGGTTTCGCCTGCCTGCTGCTGCATATTCATGTAGACACGTTGCGGCATCGGAATCTGCCGCAGCTGCTGCTGCACCTCGTTCACCCGATCGCGGTAGAGCGGGAGATCGGCGTCGGCGTACTTCATGGCGTAGTCGAGGTGACGCATCAGGTCGTCCTGCGCGGTGCCATTACCCGGAAACGCCTGCTGCCATCGCTTGGCCATCCAGTCCTTCACGATGGCCGCGCGACGATTCTGCCGGTCCTCGATCATGCGATAGACGCGCAGTGCCGACAGCTGCTCATTGCTGTTCTCCGGCGCGTCGTTCATCGCGTCCATCACGCCACCCGCCAACGCAGGCAGGAACCGCTTGGACAGCAGCTGCAGATACGCCTCGTCCACCTTGGGTCCGATCTTGCGACCTTGATACAGGCCCATATTGGCCACCACCGGCCATGCCTCGCGATAGTCTCCGTACACGGCGACGGCGTCGCGAATCTGATCCAAGGGCTCCAGCAGATTGCGTCCCGTCGTATCGATGGCGCTATCGATGCTGCGGCCACTGTAGCTGCGGCTTTTGCTCAACACGCTGGACGCCATGTCGCGGTTCATCGCGTAGTAGTGATACCAACCACCCGCGATCAGCAAGCCGCCCAGGGCGGCGACCGCCGAGTTCACCATCAACGAGCGCCGCTTGTCCGCCAGCACCTTGAGGTTGTCGCCCGCCAGCCCGGCCTCGGGGTAGATCACGCGCTGGAAGATCTGCTGCGCGAAATAGACCGTACCGCGCCCCGGCGGCTGCACGGGCTGTACCAGCTTCGCCTGCTTATACGCCTCGGCGGCGGCATCCACGAACGGGTTGCTCAACGCGCCCTGCTGATACACCGATGAGAAGTACACGCCACGCGGCAACGCCGGGGTGCCGGAGCGGTCGCTGCCAAGCACATCCGACAGATGCCGGAGCAGGATGGGCAACAAGCCATCCAGCTCGCGGGCGAAGGAGAACAGGCTCTGGCGCTGCTCCAGGTCGCCAACCGTATTCAGTGCATCGAACACCTGCTCATTGAGGCGCGACACCATCTCGCCATAGCGGGCGGACAACTCCTCCTGCCAGGCGTCATAGTTCTTTACCGAATCCAGCGTAAAGGTGAAGCCGAAGATGTCCTCGCGCACCGCGCGCGGCACGCGGGAGAACAGCGAAACGAAGCCATCCAGCTGATCGATCTTGCTCAACACCACGTAGATCGGTGGGCGCGTACCCAATCGCTCGCCCAACTCGGCCAGGCGCGATCGCAGCAGGATGGTCTGCCCCTTGCGGTCGCTCGGCTTCTGCTGGAGCAGCGTCACCACATCGATCACCAGCACCACGCCATTGAGCGGGCGGCGACTGCGGTTGCGGCCCAGCCAATCGATCAGGTGAACCCACAGCTTGGGGAGCGTACCCGCGGGCAGATCCGCCGAGCGATCGGCCTTGCGAACGCTGGATGGGGTCGCCGCCGGCAGCCTTTCGGCGATATCGGCGGAATCACCGCTATCGGCGGACTGCGCCGGCGCCTCGACATCCTTCGTTTCGGTCTGGCTGATGAGCTGGCCGGGCATGTCGATCAGCACGGCTTGCTGGCCCATCCACCAGTCGATGGGAAAGGCCAGGTCTGGATCGGCCTCGCGCTTGCTCTGCGCCTTGGCGGTGGCGGTGAGGTAAAAGTTCTGGCTGGAGCGATTGATAAAGCTGGTCTTGCCCGCGTTCTCGGTACCCAGCACCAGATACCACGGCAGCTTGTACAGCCCCTGGCGGCCCGGAAGATTGTCCTGAAGCACGGCCAGACTTTGGTTCAACGCGCGCTCCTGGGCCTCCACGTGGCGCAGGCTGAGGTCCTCAGCCATTTCCTGCTGATGTTCCTGCCGCGTCTCCATCGCCCGGTTGCGCCGTTGCAGGGAAATCGCCCAGAGCAACAACGGCACCAGCAGCAACACCAGCGTGGCGAGCACACGCATGGACAACGGGCCCAGCGGTTGATGTTCGCGCCACTTCCACTGCGGCCCCAGCCACCAGATGGCGATCAGCAGGAATGCCAAAGCGAGCAAGCACAGCACAGGGGTGGCACTCTTGGTTTGCCTCAATAGCTTCAAGCAGAAGCTCTTGATCGCCATCACGATGAAGTTCATATCGGGTCGTCCTTGCGGTATTTGAATAGTGTTGCGCTAGGGCACGCTTACCAGCTGCCGTAGGGGATGCGGTGGGTTTCAAGGTATTGCTTGGTTTTGTCGTCCATGCGGACGTAACGGCCTCCAAAGCGCCCTAGATCTGGCCCCTCGGGCACCACGATGGCTTGGCCTCGCTGGATTTCCACGCGTGGCAGCCCACCACCGGCCAGCCACACCACGGTGCGTCCACCCGGCGCCACACCCACGGCGATATTGCTGCGACATACCCGCTCCGCCCGCCCTTGCCACACGGCCGGCTCGCGTTTCACCAGCTGTTGGCGCATGGTCTCGGGCACTTCGAAGTGCCAGTAGTACGCTTGCGGTTCCACCAGCGACTGCCAGCGGATATAGATTTCCTTGGGTGCATCCGCCTGTGGGTTGCTGTCGCGGTCGGCCAACCAGCGGCCGCTGTCCCAGCCTTCCGTTTCGCCCAGTTCGCCAACGACGCCAGCGGCCATGCGCACCCAACGATCCTGCACATCCTTCACGTAGACCGCCTCGGCCCAGGCTTCCATATGCTTGGGCGCCACTACGCCGATGCTCCAGTGCTCGCAGTCGTCAGGGCCCTCGCTACCGGTCGACAGGGAGCATGCCGTTACGCCTAGCAACAGGCATAGCATCAGTGCACACCGTGGAATGATCGGGCTCATGTTCAATGCCCCGGCAGCGGATCAAAAACCAGGCGCTTGCGCTTGGGCGCGGGGCGCATGGGGAAACCCAGTTCAATCGGCATGCTGGGTTCCGGATCGCGGCTCACGTCGTCGCGGCCTTGCGGCACGCCCGGCACCCAGCCTTGCGGATTCCAATGGGAGGAGTGATGCAGGTAGCGGCGCTTGAGCAGGGCTTCTTCCTCGTCCGACAACGGGCACTTACCGCGCCCCTCGTTACGGGCGTAGGCCAGCAGCTTGGCGTGGATGGGCTTCAGTTCCTCCGGCAACGCCAACTGCGGCACATCGTCAGGCGACCTGTTAAAGGGCACCCCCGCCTCCACCGCCAGCGCATGCATGATGCGCAGTGTCACCAACTGGTATTCGCCACGTACCCAGCGTTGCAGGGTCACTGCCGCCGTGGTGGTTTCCAAGGCGACCTTGCTGGCCGCGTTCTCGGTGTTCCACATTTGAATGCGCAGGCGGTTGTCGCTCTGGCCGCCCTTGGCTGGCGCGTCGAACAGCACGTAGTCGTGCCAGCCGTTGTCCATCATGTCCTTGAACGCTTGCTTCCAGGCTGGGTTTTCGCTGGGGCGCGCCAGCGGGTTGCGCACGGTTTTGGGGCAGGTGTACACAAAGGGCCGGCCCAGCAGCAGATGCTCCCAACCCCACATGGCGTAGCCGCCGCCTAGATCGGAGTGCACGCCGGGCAGCCAGATGGTGGTGTGGAAGCCCACCGGGTTGCTGGCAAAGTTGAGCCGGCATTCGTCGCGCGCGGCCAGATGCACCACCTTGTCGGCGATATCGCGTGGCAGATACAGGTGCACCGGATCGTTGTCCGCATTGTCGGGAATGCCGATGGCGGCCACGCAATCGAACAGGCCGATAAAGCGGATGCGCAGATCCTTTTTGCTCCAGCCGGGCTTGAGCGGCAAGTTACGACTGTCGAGTGCCTGATTCATGGCGCTGCTGTCGCCGGCCGTGGATAGCGCGCCATAGCCCATGGGGCCAGGACCCGTACGGGCGGCAGCCGCTGCCCAGGCGAGCGAAGACAGCGCATCACGCAACGAGCGGTTGAGCAGGCTTTCCTCTCCGTGATGGATCAACCACGCCAGATGACGCGAAGCGGCCGCGCCACGACTGAAGCCGAACTGATCGAACTCGACGGCGTCAATGACGATGCCTGGGTTTTCTCTAGCAAACGCCTTAATTTCTGCGACCACTCCGCGTAACCCGGCCATGGCACGTTCCGCGACGCCAGTACTCGCATAGCCGAAGGCGCTGCCGAGAACGCTGTCCTTCTTGCCAGTGTCGGTACCTATGCCTGGCACATACACGCGGCGATGGATGGTGAGACGGCCGTCCTCACCACGGATGCCCTCTTCCAGCTTTTCGGTCACGGGATAGAGATCACGCAAGCGATTCACATTGGTTTCGCCACCCTCAAAGCTGGCGCCTTCCATGCCATTGGCCTTACCGCAATCGCGCGCCATCTTGGCGAGGATGTCCGGGTGCTTGTCCATATCCACGGCAGCAGGCGCGCACTTGGCGTGGAAAGCCCGGCTGTTCTCGATATTGTTGCCGGTGCCCTCGTTGAACACGGCAATGCGAAAGACCACGTGCACGGCGGGGCGCCGAATGGCGGCGAGCGCACTGGTAGCCAGGCCCGCGAGTTGCCCGCTGCTGAGTGATGCCGTGGCCGCGGGAGCCTTGGTTTCGGCCGCGCCCTTGGCGGTAACGGGCGGGGCGTCGCGGGTGTCCAACGGCAAGCCGCTGTCATCCTCGTACAACAGATCCTCGTGCGTGCCGATCAGGCGCGCGCCGCAACTGG
>NZ_JAELTT010000035.1 GCF_016428975.1 Dyella sp. ASV21
CTTGATTCCCATGGATATCGTCTTCATCGAAGACCTGCGCATCGACGCCGTCATCGGCATCTACGACTGGGAGCGCCGTGTGCGCCAGACGCTGTCGCTCGACATCGAGATGGCGTTCGACAACACCGTGCCAGCCGCCACCGACGACATCGCGCTTACGCTCAACTACAAGGATGTCTCCAAGCGCCTGATGGAATACGTGGGCAACTCCAGCTTCGGTCTGGTGGAGACGCTGGCCGAGCGCTGCGCGGCGATCATTCGCGAGGAGTTTGGCGTGTCGTGGGTGCGCCTGAAGTTGTCCAAGCCTGGCGCGGTGCGTGGCGCCAAGGCCGTGGGCGTGCGCATCGAACGCGGCGCGCGTCCTGAGTAAGGCCATGGCGCGCGTCTATTTGAGCTTGGGTTCCAACCTAGAGCCGGTGCGGCATCTGCGCGCTGCCCTGGATGCGTTGCGCGAGCGCTTTGGCACGCTCAGCGTATCGCCGGCCTATCGCAGCAAATCGGTCGGGTTCGATGGCGCCGATTTTGTGAACCTGGCGGTGGGGCTGGATACCGAGCTGTCGCCCGAAGATCTCAACGCCTGGCTGCATGCGCTGGAGGATCAACACGGGCGCCGACGCGACGTACCGCGCTTTTCCGATCGCACGCTGGATATCGACATCGTGCTGTACGACGACCTGGTTCGCCAGGGCGCGGGTCACCTGGACATTCCGCGCAAAGAGCTGCGTCATGCCTTTGTGCTCAAGCCGATGGCCGATATCGCGCCGCAACTGGCGCATCCGGTGAGCGGTCAGACCATGGCGACGTTGTGGGCAGCGTTTCCCGCTGAAAGCGAGCCGTTGGTGGTGGAGCCGCTGTGATGTGAAAGACCGCCACCAGCCGGCACTGTCGGGGCGCGGTGGCGAGTGTTAGAAGTTCCCGGTCATCTACAAGGAGGTCATTTATGGCAGGTCGATTTTCGCGCAGCTGGAGCCTGATGAAGGCCAGCGCTGCCGTCTTGCGTTCGGATAAGTCATTGCTGATGTTTCCGCTGGCATCGGGCATCTGCTGCCTGTTGGTGGCGGCGAGTTTTCTCATTCCCGTCGGCTACACCCTCGCGGTTACCGCCGAGGCGGGCGTGGAGCACCAGCGCGGCTTCTCGGCCGGCGGTTATGTGGCGATGTTCCTGTTCTACCTGGTGCAGTACTTCGTCATCATTTTCTTCAACACCGCGTTGGCCGGTGCGGCCTTGATGCGTCTGCGTGGTCAGCCCACCAGTTTTGCCGAGGGTTTTGCGATTGCGCGCGAACGCGTGGTGAGCATCTTCGGTTATGCGCTGATCTCGGCCACCGTGGGCATGCTGCTGCGTGCCTTGCAGGAACGCCTGGGTTTCATCGGCCGCCTGGTGATTGGCCTGTTCGGCGTGGCGTGGACGGTGGCGACCTTTCTGGTTGTGCCGGTGCTGGCCAGTCAGGACGTGGGGCCCACCGATGCGATCAAGCGTAGCGTGGAGCTGCTCAAGCGCACCTGGGGCGAAAACATCATCGGCAACGCCGGTATCGGCGTGGTGTTTGGCCTGTTGATGGTGCTGGCGATGCTGGTATCGGCGGGCCTGATCGTGGGTGCTTTCGCCTTGCAGTCCATCGCCGCCATCATCATCGCCTTCGCGGTGGTGGCGATCGGCCTCACCATGCTCGGATTGATCCAGGCCTCGCTGCAGGGAATCTACGCGGCGGCGCTGTACCAGTACGCCGAAGAAGGCCGGGTGGGTTATGGCTTCGATCAGGCGCTGCTGGAACAGGCGTTCAAGCCCAAGAAGTAAGACCTCGGCGGTGCGCGCTGTCGCTTATACCGACAGCGTGCGCCCGCCATCGATGCGGATGATCTGCCCCGTGACGAACGGGGCGTCGCGCAGCAGCCACAGCACCGCGCCAGCCACATCCTCGGGACTGCCCGCACGCTGCAACGGCGTGCGCGCCAGCATGGCTTGCTGGTCGTCGTAGGGCTTGCCATCGCTGGGCCACATCACCGCGCCGGGAGCAATGCCGTTCACGCGTACCTGCGGGCCCAGATCCAGCGCGAGCGAGCGCGTCATGGCGGCCAGTGCGGCCTTGGCCATGCAATACAGCGGGTGCTGGGCGAGCGGACGCTCGGCGTAGATATCAACCAGATTGACGATGGCGCCCCCTGCCTCGCGCAGCGCGGGCGTGGCCGCCTGACTGAGAAAGAACGGGGCTTGCGCATTGGATGCGAACAACTCGTTCCATTGCGCCACGGTCGCAGTGCCGACCGGCGTGGGATAGAACGCCGAGGCGTTGTTGACCAGCGCATCGAGCCGGCCGAAACGGGCCAGCACGCGTTCCATCATGCCGTGCAAGCCGTCGATGTCCGCCAGTTCGGCTTGCACCGTGTAGGTGCTGTTGGCGCGCATGCGTTCCAGCGAGGCGGCCAGCAGTTCGGTTTCCGTTGCCGAATGGCGGTAATGCAGGGCCAGGTCGTAACCCGCGGCGTGGAGCGTGCGGGCGATGACGGCGCCGACGCGTTTGCCGGCACCGGTGATGAGGGCGACCGGACGCTCGTGGCGTGGACTCATGCGTGGGCTCCTGCGTGACGCGTCGGGGCTGCGAGCTTGCCGCAAAGCAGCCCTGCCGTCATCCGGCGCGGCTGGTTTCCACTTCGGTGCTGGCCGAGGTATCGCCGTGGTCGGTCGCAAAGGGCGCACTGAACATGGCGATGGCGGTGCGTGCGACCTGTCCCGTGTCGTAGTAGGCATAAGCCCCCACACCCATGGCGCCCACCACCGGCAGCCAGCGCGAGAGGCCATTACCGACCGCGCGCTGGGTTACCTTGATCCCCACCGTTTTGGCGACGCGCTCGGCCACGGCGTAGCTGACTCGGCGAAACAGCAGACGATCGCCCACGCGTACCACCAGGTCGCGGAACGCCTGAGCCGCGGTGTGCCGGAACAGGCACCACAGCATCTGCTCACGCCCCAGTTCCGAGTGCTGACCGTAGGCGGCGGCGATGTCGCTCACCATTTGCGCCTGGATCTTCCAGATGGCGATCAGCTCGGGCAGTACCGTAAGCCATCCCAGCGGGCCGGGCGGCAACGCCAGTGAGCCGGCCGTGAGCCCGGCGCGCTGGGCGGCGCGCGTCGCCAGGCGCTGGGCCTCCCGTTCCGGATGGCGGCTGCCTTCGACGTTGCTGTCGGGAATCTGGCTGACGAAGTCCAGGATCGCCTGGGTGACCCGGCTATGGTCGGTGATCACCGCCGGAAGCTGCGAGGAAGATTTGCGCATACGACGTTGCTCGCGTGGCCACTGGGGCCGAGGGGTGGCCCAGTGTAGGACCCCGCCATGAAAGCGGGCTGACCCCGTCTTCGCGGTGGGGTGACGGTAGGGATACATGACTTTTGGGGCAGGTGAAGTCCTGGCCGGAATGGATATGTTATAACGTATCGAAAATAACTAGCTCGCTGCCCCTTCCGGAACCCCGATGAAACCTTCTTTGCTTGCTTTGAGTCTTGCTGTTGCCCTGGGCGTCACGTCGGCGGCCTATGCGCAGAACACGCCCGATGCCGGTAACGCCGTAACCGCCACGCCGCCCGGCGGCGATGCCAGCGGCGCCGGCAGCAACAAGCCGGCCAAGGTCCAGCAGCTGAGTGCGGTCGACGTGTCCGCTGCGCTCGACCAGTCGCGCAACGCATTGTCGCCCGATACCGGCAGCAGCCAGTACGTGATCGACCAGAAGGCGATCCAGCAGCTGCCGCTGGGTGACTCCACGCCGCTCAACCAGGTGCTGTTGCAGGCACCGGGCGTGGTGCAGGATTCCTACGGCGGCCTGCATGTACGCGGCGACCATGCCAACCTGCAGTACCGCATCAATGGCGTGATCATCCCCGAGTCGATTTCCGGCTTCGGCCAGACGCTGGATGCGCGCACCATTCAGAGCGTGAAGCTGCTCGACGGCGCGCTGCCGGCGCAATATGGCCTGCGCACGGCGGCCGTGGTGGATATCGACACCAAGAGCGGTCACTCGCTGGGCAATGGCGGCAGCGTGGGCATAACGGGTGGTTCGCTCGGCACGCTCAACCCCAATGCATCATTGTGGGGCAGTAGCGATCGCTGGAGCTGGTTCGTTACGGCGAACTATCTGGAAAACGACGTGGGCATCGAAAACCCCACCTCCAGCCGTAAGCCGATCCATGACCACACCAATCAGGTGAAGGGCTTTGGCGATATCTCGTACTTGATCGACGAGAACACGCGCATCAGCTTCATGTTCGGCATGACCAACAACCGCTTCCAGATTCCGAACAACCCCGACCAGACGCCGCAATTCGGCTACCTGGACACGGTGAACTTCAATTCCGCCGACCTCAATGAACGCCAGAGCGAACAGACCCGTTTCGGCGTGCTCTCGCTGCAGGGTAAATGGGGCAAGACCGACTACCAGGTGTCGTTGGGTCAGCGTTACAGCCACGTAGGCTTTACGCCGGACGACATCGGCGACCTCATGTTCAATGGCGTGGCTTCCACCATTGGCCGCACCAATCGCGCCAACACGCTGCAGGCGGATTTCTCCACCCCGCTGGGTGACAACCACACGCTGCGCTACGGTCTGTATGGCGAGTTCGAGCGCGGCAACATCAGCAACAATTCGCTGGTGTTCCCGGCCAACCCGGACGGGTCGCAGGCCAGCACCACGCCGATCAACATCTATGACGCCACGCGCCTGCTGGCGCGCACGTGGTCGGTTTATGTGCAGGACGAGTGGAGCATCGGCGACAAGTGGACGGTGAACTACGGCCTGCGCGGCGACCGCTACGAGCTGTTCCGCACCGAGAGCCAGTTGAGTCCGCGCCTGGGCGTGGTCTACCAGGCAACTGACACCACCACGGTGCACGCAGGCTATTCGCGCTACTTCACGCCGCCGGCCACCGAAGTGATCGATGACAGCAACATCGCGCGCTTCAATGGCACCACCAACCAGCTGCCGAGCGGCGGCAATAACCTGCCGTTGTCCGAGCGCTCGGACTATTACGACATGGGCATCCAGCAGAAGGTGGGTTCCAACCTCACCCTTGGCCTGGATGCGTATTACCGCGAGGTGCGTCGTCTGCAGGATGAAGGCCAGTTCGGCGCGGCGCTGATCTACTCCAACTTCAACTACGAGTACGGTCGCATCCGTGGCCTGGAGTTCACCGCCAACTACAGCAATGGCCCGGTGTCGGCGTACTTCAATGCCTCCTTCAACCGCGCCATGGGCAAGCAGGTCGCCACCGGCCAGTACAACTTTGCCCCGGACGAGCTGGCCTACATCTACAGCAACTGGATTCACCTCGATCACGACCAGAAGCTGACCTCCTCGGGTGGTGTGACCTATGCGTTCACAGGGACCACCCGTGCAGGCGCCGACTTCATCTTCGGCAGCGGTCTGCGCAAGGAGGCTCCGGGCGTACCCAACGGCGCTTCGTTGCCCTACTACTTCCAGCTCAACCTCAACGTGGCGCACGACTTCAACATCGGCAGCTTCGGCACGCTGAAGACGCAACTGGCGCTGATCAATGCGCTGGACCGTACCTACGAACTGCGCGACGGCACCGGCGTGGGCGTGGGCGCCCCGCAGTACGGGCCGCGTCGCGGCGTATTCCTGAGCGTGCAGAAGGACTTCGACTTCTAAGGTTAGCTGGGCCGGTGCCCCGCCATAGCCACCTCCTCCCTCACGAGGCTATGGCGGGGCATGCGTTATCCTTGGCGCGTTTTATTTTCAGGTGACGCGCATGTCCTCCCAACTTCCCGAGCCCAGCGCCGACGAGCGCGAGCATTCCGATCGACTGTCGACGCGCCTGCGCGAAGAAATTGCCGCGCACGGGCCCATGCCCTTTTCGCAGTTCATGGAGCGTTGCCTGTATATGCCGGGTCTGGGCTATTACAGCGCGGGCAAGACCAAGTTCGGTGAGGCAGGCGATTTCATCACCGCGCCTGAGTTGGGGGAGTTGTTCGCCGGCTGCGTTGTCAGTGCCGTGCATCCGGTGCTCGACATGCTCGGCGAGGATGCTGACTTCCTCGAACTCGGCGGAGGCAGCGGCGCTTTTGCCGAGGCCGCGCTCAAGGCGTTTGCCGCCGCCGGCAGTTTGCCGCGGCACTACTTCATCCTCGAACCCAGTGCGGATCTGCGCGAACGCCAGCGCGAACGGTTGGAGGCGGCGTTGCCCGCCGATGTGTTCACTCGTGTGTTGTGGCTCAACCGTCCGCCGGAGCAGGAATGGCGCGGCGTGCTGTTCGCCAACGAGGTGATCGACGCGTTGCCCACCACGCGCTTTGCCATGAAAACCGGCGAAGTCTATGAGGAATACGTGGCCCTCGACGGCGAGGGCCGCCTGATGCGCGTGGACCGCCCCGCCGATGCCCTGGTTTCCGGCGCGGTGCGGCATGTCGAGCGCGACATGGAGCTGGAATTCGTCGACGGCTATCGCTCGGAGATCCTGCCGCAGCTGCCGTACTGGATCCAGGCCATCGCCGGCACGCTGAGCGCGGGCCTGATGCTGTTCATCGACTACGGCTATGTACGCCGCGAACTCTACTTGCCCGAACGTAACGATGGCACGCTGCGCGCGTACTACCGTCATCGCGCTCACGCCGACCCGCTTTACCTGCCGGGTCTCAATGACCTTACTGCCTCGGTGGATTTCACCGCGCTGGCGGAGGCCGGCAATAGCGCCGGCTTCAGCGTGGCCGGGTATCTGCCGCAGGCACAGTTCCTGATCGGCAGCGGCCTGCAGCAAGTATTCGAAGCCGCATACACCGCGGCGCCAGACGAAGCCGCACGCTACCGCTTGGCGCAGGAAGTGAAGAAGCTCACCATGCCCGATCAGATGGGCGAGCGCTTCCAGGCCATGCTGTTTGCACGCAACATGGACGTTGTACCGCTACCGGCGGAGCTGCTGGAAGCCGATCAGGGCGATCGGCTGTAACGCTGTTCTTGCTTGGCAGTGATGGGGCGGCGGTTTGCGCTTGCCGCCCCGTGGCATCGTGCGTGTCGAATGGACACGCACTCCGCTCGCCGTCATTGCACCGGCGTGCTGTCTTCCTTGCGACGCCCCAGCAGGCCGTGCTTGAACAGGTACGCGGCGACCTGGTAGTAGGCGGTGGCGTCGTCGACCTGGCTTTCGTCCACCGGTGTATTGGGCACGGCGTCGCCGGTTTCGAAATCCGGGCGCACTTGCTCCAGCTTGCGCTGCGGTTCCAGCACCGTCAGCACCGGCCCGTGCAGGTAGCCCAGTTTTTCGTAGGTGGCGGGGAAGGCGCGCTCGCGACCTGCCTCCAGCTGAAAGATGTCCGCGCCGAAGAAGCGGCTGCGGTAGCTGAAGTTCAGCAAGCCCAGCACCGTCGGCATGATGTCGATCTGCGACACCTGCCGCGTCACGCGTTGCGGGGCGATGTGCTTGGGTGCGTAAATCCACAGCGGAATGTGATAACGGTTGATCGGCACGCTGGTGCGGCCCGCGCTGGAGGCGCAGTGATCGGCCGTGATTACGAAGATGGTGTCGTCGAAGTACGCCTTGGCGCGCGCGCGCTTGATGAAGTCGGCAATGGACCAATCGGTATAGGCGACCGCGGCCTCGCGGGTTCCATTTTTCTGCGGCACGCGGTTGGCCGGCACCGTGAACGGGCGGTGGTTGGAGGTCGTCATGATGTGCAGGAAGAACGGCTTGCCCTGCGCATTGGCCTCGTCCATCTGCTTGAGCGCCAGCGTGTAGAGATCTTCGTCCGCCACGCCCCACACGTTCTCGTGATGGATGGTCTCGCCCTTGGCGATATCGTTGCGATCCACCGCGCGATAGCCGTTGTGCGAGAAGAAGTAGTTCATGTTGTCGAAGTAGCCGTAACCGCCGTAGACGAAGTCCGACTGGTAACCGCGGTCGTTGAATACATCGGCTACCGAGAACAGGTTCTCGTTGTTGTGCGCCTTGACGATGGAGTCGCCCGGCGTCGGCGGTACCGACAGCGACAGCGCCTCCAGGCCGCGCACCGTGCGGGTGCCGTTGGCATAGAGGTTGTCAAAGAACATGCTCTGGCCGATCAGCGCGTCCATGTTGGGCGTGATGTCGCGCTTGTCGCCAAACTCCTTGAGGAAGTCGGCCGAGAAACTCTCGATGCTGATAAGCACCACGTTGAGGTGCTTCTCCGGGCCGGCGTGGCGGATCTCGCGGGTCAGGTCGCGCGGATCGTCGCTGATGAAGGTCGCGTCCGGTGTCTTGATGCGCTCGCGCACACGCTTGAACGCTTCATCGTCGGGAAGGCTGCGATAGAAGCGCGAGTAATCGAGATGGCTGCTGCGGAATGCGGCGAAGAATTCGTACACGCCATTACCGGCCAGCTCGTTCACATAGGCGTTGTCGCTGTGGTCCTTATAGGTGCCCTTGATGCCGACGGCCGTGACCACGGTGATGAGCAGCCACACCAGGGCTACCTTGCCGCGCTGCCAGAAGCGCGTGCCGTTGTCGCTGGCGCGCAGGCCGCGGCGGCTCAGCCACACAATGACCAGTGTCGCCAGCGCGAGCAGGCTGATCCAGGTGCCCAGGGGATACGACTCGCGGATATTGCCGATCACCTCGGTGGTGTAGACCAGATAGTCCACCGCGATGAAGTTGAAGCGCGTGCCGAACTCGCCCCAGAACACCAATTCCGAAGCGGCGACGAACATCAGGCCGAACAGCAGCACCGCGCCGCCGGCATACAGCAGCCATTGGCCCAGGCGCGACAGATAGATCGTGCGCGGCACCAGCCACAGGTACAGCACCAGCGGCCACGCGAGGTAGACGAAGGCAAGCAGGTCGTACGCCATGCCCACGCCGAAGGCATATGCCCAATACAGCGGATTCATAGGAACGCCGCTGCCGGACATGAACAGCAGGGCGATGCGGGTAACGCCGCCAATCAGCAGATAGCTGATGGCCAGCCACCAAAGCGGACGGAAGCGCTGGCGCAGCGGAGAACTCGGGCTAGGCTCGATCGACACAAAAGACTCCGGAAAGCGGATGACGCGCCATCACCTCAAACGCGTGATGGCTGACCCGTCTTTATACACGGCTGGGATGGACCGGGCGCAAACCGCGCCGGCGTGACAGGGCATTCTAGCCGGCCATTCGCCGACACGGAGGATCGGCGCGCCCCAGGTTTCAGGTGAAGGACTGTCGCACTGCAGCGATGGCTGCTACCCGTGCGGCGGCCAGTGCCTCGCCGATGGCGGGGCCTTGCAGGCCTTGGGCCACGTAAGGCTCGGCATGGACGGCCGCCGCCGCTTGCTGCGCTTGCAGCAGATAGGCGGCCTGGGGATAGTCGTCATCTGCGTGGCCCAGGCGACCGCGTTTGTCTGCTTCGCAGGCGGCAAGGAACACCTGCAAACGCTCGGGGCGACGCAGGGCATCCAGTGACGACAGCAAGCGCAGCACGGTGGCGGGTTTGAGTTCGAAGGCGCGGTGTGCGTTGAGGTGCTCGCGGCACACCTGCTCGGCCAGCGCCGCAAATTCCGTGGGTACTTTCAGGCGTGCGGCCAGGGTGCGCAGTGGCGCCACGCCGGCGTGCTCGTGGCCGACATGGCGAGGCAGCACATCGGACGGGGTCAACGCCTTGCCGAGGTCATGGGTGAGCGCGCAGAAACCCACCAGGTCATTGCCTGGGGCCAGGCGCGCGGCCATGTCCAGCACCATTTCCACATGCACGCCGGTGTCGACTTCGGGATGGAACTCCGCGCGCTGCGGCACGCCGTACAGCGCGTCGATCTCGGGGAACAGCACCGCCAGCGCGGCCGATTCACGCAGCACGCGCAAAAATGCGGATGGCTGCGCCTCGCCCAGCGCCTTGCGGGTTTCTTGCCATACGCGCTCGGGCACCAGGTGATCCACTTCGCCAGCGCGCACCATCTGCTGCATCAACGTCATGGTTTCCGGCGCCACACGAAAACCCAGTGGGGCGAAGCGCGCGGCGAAGCGGGCCACGCGCAGAAGTCGCACGGGATCTTCCACAAAGGCGGGCGATACATGGCGGAGCAAGCGTTGGTCGAGATCGCGTGCGCCATCGAATGGATCGACCAGGCTGCCGTCGTCCGCTTCCGCCATCGCATTGATGGTGAGGTCGCGTCGCGCCAGATCCTGCTCCAGGGTCACGGAAGGATCGGCGTGAAAGGCGAAGCCGTGATAGCCATGTCCGGTTTTGCGCTCTGTACGCGCCAGCGCGTATTCCTCCGCGGTATCCGGATGCAGAAATACCGGGAAATCCTTGCCTACCGGGCGATAGCCTTGGGCGAGCAGGTCTTCGGGGCGCGCACCGACCACGACGTGATCGTGGTCGGTGACCGCGCGGCCGAGCAGTTTGTCGCGGACGGCACCGCCGACGAGATAGATACGCATGTGGCGATTCTGCCACGAAGGGCGGCGCGTCCCGTTTATCGATAGACCATGGCGCGCGCCGCAGCCAGTCGTCGTTGCCGCGACGGCGTGCCCAGCAGCAGCGGCAGCCATGCGGTGAGCGGCTGCGGCGTGATGCCCAGCGCGGCATAGCCGTCCTGCTTGCCCACGGAGTCGGTGCGTAGCGTACGGAAGTTGTCCAGCGAGAACGGTTTGCCGGGTAGCCATTGGGCTACCTGGGCCTGCAGGCGTCCAAGGCCATCGGGTAGCGGCAGGATGGGTGTGCGCAGGCCCAGCGTATCGCGGATCGCGTGCACGATCTGGCCGAGCGTCAGCACCTCCGGCCCGTAGAGTTCGAGGCTGCGATCCATGCCCAGTTTGTCATCGCCCACGCAGCGAGCGATGGCCTCGGCGACGTCGCCGGCCCACGTAGGGGCCAGGCGCGAGGAGGCGCGCGCCAGCGGCAACACGGGCAGTTGGCGCAGCAGTTGAGCGAAGCGGCTCACCAGGCCATCGCCCACGCCGAACATCACGCTGGGCTGGTAGATGGTCCAGTCCAGCGAGGAGTTGCGCACATGGGCTTCGGCTTCGCCTTTGCTCTTGAGGTACTGCGACAAGCCCTGGCCGGCCTTGAGTGCGCTCATGTGGTGCAGGCGCGTTACCTGTGCCGCCTGGCACGCGCCGATGACGCGCTGCGCGAGTTCCACATGGGCGCGTTGAAAGCTGTGCCGCCCCTGCGGATTGAGGATGCCCACGAGGTTGATGACCGCATCGGCGCCTTCGAACTGGCGGCGCAGTGCATTGCCGTCATACACGTCCACGCTGCGGGTGCGCACGGTAGGCAGCACGCTCAGCGCGCGCTGCAACTCGCGGTTGCGTGACAGCAGCAGGATGCGATGGCCGTCGGCGGCGAGTCGCGGAATCAGGTGCGCGCCCACGAAGCCGCTGCCGCCCAATACCACCAATTGTTGTGCCTTGCGAATCACCGGGAGCTCCGTTTCAACGTGGACCGTTCGAGGTCGATGCCGGCGGAGCCATGCTGCTGGCTGGGGCGGCGGTGGGTGCTTCCGTTGGCGCCGGAGCGGTGGCGGTGCAAGTGACCAGCTTACGCTGACTGTTGCCGTCGGGCAGGCGATAAGTCTGCCCGATCGGCGTGAACCGTTCGGACATGGTCACCGCATTGCCGTGCTGGCGCCAGTCGTAGATCACGGCAAAGGACATCACGCGCGCCACGTACTCGCGCGTTTCCTTGTACGGGATGGTGGCGACGAACAGATCCGGCGGCAGCGTGCCGCGTGCCTCCAGCCACTGGTCCACTTTGCCCGGCCCAGCATTGTAGGCCGCGCTCGCCAGCCAGGGCGCACCGTTGAAGCGACCGGCCATCTGCGCGAGATAGCGCGTGCCCAGCACGATATTGGTGACCGGGTCGTACAGCGTGTCGCCGCCGCCCCAGGCGATGCCATTGCGCTTGGCGACCAGCACGGCAGTGGAGGGCAGGAGCTGCATCAGGCCGCGCGCGTCGGCACCGGAGCGTGCATCGCTCATCCACGCGCTTTCGGCGCGCAGGATGGCGTAAGCCCAGGAAGGATCAATGCCGGCCTGCTCGGCCTGCGTCACCAGGCCATCCTGGGTGACCAGCGGGAAGCGGTGCTCGTAGTAGCGCAACCCATCGCCACTGTTCAAGGTGAACACGGCGCGGTCGTACCAGCCGCGGCGATAGGCCAGGTCCACCGCTTGGCGCAGCGTATCCATATCGGCGCCGTCCAGGGCCGCGCTCCACTCGCGTCGTGCCAGCTTGGGCAGATCCACCGCGAACAGCTCAAACGCGCGCTGCAGGCCGCGATTGGCCAGCAGCGCCTGTTGGCGCTGCGCATCGGTGGTGAGTTGCAGCGGACAGATGCCGTAGGGCGCGTTGAGCTTGTCGGCAGCCAGGAAGCCGAAGAAGGTCGACTCCTGCGCCAACGGCGCGAGCACGTGCTGGGCGTCGCTGTCGCGGCCCAGGGCGGTGAGCGCGCGCGCACGGAACCAGCGCCACTCACCGTCCTGCTGTTGGGTGGGCGGCATGGCGTCGATGGCGGCGAGCACGGCTTTCCAATCCTGCAGTGCCAGTGCGGCGCGCACGCGCCATTCGCGGCTCACGTCGGTTTGTGCCGAGGCGGGCAGGGCGACCAGTCGCGCGATCGCGCTGTCGTCGTAGTCGGTGGCGTGGAACAGGGCCAGCGCGTACAGCACGCGATTGCGCTGCTCCGGGGTGAAGCTGAAGCGGCCCTGCAGTTTCTGCCAGGCAATATCGGCGGTGACCGACTGGCGGCGCGCCAGGCGTTCCAGCGCCAGCATCGCCGCCTGGCGGTCGCGTGGCGTATCGGGCCACTGCGCAGCGGTAGTGGTGGCGGTGCCTGGGTCGCGCAGCGCCGTGGCGATATGCTGGGCCGAGCTAGCCTGGTCAGCCGGCAGCCACGCGGCCAGCGCGGCCACGGTGCCGGGCTGGTTGGCATCCGCGGCGGTGTCGATGCGGTCCCACAGGCGTTGTGGCGTGAGCAGGCCCTGGTCGTGCGCGGCGCTCAGCACGGGATCGCAGGCATTGGGCAGTTTGGGCTTGGCCCATAGCGCGGCAAGATCGCGGTTGAAGTCCAGCGTGGCGCCGCGTGCCATTTGCGCCTGCAACGCATTGCAACTCAGCGCGTCGCCCAGCCCGGGCTGGTACATCCCCAGGAAATTGTCCCAATCCTGGCGGCGGGCCAGTTCGGTGAGAAAGTCGCGGCGCAGGTCGTTGGCGGGGATCAGCCCGGCATTGCGCTTGAGGTAATCCTCCACACGGGCGCGGTCGATCTGGCGGATGTCCTGGGTGAGCGCGGCGGCTTCCAGGTAGGGATACAACGGATAGTCCTGCAGCCCGCTGGCAAGGCTGCGCCAGCCATCGCCACCTTGCTGGGCGGCGGCATAGGCCTGTTTGAAGGCGCTGCGCTGCGCCTGGCTGGGTTCGGCAGCGCTGGCGGCTCCGGCCAGGCAGAGGCCGGCCATTACGATGAGCAAGCGTCGGGCGAAGCGCCGCGGTGCGTGCAGGGACATGACTACTCCTTATCTCGTTCCCGCCGCAGTGTACTTCGCGGACTCCGCGGGGACGGCGGCGCGCTGCATGGGGCCGACCAGCATGGCCAACGACCGCTGAGCGTGGCGTGAAACGGCATGAGCGGGGCGGCCTGATAGAATCCACGCTCCCGACGCGCCGGGTGTGGCGCATCCCAGGAAGCGCATGTCGCCATCGTTCTCGCCATCGTCCCGCGTTGCCCCGCTCGCGTGGTTCATTCTTGTGGTTGCCGCGCTGTCCGGCGCTTACTGGTGGTGGCAAATCGGCCGGCCGGTGTCCTTGCCCGATACGCCCACGGCGCATATCGCCTGCGTTTCTTACGCACCGTTCCGCAAGCCTGGCGAGACACCGCTCAACCCGCGTGCCTACGTCAGCCCCGAGCGCATCGACGCCGACCTGCGCGCGCTGTCCGAGCGCTTCGATTGCGTGCGTACCTATTCGCAGGGCTTTGGCCTGAGCGCGGTGCCGGAGATCGCCCAGCGCTACGGCATGAAGGTGCTGATGGGTGTGTGGATCGGCCGCGACCCGGTGGCCAACGAGCACGAGCTGCAGATGGGTATCGCTACCGCCAGGGCGCATCCGGAAGTACTGCGCGGCGTGATCGTGGGCAACGAGGTGCTGTTGCGTGGCGAGCAGTCGCCCAAGGCCCTGGCCGCTTACGTCAACGAAATGCGCGAGGCCATTCGCGACACGCATGTGCCGGTGACCTATGCCGATGTGTGGGAGTTCTGGCTGCGCTATCCGCAGATGCTGGATGCGGTGGACTACATCACCATCCATATCCTGCCGTATTGGGAGGACGCGCCGGTGGAGCCCAAGGACGCGTTGCAGCACGTGGCCCAGGTGTATGCGCGGGTGAAGGCGGCTTACCCCGGCCGGGCCGTGATGATTGGCGAAACCGGCTGGCCCAGCCACGGTAAGCAGCGCCGTGGTGCGGCGGCCAGCCTGGTCAACGAGGCGCGCTACCTGCGCGATTTCCTCCGTTACGCCGGCAACGTGGACATGCCCTACAACGTGATCGAAGCCTTCGATCAGCCGTGGAAGCGCGAGCAGGAAGGCACGGTGGGTGGCTACTGGGGCATCTTCGACGTGAACGCGCGACCCAAGTTCTCCATGCAGGGACCGGTGGTGGAGGAGTCGCGCTGGCTCGATGGCTGGTGGGCGGGTGCCGCGGGCGCACTGCTGTTCGTGCTGGCCTCGCTCTGGCGTGCCGAGTGGCGCGGTGTTCGTGGCCGCATGGCGCTGGCCCTGGCGGGCCTGGCCAGCGGCACCGCCTTGGCCTGGCAGTTCCGTCAGATGTGGTACGCCTGCCGCGACCAAGGGGAATGGCTGATCTCCGGCGCCCTGTGCCTGGTGGCCCTGGGCACCGCGTTGGCGCTGGCTCGCTGGGTCGCGGCTCGTCTGGCAGGCGCGCCCATCACCCGTGGACCGGATCGCCAGCTGCGCTTCGCGTGGTTGTTCGGCCTGACCTTCTACGGCTTGCTGTTGGTGTTCGATGGCCGTTACCGCGATTTCCCGCTGGGCCTGTTCTGGTTGCCTGCGCTGGGCTATCTATTGGCCGCTCTGCTGGACAGCCGTCACGCCGAGATGCCGGCCGTGGAAGAACGCTTCATGGCCTGTGTCATGCCGCTGCTGGGCGCCATCGTGGTGGCGCAGGACGTAGGCGAGAGCCCGCCCGCCTGGCTATGGCTGGCGGTGAACCTGACCTTGAGCACCGCGGTATTCATCCCCTGGCGTCGCGCCGGCCGATTGCAGTCGCACCAGGCGCAGGCAGCCCACCAATAACGCCAGCGCGCCCGGCACAAAGCAATACAGCACCACGGCGATCAGCCCGGTGCTGGCGGCCAGCCAGGCCAGCGGCAGTTTCTTCCAGGCAATGGCCGCGGCGGTGGCGGCCAGCGCGACCCAGCCGAACACGCCGATGGCCCAGCCGAAGATGTTGCCGGTGATAAAACCGAGCACGGTCAGGTGCCGCAGCTCGCAAGGCAGCGCATGCGCGGTCTCGCATAGCCGCGCCACCTCGGCCGATTCCACCAGGCGATAGCGCAGCAGGCAGGCTAAGGCGCCAAGAGCGAGCATCAACAACCAGGGCAGGACGAGAGTGAGCGTGCGCTTCATCGGCGGAGTCGGTGGGGGCGGGGGGCAAGATGCCCAGGCAGCCGGATTTCGGCGGCCAGTGGCAGGTGATCGGAGAAGGCTTGAGGCAGCGCCCACACTTTGTCGAGCTGGATCGATTCGGACGTAAGGATGTGATCCAGCGCCCGGCGTGGTTTCCAGCTGGGAAAGGTGGGCGTGGTGTGCGGCGGCGGCACCAGGCTGCATCGGGCGAACAGGTGGCGCATTTCGTTGCTGCGCACCTCGGTGTTGAGGTCGCCCATCAATACCGCGTGGGGGTAGTCCTGCAGCACTTCGGCGATAAAGCCCAGCTGCTTGGCACGCGCGGGAGCGCTCAGGGAGAGGTGGGCGATCATCACCGCCAGCGCGTCGTTACCTTCGCCAAAGCGGGCCAGCAGGGCACCGCGGCCGGGAATGCGGCTGGGTAGCGGGTAATCCAGCACGCTCTTGGGCTCCAGGCGGCTGATCAGCCCATTGGCCGAATGGGCCAGTCGCGCCATGGCCCGGTTGGGCTGGTGGCTCCAGAACGGCATGCCCGCCGCTTCGGCCAGATAGCGGGTCTGATTGAGGAAGCCCGAGCGCAGGCTGCCGGCATCGGCCTCCTGCAGGCCGATCACGTCGAACTGTGGCAGCACTTCGGCCAGCCGATCCAGGTTATCCAGCTTGCTGCGGCCCGGCAGCATGGCATTGAGGCTGCGCGTGAGGTATTCGCTGTAACGCTGCACGCTGGCGCCGGCCAGGATGTTGCAGCTGAGCAGGCGCAGGCGGCGCTCAGGGGCGGCGGGAGGCGGGGCGGGGGCGCGATTCATCGGGCGGGCAGGTTAGTCGCAATAGGGTGGCCGCCGCCATCACGGCGGCGGCCGGCCCGTAAGCATGCCCAGGCGGGTGTGAACGCGGGGGAAGTTCCTGCGCGTTCCCCAGGGCGGATTACTTGCCGCCAGCCAGCTCGCGCTTGGCCAGCCACTGGGTCAGGGCGGACAGCTGCTCCAGCGTCTTCACGTTGGCGCTGCGGTACTTGCCGTCGACGATGATGGTCGGCGTGCCGTCCACCTGCCACTGCTTGACCAGCGCCATGTCGTGGCGGATCTGCGCGGTGACCTCCTCGGAGCTGGCGATGCGCATAAAGTCATCGCGCTTCACGCCGCGGCTGGCGTAGAAGTCGGCCAGTTCATCCAGGGTGGAGATGGGGTAGTGGTCGTCGAACTTGGCCTTGAACAGCGCCAGGTGGGTCTGTTCCAGCACGCCCAGCTTCTGGGCCGCGTAAAACGCACGGGCGTAAGGCACCCAATCGTCACTGAAAGCCGCCGGCAACAGCTTGAGCGTTACGCCGGGCGGCAGCTGCTTGCGCAACTGGTCGGCGAGGGGGGCGAAGTGCGCGCAATGGATGCAGCCGTAGGAAAACACCTCGACCACCTCCACTTTGCCTTCCTTGCCGAGGCGCTGGGCGGGGCCGGGGATGGTGACGTACTCGGTGCCTTCGGTGTAAGGCGCCGGCTGGTCACCCGAGCCGGCGGCGGTGCACGCGCTGGCCAGCACCAGGCTGGCGAGAAGCGCGATCACGCGCACGGTGGCAAAACGCTTGAACATGGACAGCTACTCTTGGAGGGCGATGAGGTGGGTATGGAGGAAGCGGGCTCAGTTGCCGGCCGCTTCCTTGGACACCAGCCACTTCGTAAGTTCCACCGCCTGCTCATTGCCGCCGGCCGAGCGCGGGGTGAGACGGTACTTGCCATCTACCACGATGGTCGGGGTTTCTTCCACGCCGTAGGCCTTGAGCAGGTCGTCCGAGCGCTTGACCTTGGTATTGATGGCGAAGGAGTTGGCGACGGCCAGGAACTCCTGCGGATTGGCGCCGAACTTGGCATAGACCTTGGACGCGTCTTCCAGCGTGGGAAGCGCCGAGACGGGCTTGAGGCCGGCGCCCTTCATGGCGGTCAGTTCCTGGGTCTTCCAAACGGCGTCGTACATCGCGTCATTGGCCTGGTCAGCCACGCCCAGCGCTTGCGCGGTGAGAAAGGCGCGCTGCAACATCGGCCAGTTTTCCTGGGGCATGAACGATGCCGGCAGGTAGGCCACCACGGCATTGGCGGGCAGCTCCTGCGCCAGCTTGTTCATGGTCGGGTGAAACTGGTTGCAGGCCGGGCAGCCATAGGAGAACACCTCGACCACTTCGATCTTGTCGGTATTGCTGACCTTGGACTGCGCAGGCTCCAGGCGCACGTAGTGCTTGCCTTCCACCCACTTGCCATTGTCCACGAAAGGCGTGGCCGGTGCGGCGGGTGCCGGGGTCGGGGCGGCGGCCTGTTGGCTGCTGCTGGCGGGGGCAGGCGTGGCGGGAGCCGTGCTGGCGGCTGCGGCCGGGGCGCTGGCCGTGGAGGCTGCCGAGGGTTGCGCGGCCGGGGCGGCGGTGGACGCCGGGGTGGGTTGCGGCGCCGTGTTGGCGCTATCGTTGTTATTGCTGCAGGCCGCTAGCACCAGCAGGGACGCACATAGGAACGACAGACGTTTAAGCATGGAAAACCTCGACGGGAGCGGCATGAAGCCGACACGTCGGCCGGGGCCGGCGTGTCGTGAAGCGATTATTTGGCGGCGGAAGCGCCCGAGGCGCCACCGGTGGCGTGCAGGCCTTCAACGTAGCTGGCGATGGCGGCGATATCCTTCTCGTCCAGCTTCTTGGCAATGCCCGGCATGATCTGCGCGTGGGCATCGTCGCCCCAGGTCGTGCCATCATGCCAAGCCTTGAGGGTGGCTTCGATGTATTGCGCGTGCTGACTGGTCAGCTGCGGATACATGGCGCCCGGATTGCCGCGGCCATCGATGCTGTGGCATGCCATGCAGGCCGGTACGCCCTTGGTGGTATCGCCCTGGCGATAGAGCTGCTCGCCGCGCTCGACCAGTGCCTGGTCAGCCACGCCCGGCAGTGAGGCCTTGGACGCGAAGTAGGCGCCTATATCGTGCATGTCCTGCTCGGACAATGCGGTGGCCATGCCCAGCATGATCGGGTTCTGGCGCTTGCCGGACTTGAAATCGGCGAGCTGGCGGACGATGTACGACTCGTGCTGGCCGGCAAGCTTGGGGTATTGCGGGTCGCTGGAGTTGCCATCCATGCCGTGGCAGGCACCGCAGGCAGCGGCCTTGCCGGCGCCGGCCGTGGCGTCGCCCGGCTTGATGGCGGCTTGCGCCGCAGGAGCGGGCGCATGTTCAGCGGGAGCGGCCGCCGGCTGGGCGGTAGTGGACGCGGAGGCGGGAGTCTTGGCCTCCTGGGCGAGCAGCACGCTGGAAGACAGCGCAAAAACGAGGACTACGGCATAACGAACTACAGCGGGCCGGAAACCGGCGGGCCGAAAACTCATACACTTGTCTCCCGAAGTACTGCGATGGCTGCACGGCTCGCGCTGGCTTGCGCGTCCGCCAATGGCAGAAACTCCCCGATTATCTCCGTGCCACCTTAGCCGGTCAAACCATGTCCAATCCTTTGCAGGGCGCCCAGTTCATACTGGCTGCCCACCGAATTTCCCAACTTCCTTCCGATAGTGGCGCCGAGGTGGCCTTTGCGGGCCGATCCAACGCGGGCAAATCCAGTGCGCTCAATACGCTCACCGGCCATCGCGGCCTGGCGCGCACGTCCAAGACACCCGGGCGCACGCAGCAGATGGTCGCGTTTTCCCTGCCGCCGCTGATCCAGGGCGAGGGAGAGGCGCCGCTCACCGCGCGCCTGATCGACCTGCCCGGGTACGGCTACGCCAAGGTGCCCGAGGAGCTGCGCGAGCACTGGAAGCAGGAGATCGACGCCTACCTCAAGCATCGACAGAGCCTGCGCGGTATCGTGCTGATTGCCGACATCCGCCATCCGCTCAAGGACTTCGACCGGATGATGCTGGAGTTCTGTTTCGCCACGCACCTGCCGTGCCACGTGTTGTTGACCAAGGCCGACAAGCTGTCGCGCAGTCAGGCATCGCAGGCGCTGGCGGCCTTGCGCAAGGAGATGGCGGCCAGCGGCACGCAGGCCACCGCGCAGATGTTTTCCTCGCATACGCCCACCGGTGTGGACGAGGCGCGCGCCACGGTGATGACCCTGCTCAACACGCCGCGCGAGTAAGTCGCACGGCGGCGAGCGTTCATGGCGTCGCTCAGCGGTGCTCGATGGCGTCCATGAATACCTTGCACAGCGCTTCCATGCCGGCCTGGTCGTCCGCATCGAAACGCGCGACGGACGGGCTGTCGACATCCCACACGCCAAACAGGCGCCCATCGGCGTGCACCAGCGGCACCACGATCTCCGATTGTGAGGCCGCGTCGCAGGCAATATGGCCGTCGAATTCATGCACGTCGCGCACCCGTTGGGTCTGGCGTGACTGCGCCGCCGTGCCGCACACGCCACGGCCCAGCGCGATGCGAATGCAGGCAGGCTTGCCCTGGAACGGACCCACCACCAGCTCGTTGCCATCGTAGAGATAGAAGCCGCACCAGTTGAGGTCGGGCAGGCCGTGGTAGATCAGCGCGGAGAAATTGGCGGCGTTGGCGATCAGGTCGCGCTCGCCTTCCATCAGTCCGCGCGCTTGCTGGCACAGGTCCTCGTAGTGCTCGCGCTTGCTGGCATAGGCTTGCGTGGTCACTTCAAACATGGGCATTCGCCTCGACTGGAAAGAAAGACCGCTATTATGCGCCCGCACCGGAAGGCGGGCAGCCGCCCGGTTCCACACCGCCATGGGCCGCCACCAGGGGAAGCGCATATGTCCACGTTCTTTATTGCCGGGACCGATACCGGCGTGGGCAAGACCCACGCGACCTGCACGTTGTTGCATGCCCTGCAGGCGCGCGAGCTCAGTGCGTGTGGTATGAAACCCGTCGCCAGCGGTTGCGTGGAAACCGCCGAAGGGCTGCGCAACGAGGATGGGCTGGCCCTGCAGGCGGCCAGCAGCGAGCTGATGCCCTACGAGTGGATCAACCCGATGGCACTGCGCGAGCCGCTGTCGCCGCACCTGGCGGCGGCTCACGATGGCGTGGAAGTGCGCCTGGCACCCTTGTTCGAGAGTTTCGAGCGGTTGCGCGACATGCACGACATGGTGCTGGTGGAGGGTGTGGGTGGCTGGCTGGTACCGCTGTCGCGTGGCCTGCTCGCCTCGGACATCGCCCGCCAGTGGCAATTGCCGGTGATCCTGGTGGTGGGCCTGCGCCTGGGCTGCATCAACCATGCTTTGCTCAGCGCGCGCGCCATTGCCACCGATGGCTGTCGCCTGGTCGGCTGGATCGGCAACCTGATCGATCCCCAGATGGCCGCGGTGGAGGAGAACCTCGACACCTTGCGCCAATTGCTGCCCGCGCCCTGTCTCGGCGTGCTGCCTTACGGCGAAACGCCGCGGGCGGCGGCACCGCGCCTGGACGTATCCGCCATCTTGGAGTGATCTTCACGCGGGCCGTGCTTGCATGCACGGGTTCTTGCGGAGATACCCCATGTCGATACGCAGTCACTATTACCTTTCCATCGACGACCTCGCCAAGGCGCGCGGCCCGCTAGCCGAGCTCAGCTTCGACGGCGCCGGCCCGGAGGATCTTGCGGCCGCCGTGCAGGAGGCCATGCGCACGCGCGAGCTGTTCGAGCGCTGGCGCGCCATGCAGGACGAGCCCGATGAAGTGGACGCCGCGCTGGCGGTGACCGATCCATCCGCCACGGCCAGCGCCCGGGTGCGCGACCTGCACATCGAAATGGACCTGATCACCGACCTTCCAATGAGCATCGTGCGCCATCGCCTGAACCTGCTGATCGGGTCCAGCTGGCAGCTGCGCGACATGCGCAAAGCCTGAGTCGCACGGTCAAGCACGACTTCCTGCCCTTGGCACCCAGGCCACGGTGTGGTTAGGCTCGGGATTCTGTACCACCCACTTGGGGAACCCCGATGCTCCGTCTCCGCACGCTCGTCATTGCTACATCCATCGCGCTCGCCGCCTGCTCGCAGCAGTCCAACGAGCAGGCCGCCCAGCCGGCGCCCGCCAGCACCGCGCCGGCCAAGGCCAGCACCGCCGCCGCGCCTTCCGCCGAGGTCAGCGCCGTGAATCCGTTCTTCTCGCCCAGCACGCTGCCGTTCCAGGCGCCGCCGTTCGACAAGATCAAGGATGGCGACTACCAGCCGGCCTTCGAGGAAGGCATGAAGCAGCAGTTGGAGGAGATCCAGAAGATCGCCGACAACCCGGAGGCACCGACCTTCGAGAACACCTTCGTGCCGATGGAGAAGTCCGGCCAGCTGTTGAGCCGCGCCATGCATGCGTTCGACGCGGTCAGCGGCGCCAACACCAATGACGCGCTGCAAAAGGTGCAGGAGGATGAGGCGCCCAAGTTCGCCGAGCACCAGGACGCTATCGTGATGAACGATAAGCTGTTCAAGCGCATCTCGACGATCTACGACCAGCGCGACTCGCTCAAGCTCGATCCGGAATCCAAGCGCCTGGTCGAAGTGACCTACAGCAACTTCGTGCGCGGCGGCGCCAAGCTCTCCGACGCCGATAAGGCCAAGCTGAAGGACCTCAACAAGGAAGAATCCTCGTTGAGCACCCAGTTCACCAACAAGCTGTTGGCCGCCACCAAGGACGGCGCGCTGGTGATCGACGACAAGGCCAAGCTCGACGGTCTGTCCGATGGCGACGTCGCCGCCGCCGCCGAGGCCGCCAAGAGCCGCAAGCTTGATGGCAAGTGGGTGCTGCCGCTGCAGAACACCACGCAGCAGCCGGCGCTGCAGAGCCTCAACGATCGCCCCACCCGCGAAGCGTTGTTCAAGGCCTCGTGGAACCGCTCCGAAAAGGGCGACGCCAACGACACCCGCGATTTGATCTCGCGCATTGCGCAGATCCGCGCCGAGCAGGCCAAGCTGCTGGGCTTCTCCAGCTACGCTGCCTGGAAGCTGGAAGACCAGATGGCCAAGACGCCGGAAACGGCGCTCACCTTCATGGACAAGCTGGCTCCGGCCGCCACGGCGCGTGCCGAGCGCGAGGCCAAGGACATCCAGGATGTGATCGACCAGCAGAAGGGTGGCTTCAAGGTCGAGGCATGGGACTGGAATCACTACTCCGAGCAGGTGCGCAAGGCCAAGTACGATCTGGACGAATCGCAGATCAAGCCGTACTTCGAGCTGGATAACGTGCTGCAGAACGGCGTGTTCTACGCCGCCAACCAGCTCTACGGCCTGACCTTCAAGGAGCGCAAGGATATCCCCGTCTGGCAGCCGGACGTGCGCGTGTTCGAAGTGTTCGACAAGGACGGCACCTCGCTGGCGCTGTTCTATTGCGACTACTTCAAGCGCGACAACAAGAACGGCGGCGCCTGGATGAGCAACCTGGTCGACCAGTCCAAGCTCATGGGCACCAAGCCGGTGATCTTCAACGTTGCCAACTTCACCAAGCCCGCGCCGGGCCAGCCGGCCCTGCTGTCGTTCGACGACGTGATTACCATGTTCCACGAGTTTGGCCACGGCCTGCACGGCATCTTCGCCGACTCGCAGTACCCGAGCCTGTCGGGCGCGGCCACCGCGCGTGACTTCGTGGAGTTCCCGTCGCAGTTCAACGAGCATTGGGCGACCGATCCGAAGGTCTTCGCCAACTACGCCAAGAACTATAAGACCGGCGAGCCGATGCCGGCCGAGCTGGTGGAGAAGATCAAGAAGGCCAAGACCTTCAACAAGGGCTACGACATGACCGAGCTGGTCTCGGCCGCCTTGCTCGACATGAGTTGGCACAGCCTGAGTGCCGATGCGCCCAAGCAGGACCCGGACAAGTTCGAAGCCGACGCGCTCGCCAAGGCCAAGATCAATCTGAGCTACGTGCCGCCGCGTTACCGTTCCAGCTATTTCCAGCACATCTGGGGCAACGGCTACGCCGCCGGTTACTACGCCTACCTGTGGACGGAGATGCTGGCGGACGATGCGTTCCAGGGCTTCGTGGACAAGGGTGGCTTGACCCGCGAAAACGGCGATCGTTTCCGCGCCATGATTCTCTCGCGCGGTAATACCGAAGAGCTGAGCAAGCTGTACAAGGATTGGCGCGGCAAGGACCCGAGCATCGAGCCGATGCTGCTGAACCGCGGCCTGAAGGAAGCGCCGCAGAAGAAGTAAGGCGTTTCGTCGCGTGTGAGAAGAGGCCGGCCATGCCGGCCTCTTTTTTTGCCGCGCCTTGCGGCCCGTGCGACATTGACGACGATCAATGCCCAGGGCGACTGCTTGCGCATACTGCCTCCATCGGCGGAGGCGAAGACATGAAGGTTGGCGACGCAATGAATGGCGAGGTGCGCACCGCGCTTGTCAGCGATCCGGTGTCGCTTGCCATGCAGATCATGCTGGGCGCACGCGTGAGCGGCTTGCCGGTGGTGGACGATCAGGGCGGCCTCATCGGCATCCTTACCGAAGGCGACCTCATTCGTCGCTCGGAAGTGGGCACGGAGCGCCGTCGCCCCCGTTGGCTGGAGTGGGTGCTCGGTCCGCGCCGTCTCGCGCAGGAGTACGTGGGCACGCACAGTCGTCGCGTCGGCGACCTGATGTCCCGCGAGGTGCTCACGGTGGAAGAATCGGCGCCCCTGGGCGATGCGGTTGCCTTGTTGGAGCGTCATCACATCAAGCGCGTGCCGGTGACGCGCGATGGGCGGCTGGTCGGCATCCTCAGCCGGGCCGATCTGATGCGCGTATTCCTTGCCGCTTTGCCGAAGGAAGCCGCCGATGGCGTGGCGTCCGATGCGGATATCCAGCAGCACATTCATCAGGAAATGCTGCGTCATCCCTGGATCACGCGTTCGGCCGTCCAGGTCAACGTGGCGCGGGGTGCGGTCGATCTCGATGGCGTGGTTACCAATGAAGCTATGCGCCAGGCGCTGCGCGTACTGGTGGAGAACGTGCCCGGCGTGGTGTGTGTCACCGATAAGCTGACCACGGTGGATGCCACCACGGCTTATATGTAGACCGACGGGGGCCTGACCGATGAGGTCTGTTGAGGCGGTCGATCCGAGCATCCCTGGGCGCCGCGCCGCAGGCACTCAGTTGAGCATGGCCTGACGCGCACTCTCACCGCGGATGCGGCCAGGACAGATGCCGCTGACGCGCTTGAACAGCCGCCGGAACGCCGCTTCGCTGCTGTAACCCAGTTGCTGGGCGATGCCCGCCACCGATTGCTGCCGGTCACGCAGCCACTGCTCGGCAAGGCTTACCCGCCATTGGGTGAGGTATTGGATCGGCGGCACTTTCATCAGTTGGGTAAAGCGCTCTGCAAAGGCGGAGCGTGACATGCAGGCGAGGGCGGCCATCGACTGCATGGTCCACGCTTTGCCCGGTTGGTCGTGCACGGCGTGAAGCACGCGTGCGATGCGCGGATCGGCGAGTGAGGCGAATAGACCCTGGCGCTCGTCGGTGTCGCGTGCGTAATCGCAAATGGCCAGCGTGAACAACGCGTCGGCCAGCTTGTTCAACAGCACCTGCCGACCTGCACAGTCCTGATGAACCGCCTCCACCATCATCGCCGAAAGCTGCCGGAATGGCGTGCTGGAGCGTTCGGCGCGTATCACCATGCACGCGGGCAGCGCGAGCCCCAGCGGATGCGACGTTGTGCCGATGAAACGAAACTCGCCGCAGATGAGGCTGGTGCGGTCGCTGCCGTTGACGCCGCGCAAGCGATGCGGCGCGCCGTGCGGAAAAATCACCAGGTCGCCAGTTTCCAGCGTGATGCCCTGTGCGAGCACGGCGCTTTCCACTTGGCAGTCGCCATGACCTACCAGGTGAAACAGGCCGCATTCGTATCGAGGCTCATCGAGGAACCACTCGCCGCAGCGGTGCAGCTCAGCCACTACCTGCACCTGCAGCATCGATTGATTGAGCAGCGATTCCAGCGCGGGTTCGACCAGGCGAGGGCGGACACCGGCCGGACAGGAGGGGTTCGGTTCGATGTACATGGACAAGCTTCCTGCGAGTGGCTCTGAAAGCTAGTTCGCTGGAAGTCCGCCCAGGGTTACCTCGATGGGGTTGGCAGCATGGTTACCCCGCCGATCAGGCCATCCGCGAGCCAGCGCTGGAGCAGCGAGACCAGCGTGGGCAAGGCGTGATGAGGGCCGCGACGCTCGGCAAGGCGTTCACACAGCTGCGCCAGGGGCGCCCCTTGCAGGGCAGCCTTCAGTACGGGCAGCTCATCGGCATCGACTCGGCGGTAGCGCACCTCGGTCGAGGGGCGCCATACCAGGAGATGACGAGCGCGTGATGCGTAGCGCGGCCGGGGGCGCGGCAGGTCTTGGTCGGCGGCGCGGCGGAAGGCATCGGCGTTGAGCGCGCACGCCAGTACGGCGGCATGCCGCAATGGGCGAAGCCTGAGCGTGGCCCAGGCGGCCGGATCGATATCGGCGAGCGCGGAGGCATCGATCGGCGACTCGTCGGCGGCATCGAAAGCGGTCGAAATGGCCCAGTCCAGCGCGGCCACCTCGGCCCATGCCGGTCGCGCGCTCCAGGGCGCGGACTGGCCGAGGAAGTGCGTCATGCCCTGACCGTGCCAGCGGATGTTGTAGTGGGTGGATGGGTGTGCGGCGACATACGCGTCCAGCAGCGTTTCGAAGCGCCGCCCGGCGAGCAGGCGCAGGCCGGGAAACTCCGTGGCCAGTGCATCGCGCAGGCGCAGGCAATAGCCGCGTTGATAGATGGCAAAGCGCTGGTCGCGATCGGCCAGGGCATCGCCGCAGAGTGATGCGGGCGAGGGGGCTACGCCGTCGCGCATGGCCTCGGCGAGCTGGCATTGCAGGGCATGCAGGGCGTTCACGCGGCTTCCTTGAGCCAGGGCATGGCCAGTGCGCGGGCCTGATCCAGCTCGGCGCGGAGTTCGGCCAGCGGAGGTATGTGGTCGTCGCGCTCGATCATGGTCGAGACGCGTCCAAAGCGACGCACGGCGGCCACATAGAGCGCCCACACCGAGTCGACGATGGGAGCATCGTGGGTATCGACCAGCAACGCACCGCCCTGCTCGTGCCCAGCCAAGTGAAACTGCTGCACGCGCTCAACCGGAATGCCTGCCAGATAGGCCTCGGCGGAGAACCCGTGATTGTGCGCGCTCACGTGCACGTTATTGATGTCCAGCAAAATGAGGCAGTCCGCTTGCTCCGCCACCGCGGCGAGGAACTCCCACTCGGTCAATTGCGAGTCGGCGAAACGGATGTAGCTCGATACGTTTTCCAGCAGGATGCGTCGGCCCAGGCGGTCTTGCACGCGGCGCACGCGCTGCACCACGTGGGCCAGCGCTTCCTCGGTATAGGGAAGGGGCATGAGGTCGTGCAGGTTCACGCCTTGTACGCCGGTCCAGCACAGGTGGTCGGAAATCCATGCCGGTTCGACGCGCCTGGCGAGGGCATCCAATTGCGTCAGGTAATGCTCGTCCAGCGGGTCGGTGCCGCCGATCGATAGCGACACGCCGTGCATCACCAGCGGAAAGCGTTCGCGGAAGCGCTCCAGCCAACGCAGCGGTCGGCCGCCGGGCACGAGATAGTTTTCCGAGACGATTTCCAGCCACTGCACGTTGCCCGGCTGGTCGAGCAGTGCCTCGTAGTGATCGACACGCAAGCCCAGGCCGAAGCCGAGGTAGGGGAGCGAAGGCGATGAGTGCATAAGCGTCACGGCGGCAAGCGGGGCTCCGGCACAGGCCGGAGACCCCGGTGATCCAATCAGGACTGTTTTGCTGCAGCCTGCGCCGCATCGCAGTCTTGCTGAGTCTTCTGCATGGTGAAGCCCTGGCCCTTGCACGAGTTCTGGCCCTTGCATGCATTGGTGGCCTGCTTGCAGGCGCCGTGGCCCTTGCAGCTGGAGGAATTCATACACTTCACGCTGGCGGTGTCGCCGCTGGCGGTCTTGTCGGCGGCCGCGGCGGACATCGACGTAGCGGCGAACAAGCCCGCCACCATCATTGCCAACGCCGCGCCATTGAGCTTGCTGTTCTTCATGACTAACTCCTGTCGAATCGAGATGCCGCGCAGGGCGGCGCACAGTGACTATGTCGGGTCCTGATGGGCGGGGGGCTGGCAGGTGCCGACGGGGAGCATTCTCGATGGATGGATGGCGGCAGGCTGTTCCCGCGCGTCCTGCGTTTGTGCCCGATCGTCCGGCGATGCACGGAAAGAGTGCCTGCTCGCCAAGATGTGGACGTTGGGCAAGAAAGCCTGGACGGCGGAATATGGCGGGGCCGTGGTCGTGCTCCGCATGATGCAAACCACTTCTCGTCACGGATTGCATCGTCATGCGCCAACTCATCGCCACCACATCATCGCGCGTGCTTGGGTACCTTCACCGTATCGAATGGCTGGGGCCGCTGGTCGTGCGGCTGGTGTTTGGCTACTTCTGGTTGGAAACCGGCATTGCCAAGGTGCATAACCTGGATGGCTTCGTTCAACGTTTCATCGGCTGGGGCATTCCCCATCCCGCGTTCAGTGCGGCGTTGTCCGCGTGGACCGAATTAGTGGGCGGCCTGCTGCTGATGCTTGGCCTGTGCACGCGCTTGGTGTGCATCCCCATGCTCATCAATATGGCCGTGGCCGTGACGCTGGTGGTATCCACCAACCTGATGGGCCTGGACGACTACGTGGAGGCGGACGAGATCGTCTACAGCCTGATCTTCTTCTGGCTACTGGTGTCGGGTCCCGGCAAGGCCAGCCTGGATACCTGGCTGGCGCGTGCGCTCGGTATTCGCACATACAGCGGCGCTGCGCGCGACGAAACAAGCACCCGTACGCGCGCCATGGCGCATTGAGCTTTCCCACTGGAGCAATCACTCATGAGCAAGTATGCGTTTGCTGTGCTTATCGCAGCGTTGTTGATGGCGGCGGGTGTTACCCATGCTGCCGAGGTGCCGTTCAACCAAGGGCCGTATCAGCAGGCCGTCGCGGCGGGTAAACCCGTCGTGGTCTATTTTCACGCGGACTGGTGCCCGACCTGCCGCGCGCAACAGCCCATCGTGGATCGACTGGCCCGCGAGCAGGGCTTCGCGCCGGTGACGATCTTCGTGGCGGACTTCGACAAGGAGACCGCGCTGGAGAAGTCGCTCAAGGTGGATCATCAATCCACCTTCGTGGTGTTCAAGCAAGGGCATGAAGTAGGACGTTCCACCGGGCAAACGGCGGAGAGTGCGATTCGGGCCGTCTTGCAGCAGGCGCTTTGATGGATTTCGGCGTCGCTACCTACGGGCTGGGATTCCTTGCGGGTATGGCAACGCTGTTGTCGCCCTGCGTGTTGCCGATACTGCCCTTGCTGTTCGCCTCGGCGCTGTCGCGGCATCGTTGGGGTGCGGCCATGCTCGCGCTCGGCCTGGCTCTTTCTTTTGCATTGACCGGCACGCTGCTCGCTACGCTGGGCGCGCACCTGGGCTTGGATATGCGCGTGGTGCGACGCGCGGGTGCCCTGCTGATGGTGCTGTTTGGGCTGGTGATGCTGTTGCCGTTTGGACGCGAGCTATTTGCTCGCGCGGGCGCGCACCTGGGCAACACCGGGCAGCGCGCGCTGGGGCGAGTGCGTGGCGAGGGCGGCTTGAGCCAGTTGGCCATTGGACTGCTGCTTGGCGTCGTATGGAGCCCGTGCGTAGGTCCCACGCTGGGCGCGGCCACCACGCTTGCCGCGCAGGGGAAGAACCTGGGCCAGGTCGCCTTGTTGATGATGGTGTTCGGCTTGGGGGCGGGGATTCCTCTCTTGGCGCTCAGTGCCCTGCCGGGGGCCGCCATGCTTCGCCTGCGCGGCGGCTTGCTCAAGCTGGGCACGGGCGTGCGAGTAGTCTTGGGCCTGTGTTTCGTGCTGATAGGCGCGCTGGTGTTCACGGGACTCGATCGCGTCATCGAGGCATTCGTGTTGTCCATCAGTCCCGATTGGCTGACGCGCCTCACCACGTCGTTCTAACCACGGGCTCAGCGTCGTTGGCGCACGCGTGGAGTCATCGGCGTTGCCGCCGTAAGGAGGAAAGCACCATGTCGCTTCGCCTTGCAACGGTTCTATGGCTTGGTCTTGTCTGTGCGTTGGGCGACGCCACGCAGGCGCAAGGTGCGCCATCTCCCCCGGCTATCCAGCTGCGGCTGGATGGCAAGCCCGCCTATCTCATTGATGAAGCGGCCCTGGTGACGATGCGGCGCGTGACCGTGCGCGCGGCGCTTCCGGGTGGGCCGGTACGGTCCTGGCAGGGGGTGGCGCTGGAGGACATCGTGCGACGCACCTGCGTAGCCTCCGACGATGCGCTGGCGGGACGTGCGCTCGCGCGGTTCGTGCGCGTGAGCGGTGCCGACGGTTCGCAGGTGGTGTTCAGTGCCGCCGAGCTGGATGACGATTTCGGTGGCACCGCGGTGATCCTCGCGGATCGCGTGGACGGTCAGCCGTTGACCAACGACGGCCCTTTCCGCCTGATCGTTCCGCATGACCGACGTGGCGACCGCTCGATGGCCCAGGTCACCACCGTGGAAGTGGTCGACGCTTCCACGCCGTGAGTCGCCATGCGCCTACGCGCCGGCTTTACAGCGGCAGGTAGACCTCGTGCCACAACGTGACCAGGCCTTGCGCATCGAAAGCGAGCAGGAGCATGGCTTCAAAGCGATCGAGCGTGCCATCCAGGCGATGCACGCGCGCGGTCATGGCGACGCTTGCCTGGTCTCCTTCGGCGACCAGGGCATGCAGGTCGTAATCGATCGACTGGATGGTGCGACGAAAGCCGTCGAGGAACTCCAGGTAGTTCCGGTAATTGGCGGCATAGGTGCGGCCATTGGCCTTCACGGTGAACTGGGGCGCGAAGCGGGTGGCGATGTCCGCTTCGCCGAGTACGCTGGCGGCAGTGAGGTGCTGGCGGTTCCAGTCGAGCAATCGATGGCAGGCGAGTCGTGCGTCGAGGGTTGGCATGGTGCGTGACGTTTTAGGAAGTGAAGGGAACGCGCCGCGTTGCAACCCGAAAAAAAGCCCCGCCGTTGCGGCGGGGCTTTAAGCGGCGGGCGTGTTGCGCTCAGTAGGCGAATTCGCGGAACACCGGGTCCACCTTGCCACCCCACGCGCCATGGAACAGTTCCAGCTTGCGCTCGGCGGGCGTTTGGTTGGCTTCCACGATCTCGATCATCGGCTCGAGGAAGATGCTCTCGTCCGCACCGTTGCGGTTGAGGCGGGCGCGGCGCTTGAGGCCGTGTGCGGCAATCTTCAGCGCTTCGGCCGACAGCTCACGCACGCTGTGCGAACGGAACGGCAGTTTGAGTGCATGCCTGGGCACGCCGTCGCGCAGGGCGTGGCGTTCTTCGCGGGTAAAGTCCTTCACCAGGTCCCACGCGGCGGTCAGTGCGTCGTCGTCATAGAGCAGGCCCACCCAGAATGCGGGCAGGGCGCACAGGCGATTCCACGGGCCGCCGTCCGCGCCGCGCATCTCCAGGTATTGCTTGAGGCGCACCTCGGGGAAGGCGGTGGTGAGGTGGTCGGCCCAGTCTTTCATGGTGGCGCGCACGCCGGGCAGCGCCGGCAGGTCGCCCGCCATGAAGCGCTTGAAGTCCTGTCCCGAGAGGTCGATGTACTGGCCATTCTGGTAGCTGAAGTACATCGGCACATTGAGCATGTAGTCGACATAGCGTTCGTAGCCGAAGCCTTCCTCGAACACGAAATCGAGCATGCCGGTGCGGTTCGGGTCGGTGTCCTCCCACACGTGCGAGCGGTAGGAGAGGTAGCCGTTGGGCTGGCCATCGGTGAACGGCGAGTCGGCGAACAGCGCGGTGGCGATGGGCTGCAAGGCGAGGCTGGTGCGGAACTTGCGCACCATGTCGGCTTCGCTGGAGAAATCCAGGTTCACCTGCACGGTGCAGGTGCGGGTCATCATGTCCAGGCCCAGGCCGCCGACCTTGGGCATGTATTCGCGCATGATCTTGTAGCGGCCCTTGGGCATCCACGGCATCTCGTCGCGGCGCCATTTGGGCTGAAAGCCCATGCCGAGAAAGCCGATGCCGAGGTCGTCGGCGATGGAGCGCACCTCGGCGAGGTGGCTGTTCACCTCGCAACATGTCTGGTGAATGGTTTCCAGCGGCGCGCCGGAAAGCTCGAGCTGGCCGGCCGGCTCCAGGGTGATGGAAGCCATGTCGCGCGACAGCGCCACCGGGTTGTCGCCCTCGCGGGCCACGTCCCAGCCGTAGCGGGAGGCGAGCGACTCCAGCAATACGCGGATGCCGCGCTCACCTTCGAAGGTGGGCGGACGCAGGTTGTCGGTAAGGAAGCCGAACTTCTCGTGCTCGGTGCCGATGCGCCAGGCCTCGCGCGGTTTCTCGCCGGCGGCCAGGTAGTCGGTGAGTTGCTGGCGGCTGCCGATGGGCGTGCTCTTGACGGCACTGGGTATGGACACGGGGGACTCCCTGGCAAAGTTAGCCCCCACTTTGGGGGTGACTGGGCCAATTTCAAAGTGCCGGGCGCCCGGCCGGGCCCAATTCAGGCCGGCGGCGGGAAATCGATGCGCATGCGTGTGCCCCCGCCGCTGCTGCCATCGAGGATGGTGAGCTGGCCACCATGCACGCGAGCCACCTCGTCGACAATGGACAGCCCCAGGCCGCAGCCGTCGGGCGGGCTGCCGGCGCCGCGGTAGAAGCGTTCACGCACTTTGTCGCGTTCGTCCAGTGGAATGCCGCTGCCGCTGTCGTCCACTTCCAGAAAGGCGTGTTGGTTCTCCACGCCGCAGCGCACCGTGATGTTGCCGCCTTCCGGGGTATGGCGAATAGCGTTGTCGATCAGGTTGATCAGCAACTCGTGCAACAGCCAGTACACGCCGCTGACCTGGGCCGGCTGGGCATCTGCACCCAGGTCGATGCCGTGGGCGAGCGCGCGGTCGAGCACGCTATCGATGACTTCGCTGACCAGATGCGTCAGGTCCACCGGCGCGAAATGGCTGGCGCGATGGGCGGACGGCTCAGCGCGGGCCAGCGTGAGCAGCTGGTTGGCGGTATGGGCGAGACGATCCACCCCGCCTTGCAACAGGGCGATGCGGTCCTCCAGGGCGGTGCCGGCGGTTTCCCGGCCCAACACTTCCAACTGCGCCTTGAGGCCGGTGAGCGGCGTGCGCAATTGATGCGCGGCATTGGCCATGAAGTGCTGCTGCGACAGCACCGAGTCGCGCACGCTGCCGAGCAAGGTGTTGAGCGATTCGACCACGGGCAGCACTTCGGAGGGCACGTGCTCGGTGGAGAGCCTGGACATCACCTGCGGAGGACGTCCGGCGATCTGGCGACTCAGGCGCTGCAAAGGGCGCAGCGCGATGCGGATGCCGATCAGCGCGATCACCAGCACCGCGGCCATCTGGATGGTGTCGTTGATGAGGAAGGCCACGTCCAGCCGATGCACGGCCCGATCACGCCGGATCGGCGTTTCCGCCACGGTCACGATCAGTGGCGTGCCGATTTCCGCGGTGCGGTAGCTGGCCACGCGGACGTATTCGCCGCGAAACTGGATGTCGGCGTAGCTGAAGCCATCTTCCGAATGATCGTCGGGCGCCAGTGGCAGGTCGTCGACACCGGCAAGTGTGCCGCCATCGGAGCGGCTTACGCGGTAGAAAAAGTGCTCGCCCTCCCATGCGCGCAACGGCGGCGGCGGGTGCTTGGGCAGGCTTACCGCCAGTTCGCCGTCGGGCATGGCGTGGATGCGCGCGACGATGGCCAGGGCCGAGCGCGACAGCGAATGATCGAAGGCACTATGGATAGGGCTGACGATCACGTGGTGATCCACCGCCACGCCCGCGACCAGCAACAGCAGCAGCGGCGCCAGCAAATAGCTCAGCAGGCGGCCGTGGACGCTGCTGGGCCGCTTGCGCTCAGCCATCTTCGAGGCGATAGCCCAGCCCGCGGATGCCGCGCACGGTGGCCGAACCGCCGAGCTTGCTGCGCAGGCGCGATACATGCACCTCGATGGCGTTGCCGGAGATGTCTTCGCTCCAGCCGGTAATGGCCTGGGTCAGCCGCTCCTTGCTCACCACGCGGCCGCTGTGATGCGCCAGGCATTCCAGGATCGACCACTCGCGGCGGGTCAGTTCCAGCACGTCGCCCGCGGCGTTGAGCGCGCGGCGTCCGGCCAGGTCGATGCGCAGGCCGCCGATCACGATCTCGTTGGCGGCGGCGGCGGTGGCGCGGCGGATCAGGGCGCGGCAACGGGCCGCCAGTTCCGGTAGTGCGAACGGCTTGACCAGGTAGTCGTCGGCGCCCAAGTCCAGCGCGTTGATGCGATCGTCCAGACCGTCGCGAGCCGTCACGATCAACAGCGGCAGCGAGCTGCCACCGCGACGGAGCTTGCGCACCAGGGACAGGCCGTCCTCGCCCGGAAGACCCAGGTCCACGATGGCCAGATCGTAGTGGGTGTCAGCAAGGCGCGCAGTCACCGATTCGGCGTCAGGCACGGCGTCGACCACATAACCGGTGCTCACCAAACCACGGGTAATCGCATCGGAAACCAGGGAATCATCTTCGACCAGCAGGATACGCATAAGGCACACGAGTAAGGCGTCACCTACATGCTAACAGGCGAGGCTGAGAACTAGCTAACGGAAAGCGCTTACCTTTGCCAGGCCAAAAATAAGGCGGCGAAGGGTTCGCCGCCTGCCGCGCCGCAAGCCCCGGAGCTTGGCTCGGTAACGGGAGTGTCACCCGAGCCGAGCCCCGGAGGGTATGGCGCTGAAGGCTCCCCCGTAACCCGGGGGAGCGTGGTTCCGCAGGGCAAAGCCCGTTACCGCTGACCGGGGGGAGATCAGAAGTCGTAGCTCACCGAGAACCGGACGTAACGCGGCGTGGTGTAGGACAGCGGCACCTGCCAACTCTTGTTCAGTACGCCCGCGCCAGACTCGGAGGTCGGGTAGTACTGGGTGATTACCTGCTTGTCGAAGATGTTGTAGACCATCACGTCGAACGACAGCTTCTTGCCAGCCCAGTTCGGGCGGTATTCGGCATTAAGGCTGAAGATCTCCTGCCATGGCGTGCGACCGGTGGAGCCCGACGGCGCCGGCGTGCCATTGGGGCCGCAGAAGTGATACGAGGCGCCGTAACCGAACGGGTCGTCCTGGGTCGCACCGAAGTAGCCCAGGCACATCTTGGGCGTGCCGGAGAGGATCTGGGCGTTGCCGCCCACCAGCCATTCGGGGGTGATCTGGTAGTAGCCCACCATCTTCAGCTGGTGACGACGATCATTGGCCAGGTCACCGTTGGCGTTGGTCATCACACCGGCGTTGTCCCAGTCTTCGGTCTGCGACACGTCCTGCTGGCCGATGTCCGAACGCACCGAACCTTCGGTATTGCCGAAGTTGTGCGACCACACATAGTCGATGCGGCCGTACCACTTACCGTCGAACGGATGCTCCAGGTAGAAGTTGGCCGCCACGTACTTGCGCAGCAGGTTGGGCATGCCCCAGGCCGACCAGGGAATGGTCAGCGTGCTGTAGCCACCGGCGCCGTTGGACACGTCGATCTTGGCGGTGCGACCCGGGTTCAGGATGTAGCAACCGGTGGAACCGAGCGCGGCGACCGGGTCCAGACCCTGCGCCACGGCATAGTTCTGGATGGTGGTGTCGTCGCAGGTGTCATCCAGGTCGTTGCGCAGTACGCGGTAGGTGCCCTTGGCGCCCCACACCCAGTGCTGGTCGAACAAGTCGAGCGTCTTGTCGAAGCCGGCGATGAACTCGTCCTGGTACTCGGCCTTGGCGTTGGCGCTGGTCACCGTCTTGGGGTCCGGCGGGGTGCCGAACTCGTTGTTGGCCGACACGCCGGGATAACGGTCCTGCGTGATCTGGTTCAAGCCAAGCGGCGCGCCGGTGGTCGGGTCGATGCCGGTATAGGTGAAGTACTGCGAGGTGTATGTGCTGCCCGCGGCACCACGAATGGCCACATTGGGCGGCTCGGCCAGGTAGTAGCGGCCCGCGTTGGCGTAGAGCTTGAGCGAGGAATCCCCATACACGTCCCAGCTGGCGCCCAGGCGCGGTGCCCACTGCGGCTTGGTCAGGCGCAGGTAGGCGATGCCATCGGGGTTGTAGTTGGTGAACTGGTCGTTGCGGATGCCGATGTTCAACAGCAGGCGGTCGGTGACCTGCCAGGCGTCTTCGATGAACTGCGCGCGCTGCTTCACGCGGGCGCTGGCGGCATTGGCATAGATGGTCTTGGCGACGTAGTAGCCGTTGCCACCCGGTGCGCCGACGCTTTCGCCCGGCAGGGTCTGAATCGGCGCATTCGGATCGCCTGCCGAGTACACCCAGTAGTAGCCCGGACCGGACGGCGTGGTGCCGATGTCCAGCGAGTTCAAATCGAGGTTGTCGATGCCGACGGTGATCGAGTGGCCGTCGATCTTGTAGTTCAGGTCCAGGCGCAGGTTGGAGGTTTTGTCGTGCGCGTTGGGATCGTCCACGGTCTCGTTGATCTGCGGGCCGCTGATGCCGCTGGAGCCGGCCGGGATCATGCTCGGATCCTGGTTGTACGCGTGCAGCACGTAGGCGTCATCGCCACCGGCCGCGCGGCTGTAGTTCACCTGGTTCATCTTGCCGTACAGCGCTTCGACGGTCAGGTCGTCGGTGATGTAGCCGGTGTACTTGGCCGACCATAGGTCCGCGCCGCTCTTGGTATAGGTGGCCGGGCCGAGGTAGGCGCCGAGCGTGCCCTTGGTGGCGGGCGGCGTATAGGTGTACGCGTAGGTGTTGCCCGAATACATCGACTTGTTGGAGGCACCGGTGAATTCGAGGATGTTGCTCTCGTTGATGTTCCAGTCGATCTTGCCGTACCACTTGGGGCGCGAGTACGCGTAATCGGTCTGCGTCTGGGTGGAGCGCGAGGCCACGCTGACGCCATCGTCGATATGGTCGGCTTCCACCGCACCGAAGATGTACAGCGTGTCCTTGATCAGCGGGCCGCCGAAATAGGCGTCCTCGGCGTGTTCCCACGACTTGTTGTCGTTGCGGAACTGGTAGATCTGACCCTGGCGGCTGCCCGGACCGGTGAGGAACTGCGAGCCGGTGGGGTAGAAGGCGTTGTCCGGGTCGGCTTCGGCAAACTTCGGCTGCCACAGCACCTGGGCGCCAAAATGCCATTCGTTGGTGCCGCGCTTGCCCACCTGGTTGATCACGCCGCCGTCGGAGCGGCCGTATTGCGCGCCGTAGCCGCCAGAGAGCATCTGCTGCTGGTCGATGGCGCCATAGGGCAGGGTGATGCCGCCGAAGTTGTGCAGCACGTCGGTGGTGTTGAAGCCGTTGATGTAATACGCGTTCTCAGCGATGGACGAACCGCCGAAGGACACCAGCGTCTGGCCGGTCGGACCGGTGAAGTACGTGCTGCCCAGGTTTACACCCGGCGCGAGCACGGCGATCGCCTCGGCGCTGCGAGCCACCGGCAGCTTGGTCAGCTGGTCGGCGGTGATCACCGTGCGCGAGTCCATCTGGCTCACGTCGATGGCGGGCAGGGCGTTGGCCATCACCGTCACCGCGCCAAGGCTCTTGGCATCGGCGGCGGCCGCGGCGGCAAAGGAAACCTGCGTGCCCGCGCCCACCGTCAGTGCGACGTTCGAGCGGGTGTCCAGGATAGTGCCGTCCTTCTTCAGGCTCACCTTGTACGAACCCAGCGGCAGGCTGCCGGCGGAGTAGCGGCCGTTGGCGTCCACCGCGACTTCGCGGGTCACGCCGCTGTCGCTTTGGATGAGCACGGTGTCTCCCGTCGGCGCCGTGCCGAAGATCGAGCCGGTGGAGCTTTGTGCGGCGACCGGGCTAACCAGCGTGACGCCGGCGGCAACCGCCAGGGCCAGCGCGGTGCGGCGCAGCGCCCGTCGCGGTGAGGTGGATACGAAACGATGATTGGACATGCTTTCCTCTTAAGCCAGGTGGTACGACTCAAAACATCGAGCCAGCCTGCGGTCGCACAGGCGCACGCCGCCGCCTCCCGTGACAGGCACGGGTTGGTAGGACTGGCTCTATCTCCGTGGAAGAGGCTGCGCGTCGCGGAGCCTCCGGATGGCGGCGCGGCTTAGCCGGCAGCGTTCGGTGCGTGAGGGGATGCGTCCGCAATCCCGTGGTGGCCTGGTGCAGGCAAGCAGTGCAGCAACAGCATGACAAGCTCTCCCCTGGGGCCGACCACCGGCGACGGTGGCGTCCCTGAAAAAGGCCTCGAGAGGCCAACGTAAGTTTTTAGGCCGCAGAAACCCGCGCCACGCGGTTTACACCGGTGGAAAGTCGGATATCGGCTTGGCTTGTAGCTCCCCAGCGTCACGCGCTGCTGCTGTTGCAGTCATCGCGTCGCAACATCGACGTTACGTGTAGTCCAAACGTTACACAACGGTTATGAATGGGCTGTTCAGTTCCGAAAGAACTTGCTTGCAATCCTTGACTGAAGCGAGGCTTTCAGTTCGGTATTTCTCGCGACGAGAGCAGCCGGGGCGTGAATTAATGCGGACTTACGAGCAAGACCTTTCGTTTCTTCCGAAACCTTTCCGCAGGAATACGCGATGCCACAGGCAGTCAATCGCAGCATCTCTCGCCCCAAGTCGGATTTTACTGAACGAATGCTGAATTTCACTTGCCATGAACATAAAAGAAAAGCGCCCACCGAAGTGGGCGCTTTGGACGTCTAGACTGCTTTAAGGCCGATGGCTCAGTAGCGCGGCACCGAGGCGTCGATCTCGCGCGCCCAGGCGTCCATGCCGCCTTCGACGTTGTAGACCTTGCTGAAGCCATGCGCGGCAAAACGCTCGGCCACACCGCGGCTGGAAACGCCGTGGTGGCAGATGAAGGCGATCTCGGTGTCCTTGGGCAGGGCAGCCAGGGCTTCGTAGCCTTCCTCTTCCAGGATGCGGGCCTGCGCCAGCGCTGCGGCCTGGGCGCGGCCATGGGCCGGGCGCACGTCCACCAGGGTGAGGTTGCCGGCGGCCAGGCGCTCCTTGAGCTGCTGCACGGTGAGCGAGCCGATCTCCTGCGCGCCCGGGAACTTCAGGCTCAGGCCTTCGCCCTGCACGGTGGAGACCCAGTCGATCACGATGCCCTTGGCGCGCTGGGCGCTACCCGGGTCGAAATGCACTTCGATGCCGTTGGCCACCACCACGATGTCATGGTCGCTGCCCGGGGCCAGTTGGAAGCCGGCGCTATGGTCCGGGCCGATCTCCAGGTGCAGAGCCATGCCTTGGGCGCTGGCCGTGCCCTGGCGGATGGCCTCCGCGGCTTTGTCGGTGATGGTGATTTGCGGCGGCGTGCGGTCCGGAGCGGCCGCGCCGAACAGCTGATGCAGTTCGCCGCTGGCGTACATCTGGCGAATGATGTCCGCACCGCCCACGAGCTCGCCCTGTACGTATAGCTGGGGGATGGTCGGCCAGTCGCCGTACGCCTTGATGCCCTCGCGGATTTCCGGGTCTTCCAGCACATTGACCGTGTGGTAGTCCGGCAGCAGCTCGTTCAGCGTATTGGTGGCGGCGGCCGAGAAGCCGCACATCGGCTGTTGGCGGGTGCCCTTCATAAACAGCACCACGCGGTGGTTCTGCAGCAGGGATTCGATACGTTCGCGGGTGGCGCTGTCGAGGGACATGGAAAACTCCGGCAAAGAGGGCCAATTGTAGCCCCCTTGATATGCCGACGCCTGCCGCGGCTTCAAGGTGCGGCGGCCCGCTGGGGCGACCGCTTCAGGCCGCCGGTCGCAACTGGCTCAGATCCAGCTGGCTGCGGGTGAGCGGGGCCAGGGCCAGGGCCGCGGCCGGGGAGGGCAGCACCAGCTCCCGGCTGGCGCGACCCAGCGGGGCATGCTGTTCGCTCCAGTGGATCAGCTCCATGGCGCCGGTGTGGTCTTCGATCAGCGCCGTGCAGTGCTCCACCCAATCACCGTCGTTGAGATACAGCACGCCGTCCATGTCGCGCACATGCCCAAAGTGGATGTGTCCACAGATATGTCCATCGAAGCCACGTTCGCGCGCGTCGTCGGCCACCCGCTGCTCATAAGCGCGGATATAGGCCAGCGCCTTGCCGATGTGCGACTTCACAATGATCGAGAGCGGCAGGTAGGGCAGGTCCAGCCGGCGGCGCATCGCGTGCACGCGACGGTTGGTCCAGCAGATGAAGCGATGCATCACCTCCCCCAGGTGCACCATCCATGTGCGCCCGACCTGCTCCGGATCGAATTCGTCGCCGTGGCTGACGCGGTAGCGCCGTCCGTCCGCACCTTCGTGCACGGCGTCCAGCGCTATCTTTACGCCGCCAAAGCTCTGTCCGGCCAAGCCACGCACCGGGGCGTCGTGATTGCCGGGGATATAGGTTACTTCCACCCCGCGCCGGGCCAGGTCCAGTACCTCGGCGATCACTGCGCCGTGATCGGCGTGCCACCAGGTGCGGCGCGCCAGCGCTTCCATGTCGACGATGTCGCCAACCAGATAGAGTTTTTCGCAGCGCAGTTTGCGCAGGAAGTCGAGCAGGTAGCTGGCCTTGCAATCGGGCGTGCCCAGGTGCACGTCGGAGATGAAGGCGCTGCGGCAGTGAAAGGTCGCCATGGCAGTCTCTCCCGGTGGTTACCGGGAGCTCAGCATGCGCGCGGCAGGTCACCGCACGATGGCGGAATGGTTGCAGAGCGGTTGCGGCGCGCCCGAGACGGGCGTTGGCTCAGCCGGCGAGCAGCGCCTTGGCGACGGGCAGGGCGGCTTCCGTCCACAGCGCGTACTGTGCGGCAGACGGATGCAGTCCATCCTCGGCGAGCAGTGCCGGGTGCTGGCGGGACAGGCCGGTGATATCCACGAAGGCCACGCCGTGTTGGCTGGCCTCCTCGTGCGCGATGGCGTTGTAGGTATCCAGTTCCTGCGCGATGCGCCGCACGTCGCGGCCGCTGCCGTGTGCGAACGGAGTAACGCCCCAGTCGGGAATCGACAGCACCAGGGTGCGCTCGGCACGGTCGCCGGCCAAGCCGACAGCGCGCTTCAGCATGTGCCCGAACTCGCGCCGGTAATCCTCCGCGCTGCGGCCGCGGTACTGGTTGTTTACCCCGATCAGCAGGCTGACCAGGTCGTACGGCGGCTCGAACGTGGCGGCGTCCATGGCGGCCGCCAACTCGTCGGTGGTCCAGCCGGTGGTGGCGACGATGCGTGGATCGTCCAGCGCCACCCCCTCCCTGCGTAGCCGCACGGCCAGTTGCATCGGCCAGCGGCCGGCTTCGGGCACGCCCTCGCCGATCGAATAGGAATCACCCAGCGCGAGATAACGCATGGGGGATCAGGCCACCGCGGCGCGCGGCTTCTGCGCCGCCGCCATGCCGGCGAGTACGCGCTCGATGCGCACGAATACCTCGCGGATCTGATCCGGCGGTGGCAGCAGGGTCAGGCGCAGATGGCGACTGTGCGGCACGTTGAAGCTACTGCCGGGCACCACCAGCACCGATTCTTCTTCCAGCAGCCGCAGCGCAAAGGCGTTGTCGTCGAAGTCGCCCAGGCGATCGGCGCGCACGCGCGGGAACGCATACAACGCACCCGAAGGCGCCACGATGTCCAGGAAGTGGCTGGCGGCCACGCCTTCCAGCACGGCACGGCGTGCCTCATGCAGGCGACCGCCCGGCGCGGTGAGCGCGTTGATGGTCGGTGCGCTTTGCAGGGCCGGACGCACGGCCCACTGGGCGGTGACGTTGGCGCAAAGACGCAGCGCGGCCAGCAACTGCAGGGCGTCGCGATAATCGGTGCTACGTGCGGGGTCGCCCGACAGGCTCATCCAGCCCACGCGGTAACCGCAGGCGCGATGCACCTTGCTGAGGCCGCCAAAGCTGACGCAAGGGAGGTCACCGGCTACTTCGGCCAACGGCTGGAACGGCGTGCCGTCGTACAGGATCTCGTCGTAGATCTCATCGCTCAGCAGCAGCAGATGATGCTTGGCGGCGATGGCGACGATGCGCTCCAGCAACTCGCGCGGATAGACCGCGCCGGTGGGATTGTTCGGATTGATCAGCACCAGGGCGCGCGTGCGCGGCGTCACCAGGGCTTCGATCTCGGCCGGGTCGGGCAGGTGGCCGTGCTCGGCGAGGCAGCGGTAGTAGCGCGGCTTGCCGTCGTTGAGGATGGTGGCTGCGCTCCACAGCGGGTAGTCGGGGCTGGGCAGCAGTACTTCGTCGCCTGGCTGCAGCAGGGCGCGCAGGCTCAGGTCGATCAGCTCGCTCACGCCGTTGCCGATGAACACCCGTTCCATGTCCACGCCGCGGGCACCGCGATGGCGCTGCTGGGCGGCGATGGCGTCGCGGGCTTCCTCCAGGCCCTGCTCGTGGCCGTAGGCCTCGCTTTCCTGCAGGTGGCGGGCGATCGCCTCGCGCAGGTGAGCGGGTGTTTCGAAGCCGTAACGGCCCGGATTGCCGATGTTGAGCTTGATGATCGGGAGGCCAGCAGCCTCCAGCTCACGCGATCGCCGGGTGAGTGCGCCACGGATTTCGTAGCGCACGTCCGCCAGGTGCGCACTGGGTTTGATCGAGGCCAACGCGAACGTCCTTTGACTTGTTGTTGTCGCGGCGCAGCAAACGCCGGCATTTCCCGCATGCTAGCAGCGTCCCGGCGCGTCGTGGGAGCCTGAAAAGGCCGCGTTTCGGGCTTTTTTCTGTCAGTTCGCCACTTGCGCTGCCCCGGCCATCCCCGACACGCCGCTTGCCGCGTCGCCGCCTCGGCAAGCGGCGTGCGGATGGCGGTCGTATTTCGAGTGGGCGTACAGGGCATAATTCCGTCCCATGACGGATGCCCAGATTATTGAGCGACTGCGCCGGATCGGTTGGCGCGGCGACACTTTGCCCGGCGAAGGTCGGCAGTTGGCCCGTGTGGTGGCACAGCACCGCGCCGGCTATGAACTGCACGACGGCGAGCAGCTGTTCGGCGCGCAGCCTGCCGGGCAGTTCCTCAAGCGCAACCTGGACCCGGCCGAGCGGCCGGCGGTGGGCGACTTCGTGGAA